>NZ_JBVHLD010000001.1:0-135007 GCF_055559175.1 Streptomyces sp. NPDC024632
GGCCGGCTACCCGTCGTCGCCTTGGTAGGCCATCACCCCACCAACAAGCTGATAGGCCGCGGGCTCATCCTGCACCGCCGGAGCTTTCAACCCACCAAGATGCCCCAGTAGGTATTATCCGGTATTAGACCCCGTTTCCAGGGCTTGTCCCAGAGTGCAGGGCAGATTGCCCACGTGTTACTCACCCGTTCGCCACTAATCCACCCGAAGGCTTCATCGTTCGACTTGCATGTGTTAAGCACGCCGCCAGCGTTCGTCCTGAGCCAGGATCAAACTCTCCGTGAATGTCACCGGGATATCCCGGAACAACACGCAAGAGCGGCGCGACCGGGAGGAATAATCCCCGTCGCGCACAGCGTCCTCGCTGTGTTTTTGTTCTTCAAAGGAACCACGCCCCACGAACCACAATCGGTCCGCGAAGACGGGGTATCAACATATCTGGCGTTGACTTTTGGCACGCTGTTGAGTTCTCAAGGAACGGAAGCTTCCTTCAGACCGTTTCACCGGCCCTCCGGGCTTTCCCTTCGTGTTTCCAACCCTACCAGATCCGCTGTGCGTTTCCGGCCCCTGATTGGATCGGGGTTTGTTTCCCGCCTTTCGGCGTGTCCACTACGTTAGCCCATTTCCCGGGCGACTCATAATCGAGTCCATCGAATTGGATTTTGGCGCACCAAAATACGGCCCGATGATCGGGAAGACGTAGGTAGTGGGTGGCCGCCCGGTGCGGTAGGGGCTGATGTGAACCATCCCCACCGTTTTGGCGGCTTGGACTACGTTACGCACGAGCGGCGACCGAGTCAAGCTCGGCCGCCGCTCAAACGTAGATTTCCAGCCGTGTCAAGCGAGTTCGACCGCTCCGAGGTTCTTCTTGCCCCGGCGCAGCACCAGCCAACGACCGTGGATCAGATCGGAGTCGGCGGGAACCGCGTCCTCGCTGGTCACCTTGGTGTTGTTGAGGTACGCGCCGCCCTCCTTGATGGTGCGGCGGGCGGCGGACTTGCTCGGGACCAGCTCGATCAGGGCCAACAGGTCGGCCACCGGGGCCAGTTCGCTTACCTGCGCCTTCGGGAGTTCGCTGAGCGCGGCGGCCAGGGTGGCCTCGTCCAGGTCGGCGAGTTCGCCCTGGCCGAAAAGTGCCTTGGAAGCGGCGATCACGGCGGCGCACTGGTCGGCACCGTGCACCAGCGTCGTCAGCTCCTCGGCGAGGGCGCGCTGGGCCGCGCGGGCCTGCGGGCGTTCCTCGGTCGAGCGCTCCAGCTCCTCGATCTCCGCCCGCGAGGCGAAGCTGAAGATGCGCAGGAAGGTGGCGATGTCACGGTCGTCGGCGTTCAGCCAGAACTGGTAGAAGGCGTACGGCGTGGTCATCTCCGCGTCGAGCCAGATGGCGCCGCCCTCGGTCTTGCCGAACTTGGTGCCGTCCGCCTTGGTGATCAGCGGGGTGGCCAGCGCGTGCACCGAGGCGCCCTCGACGCGGTGGATGAGGTCGATGCCCGCCGTGAGGTTGCCCCACTGGTCGCTGCCGCCGGTCTGGAGCGTGCAGCCGTACCGCCGGTACAGCTCCAGGAAGTCCATGCCCTGGAGGATCTGGTAGCTGAACTCCGTGTAGCTGATGCCCTGGTCGGAGTTGAGGCGGCGGGCCACGGCCTCCTTGCTGATCATCTTGTTCACCCGGAAGTGCTTGCCGATGTCGCGCAGGAACTCGATGGCCGACAGGCCCGACGTCCAGTCCAGGTTGTTCACCATGGTCGCGGCGTTGGGCCCCTCGAAGGAGAGGTAGGGCTCGATCTGGGCGCGTACCCGCTCGACCCACTCCGCGACGACCTCGGGCGCGTTCAGCGTGCGCTCGGCCGACGGCTTGGGGTCGCCGATCAGACCGGTGGCGCCGCCGACCAGTCCGAGCGGGCGGTGGCCGGCGAGCTGGAGGCGGCGGATGGTCAGGATCTGGACCAGGTTGCCGAGGTGCAGGCTGGGCGCGGTCGGGTCGAAGCCGCAATAGACCGTGACAGGGCCGTCCGCGAACGCCTTGCGCAGTGCGTCCTCGTCAGTGGAAACGGCGATCAGCCCTCGCCACCGCAGCTCGTCGACGATGTCCGTCACGGGTCTCGTGTCTCCCTCTTGTGGGTGCTGGGGGTCGGATACGGCTTCGCGTACCCGGTGCGTGAAGCGTGTCCGAGGGTACGCGGTTCCGGCCAGTCGTTTATCGACGCTTGCGCGGGGCGTGGGCGCGGTAGGGGCTGACGGTGGGGTCGCCGTCGATCCAGTAGCGCCAGGGGTGGTCGGCGCCCGCGCCGCCGACGCCGGTGCGCGGGCCGGTGCGGACGAGGGCGGGCGGGGGCGGGGTCCCGGTGAGGACGCGCAGCGGTCCGCCGGGGCCGCAGGCGTCGGCTCCGTTGAGCGAGCGGTCGACGGACAGTGCGGTGGCGAGCCGGGCGGGGCCCTGGGCGAGGTCGCTGTCCTTGCGGGAGGTGGGGCGGTGGGCGCGGGCGAGGTCGGCGCCGGTGGTGATCTCGCCGCCGCGCAGCAGGACTCCGCTGGGGGTGCCTTCGGGGCCGCAGACCAGGTTGAGGCAGAACCACATGCCGTAGGTGAAGTAGACGTAGGTGTGTCCGGGCGGGCCGAACATCACGGCGTTGCGGTCGGTGCGGCCCCGGTAGGCGTGGGAGCCGGGGTCGTTGGGGCCGTCGTACGCCTCGACTTCGGTGAGGCGCAGGGTGACCGGTCCTTGGTCGGTGGTGCGGACCAGGGTGCGGCCGAGCAGGTCGGGGGCGATGTCCAGGACCGGCCGGTCGAAGAACGCCCGGTCGAGCGGGACCTGTTCGGGTGGCGTGATCACGGTTCAGGAGCGTAGTGGAACCGGACGGGGCGTCCCGGCGTTCGTAGAGTTCGCACAGCGTGAGCCAGTGGATGCGGTCAGGGAGAGTGCGTATGGGGTTCAGGAAGATGATGGCGAGTCTCGGGGCCGGCGGGGCGTCGGTGGAGACGGAGCTGCACCAGGCCGATGTGGTGCCCGGCGGGGTGGTCGAGGGTTCGGTGCGGGTGCAGGGCGGTTCGGTCGAGCAGCGGATACAGGGGCTGACGGTCGGGTTGCAGGCGCGCGTCGAGGTGGAGCGCAGGGACGCGCAGGGCAATGAGACGGAGTCCTTGCAGAACATCGAGTTCCATACGCGGCAGATCGCCGGCGAGTTCATGGTGCGGGCGGGGGCGGTGCACGATGTGCCGTTCTCGTTGGAGGTGCCGTGGGAGACGCCGGTGACGATGTTCATGGGGCGGCAGCTCACGGGGATGAACGTGGGGGTGACGACGGAGTTGCAGATCGCCCGCGCGGTGGACAAGGGGGATCTGGACCCGGTGAACGTCCACCCGCTGCCCGCGCAGGAGGCGCTGCTCGACGCGTTCGGGCGGCTGGGGTTCGCCTTCAAGAGCGCGGATCTGGAGAGGGGGACGATGCGGAACACGCGGCAGCGGCTGCCGTTCTACCAGGAGATCGAGTTCCGTACGCCGGAGCAGTACCGGGGGCTCAAGGAGGTCGAGCTGACGTTCGTCGCGGACGGCGAGGAGATGGATGTCGTCCTGGAGATGGACAAGAAGCCGGGGCTGTTCGGCGGCGGCAGTGACACGTACCGCTCCTTCACGATGAGCATGCGCTCCTTCGGGGAGACGGACTGGGCGGCCTATCTGCACCAGTGGCTCGCCGAGGTGGGCGGCAAGCGGAACTGGTTCTGACCGGGGCCCTAGGCTCGGGGCGGAATCAATCGTGTGCGATCAGGAGGTGTCGAGGTGACCGAGCAAGCGCGACGGCCGCTCCCCCATGACTTCCACCCGCAGGTGCCGGAGTTCACCGTGGTGAGCGACGACGTGGTACCGGGCGGGGTACTCAAGGACGATCAGGTGTACGCGGCGGGCAATGTCTCGCCGCAGCTTCGGTGGGAGGGGTTCCCGGCCGGGACGAAGAGCTTCGCCGTCACGTGCTACGACCCGGACGCGCCGACCGGCAGCGGTTTCTGGCACTGGGTGCTGTTCGACATCCCCGCGTCGGTGACGGAGCTGCCGCGCGGTGCGGGTTCCAGTGCTTTCCCGGGGCTGCCCGCGGGCGCGACGCACGCGCGGAACGACTACGGGACGCGGGATTTCGGTGGCGCGGCGCCGCCGCCCGGTGACGGGTCGCACCGGTATGTGTTCACGGTCTACGCGGTGGACACCGAGAAGCTGGGCCCGGACGCGGACGCCTCGCCCGCGTTCGTCGGGTTCAATCTGCGCTTCCACACGCTGGGCAGGGCGCAGTTGATCGGTGAGTACGAGGTGCGGGCCGGAGGCTGAGCCGGTCGGTCTGTCGCGCTGAGCGCTCGGGATATTACGTTGCGCTCGGCCGTTCCCCGTCGCACAGTGGTGCGTGCCTGACGACGTGACCACCGTCCTCAGGCTGTCGGCACCGCGGTGGCGGGGGCGGCCGGGCGTCTGCGTCCGCCGTCTGCCGGAGTTCGGTCTGCGGGCCGGGCGTCCACGCCGACGGACGCGCTCCGGGTGCCCGTTCGACACGGGGGACGGCACCCGGAGCGCAGACCTTTCCCCCGGGACGAGCCCCCGGCCGAGCCCGGAGGGACGCGGGGACGTGCCCCGGCGCGGAATCCGGGATGAACAGGACCTTTCCACCTGCCGATCTTCCGGTTGCGGCCGTGAAATTGCGTTGTCGGCGGCCGTGTCCCGGGGTCACAGTGGATCCACTTCGCCATGGGGGCGGGGCAGGGCCCGGGAGGTGGGCGGGATGCGTGAGACGCTGGTGCTGAATGCGAGCTTCGAGCCGCTGTCGACGGTGTCGCTGCGGCGTGCTGTCGTGCTGGTGATGCAGGACAAGGCCGTCGTGGAGCAGGCGCATCCCGGGCTGCGCATCCGTGCCGCCGCGGTGGAGGTTCCGGTGCCGCAGGTGATCAGGCTCTGCCGGTACGTGCGGGTGCCGTTCCGACAACGGGCCCCGTGGTCGCGGCGCGGTGTGCTGGTACGTGACCGGCACCGGTGCGCGTACTGCGGGCGCAGGGCCACCACGGTCGACCACGTGCAGCCGAAGTCGCGCGGGGGCGGTGACACCTGGCTGAACACGGTGGCCGCGTGCGGCGAGGACAATCAGCGCAAGGCGGACCGTACTCCCGAGCAGGCGGGGATGCGGCTGCTGGTCCGGCCGTTCGAGCCGACGCCGGCGGACACGCTGCTGTTGGCGCTGGGGGTGCGGGACGGGTTCGGGCTGCCGGAGTGGCTGCCCGTTCCGGCGTCGGCCTGAGCGCGCCTTCGCGTGCGGGGAATCGAGGTCCTGGGGCTGTGAGGTCCCGACGGTGCGGGGCCCTTCCCTTCGGGGAGGGGCCCTATTTCAGCAGGAGTTGGACGATCGCGGCGGTGCCGACGACGACGATGAGTCCGCGCAGGGCGGCGGGCGGGAGGCGGCGGCCGACGCGGGCGCCGATCAGGCCGCCGATGACGGCGCCGCCCGCGATGAGGCCGACGGCGGTCCAGTTCATGTGGGCGACGATGATGAAGAAGAGGGCCGCGACGCCGTTGACGACGGCGGCGAGGACGTTCTTCATGCCGTTGACGCGTTGCAGGGACTCGTTGAGCACCAGGCCCATCAGGGAGAGGTACAGCACGCCCTGGGCGGCGCCGAAGTAGCCGCCGTACATGCTGGCGAGCAGCATGCCGACGACGAGGGCGGTGCCGCCGTGGGCGGGGGCCTGGGTGCCGGTACGGTCGCGGCGGGCCTGGACGGCGCGGGCCAGGCGGGGTTGCAGCACGACCAGGACGAGCGCGATGGCGATGAGGACGGGGACGATCGCCTTGAACGCCGTGGACGGCAGGGTCACGAGCAGGACGGCGCCGATGAGTCCGCCGACGAGGGCGACGGCCCCGAGCCGCAGCAGGCGCGGTCGCTGGCCCTGGAGTTCACCGCGGTAGCCGATGGCGCCGGTGATCGAACCGGGCACCAGGCCCAGTGAGTTGGACACGTTGGCCGTGACGGGCGGCAGTCCGACGGCGAGCAGGACGGGGAAGGTGATCAGCGTCCCCGAGCCGACGATGGTGTTGATGGTGCCCGCGCCGATTCCGGCCGCGAACACGGCGAGGGCTTCCGGCAGAGTCATGCGTCGTCTCCATGATCTTCGCGCGTCCTCCCCGCCGTCGAGGTCGAGGGGTGCGCGGCGATCATGTCATAGGGGGCTGCGGCGGGCTTCCGGGCCGGGGCGGTCCTCGTCAGTGCTGGTCACTGCTCGTCAGCGCTGGTCAGCGCTGGTCAGTCCTTGTCGAAGGGCGGGGACTCGCGGCGCGGGGCGGGCGCGGTGGCGGGCTCGCGTGAGCCGTTGCCGGGAGCGCCGGGGGCGCCCGGGAGGTTGACGATGCCGCCGAGGCCCTTGAGCGCGTCGTTCAGCTCGCTGGGGATGATCCACAGCTTGTTGGCGTCGCCCTCGGCTATCTTCGGCAGCATCTGGAGGTACTGGTAGGCGAGGAGCTTCTGGTCCGGGTCGCCCGCGTGGATCGACTCGAAGACCGTGCGGATCGCCTGGGCCTCACCTTCGGCGCGCAGCGCGGCGGCCTTGGCGTCACCTTCCGCGCGCAGGATCGAGGACTGCTTCTCGCCCTCCGCGGTGAGGATCTGGGACTGCCGGATGCCCTCCGCGGTGAGGATCGCGGCGCGCTTGTCACGGTCGGCGCGCATCTGCTTCTCCATCGAGTCCTGGATGGAGGTGGGCGGTTCGATCGCCTTCAGCTCGACGCGGTTGACGCGGATGCCCCACTTGCCGGTGGCCTCGTCCAGGACGCCGCGCAGTGCCGCGTTGATCTCCTCGCGGGAGGTCAGGGTCCGCTCCAGGTCCATGCCGCCGATGATGTTGCGGAGCGTGGTGACGGTGAGCTGCTCGATGGCCTGGATGTAGCTGGCGACCTCGTACGTCGCGGCGCGGGCGTCGGTCACCTGGTAGTAGATGACGGTGTCGATGTTGACCACCAGGTTGTCCTGGGTGATCACCGGCTGCGGCGGGAACGGCACGACCTGCTCGCGCAGGTCGATGCGGTTGCGGATGGTGTCGATGAACGGCACCACGATGTTGAGGCCGGCGCTGAGGGTCCGGGTGTAGCGGCCGAAGCGCTCGACGATGGCGGCGCTGGCCTGCGGAATCACCTGGACCGTCTTGATCAGCGCGATGAAGACGAGCACCACCAGGATGATCAGGACGATGATGATGGGCTGCATGTCCACTCCCCGCGCGGGTCGGCTGCGGGAGTACGACGTACTCCGGCATGATCAATTCTGGCAGAACGGCCGCCTGTCGCGGGCGGGTTCGGTGATTTCCCGGCCCTCGTCGGCGACGTTCGGATGTCGGGTGTTCGGATGTCGGGTGTTCGGATGTCGGGTGTTCAGGTGTCCGGAGGCCGGGTGTTCAGATGACGACGGCGGTCGCTCCGTCGATCTCCACCACGTCCACCTGCTGCCCCGGGTCGTAGACCCGGCCGTGCTCCAGGGCGCGGGCCGACCAGACCTCTCCGCCGAGTTTGATCCGTCCGTTGGCACCGCCGTCGACACGTTCCAGGACGACGGCCTGCTTGCCCTTGAGGGCGTCGACACCGCTGCGCTGTTCCGGGCGTTGCCGGTTGCGATACGCGATAGGCCGTACGAAGACCAGCAGCGCGACCGAGACGACGACGAAGACGATCACCTGGGCGAC
This sequence comes from Streptomyces sp. NPDC024632, assembly GCF_055559175.1. Classification (NCBI taxonomy): domain Bacteria; kingdom Bacillati; phylum Actinomycetota; class Actinomycetes; order Kitasatosporales; family Streptomycetaceae; genus Streptomyces; species Streptomyces sp. NPDC024632. Next base: position 7,701 of record NZ_JBVHLD010000001.1, read on the forward strand.
GATCCCGCCGCCCATTCCGGCCGTGACCGACCCGGCCACCGCTCCGACGGCGAACATCCCGAATTCGGGCATCGCCGTGATCACCAGCGGTATCCCGAGACCCACTGCCGCTATCAGCCACCACACCCATGCGTCCACGTCGCCAATCGTAGGCGTGCGGAGGGCAGTTGCGGCAGTACGCAATGGAAACCCGGACGAAAACCCTTCAGGACAGCGGCAGTCCGGCGGCCGTCCAGCGGTCGCCGCGGCGCTCGACGACCAGCGGGAGGCCGAAGCAGCGGGACAGGTTGCGGGAGGTGAGTTCGAGGTCGATCGGTCCCGCGGCGACGACCTTGCCCTGCTGGATCATCAGGACGTGGGTGAAGCCGGGGGCGATCTCCTCGACGTGGTGGGTGACCATGATCATCGAGGGGGCGATGGGGTCGCGGGCCAGCCGGCCGAGGCGGCGGACCAGGTCCTCGCGTCCGCCGAGGTCGAGACCGGCGGCGGGCTCGTCGAGCAGCAGCAGTTCGGGGTCGGTCATCATCGCGCGGGCGATCAGGGTGCGCTTGCGCTCGCCCTCGGACAGGGTGCCGAACTTGCGGCCGAGGTACTCGCTCATCCCGAGCCGGTCGAGGAACGCGCGGGCGCGGTCCTCGTCGACCTGCTCGTACCCCTCGTTCCAGGTGGCGGTCATGCCGTACGCGGCGGTGAGGACGGTCTCCAGGACCGTCTGCCTGCGCGGCATCTTCTCGGCCATGGCGGCGCCCGCCATGCCGATCCGCGGCCGGAGTTCGAACACGTCCACGTTGCCGAGCTTGTCGCCGAGGATCTGGACGGTGCCGGTGGTGGGGAAGAGATAGCTGGACGCGACATTGAGCAGGGTGGTCTTGCCCGCCCCGTTGGGTCCGAGGATGACCCAGCGTTCCCCCTCGGCGACCGACCACGACACATGGTCCACCAGAGCCCGTCCGTCGCGGACCACGGATACGTCCACCAGCTCCAGCACATCGCTCATGAGCGCGTTGTCTCCCATTGCAGTCTCGGCTGTCTGCCGTGTGCGCGGGTAGGCACCGGCAGAAGGATCCCCCGGGGAAAACTTACGCCACCGCGCGACGGGTCCGTTCCATAGGCTGGGGGCATGCTTGATGAACCTCGCTCAGGGCGGCTGACCGCGTGGGGAAATGCCCTGCTTGCCGGACTTGCCGCCCCCGATGACGTCGCACAGGAGATCACGGCGGACGACGCCGTGCACCGGATCTCGGGGCTGCCGGGTGAGCATGTCCCGGTGGGGCTGACGCTGGGGCTCGGCAGGCTGCGCGCGCTGGGCGTGACGGGGCTGCGGCTCGCGCTGCCGGTGGCCGGGCATCCGCTGGGGCTGAGCGGGCCGCCGGAGTTCAACGCGCGGGCGCTGGCCGCGGGCGAGGCGGTGGTCACCGTCGGCGGCGCGGCGCTCGGTCTGGTGCCCGAGGTCCGCGAGGCGGGCCCGGCCGGCGATGTGCACGTCGAGGTCGAGTGGCGGTGCCTGCCGGTACGAGACGCGCCGCCCGCCGACGTACCGTCGCTGAGCGAGGCCGAGCGGGAGCTGGCCGAGGCGCTGCGGGACGCCACGAACGCGCTGGCGCGGCTGGACGTGGCGGGCGCGGGTCCGTCCGCGCACGCGGCGCTCGAGGCGTACCGGGCGCGCGCCGAGCGCGGCGGCGAGGTGCTCGCGCCGGGGTATCCGCCGCGCGCGGTACGGGTGCTGGCGCTGGCGCAGCGGGTCGCGGCGCTGGTGGCGATCGCCTCCGACGGGCACGGCGCGGCGGTGAGCGCCTCGCAGATCGCGGCGCGGGCGGAGCTGCTGCGGCCGGTGGAGCGTACGGCGCGCAGGGCGCAGGTGGCGGCGTACAACGCGTATGTCGAGGAGGCGGAGCGGCGCAGGACCTGACATCCCACGCGGGGCGCGGCACGGGACCTGACGTCCCCGCGCGGGGCACGGCGCGGGACCTGACATCCCACGGCGCGGCGGCGCGTGGGGAGGCCCCGCGTACGGGGAGGGATCCCGTGCCGCGGGGCCTTCGGCGAGGCGGGCCGGAAGTCCGCGTCGTCCGTGGTTACTTGTTGACAGCGACGTTGCCGAACGCCGGGTTCAGCAGGCCGATCACGTTCACCGAGTTGCCGCTGAGGTTGACCGGGATGTGCACCGGAACCTGCACCAGGTTGCCGGAGCCCACGCCCGGGGACTTCACGGCGGTGCCGCACGCGTCGGCGCCGCTGGCGGCGGAGGCCACACCGGTACCGGCGACGGCCAGGCCGCCCGCCACGAGGGTGACGGTCGCGGCCTTCTTGAGGTTCATCACTTCGAACTTCCTCTTTGCTGGGGGCACCTCCCAGCCGTGGCTGGGGGTGCACCGCGGCAATCCGCCGCGGTACGCCCTGCAGAACGGGTCACCGTGGATCAGGTTGCGCCGTTCGGACGACATACACCCGACAGTATGAATCTCACTCCGCCGAACGGATGCCCGCACGGACAGGTGGACACGGTGGCGCCGCGAGCGGTCCCGTCAGTTCCCCACGCCGTTGCGCACCGCCCACAGCGCGGCCTGGGTGCGGTCGGCGAGGTCGAGCTTCATGAGGATGTTGGAGACGTGGGTCTTGACCGTCTTCTCGGAGAGCACCAGCGCGCGGGCGATCTCCCGGTTCGAGCGGCCGTCGGCGATCAGGCCGAGGACTTCGCGCTCCCGCTCGGTCAGCGCGTTGCCCCGGCCCTGGCCGGTGCCGCCCTGCTCCTGGGAGAGCAGCGCGCCCGCGACCTCGGGCTGGAGCAGAACGTGCCCGGCGTGCACGGAGCGGATGGCGTCGGCGAGCGCGACCGGGTCCACGTCCTTGTAGACGTATCCGGCGGCGCCCGCCCGCAGCGCGGGCACGACGGTGCGCTGTTCGGTGAAGCTGGTCACGATCAGCACCCGTGCCGGGTTCTCGGCGTCGCGCAGCAGCCGCAGCGCCTCGATGCCGTCGACACCGGGCATCTTGACGTCCATGAGGATCACGTCGGGCCGCAGTTCCTGGGCGCGGGCCACGCCTTCCTCGCCGTCGCCCGCCTCGCCGACCACCTCGATGTCGCCCTGCACCTCGAGGAAGGTGCGCAGCCCCCTGCGGACGACCTGGTGGTCGTCGACCAGCAGCACGCGGATGGTGTTCTCAGCCACCGGGCACCTCCATCTCGATGACGGTGCCCTTGCCGGGCTCCGATTGCACGGTGAGCCGGCCGCCGACGCCGCCGGCCCGGTCCCGCATGGAGACCAGTCCGAGGTGTCGTCCGGCCCGGCGGACCGCGGTGGGGTCGAAGCCGCGGCCGTCGTCGCGGATCCGCAGCAGCGCGCCCTTGCCGTGGCCTTCCAGGATGACGTCCACGGCGTCGGCGTGCGCGTGCCGCAGGGCGTTGTGCATCGCTTCCTGGGCGACCCGCAGCAGCGCCTCCTCCTGCGCGGCGGGCAGCGCCCGCACCCGGACGGCGTGGAAGGTGACGTCGGCGGAGTGGACACGGTCCAGGACGTCGGCCTGGGTGCGCAGGGTGGCGACGAGGCCGTCCTCGTCCAGGGCGGCCGGGCGCAGTTCCACCACGACGGCGCGCAGTTCGTCGGCGGCCTCGGCGGCGAGCGCCGCGACCTGCTTCAGCTCGCCCTTGGCGCGCGCCGGGTCGCAGTCGACCAGCGCGGCGGCGGCCTGGGCGGTCAGCCGCAGCGAGAAGAGTTTCTGCGAGACGGCGTCGTGCAGTTCGTGCGCGATCCTGGCCCGCTCCCCCGCCAGCGTCAGCTCGCGGCTGCGCTCGTAGAGCCGGGCGTTGGTCAGGGCGATCGCGGCGTGGTCGGCGAGAATCCGCAGCAGGTCCTCGTCGTCCTCGGTGAAGCCGCAGGTGCCGTCGGCGCCGCGGGTCCCGCCGGGGCCGCACTTCTTGTTGGCGAGGAAGAGCGCGCCGAGGATCTCGTCGCCGTCAACCACCGGCATGCCGATGAAGTCGCGCATGTCGGGGTGGTGCTTGGGCCAGCCCTGGAAGTCCTCGAAGGTGCGGACGTCGGCGAGCCGCAGCGGGGTCGCCTCGTGCAGGATCGCGGCGAGGATGCCGTGCTGCCGGGGCAGCGGGCCGATGGCCTTCCACTCCTCGTCGCTGACGCCGTCGACCACGAACTGCGCGAAGCCGCCGTGGTCGTCGGGCACGCCCAGGGCCGCGTATTCGGCGTCGAGCAGCTCGCGGGCGGACGCGACGATCGTCTGGAGGACGTCGCGCACCTCCACCTGGCGGCTCATCGCCAGGACCGCGGCGCTGACCGCTTCGATTCCGCCTCGTGGCGGCCGGATGGGCATGTCTCCACCGTACCGGCGCCGGGTGACGGTCCGTATGCGCCGCCGGACCGACTGTCCTCGGTCGTGTGGCCTAGTTCCAAGTGACCGTGAGGCGTGCGGCGGCCGGCCGAGGCGTGTGCGGCCGGGGCGTTCCTACGGTGAGGGCACGAGGTGGTCCGGCGGACGGCCGGGCCCCGGTGCGGAGGGCTGGATCATGCCGGTAGCGATCATCACGGGAGCGTCGCGCGGACTGGGGCGGGCGCTGGCCGCCGAGCTGGCGGGGCGCGGCTGGGACCTCGTACTGGACGGGCGGAACGCGGACGCGCTGCGGTCGGCCGCGGCGGACCTGGAACGGTACGGCCCGGATCACGCCGGGGGCGCGGCGGTACGGCCACGGGTGCGGGCGGTGCCGGGCGACGTGACGGCGGCGGGGCACCGGGCGGAGCTGGTGGCGGCGGCGCGCGAGCTGGGCGGGGTGGATCTGCTGGTGAACAACGCGAGCGCGCTGGGCGCTGAGCCGCTGGTGCCGCTGGCCGAGCTGCCGGTGGCGGGGCTGCGGGAGGCGCTGGAGACGAATGTGACGGCGCCGTTCGCGCTGGTGCGGGAGGCGCTGCCGCTGCTGCGGGCGGCGGGCGGCGCGGTGCTGAACGTCAGCTCGGACGCGGCGGTGGAGGCGTATCCGACCTGGGGCGGGTACGGGGCGAGCAAGGCGGCGCTCGACCATTTGTCGGCGGTGCTGGCCGAGGAGGAGCCGGGGCTGCGGGTGTGGTGGGTGGACCCGGGCGATCTGCGGACCGGGCTGTACGCGGCGGCCGTGCCCGACGACGCGGACTTCGCCGCCCGGCCGCTGCCGGAGTCGGTGGTCCCCGCCTTCCTGCGGCTGCTCGACGAGGCCGCGCCCAGCGGGCGCTACACCGCCCCGGTCCTGCTGGAGGCGCGATGAGTGCGGTACGGGAGGGCGCGCAGGCGGCGCGGCCCGCGAAGGACTCCGGGCGGGGGTCCGCGAAGGACCCCTATATAAAGGGGACAGGAGGGGGCAATAAGGACATCGGGCGGGGCAGGGGCCCGGCCGGGGCTCCGCGGGCCGGGCTGGCGGGGCTGCGCGTCCCGGACTCGCTGCTCGCGACGGCCCCGGCCGCCCGCCGGGACACGGTACGGCTGCTGGTCGGCGAGCAGCGCACCGGCGCGGTCACCCACCACGGCTTCCGCGACCTGCCGAAGCTGCTGCGGGCCGGTGACGTCCTGGTGGTGAACACCTCGCGGACGCTGCCCGCGGCTGTGGACGGGCGGCTCGACGGACAGCCGGTGGTGGTGCACTGGTCCACCCGCCGGGACGACGGCCGCTGGGTGGTGGAGGTCCGCGACCCGGACGGGCACGGCTCGACGGTCCGCAGGGCCGGCGGTCCCGCGGGCGCGGTGGTCGACTTGCGCGCCGGGGCCCGGCTGGTGCTGGAGGAGCCGCTCGACCCGGCCGGGGACCGGCTGTGGGTGGCCGCGCCCTCGCTGCCGGACCCGGTCGCGTACATGCGGCGGTACGGGCGGCCGATCCGGTACGGCTACACCGACCGGGACCAGCCGCTGGCGGCGTACCAGACGGTGTTCTCCGCCCGGTCGATTGACAGCCTCGGCTCCGCGGAGATGCCGAGCGCCGGGCGGCCCTTCACCACGGCGCTGGTGACGGAGCTGGTCTGCCGGGGCGTGCAGGTCGCGCCGATCACGCTGCACACCGGGGTGGCGTCGGTCGAGGCGCACGAGCCGCCGTACGCCGAGCCGTACACCGTGTCGGCGGCGACGGCCTGGCAGGTGAACGCGGCGCGCGCGGCGGGCGGCCGGGTGGTGGCGGTGGGGACGACGGCGGTACGGGCGCTGGAGTCGGTGGCGGACGAGCGCGGTGTGGTGCGGCCGGGCGGCGGCTGGACGGAGCTGGTGGTCACCCCGGAGCGCGGGGTGCGCGCGGTGGACGGGCTGCTGACCGGACTGCACGAGCCGGAGGCCACGCACCTGTTGATGCTGCGGGCGCTGTCGGGCGACCGGCTGCTGGAGCGGGTCTACGCCGAGGCGCTGCGCGGCGGTTACCTCTGGCACGAATTCGGTGACGTCAATCTCCTGCTGCCATAAACGTCACATAAAGCACCCCCTCCGTCACCTTGGGCGACGGAGGGGGCGACGGCGTGTGAGGTGACCTATAGGACGTACGTCACATACTAAGTCGCCTAGTGGAAAGGGCGCCTCACGCCACTGTCCGGGGAATACCGATTCCGATTTGTCCCTCGACCGTCTACGAAAGGAGTTCGTAGGAAGGCTCGTTGACCTCCGTTTTCCGACCCTCTAAGAATTCTCGGGTCCGCAAACGGAAGAGGTTAATTCCTATGCAGCTCCCCACGATCCCGAAGATCGGCCGGCTCACCAAGACCCACAAGATCACGGCGGCCGGCGCCGTCGCCGCGACCGCTGTCGTCCTGGCCGTCACCGGTCTCCAGGGGACCGGCGGGACTGCCTCCGCCGCGGTCGGTGACCCCACCGGCTTCCAGGTCTCCACCGGCGACCAGGTCAAGAGCATCGAAGCGCAGGCCGGCATCGCCTCGGAGCGCGCGATCACCGAGGCCGCGGCGAAGAAGAAGGCCGCGGACGAGGCGGCCAAGAAGAAGGCGGCCGACGAGGCCGCCGCGAAGAAGAAGGCCGCGGCCGACGCCGCGGCGCGGAAGAAGGCGGCAGCGGACGCCGCCGCCAAGAAGGCCGCCGCCGACGCGGCCGCCAAGAAGAAGGCCGCGGCCGACGCCGCCGCGCAGCGCGCCAAGGACACGGCCGCCGCGAACCGCTCCACGACGCGTACCGCCGTGCAGGCCGCCCCGCAGGCCACCACCGCCGCCACGACCACGTACACCAACGACCTGGACGGCTGGATCAAGCAGTCGCTGGCGATCATGGCCCAGAAGGGCATCCCCGGCAGCTACGACGGCATCTACCGCAACATCATGCGCGAGTCGAGCGGCAACCCGCAGGCGATCAACCTGTACGACTCCAACGCCGCCGCCGGCATTCCGTCCAAGGGCCTGCTCCAGGTCATCGACCCGACCTTCCAGGCGTACCACGTCGACGGAACCTCGTGGGACATCTACGACCCGGTCGCGAACATCACCGCCGCCTGCAACTACGCCGCGGCGAACTACGGTTCCATGGACAACGTGAACTCCGCGTACTGATCCGCGCGTTCGGCTCCCACAGCCGCAGCGCGAAAGGGCGGCGGGACCTTTCGGTCCCGCCGCCCTTTCGGCGTATTCGGATTCGCTACTTCCGTTTCACTACTTCCGCATGACTTCCGGCTCGTGGCGGCGCAGCAGCCGCGAGACCACGATGCCGCACACGACGCCGAGCAGCACCAGGACGACCATGTCGATCGTCCACTGGCTCGCGGTGTGCTTCCACAGCGCGTCGGGGTTGCCCGGGTCCCACGGCATGATCACGTTGAGATTCGCCGTCGTGCCGAGCGCGGCCACCGCCCACCTGGCGGGCATCAGCCAGGCGAACTGCTCGATGCCGGGCGAGTCGTAGAGCTGGAAGAGCACGCCGGTGAACACCACCTGGACGATGGCGAACATGACCAGCAGCGGCATCGTCTTCTCCGCGGTCTTCACCAGCGAGGAGATGATCAGGCCGAACATCATCGAGGTGAAGCCGAGGCCGATGATGGCCAGGGTCATCTCGACCGCGGGCTGACTCTTCATGATGACGCCCTCGGTGGGCATCGCGCGCGGCGCGAACCCGATGCCGCAGATGACGGCGCCCTGCACCGCGGTGATCAGGCCGAGCACGATGACCTTGGACATCAGATACGCCGAACGCGACAGGCCGGTGGCCCGTTCCCGTTCGTAGATGACCCGTTCCTTGATCAGCTCGCGGACGGAGTTGGCGGCGCCGGAGAAGCAGGCGCCCACCGCGAGGATCAGCAGGATCGTGCCCGCGTCCTTGTTGACGCCGTGCGCCTTGACCGGTCCTGGGCCCAGGCCGCTGGCCGCCGGGATGACGATGCTGACCACACCGAGCACCGCGGGCAGGATGAACATCAGGGCGATGAAGCCGCGGTCGGAGGCGATCACCGACATGTAGCGGCGGATCAGGGTGACGAGCTGCGGCAGCCACGCCTGCGGCTTGGGCGGCCTGGCCACCTGGTGCGGGATGACCGGCGCCTGCTGCGGGGCCGCCTGGTCCAGGTCCGCGGCGTACATCTGGTAGTGCTGCGAGCCGTGCCAGCGGCCCGACCAGTCGTAGTCGCGGTAGTTCTCGAAGGCGGAGAAGACATCGGCCCAGGTTTCGTAGCCGAAGAAGTTCAGCGCCTCGTCCGGCGGGCCGAAGTAGGCGACCGAGCCGCCGGGGGCCATCACCAGCAGCTTGTCGCAGAGCGCCAGTTCGGCGACGGAGTGGGTGACGACCAGTACCGTACGGCCGTCGTCGGCCAGGCCGCGCAGCAGCTTCATGACGTCGCGGTCCATGCCCGGGTCGAGGCCGGAGGTCGGCTCGTCCAGGAATATCAGCGAGGGTTTGGTGAGCAGTTCGAGGGCGACCGAGACGCGCTTGCGCTGGCCGCCGGAGAGCGAGGTGATGCGCTTGTCGGCGTGGATGTCGAGCTTCAGCTCGCGCAGTACCTCGTTGATCCGCGCCTCGCGCTCCGCGGACGCGGTGTCACCGGGGAAGCGGAGCTTGGCCGCGTACCGCAGTGCCGTCCTGACCTGGAGTTCCTTGTGCAGGATGTCGTCCTGCGGGACCAGGCCGATGCGCTGCCGCAGCTCGGCGAACTGCTTGTACAGATTGCGGTTGTCGTACAGCACCTCGCCCTGGTCGGCGGGGCGGTAGCCGGTGAGCGCGCGCAGCAGCGTGGACTTGCCGGAGCCGGACGGGCCGATCACGCCGATCAGCGACTTCTCCGGTACGCCGAAGGAGACGTCCTTGAGGATCTGCTTGGTCACCTTGCCGTGCGGCACGGTGACGGTCAGGCGGCGGGCGGAGAAGGAGACCTCGCCGGTGTCGACGAACTCCTCGAGGCGGTCGCCGACCAGCCGGAAGGTGGAGTGGCCGACGCCGACGATGTCGTTGGGGCCGAGCAGATGGCGCTGGATCGGCTGGCCGTTGACATACGTGCCGTTGTGGCTGCCGAGGTCGACGATCTCGTAGCGGCCGTCGGGGTGCGCGCGGAACTCCGCGTGGTACCGGGAGACCTGGAGGTCGGAGACGACCAGTTCGTTCTCCAGCGCGCGGCCGATCTTCATGACCCGGCCGAGGGCGAGCTGGTGGAAGGTGGTGGGGCTGCGGACGCCCTGCGGGTGTCCGCCCGCGGGCTGCTGGGGCTGCGCGCGCGGGGCGGGCGGCTGCTGGACCGGCGGCTGACCCCAGCCGCCCTGGCCGCCCTGGCCCTGCTGGGGAGGCTGCGGCTGCCGCGCGTACTGCTGCGGCGGCACCTGCGCGGGCGGCTGTCCCCAGCCGCCGGGCTGCTGCTGACGCGGCGGGGCGGCGGGCGCCTGCGCGTGCATCTGCGCCTGCGGCTGGGCCTGGGCGGGCGGCTGGACGTGCTGCGGGGCCGGGGCCTGCGGGGCCCCGGCCTGTCCGACGGGTGCCGCGGCCCGCGCCTGCGGGTAGCGCTGCTGCGGCGTCGCGTGCGCGGTCTCCGCGCTGTACACATCGGCGCCGGCCTGCGCGCCCGCGGTGAAGTTCAGCCGGGGTCCGTCCGTGGCGTTGCCGAGGTGGACGGTCGAACCGGCCCCCACCTCGGTCTGCTGGACCCGCTGCCCCTGTACATAGGTGCCGTTGGTGCTGCCGAGGTCCTCGATCACCCAACCGCGTTCCGCACGGCGGATGGTGGCGTGCCGCCACGACACCCTGGCGTCGTCGAGTACCAGGTCCCCCGACGGATCGCGCCCCAGGCTGTACGAGCGGGACGCGTCCAGCGTCCAGGTCCGTCCGTTCAATTCGAGTACGAGTTCAGGCACCCCAAGCCCCATGTGTTGTCCCCCGAGTAGTCCCCCATGGGGGGAGTCTAGAGATAGCGAAGTTCGGGAGGAACTATTGCAGGCTCCTGTCTCGTAACAGAAAACAAGCCCGATGTACGTGTTCCGCAACGGACGTTGACGCGGCACCCGTCCGCGCCCGAGAGTGGGGCGCATTGGGTGCATGGGGGGACGAACGGCCTCGGGGGTCGGGATGAGTGCACGGACCACGCCCTGGACGAGCGTCATGCTCGCCGCTGTGGCGTCGGTGAGTTGGGCGTTCCTGGCGATGGCGGGCACCGCCGCTCTCGCCTTACATCTATTGGGCGCGGACACCGCCGGATCACTGGGGCCGATGACGGCAGCCGTGGTCGCGATGGCGGTGGGCGGCAAGGTGCGGCCGGGCGGTGACGTCGGCGCGTTCGGACTGAGCGGATCGCAGACCCAGGGCGCGATCGGTATCGCGCCGCTGGGTGTGGCACTGGTCGGCGCGCTGCTGCTGTCGTGGGTGTTCCTGCGCTCGCTGCGCAGGGCCGGTCCGACGGTCGGTGTCGGCGAACTGGCGGCGCGGGTCGTGACGACCGCCGTGCTGTTCCTGGCGGTCCTCGGCGGTCTCGCCTGGGCGGGGCAGGACACGGTGGCCATCGACGGCGCCGCGCTCGGCCCGTCCAAGGGCACCACGGACGACCTGCTGAGCAAGCTGCCCGGCGTGGGCAAGATCAGCGGCGGCCTCACCGACGGGTTGCAGGGGCTGATCCAGACCAAGGCGTCGATCACCTTCGAGGTCGCCACCGGGCGGACCCTGGCGGGCGGCCTGGTGTGGGTGCTCGGCGTGCTGCTGATCGCGCTGCTCGCCTCGCGCAGGACACCGCTGCCGGCCGGATGGGAGGGCGTGCACCGCGCGGTGCGGCCCGCCGTGTCCGCGCTGACCGTCGTCATGGTGGTCGCGGTGCTCGCGGGTGACGCGGCGGCCTGTTACGCGGCGCTGACCGGCGACGAGCCGGGCCGGATCATGGGCGCGGCGCTGCTCGGCGCGCCCAACGGCGTATGGCTCGCGGTACCGCTCGGCCTGTTCGTGCCGTGGAAGGGGCAGGCGTCGGGGCCGCTGACGTCGTTCCTGCCCGATCCCGTCGACAAGCTGCTGGCGGGCGGGTCCGGCAGGACGATCACACCGGGCGCGCTGGCCGAACTCGACAGCCGGGTCTGGCTGCTGCCGGTCGCCATCGCGGTGATGATGCTGCTCGCGGGCGCGCTCACCGCCACCCGCACTCCGCTGGACGGTGCCGCCAAGGGCGGTTTCGTCGGACGGTGCGCGGTACGGCTCGGCCTGGTCACGGCCGTGGCGCTGCCGCTGCTGTCGCATCTGAGCAAGGTGAAGGTCAACGCGAATCTGTCGGTCTTCGGCTTCGACGCCGTCGGCGCCGGGGTCGACCTGCACGGCAGCCTTCCGCTGGGACTGCTGCTCGGCGCCGTCTGGGGCGCGGGCATGGGCGCGGTGGGTGCGCTGCTCGCGCTGGCCACCGGGGCGGCGGGACAGCAGGTCGCGGCGCTGGCCCGGCCGGGCGGGGGCGCGCTTCCCGATACGGGGGACGGCGCCTACGACAGCGGCGGTCCGGCGCCGGGCGCCGAGGAGGGCGTGCACGTGTCCGGCTCCGCCGGGGGCGACGACGCGGGCCGTACGTATCCGGAGCTGGCCTATCGGGCGGGACCGTATCTGCCGAGCCCGGTCTACCGTCCGGAGGACGGTGAGGAGCCCAACCCGTACGCCGGGGGCGGCGGCGAGCCCAATCCTTACGCGGGGGGCGGTGCCGAGACCAATCCTTACGCCGGGCCGCGGCCCGGTGACGAGCCGAATCCGTACAAGGCCCCGCAGGCTGGCGGGGTGGACGCCGCGCCGACCATCGCGGGGCCGCCGCCGCCCGGTTTCCGTCGGCCGCGAGGCGGCTCCGGCGGGGCCGGGGCTTCGGGTCGGGCCGGGGCTTCGGGCCGGCCGGAGGAGAAGTGGCCGGAGCCGCCGCCTCCCCCGCCGCCTGCCGCGCCGCGCGGGCCCCGCTGAGCCGGCGTCCGCCGGGGGTGCGGGGATCTGCGGGGCCCCGCCCCCCTCGGGCTCACGGCCCGAACGCGAACATCGTCTGCCCCATGAGGGCGGTGTTCACAGCTCGCCACCGCGAGCGCTGGTCGCGCAGTTCCCCGCGCCCCTGAAAAGCCTGGTCCCGCGCAGCCGCACCGCGCCGCATGAAAAGCCTGGTCCCGCGCAGCCGCGCCGCGCCGCACCTCCGCTCCTGAAGGCGAGGCCCGCGGTCTTGGGGGGCGGTCCGCCAACCGAGACGGCCGATCATCGGGCCGGGCGGGGCGGCTACGGTGGGAGCACCATGAACGACGTCTCGCAGACCGCGCCTGTCGCCGCCGTTCCGCCGGCGGACGCGCCCACCATTCTGGTCAAGATCTTCGGCAAGGACCGTCCCGGCATCACCGCGGGGCTCTTCGACACGCTCGCCGCCTTCCGGGTGGACGTGGTGGACATCGAGCAGGTCGTCACGCGGGGCCGGATAGTGCTGTGCGCCCTGGTGACGGCGCCCTCCCCCGGCCTCGAAGGCGAACTGCGCTCCACCGTGCACAGTTGGGCCGAGTCCATCGGCATGGAGGCGGAGATCATCTCCGGCACCGGCGACAACAGGCCGCGCGGCGAGGGCCGTTCGCATGTCACCGTGCTCGGCCGCCCGCTGACCGCCGAGTCGACCGCGGCCACCGCCGCCCTGATCACCAACGCGGGCGGCAACATCGACCGCATCTTCCGGCTGGCCAAGTACCCGGTGACAGCGGTGGAGTTCGCCGTCTCCGGCGCCGAGCCCGGTGTGCTGCGCTCGGTGCTCTCGGTCGAGGCGGCGGCGCTCGGCATCGACGTGGCCGTGGTCCCCGCCGGTCTCCAGCGCAGGGCGCAGCGGCTGGTCGTGATGGACGTGGACTCCACCGTCATCCAGGACGAGGTGATCGAGCTCTTCGCCGCGCACGCGGGCTGCGAGGCCGAGGTCGCCGCGGTGACGGCCGCCGCGATGCGCGGCGAGCTGGACTTCGAACAGTCGCTGCACGCGCGGGTGGCGCTGCTGGCCGGTCTCGACGCGTCCGTGGTCGACAAGGTCCGCTCCGAGGTGCGGCTCACGCCCGGCGCGCGCACCCTGATCCGTACGCTCAAGCGGCTCGGCTACCAGGTCGGCGTGGTCTCCGGCGGCTTCACCCAGGTCACCGACGACCTGAAGGTGCGGCTCGGCCTGGACTTCGCGGCGGCCAACACCCTCGAAGTGGTGGACGGCCGCTTCACCGGCAAGGTCGTCGGCCCGATCGTGGACCGGGCGGGCAAGGCGCGCCTGCTGCGCAGCTTCGCCGAGCAGGCCGGGGTGCCGCTCAGCCAGACCGTCGCGATCGGCGACGGCGCGAACGACCTGGACATGCTGAACGCGGCCGGGCTCGGCGTCGCCTTCAACGCCAAGCCCGTCGTACGCCAGGCGGCCGACACCGCCGTGACCGTACCTTTCCTCGACACCGTGCTGTATCTGCTGGGCATCACCCGCGAGGAGATCGAGGCCGCCGACGCGCTGGACGGCGTGCCGACGCTCTGACCGCGACAATTCCCGCGCCGGGCCGGGCGCCGATACGTATCCGTACGCACGCGCACCGGTTCGCGCCGTCCCGTAGCGGCTACGGCGCTCGTACCGGCCGCGCGGGCCTCGTACCGGTCAGTCGTGCGGCGCCCAGAAGGCGGTCAGGCGGCCGACGCCGTGTTCGACGGACTTCCAGGAGCCCGAGAAGGTGACGACGGCGAAGGCGGCGGTGGGGAAGCCGCGGGTCATCCGGGCCGCGGTGTCGCCTTCGGCGGTGCCCGCGAGCGCGTCGGCGAGGGCGTGCATGCCGGGGTTGTGGCCGATCAGCAGCAGCGAGCCGACCTCGTCCGAGGTCTCGGTGAGCAGCGCGAGCAGATCGCCGAGCGAGGCTTCGTAGAGCCGCTCCTCGTAGACGGTCTTGGGGCGGTGCGGCATTTCGTGGGCGGCGAGCTTCCAGGTCTCGCGGGTGCGGACCGAGGTGGAGCACAGCGCCACGTCGGGGGTGATGCCGTCGTCGGCGAAACGGAGGCCCGCCGCGGCGGCGTCCAGCCGGCCGCGGTCGGCCAGTGGCCGCTCGTGGTCGGCGACCGACGGCCAGTCGGCCTTGGCGTGGCGGAGAAGGACGATCGTGCGGGTCGAATCGACGGTCATGTCCTTCAGCTTTCCAGAAAACCCGCTGTCAGGCGCGGGATGGCGCATCTCCACCGCCGCGGGGGCCGCCGGGGGCGCAGGTCAGAGGCCGTACGGGGGGCGGCGGGGCGGGGACGGCGGGAGGTCAGGGGTGAGGCTCACAGCAAGCGCTGGACGAGGTCCGGCAGCGAGGAGGCGATGTGGCCGAGCAGGTCGCCGGAGGAGGCCGCGGTCGAGGCGTCCGCGGTGCCTCCGCTGAGGAGGGCGAGCAGCGCGGCGAAGGCGAGCGCGGGCAGGGCGACGGCCCACCACGGCAGGCTCGTCTGCACGTTCCCGGACGACGCGTTCCCGGACGACGCGTTCCCGGACGACGCGTTCCCGGACGACGCGTTCGCAGACGACGCGTTTCCGCGTCCGGGCTTCTCGGCCCCGGCGGACCCCGCGGCCGTGGCGGACTCGACGGTGGGCCGGGCCTGCCGGGACTGCCGGGAGTAGAGGTGCGGGGACTGCGTGGTCACGGTGACCGCCTCCGTGGAAAACCGTCGAAGTGCCGTTGTCTGCTTGCACTTCGACGCTACGGGCGGGCGCCGTGCGGTCCCATCCGGCCGTCCACCCACTTGACCCTGACCCTGGCCCCCTAGGGAAGGTGGGGTTGTCCCCACCCTCGGACTCGGGGTCGTGGCCCGAACGGGCCGGTGGGCGGGGGCGGTCAGCCCATCCGGGCGGCGAAGGTGGCGACGATGGCGACCAGCGCGGGCACGCCGAGCATGAGGCCGAAGACGATCAGCAGGCGCCGCTGGCTCTGCGGGGGATTCGGTTCGAGTACGGGCATGCGTTCAGTCTCGCACCGGGCCGCGGTGCCGCCGCACGGGGGTCACAGTTCGTCCTCGATGTGTCGCCGCCGCCCGGCGAGCACCCCGCAGACGATCTGCGGCACCATCAGCGCGATCATGAAGGCGATCGGCAGCCCCCAGCCGCCGCTGGCCTGGTTGAGGGTGCCGACGAGGATCGGTCCGGGGATCGAGATCAGATAGCCGGTGCTCTGCGCGAAGGCGGACAGCCGGACGACTCCCGCGCCGGTCCGCGACCGCATCCCGATCATCGTCAGGGCCAGCGGGAAGGCGCAGTTGGCGATGCCGAGCAGCAGCGCCCACACCCACGGCGCGGCGGCCGGGGCGGCCCACAGGCCCGCGTAACCGACCAGTCCGAAGGCGCCGAGCAGGACGACCAGCGGGCCCTGCGCCCGCATCCGGGCGGCGAGCGGCGGCAGTACGAAGGACAGCGGCACGCCCATCACCATGGTGACCGCGAGCAGCAGCCCCGCCTTGCCCGCGGACAGTCCGGCGTCCCGGAAGATCTGCGGCATCCAGCCCATGGTGATGTACGCGGCGGTGGCCTGGAGTCCGAAGAAGCAGGCGAGCGCCCAGGCGGTACGGCTGCCGGTGATACGGCCGTGGCCGCCGTCCGCGGCGCGCGCCGCGTCACTCTTCCGGGCCGCGTCGGTGTTGACGGCCGCGGCGTCCTTCCGGGCGCCGGTGGCGGGCGGTGCGCCCGTACGGTCGCGGACCAGCGCGAGCCAGGGCACCACGGCGACGGCGGCCAGCGCGGCCCACACGCCGAGGCCGAGCCGCCAGCCGTGGCCCATGGCGTGGGTCATGGGGACGGTGACGGCGGCGGCGAGGGCGGTGCCGAGGGAGAGGGCCATGGAGTACAGGCCGGTCATCGCGCCGACCCGGTCGGGGAAGTAGCGCTTGACGATCACCGGCATCAGCACGTTGGAGACGGCGATGCCGCCGAGGGCGAGGGCGCTGAGGGCCAGGAAGACCGCGGTGTTCCCGGCCAGCGGGCGCAGCGCGAGCCCTGCGGTGATGGCGGCCATGCCGACGCAGATGACGGCGCCGGGGCCGTGGCGGCGGGCCAGCCTCGGGGCGGCGAAGCCGAAGAGCGCGAAGCACGCGGAGGGTACGGAGGTGAGCAGGCCCGCCATGGTGCCGCTCATGCCGAGGCCGTCGCGGACCTCCTTGAGCAGGGCGCCGAGGCTGGTGATGCCGGGGCGGAGGTTGAGCGCGGCCAGGACGAGACCGGCGACGACGAGGCGGCGCAGCCAGGGGTTCCCGGCGAGACCGGCGGCGGGCGCGGCGGCGGGCGCGGGCGCGGTGCCGGTACGGTCCCGGGCCGGGGCGGCGGTCGGGCCGGTGGCCGGGACCAGGCCGGAGCCCGTGTCCGGTACGGGTTCCGCGGCCGTCACGGGGGCCGTCGTCTGGGCCGTCGGCGGGGCCGTCTGCGGCGTCCGGGCGGGGTCGAGGGCGAGGGATTCGTCGTCACGCATTTCTCCATCATAGAATGATGGGATGAATCTCGGTCCAGTGCCCAGGCACACCACGCTCGCCGACCGTACGATCGGCAGCCTCCGCGCCCAGATCACCTCGGGCGCCTGGCCGGTCGGCTCCCGTATCCCCACAGAACCGGAGCTGGTGGAGCAACTGGGGGTGGCGCGCAACACCGTCCGCGAGGCGGTGCGGGCGCTCGCCCACAACGGTCTGCTCGACATCCGGCAGGGCTCCGGCACCTATGTGGTGGCCACCAGCGAACTGGCCGGGGTGATGCGGGCGCGCTTCGCCGACTCCGACCCCCTGCACGTGGCCGAGCTGCGCGGCTCGCTGGAGGGGACGGCCGCGGGTCTGGCGGCGCAGCGCCGTACCGACGCCGACCTGGCGCAGCTCGACGCGGCGCTCGACCGGCGCGAACGGGCCTGGGAGTCGGGCGACGCGGAGTCCTTCGTCGAGGCCGACGCGACCATGCACCTGGCGGTGGTGGCCGCCTCGCACAACGACGTGCTCACCGCGCTCTACGCCGACCTCGGCGAGGTGCTGCGGGACTTCCTGCGGGCCGACGTCGGCACCGACCTGCGGCCCGAGGACCATCTCGACCACGCGCGGCTGGTCGACGCGATCCGCGCGGCCGACCCGGAGCGCGCCGCGGCCGAGGCCCGTGACCACGCCTTCCACTGCCGTTTCGGCACGACGCTGGCCTGACCCGCCCTGACCCGGCGGGGCCGTACACGGCGGAGCCCCCGCACCGGTCGGTACGGGGGCCCTGCCACAGTCCTCGAGGTGGTCAGCCGCCGACGGCGTGCAGGCCGCCGTCCACGTGGATGATCTCGCCGGTCGTCTTCGGGAACCAGTCGGAGAGCAGCGCCACGACACCGCGCCCGGCGGGCTCGGGGTCGGCGGTGTTCCACTCCAGCGGGGAGAGGTGGTTCCAGGTGTCCGACAGCTCGCCGAAGCTCGGGATGGACTTGGCGGCCATCGAGCCGATCGGCCCGGCCGAGACCAGATTGCAGCGCACATTGCGCGGGCCGAGGTCACGGGCGAGGTAGCGGGAGGTGGCCTCGAGTGCCGCCTTGGCCGGGCCCATCCAGTCGTAACCGGTCCAGGTGTACTGCGCGTCGAAGGTGAGGCCGACGACCGAGCCGCCGCCCGCGCCGGTGGCGCTGTCGTACGCGGGCATGAGCGGCATGCACGCCATGGTGAGCGACTTCAGCGAGAACGCGGAGACGTGCATGGCCGTCGCGACGGACTCGAACGACGTGTTGAGGAAGTTGCCGCCCATGGCGTCCTGGGGGGCGAACCCGATGGAGTGCACGACACCGTCGAGGCCGCCCAGCTCCTCGCGGACCACCTTCTCAAGACGCTCCAGGTGCTCGGTGTTGGTCACGTCCAGCTCGATGACCTTGACCGGCTTGGGCAGCTTCTTGGCGACGCGCTCGGTGAGGGTGGGCCGGGGGAAGGCGGTCAGGATGATCTCGGCACCCTGCTCCTGGGCCAGCTTGGCGGCGTGGAAGGCGATGGAGGACTCCATCAGCACACCCGTGATGAGGATGCGCTTACCGTCGAGGATTCCGCTCATGTTCTCAGTGACCCATGCCCAATCCGCCGTCAACGGGGATGACGGCTCCAGTGATGTACGAGGCGTCGTCCGAGGTGAGGAACCGCACCGTCGCGGCGATCTCCTCGGGCTTCGCGTAGCGGCCGAGGGGCACCTGCGCCACGATGCCCTCGCGCTGCTCGTCGGTGAGCGCCTGGGTCATGTCGGTGTCGACGAAACCGGGCGCCACGACGTTGAAGGTGATGTTGCGCGAGCCCAGTTCACGGGCGAGCGAGCGGGCGAATCCGACCAGCCCCGCCTTGGAGGCCGCGTAGTTGGCCTGTCCCGCGGAGCCCAGCAGCCCGACCACGGAGGAGATCAGGACGACGCGACCCTTCTTGGCCCGCAGCATGCCGCGGTTCGCGCGCTTCACGACCCGGAAGGTTCCGGTGAGGTTGGTGTCGAGGACGGACGTGAAGTCCTCCTCGGACATCCGCATGAGGAGCTGGTCCTTGGTGATGCCGGCGTTGGCGACCAGCACCTCCACGTTCCCGTGCTTCTCCTCGATCTCCTTGTAAGCCTGTTCCACCTGCTCGGGGTCGGTGATGTCGCAGCGGACGGCCAGGCAGCCGAGCGCCACCAGTTCGGCGGGCGGCTCACCCGAGCGGTAGGTGATGGCGACCTTGTCGCCCGCGTCGGCGAAGGCACGCGCGATGGCGAGGCCGATGCCCCGGTTGCCTCCGGTGACGAGAACCGAGCGGCTCAACGGATCACTCCCTCAGTCGTGAGTTTCTCCGTGAAAAGCTATCGGTCCTCGCACCGATCCGGGGAATCGGCCCCGACAGGCTGCTCCCATGGTCCCTGTGGGTTTCCTACAGAACCATGGGTCAGCCGTTCGCGCGGGCGGCGGCCCTGCGGCGGCTCCAGAGCAGCAGTCCCACGGCGCCCGACGCCAGAACGGCGCTGCCGGACAGGGCGGTCTCCAGGGTGCCGGTGGCCGCGCGGTTGTCGGTCACGTCGCTGGTCGCGAGCTTCGCCGTGGTGGATGTCACGGCGACGTCGCCGCCGTGACCGTGGTGGCTGACGGTGGACTTGGACGCGCCGGCCGCGATCTGCCGGTCGGTCGGCGCCTGGGGCGCGGCGACCGCCGCCGCTTGTACCCCCTGGCCGAAGACGACATCGGAGCAGCCGTAGAAGGCCTCGGGGCTGTCACTGCGCTGCCACACCTGGTAGATGAGCTGCCTGCCGGTGCGGCTGGGCAGGGTGGCGTTGAAGGTGTAGTAGCCGTTCGTCGCGGAGGCGACGGTGTTGTAGACGGCGATCGGGGTGGCGTCCAGGTCGGACCACTTGAGCGGCTTGGTCGGGTCGTATCCGGCCTTGGTGATGTAGAGCGTCATCGTGCCCTTGTGCGGCGCGGTGACACGGAAGTTGACGGTGGTGGTGCCCGCCGAGACCGCGGTGGCGGGCCAGTCGGTGCGGGCCCAGTCCAGCGCCCGGTACTTGTCGCGGTTGGCCGAGCAGAGGTGGCCGTCGGGGATGATCGTGCGGCTCTGGCCGTTGGCGTTGGCGATGTTCACCTCGTTCCAGTCGTACAGCGGCTGGGTGCCGCTGTCGGCGACCAGGTCCTTGCAGACCTGCGACTGGGGGTGTTCGGGGCCTTCGGCGAAGCAGCCGGAGATCCGGCTGACCGGTGCGCTGAGCGCGCCGTGGGCGCTGGCGGTCACCGGCGTGAGCGCGGCAATCGTCAAGGCGGCGGCGCCGACCGCGCCGACCGCGGCGGCATTACGGCGTACTGACATGTGGGGGGCTCCTCGTCGTGCGGAGTGTGGTGCAGCGGACAGGAGTGAGGGCGGCGTCATGAGCATAGAGATTGGTCTGGACCAACCTCAAGGTCTCGGCACGGATTGGCATCTGACGATTCGCCGGCCGCCCGCCCCGGCACACGCCGCGTCCTGCGGAAAAGCACGCGCTGGCGGTCGGCGGGACATGATTCACTGCGGATACCTGTCGAACGGTCGAAGGGGAAGTTCGTCGTGCCTCATGAGGTCGATCAGTCATTCCTGGCGCTGCCCCTGCGGGCACTCGCCGACGCCGCACTGGCCCGCGCCCGCGCGCTGGGCGCGGACCACGCCGATTTCCGGCTGGAGCGGGTGCGCGGCGCGACCTGGCGGCTGCGCGACGCGCGCCCGTCGGGCACCTCCGACACCACCGATCTGGGGTACGCGGTACGGGTGGTGCACGGCGGCGCCTGGGGCTTCGCCTCCGGGGTCGACCTGACGATGGACGCGGCGGCCAAGGTCGCCTCGCAGGCGGTCGCGATGGCCAAGCTGTCCGCGAAGGTGATCGCGGCGGCGGGGTCGCGGGAGCGGGTGGAGCTGGCCGACGAACCGGTGCACGCGGACCGGGTGTGGGTGTCGGCGTACGACATCAACCCGTTCGACGTGCCGGACGCGGAGAAGACGGCGCTGCTCGCGGAGTGGAGCGCCCGGCTGCTGGCGGCCGACGGGGTCGACCACGCGGACGCCTCGCTGATGACCGTGCAGGAGAACAAGTTCTACGCGGACACCGCGGGCACCACGACCACGCAGCAGCGCGTCCGCCTCCATTCGCAGCTCACCGCTGTCGCCGTCGACGGCGACAGCGGCGACTTCGACTCGATGCGCACGCTCGCGCCGCCGGTCGGCCGCGGCTGGGAGTATCTGACCGGCGCGGACCACGGCTGGGACTGGGACGCGGAGCTGGCCCGTATCCCGGAGCTGCTGGCCGAGAAGATGCGCGCGCCCTCGGTCGAGGCGGGCGCGTACGACCTGGTGGTCGACCCGTCCAACCTGTGGCTGACGATCCACGAATCGATCGGCCACGCCACGGAGTTGGACCGCGCGCTGGGGTACGAGGCGGCGTACGCGGGCACCTCCTTCGCCACCTTCGACCAGCTCGGCACGCTCAAGTACGGCTCGCCGCTGATGAATGTGACCGGTGACCGTACGGCGGAGCACGGCCTGGCCACCGTCGGCTTCGACGACGAGGGCGTGGCGGGACAGTCCTGGGACCTGATCAAGGACGGCACGCTCGTCGGCTACCAGCTCGACCGGCGGATCGCGAAGCTCACCGGCTTCGAGCGGTCCAACGGCTGCGCGTACGCCGACTCCCCCGGCCATGTCCCGGTGCAGCGGATGGCGAACGTCTCGCTGCGGCCCGCGCCCGACGGCCCTTCGACCGAGGAGCTGATCGGCGGCGTCGAACGCGGCATCTACGTGGTCGGCGACCGCTCGTGGTCCATCGACATGCAGCGCTACAACTTCCAGTTCACCGGGCAGCGGTTCTTCCGGATCGAGAACGGGCGGCTCGCGGGCCAGCTCAAGGACGTCGCCTACCAGGCCACCACCACCGACTTCTGGGGCTCGATGGACGCCGTCGGCGGCCCGCAGACGTATGTGCTCGGCGGTGCCTTCAACTGCGGCAAGGCCCAGCCGGGCCAGGTCGCGGCCGTCAGCCACGGCTGCCCGGCCGCCCTCTTCCGGGGCGTCAGCATTCTCAACACCACCCAGGAGGCCGGACGATGAGCAGCGTGACGACCAAGCCGCACGAGATCGTCGAACGGGCGCTTGAGCTGTCGAACGCGGACGGCTGCGTGGTGATCGCCCAGGAGGAGTCCAGCGCGAATCTGCGCTGGGCGGCCAACTCCCTGACCACCAACGGCGTCACGCGCGGCCGTACCCTCACCGTGATCGCCACCGTGGACGGCGCCGAGGGCACCGCGTCCGGTGTGGTGTCCCGCTCGGCCGTGACCGCCGACGAGCTGGAGCCGCTGGTACGGGCGGCCGAGGCGGCGGCCCGCGAGGCCGGTCCCGCCGAGGACGCGCAGCCGCTGGTGACGGGTGTGCCGCACTCGGCGGCCTTCACCGACGGGCCCGCCGAGACCAACTCCGACGTCTTCGCGTCCTTCGCGCCCGCGCTCGGCGAGGCGTTCGCGACGGCGCGGGCGGGCGGCCGTGAACTGTACGGCTTCGCCTTCCACTCGGTGACGTCGACGTATCTGGGCACCTCGGCCGGGCTGCGGCTGCGGCACGACCAGCCGACCGGCACCCTTGAGGTGAACGCGAAGTCCCCCGACCGCAGGCGCTCGGCGTGGGCAGGCGCGGCCACCCGCGACTTCACCGACGTGGACCCGCTGGCGATGGACGCCGACCTGGCCCGCCGGCTGGTCTGGGCCGAGCGCCGGATCGACCTGCCCGCGGGCCGGTACGAGACGCTGCTGCCGCCGTCGGCCGTCGCGGACCTGATGATCTACCAGTTCTGGTCGGCCGCGGCACGGGACGCCGCCGAGGGCCGTACGGTCTTCAGCAAGCCCGGCGGCGGGACCCGGGTCGGCGAGAAGCTGTCGCCGCTGCCGCTGACCCTGCGCAGCGACCCGGCGGAGCCCGGCCTGGAGGCGGCGCCGTTCGTGATCGCGCACTCCTCGGGCGACGACACCTCGGTGTTCGACAACGGGCTGCCGGTGGAGCCGGTGAACTGGATCCACGAGGGCTCGCTCGCCCGGCTCACCACCACCCGGCACAGCGCCGGGCTGACCGGCCTGCCGGTCGCGCCCGCCGCCGACAACCTGGTGCTGGACGGCGGCGGCGAGCGGTCGCTGGACGAGATGGTCGCTGCCACCGAGCGCGGTCTGCTGCTGACCTGCCTGTGGTACATCCGCGAGGTCGATCCGGCCACGCTGCTGCTGACCGGCCTCACCCGCGACGGCGTCTACCTGGTGGAGAACGGCGAGGTGACCGGCGAGGTGAACAACTTCCGTTTCAACGAGTCCCCGGTGGACCTGCTCGGCCGCGCCGCCGAGGCGGGCCGCACCGAGCGGACGCTGCCGCGCGAGTGGAGCGACTACTTCACCAGGGCCGCCGCCCCGGCCCTGCGGATTCCGGACTTCAACATGAGTTCGGTCAGCCAGGGGGTCTGACGCCCGTGCCCGACGAGAAGAAGACGGTCAGGATCTCCAGGTTCCTGTCGATGGTGCCGCGGCACCGGCCCGACAGCGTCGGCCTCACTCTCGACGAGGCCGGATGGGTGGACGGGACGTGGAGACGGCCGTGCGCGTGGGATCACGGCACGGCCGTCCTGTGGTGCTCGCGCTGGACGCCAGGGGGCTGGCCGCCGAGGGCCATGTCTTCCGGATCAGCGCCAACGGCGTGTGGCTGACCGACCGGGTGCCGCCGCGGTGGCTGCGGCGGCACCCCACGGGCTGAGCGTCACCGCGGTGCGGGCGTCACCGCGGTGCGGCGGTCTTGCGCGTGCCCTTGAACATCGACCACAGGGCGTCGCCGATCGCCACGACGACGACGGCGCCGATGAGTTGCAGCACGTGCCGGGTCCAGTCGATGCCCTTGGTGTCGTTGACGCCGATCCAGGTCGACACGGCGTTGCCGAGAATGCTGCCGCCCATACCGCAGATCACGGTGAGCCACAGCGGCAGGGACTGCTTGCCGGGGAGGATCGCCTTGGCGATCAGACCCAGCACCAGACCGACGATGATCGCCCACAACCAACCCATGTCACTCGCCTCCTCGCGTCCGGACGGCGTACGCCCGGAACTCGTCCGGCCAGTCTGTGCCCGCTCCGGCTACGCCGCATGTCGAGTGGGCCGTCCGCCGTACGGCCCGACAGCGGCGCCGCACGGATGGTGCCCCCGCTATCGAAGGCGGGCGGTACGCGGCGTACCGTGGTGAGGCCGGGCCGGGCGCCGACCCGTGCTCAGGAGAGTCCGGCGGAGCGAGCGGGTGGTGGAGCGCGATGCGGAAGCAGGGCGGGCCTGAGGTCTTCCAGATCACGGGAGCGCGTACCGGTCTGACCGAGGACGTGGCCGGACGGCAGCGCAGGTACATCATCTCGATGTCGATCCGTACTCTCTCGGTGATCCTCACCGTGGTGCTCTGGGACGTGGAGCGGGTACTGGCCTGGGGGATGCTGGTTGTCGGGCTGCTCCTGCCGTACGTGGCGGTGGTGTTCGCGAACGCGGGCCGGGAGAACGTGCCCTCGCTGCCGTCGTCGTTCGTCCTTCCGCAGGCCAGGCCGATGCTCGAAATGGGCGATCCGTCCGATCCTGAGGGCTACGGCGAGCCGGTGCCGGTACCCGTGCCGCCGAACCTCAAGAAAAGCTCAGATCAATCGTGAAGTTCCACTCCACGGACGGTTGAGCGCGTGACATACTTCGTACGCGCTCCGCATCCCCCGTCGGAGCGACGGACCGACGCCGGGCGGCTCCCCCCGTGGCTGCCCGGCGTCGCCATGTCCAGCGGCGGTTCTGTTTACTGGGCGTCGTGAGCGATGCCGGGAACACTGTGAACGAGAACGAGAAGCCGATCTGCTCGGCCAAGGACTGCCGTACCCCCGCCGTGTGGGTGCTGGCCTGGAACAACCCCAAGATCCACACGCCGGAGCGGCGCAAGACGTGGCTGGCGTGCGACGAGCACCGCGAGCACCTGTCGCAGTTCCTGGGGATGCGCGGGTTCCTGAAGGACGTCGTGCCGCTGGCGGAGTGGGAGCGGGGAGAGCGGGAGCGGTAGCGGCGGGACGGGGCTCCGGGGGCGGCGGTTCTCCGAGGAGCCTCAGGGTGCGGCGGTTCTCCGAGGGGCCTCAGGGTGCGGCGGTTCTCCGAGCGGCCTCAGGGCGCGGCGGTTCAGCCGCCGATGGCCGACATGGGGCGGTCGGGCTGGAGGAAGGCCGGGTCGTCGAGGCCCGAGCCCGCCTTCTTGCCCCACATCGCCGCCCGCCACAGCTCCGCCATCCGCTCGTCGTCGGCGCCGGAGCGCAGCGGGCCGCGCAGGTCGGACTCCTCGCGGGCGAACAGGCAGTTGCGGACCTGGCCGTCGGCGGTGAGCCGGGTGCGGTCGCAGGCGCGGCAGAACGGCCGGGTGACCGAGCCGATGACGCCGACCGTGGCCGGGCCGCCGTCGACCAGCCAGCGCTCGGCGGGCGCGGAGCCGCGGACCGTCTCGCCCTCGGGGGTCAGGGTGAAGCGGGTCCGCAGGCGGTCGAGTATCTCGTCGGCGGTGACCATGTCGGTGCGCTGCCAGCCGTGCTGCGCGTCCAGCGGCATCTGCTCGATGAACCGCAGCTCGTATCCCCGCTCGACGGCCCAGGCCAGCAGGTCGGGCGCCTCGTCGTCGTTGACACCGCGCATCAGCACTGTGTTGATCTTCACCGGGGTCAGGCCCGCGTCGGCCGCCGCCGCCATGCCCGCGACGACGTCGTGGTGCCGGTCGCGGCGGGTGAGGGTGTGGAAGACCTCGGGGCGCAGGGTGTCGAGGGAGACATTGACCCGGTCGAGACCCGCGGCGCGCAGCGCGTCGGCGGTGCGGCGCAGGCCGATGCCGTTGGTGGTCAGCGACAGCCGGGGGCGCGGCTCCAGGGCGGCGCAGCGCTCGACGATGCCGACCAGGCCGGGCCGCAGCAGCGGCTCGCCGCCGGTGAAGCGGACGTCGGTGACGCCCAGCTCGTGGACCGCGATCCCGACCATCCGGACGATCTCGTCGTCCGTGAGCAGGTCGGGCTTGGCCAGCCACTGGAGGCCCTCTTCCGGCATGCAGTAGGTGCAGCGCAGATTGCAGCGGTCGGTGAGGGAGACGCGCAGGTCGGTCGCCACTCGGCCGTAGGTGTCGATCAGCACGGGCTCCGCCTCCCTCCTGGACGCTCGCGCGCCGTCGCTCCTGCGGCGGGCGCTCGGCGCGCCGCCGTTCCTCCACCCTATGACGTCACACGGACAACCCGGCGGGGCCGCCGGGCGGGTGGGGGCCTGTCGGTGCAGCGTACGCGACGGGCGCCAAATTACAACAGTTTGTTGAAACGGCTGCTCGGCGTCCCGTCCCGCTGGCTCGGCGTCCGGTCCCGTCGGCTCGCCGTCCGGCCCGGCGTCCGCCCGCCCGGCCGGGCCGCCCGTGTCCTGCGACCAGGTCACCGGGCGCCGCACACCGACACCGCGGCGCGGCCGGTTCGTTGGACAGCCCGGCGGCGCCCACCACGCCGTCACCGTCCCCCGCCGCTCCGCGGGCCGGGGACCGCCGCCCAGGACCGCCGAGGACTCGCCGCGATGACCCCACCTCCGCCCCCGCCCCCTCCTCCCCCGTCGCACCGGCCGCAGCTCCCGGCCCGCAGGCCGTACGGGAGCGTACGGCTGCCCGCCGACCTGCCCGCCGACCTGTTCACGGGACCTGCCGCCGCCCGGCCGGGAACCGGCGCCGCCGCGCCCACCGGCTGGTACGCGCGGCGGGTCCGGCTGCCGCCGCTGAGCATCGCCGCGCTGCGATCCGGCCGCCGGTATGGCTGAACCGCCGTCGGCCACGGGGAAATTCCGACCGATCCATGGAATTGCGCTTCTTTGACCGGCCGTTGGGCACTAGTTTCCTTCGTCATGCACACGTCGGACGGCAGACCCTGCCGTCCCACGGCTGATGGACGATTGGAGATCCCATGGTTCCGCTTCCCGGCCTCCCCCGGCGCCGCCGCGCGCTCGCGGCCGGTCTCGGTCTGGTGACGGCAGCCGCCCTCGCCGTACTCCCCGGAGCCGCCCCGGCCTCCGCTTCCTCCGATTCCTCCGCCTCCGGCGCCTCCTCCGCCGCGCACGGCTCTCAACCGCCGCGCACGGACGGCCCGTTGCTGTCGTACGTCGTCAACATCGACGGCGGGCGCGGCACGCAGCGGTCGGTGGAGCGCGCGATAGAGCGGGCGGGCGGCCAGGTGGTGATCGCGTACGACCGGATAGGCGTCATCGTCGTGCACTCGGCCAACCCGGACTTCGGCGCGACGCTGCGGCGCGTCCACGGCGTACGGAGCGCGGGCGCGACCAGGACCGCCGCCATCGAGCCGTCCGCGACGACGCAGGCGGGCGGGGTACGGACGCTGACCGCGGCCGAGGTGGCCGCCGCCTCGACGCACCAGGCGCCCGGCCAGGAGCCGCTTGAGGCGGACCAGTGGGACCTGCGGGCAATCCGGGCCGACAAGGCGGCCGGGGTCAATCCGGGCAGTTCCAAGGTGACCGTCGGCATCATCGACACCGGCGTGGACGACACCCACCCCGACCTGGCGGCGAACTTCTCCGCCAAGCAGTCCGCGAGCTGTGTGGGCGGCGTCGCCGACACCTCACCGGGCGCCTGGCACCCCTGGGACCCGGCGGCCGACTACCACGGCACCCACGTGGCCGGTGAGATCGCCGCCGCGCGCAACGGGATCGGCGTGGCCGGGGTCGCGCCCGGCGTGAAGATCGCGGCGATCAAGGTCAGCGAGCCGGGCACCGCGCTGTTCTACCCGGAGAGCGTGGTCTGCGCCTTCGTCTTCGCCGCCGACCACGGCATCGCGGTCACCAACAACAGCTACTACATCGACCCGTGGCTCTACAACTGCCCGAGCGACCCCGACCAGCGGGCCATCGTGGACGCCGTGCGACGCGCCGCCGCGTACTCCGAGCGCAAGGGCGTACTGAACGTCGCCGCCGCGGGCAACAGCGACGACGACCTCAACTCCCACGCCCTGACCGACACATCGAGCCCGGACGACTCCACCGCGGTCACCCGCACCGTCGACCCGCACGTGTGCCTCGACCTCCCGACCCAACTGCCCGGCGTCGTCACGGTCTCCGCGACCGGCGCCCAGAACCTCAAGTCGTACTACTCCAGTTACGGCCTGACCGTGATCGACGTGGCCGCGCCCGGCGGCGACAGCAGGCAGATCCCCGACACCCCGTCCGGCAACGGCCGCATCCTGTCGACGCTGCCCGGCGGCACGTACGGCTACCTCCAGGGCACTTCGATGGCCAGCCCGCACGTGGCGGCGGTCGCGGCGCTGATCAAGAGCCGTCACCCACACGCCTCGCCCGCGCAGCTCCAGGCGCTGCTCAAGATCGAGGCGAACAACCCCGGCTGCCCGACCGGACCCGCGCAGGACGCCACCTGCACCGGGCCGAAGGCGTACAACAGCTTCTACGGTCACGGCATCGTGGACGCGCTGAACGCCGTCACCAGGTAACGCCCGCCAAGACGGCCCGCACGCACGGCCGTTACCGGCCGCGTACCGCCCTCAGGGCTTCACCAGCACCTTGAGGGCGGTGCGCTCGTCCATCGCGCGGTAGCCCTTCGGCACGTCCTCGAGACCGACCGTCAGGTCGAAGACCGGGGACGGGTCGACGGTGCCGTCCAGCACGTCGGGGAGCAGTTCCGGGATGTACGTGCGGACGGGGGCGACGCCGCCGCGCAGGGTGATGTTGCGGTCGAACATCTCGCCGAGGTCGAGACCGGTGCCGCTGCCGTGCGGGACGCCGACGTAGCCGATCGCGCCGCCGTCGCGGGTGATGCCGACGGCGGTGCGCATCGACTGCTCGGTGCCGACCGCCTCGATCACCGCGTGCGCGCCCTGGCCGCCGGTCAGTTGACGTACCGCCGCCACGGCCTCGTCGCCGCGCTCGGCGACCACGTCGGTGGCGCCGAAGTCCCGCGCGATGTCGGTGCGCGACGTGTGCCGTCCGAGCGCGATGATCCGCTCGGCGCCCAGCCGCTTCGCGGCCAGGACCCCGCACAGGCCGACCGCGCCGTCCCCGACCACCGCCACCGTCGCGCCGGGCCGCACGCCCGCGCCGACCGCCGCGTGGTGGCCGGTGCCCAGCACGTCGGACAGCGACAGCAGGGCGGTCAGCAGCCGCTCGTCGCTGAGCGCCGCCGCGGGCAGCTTCACCAGCGTGGCGTCGGCGTACGGCACCCGGACGGCCTCGCCCTGGCCGCCGTCGGACTGCCCCTCCTCGCCGATCGAGCCCCAGAAGCCGCCGTGCGCGCACGACGTGGTCAGGCCCTCGACGCAGTACGCGCACACGCCGTCCGACCACACGAAGGGCGCCACCACCAGGTCGCCGGGGCGCAGCCCCGCCACCTCGGCGCCGGTCTCCTCGACCACCCCGAGGAATTCGTGGCCGATCCGCTGGCCGGGCTTGCGCGCCGACTCGCCGCGGTACGCCCACAGGTCGCTTCCGCAGATGCAGGCGCGCACCACGCGGACCACCGCGTCGCCGGGCCGCCGGATCCTCGCGTCCGGCACCTCCTCCACCCTGAGGTCGTGGGGTGCCTGGATCACGGTGGCGCGCATGGCGGTGTCCTCGCTGGTCAGCTCGTTGTCGGTGGGGCGTCTCCACGGTACGCCAGGGGCCCGCGGTCCTCACATCCCGGACGGGCTGGACGCGAGGTCGGGCGCGGCGGGCGTCAGGGCCGGCCCGGCCGCGTCCGCGGGGCGCCAGCCGGGGCCGCGGAAGAGGTAGCCGGCGCGGGCGCGCCAGGTGGGGGCGGCGCGGAGGTCGCGGGCGAGGGCGGCGTACTCGTGGGTGGCGACCCGCAGCGGGTTGTAGGTGGCGATGTTCTTGGTGAGGCCGTAGACGGGGGCGTCGGTCTCGGGGGTGAAGGAGCGGAAGAGGCGGTCCCAGACGATGAGGATGCCGCCGAAGTTGCGGTCGAGGTAGCCGCCCTGCGAGGCGTGGTGGACGCGGTGGTGCGAGGGGGTGTTGAGGGTGAACTCCAGCGGGGCGGGCAGCTTGCCGACGCGTTCGGTGTGGATCCAGAACTGGTAGACGAGACTGACGGCGGTGCAGAACGCGAGGGCGGCCGGGTGCACGCCGAGGGCGATCAGCGGGAGGTAGAACGGCCAGGAGGTGAGGCTGGTCCAGGGCTGCCGCAGCGCCGTGGAGAGGTTGAACTTCCGGCTGGAGTGGTGCACGACGTGGCAGGCCCACAGGACGCGGATCATGTGGTGGCCGCGGTGCGACCAGTAGTAGAAGAAGTCCTGCGCGAGCAGTATCAGCGGCAGCGTCCACCACTCGACGGGCACCCGCAGCGGGGTCACCGCGTAGAGCCCGGAGTAGACCGCCACGATCGGGATCTTCCACAGCGCGTCGGTGACCAGACTGCCGAGACCCATCGACAGGCTCGCGGCGGTGTCCTTGGTGCCGTATCCGGCGGAGTCCTCGTCGGGGTGAAAGCGGTAGCTCACCATCTCGACGACGGTGAGCAGTACGAAGGCGGGTATCGACCACAGCACGACATCGGGGAGTTGGGGCATGAGCGCACCATAAAGGCGCGTACAGGGCACCCGCCAGACCTTGTTACCGACAAGTAAGGAAAGCGGGTGGCGGTAGCTGTCAGTGGCGAGCCGTATTCTCTGTGACCATGCTCGACAACCTGGCCGCCCAGACACCGCCGCCGTCCCCGTGGCCTCCCGCCTACCCGGACGGTTACGCCGTGGTCGACGTCGAGACCACGGGGCTCGGCCGGGACGACCGGATAGTGTCCGCGGCGGTGTACCGGCTGGACGCCCGCGGCGAGGTGCAGGACCACTGGTATTCGCCCGTCAACCCGCTGCGCGACCCCGGCCCGGTGTGGATCCACGGACTCACCAGCGCGATGCTCGCCGACGCCCCGCTCTTCCCCGAGATCGCCGACCAGCTCGCCGAACGCCTCGCGGGGCGCGTCCTGGTGGCGCACAACGCGGTCTTCGACTGGTCGATGCTCGCCCGCGAGTACGCGCGCGCCCGGTCCGTCGCACCCGTCGAGCAGCGGCTGTGCACCATCGTCCTGGCCAAGGAGCTGCGGCTGCCCCTGGCCAACCACAAGCTGGAGTCGCTGGCCGCGCACTACGGGGTCGAGCAGCGCCGCGCCCACCACGCCCTCGACGACGCGCGCGTCCTGGCCGAGGCGTTCCGCCCGAGCCTGCACCTGGCCGCCGCGGCCGGTCTCCCCCTGCCGCTGCACACCTGCCGCCCGCTGACCGAGTGGGTCGACGGCTCCGACACGGTCCCCTCGCCGCGCCCCGGCGCCTCCTACGGGCCCGGCTCGTACCGCGCCACCGGCTGGCGCCCGGCCCGCAAACGGCCCGCGTGCCCGTATCCCAACCCCGGCCGCCTCGCTCCCGACGGGCCCCTGGTCCAGGGGATGCGGGTCGCCTTCTCCGGTGACACCGGCATCGACCGCGAGCTGCTGGAGGACCGCGCCACCGACGCCGGGCTCCACGTCGCCTCCAGCGTCAGCCGCCTCACCAGCGTCCTGGTCACGAACGACCCGGACTCCCCCACCTCGAAGGCCGTCAAGGCCCGGCAGTTCGCCACCCCGGTCATCGACGAGGCCCGCTTCACCGAACTCCTCAAGGCCGTCACCCCCGCGGCGGGCGTGCACGGCTAGGGCATCGGACCGGGCGGGCACGCCTAGCGGGCCGGGCGGACCGGGCGAGCGCGTCGAGCGCGGCGAGCGGGCACGGTTAGCGCGTCGGGCGGGCCGTGCGGGGCTCCATCCAGGTGACTCTCGCGCGACGCGGGGCCTCCCGCGTTGCCCCGGCGCGCTCACGGCAGCAGCCTGGGCACATGGCCCGATGCGAGGTTTGCGGAAACGACTACGTCATGAGCTTCGAGGTGCACGCCCAAGGCGCGGTGCACGTCTTCGACAGCTTCGAGTGCGCCATCCACCGTATGGCGCCGATCTGCGAGCACTGCCGGGTGCGGATCGTCGGCCACGGCGTGGAGGTGGACGGCCACTGGTACTGCGGCGGGCACTGCGCGAAGGCGGAGGGCGCGGCCGGGATCGTGGACAAGGTCGGCTCGATCGCCTGAGCCCGGCCGGCCGCCCCGCACCCCGTCCGACCACGGCCGCCCCCGCCTGAGGCCCCCCTCCGGAAGCCCCGCCCCGACCGAGTTGTACCGTCGTGGGGTGTACCGCTTCCTCTGGTCCCGCCAATGGGTGATCCTCACCCTCCTCGGTCTGGTCATGATGCCCACCATGGTCAGACTGGGCTTCTGGCAGCTCCATCGGCACGAGCACCGGGTGGCGAACAACAAGATCATCGCGGCGAGCCTGAAGGCCGCCCCGGTCGAGGTCGAGTCGGTGACACATCCGGGTGCCGTGCTGCCGAAGACCGATCTGTACAAGTCGGTGACGGCGACCGGGCACTTCGACACGGCGCACGAGGTGGTGGCCCGGCACCGGACGGCGGGCAACGACGGCTCGGACGACACGTCGGGCGGCGGCCAGGAGGTCGGCTACCACGTGATCACCCCGCTGGTGCTGGCCGACGGCCGCGCGGTGCTGGTGAACCGGGGCTGGATCTCGCCGGGCAACGACCCGACCGCGTTCCCGAAGATCACGCCGCCGCCGTCCGGCGAAGTGACGGTCACCGGGCGGCTGCGCCCCGACGAGACGACGTCGTCGACGGGCATCCGCAACCGCTCGGGCCTGCCGGACCGGCAGATCATGCTGATCAGCAGCACCGTGGACGCGAAGTACATGCCGCAGACGCTGCTTTCGGGCTACATGGAGCTGGTGTCCATCACGCCGAAGCCGGGTCCGCACCAGCCCGCGCTCATCCCCGAGCCCGACCACAGCAGCATCGGCCCGCACATGGCGTACGCGATCCAGTGGTGGCTGTTCACGGGCATGGTGCCGGTCGGCTGGGTGGTGCTGCTGCGCCGCGAGCGCGCCGAACGGCTCGCGGCCCGCGAGAAGCAGGACAATCCGGAGAGCCCGCAGGAACCCGAGGGCAGCGTTCCGGTAGCGGTCTGACGCCCCGCCCCCGCACGCTACGGAGACGAGGGCCCGGCGCACACCGTGCCCGGGCGAGGCGAGGACCACCGGAAGGCGGCGAGGCGGCACCGTGCCAGGACGTATCGAGGATTACGCGCTCATCGGCGATCTCCAGACCGCCGCGCTGGTGGGCAGGGACGGTTCCATCGACTGGCTGTGCCTGCCCCGCTTCGACTCGGCCGCCTGCTTCGCCGCGCTGCTCGGCGACGAGGGCAACGGCCGCTGGCTGCTGGCGCCGACGGGCGCGCGGACGTGTTCGCACCGCTCGTACCGGGGCGACACGCTGGTGCTCGACACCTTCTGGGAGACCCCGACCGGGACCGTCAAGGTCACCGACTTCATGCCGCAGCGCGACCGGGCGCCCGATGTGATCAGGATCGTCGAGGGCGTGTCGGGCCAGGTCGACATGCGGGCCGAGCTGACGCTGCGGTTCGACTACGGCGCGGTCGTGCCGTGGATGCGGCGCGCCGACGGGCACCGGGTGGCCGTCGCGGGCCCCGACTCGGTCTGGCTGCGCAGCGACCCGCCGGTCCGGGCGTACGGCAAGGACATGCGCACGTACTCCGACTTCACCGTCGCCGAGGGCGACCGGGTCGCGTTCATACTGACCTGGCACCCCTCGCACGAGAAGCGCCCGCGCCGGTTCGACCCGTACGAGGCGCTGGACCACAGCCTGGCCGACTGGGACGAGTGGTCGGCCCGCTGCCGTTACCAGGGGCCGTGGCGGTCGGCCGTGGTGCGGTCGCTGATCACGCTCAAGGCGCTGACGTACGCGCCCACCGGTGGCATCGCCGCCGCCGCGACCACGTCGCTGCCCGAGGAGATCGGCGGGGTCCGCAACTGGGACTACCGCTACTGCTGGCTGCGTGACGCGGCGCTGACCCTCAACGCCCTGGTGGAGGGCGGCTATCTCCAGGAGGCGGGCGCCTGGCGCGACTGGCTGCTGCGCGCGGTGGCGGGCAACCCGGCCGACCTCCAGATCATGTACGGCATCGGCGGCGAGCGGCGGCTGACGGAGTACGAGGTGCCGTGGCTGCCCGGCTACGAGGGCTCGGCGCCGGTCCGGATCGGCAACGCCGCCGCGGGACAGCTCCAACTCGACGTGTACGGCGAGGTGTTGGACTCGCTGTTCCTGGCACGGGCGGCCGGGATGCGCGACGAGCCGCACGCCTGGAATCTGCAACGCGCGCTGATGGACTTCCTGGAGTCCGCGTGGCACCAGCCGGACGAGGGCATCTGGGAAGTCCGCGGCCCGCGCCGCCACTTCGTGCACTCCAAGGTGATGGCCTGGGTCGCCGCCGACCGCGCGGTGCGGACCGTGGAGGCGCTGCCGCGGCTCAAGGGCGATGTGGCGCTGTGGCGTTCGATGCGCGCCCAGGTGCACGCGGAGGTCTGCGAGAAGGGCTACGACGCGCGGCGCAACACCTTCACGCAGTCCTACGGCTCCGAGGAGCTGGACGCGGCGACGCTGCTCATCCCGCAGGTGGGATTCCTGCCGCCCACCGACCGCCGCGTGATCGGCACGGTGGAGGCGGTCCGCCGCGAACTGGACCTCGGCGGTTTCGTCCGCCGCTACACCCCGGACGCGGTCGGCGTGGACGGGCTGCCCGGCTCCGAAGGGGCCTTCCTGGCCTGCTCGTTCTGGCTCGCGGACGCGCTGTACGCGATCGGCCGCCAGGACGAGGCGACCGAACTGTTCGAGCGGCTGCTGACGTTGCGCAACGACGTCGGGCTGCTCGCCGAGGAGTGGGACCCGGTCGCCGGGCGGCTGCTGGGCAACTTCCCGCAGGCGTTCAGCCACGTCGGACTCGTCAACACCGCGCTCGCCCTGTCGGGCGTGCCTGCCATAAGGGACTGCTGACCATGGATCTCGGACTCGACGGACGGGTGTACGTCCTCACCGGCGCCAGCCGCGGCCTGGGCTTCGCCACGGCCCGCGAACTGGTCGCCGACGGCGCGAAGGTGGTGGTCTCCGGGCGCACGGCGGAGGCGGTGGCCGCCGCGGCCGGGCAACTGGGCGGCCAGGACACGGCGTTGGGCGTCGCGGCCGACAACTCCGCCCCGGATACGGCGCAGCGGCTGCTGACGGCGGCCCGCGAGCGCTTCGGCCGGGTCGACGGGGTGCTGATCAGCGTCGGCGGACCGCCGGCCGGCGCCGCCGCCGACAGCACCGACGAGCAGTGGCTGCGGTCCTTCGAGACGGTGTTCCTGGGCGCGGTGCGGCTGGCCCGCGCCGCCGCGGCCGAGCTGTCGGACGGCGGTGTCATCGGCTTCGTGCTCTCCGGCTCGGTCCGCGAGCCGATCCCCGGCCTCGCCATGTCGAACGGTCTGCGGCCCGGCCTCGCGGGCTTCGCCAAGACCCTTGCCGCCGAGCTGGGGCCGCGCGGCATCCGGGTGGTCGGCCTGCTGCCGTCGCGGATCGACACCGACCGGGTACGGGAGCTGGACGCGCTCGGCGGCGACGAGGCGGCGGCCAGGGCCAGGGCGAGCGCGACGATCCCGCTGCGGCGCTACGGCACGCCCGAGGAGTTCGGCCGGGCCGCGGCCTTCCTGCTCTCGCCCGCCGCGTCGTATCTGACCGGTGTGCTGCTGCCGGTGGACGGCGGCGCCCAGCGCGCCCTGTGACGGGACGCGAAAAGCCCCCACCGACAGCTCGGTGGGGGCTCCGCGAGAGCGGGGCGGGCGGCCGGGTCAGCTGACCCGCGCCGCGCGGTGCCTGACCGCGCGCAGCCGCGCCTCGGCGGGCAGCTTGTCCAGACCGGCCGACGTACGGGCGCGGTGGAGCACCGCGCTGTCGAGACCGGCGACCACCTCGTCCGGGGTGGCGTCGGCCGCCAGGCCCAGCACTATCCGGGCGACCGGTGCGCCGCGCTTGCCGCGCAGCGCCGCTCTGGCCCACTCCACGCCGTCGTACGCCTCGGTCTCCGAGGTCAGCACGTTCTCCACGGCCCGGCCGCGCAGCAGCGCGCCCTGTCCGTCGCCGCTGTCGACCCGGAGCTGGCGCAGCCGCCGGGTGTGGGCCTGGGCGAGCAGCCACCACAGGGCGGCGAGCACGAGCACGCCGAGCACGGCGATGACCACCGGCCACCACCAGCCGTCGGAGCGGTAGCGGGTCCTGTCGTGCGCGGTGAGCAGCACGTCCTTGGGGCCGGTGAAGGGCCACCAGTGCGGCATCGTGAAATTCCACCGGCGTTGCAGGTCGAGCCCGCCGAGCAGCACGGACAGGCCCACGACCAGCAGGACGAGTCCGGTCAGCGCGAGCAGGACCCGGTTCAGTACGGTACGCATCCGCCCGGTCACCCCTTCTTCTCTGCGCGCTGGACATGGACGTGGAGCTGCGGCGGTTTGGCGAGGCCGAGCTGGCGTACGGCGTTGCCCAGCGCGGTCGTCAGGTCCGTGCGCACCGCGTCGAGTTCGCGGAAGTGCGAGGAGCCGTGCGCCGTGATCCGGCGGCGGCCGACCTTGACCCGTACCCAGCGGATGCCCGGTACCTCCATCGCCCGGTCGCGCAGCACCAGTTCGGCCGCGTGCCGGTCCAGTCCGGCGCGGACGCCGTTCTCGCCGCGCCGGGTCATCGGCAGCAGTCCGCGCTCGCCCGGCGTGAGGGCCAGCAGGATCAGCCAGAGGCCGAGCACGGCGGCCACGGCGGCGCCGACGATCACCCAGACGTTGTCCAGGTGGCGGGTGGCCAGCTCGTCGGCGAGCCGGGTCCGCCAGGCCATCGCGCGCCGGTCGGCGCGGACGGCGGCGATGTCGTACAGGAAGAGACCGGCGATCCCGAGGAGCACCGCGGCGGTGATCGCCGCGGGCACCCGGCGTCCGGCCCAGAACCGGCGCGCCTTGACCGGGGTCTGATCCGCGGTCAGGGCGTACGGCTCAAGGGTGCGGGTGGCGGGGTCCGTGAGCGTGTCGACCCCGGCGAGGACGCCGGGGGTACCGCCCGCGGGGGACGATCCCGGACCGGACGCCGGACCGTACCCCGCGCCCGGCCCCTGCTCGGCCGCCGCGTATCCGGACTCCGAGCCGTATTCGGCGCCGCCGTCGTCCCCTTCGGAAGCCTGCCCGGAAGCCTGCCCGTAAGCCTGCCCGGAGCCGTACTC
Organism: Streptomyces sp. NPDC024632; assembly: GCF_055559175.1. Taxonomy (NCBI): domain Bacteria; kingdom Bacillati; phylum Actinomycetota; class Actinomycetes; order Kitasatosporales; family Streptomycetaceae; genus Streptomyces; species Streptomyces sp. NPDC024632. The sequence goes on from NZ_JBVHLD010000001.1 coordinate 44,768, forward strand.
GGAGGCCCCGTATTCCTGGTCCTGAGCGTATTCCGAGCCGTGCTCGGGAGTCCGCCGGGAGCGGTCGTCGTCGGGACCCTGCTCGGGGCCCCGCCGCTCCCCCCGCCCCGGCTCAGCGCCGTCGTTCGGCTTCTTCCAGGGACTCTCGCTGTCGCTCACTGGACCCTTCCCTCGTCCTTGCGGCGGTCGGCGGCCGAGTGCAACCGCTCCACCTCGACCGCGACCTCGGGAACCGACATTCCGGTCAACGCCTCGACGCGGGAGGTGACATGGCTGCGCACCGAGCCGCACACCGAGCCGATGTCGGTGGGGTAGCCCAGTTCAAGGGTGAGCCGCAGCCGCGCGCTGTCCTTGCGGACCGAGACCGAGGCGTGCGGGGAGTGGTCCTTCGGCACCAGTGCGGCGCCCGGCGCGTCCGTCAGGACCTCGCCGGCCGCCTGGGCGGCGATCTTCGCGACCACCCGGTCCGCGATCCGCAGTGCCCCGCGGTCGGCCGCGGGCAGCGGTGCGGGGACGGCTGTCCCCATCAGCGCCGCCGGTCGCGGTCGCGGCCACGGTCACGCGAGCGGAAGAACTCCCCCGGTTCCAGGTCGCCGTCGAGGAATTTGCCCGCCACGAAACCGACCGCGCCGAGCGCCGCCACCAGCAGAAAAGCACCGAACCCGCCGAAATACCCGGCGAATCCGAGCGCCATTCCGACGGCCAGGCCGATCACCGCCATGCTCATCGTCCGCACTCCGTCCCATTGGTCGTGTTGACCATCTCCGTCTGCACTGGCTTGGACCCTTACTGGACCCGTTGCTCACGCTCGTCGTCGTCATCTTCGTCGGGAAGTTTCACGTCGCCCACGGCGACGTTGACCTCGACGACCTCGAGACCCGTCATCCGCTCCACGGCGTTGACCACGTTCTCCCGTACGGCGCGGGCCACTTCGACGATCGACACGCCGTATTCGACGACGATGTCCAGGTCGAGCGCGGTCTGCACCTCGCCGACCTCGGCCTTCACGCCGCGCGACACCGACTTGGTGCCGCCGGGCACGCGGTCACGGACCGCGCCGAAGGTGCGCGACAGGCCGGTGCCCATCGCGTGCACGCCGACCACGTCACGGGCGGCGAGTCCGGCGATCTTCTCCACCACGCCGTCGGCGATCGTCGTGCGGCCGCGCGTGGCCGGGTCGCCGAGCGCTTTGCGCCCGCCCGCGCTGCCCTTGTCCAGGGTCCTGCCCTCGGCCGCTGACGAGCCCTCGGGCTCCGGCCGGTCGTACTGTGCGGTGTCCGTCATCGCGAGTCGTCCCTTCGTATGGGCTGCTCCGTGCCCCACACTATGTGCGCATGCCCCCGCGCGCTGCGGGGAACCGGCGAGAGGGCTGTTCCGACCCCCCAAGAGAGTGGTCGGCCTGCGGAAGGCGATATCTGGTGACCATGGACCGACTGGCCCGGACCGTACGGGAGCAGGTCGCGCTGGGCCGCCTGCTCCCGCTCGGCACCCCCGACGACAACGCCTGGATGACCGAGCGCGCGGCCGTACGCGCGCTGCGGTGGACGACCGCGGGGCTGTCCGGGGTACGGCTGGGCGGGGTGTCCCTGGCGCTGGCGGAAAGCGGGGGCGAGGCGCCGGAGTCCGGTCCGGTGGGCGCGCTGCCGCACCTGCCGGTACGGATCGAGGCGTCGTTCGAGGCGACCGCCGACGAGCCGCTGCCGCAGGCCGCCGACCGGCTGCGCGACGTGCTGTGGACGACCGCGCGCGACGGGCTCGGCATCGCCGTGACGGAGGTGGACCTCCAGGTCACCGGGTTGCTGGACGGTGACGACGCGCCCGTGAGCGAGCTGGCGGGCGCCGAGAACGCGGAGCCGGACGGCGACGAGGCTCCCGTACCGCTCGACCCCAGTGGCCTCGCGGAAGCCGTGGCAACCGCGGCGCTGACCGTGCCCGGTGTCGTACGGCTGAGCAGGCGGCCCGTCGGCCTCGGCTCCGGTGTGCGGATCCAGGACACGGCGGCGGATTCGGCCGGGGATTCGGCGGGCTCCGGCGAGGCGCCGGGCCGCCGCGTCCAGGTGCAGATCGCGGTGTCGCCGGGCCACCGGCCGCTGGAGGTGGCCCGGTCGGTGGCCGCCGCCGTCGCGGTCGCGGCGGCCGAGGGCGCGCCCGGTCCGGTGCGTACCGCCATCGTGGTGACGGACGCGGGCTGATACCTCCCGCGCCCCGTGAAACGTCCGGCGCGGACGGGCGGCTACTCGCCCACGCCCGCCAGGTCGCGCAGGCGGCGGCCCTGGGCGGCGCGTTCGGCCGCGTACTGCTCCTTCTCGGTGTGGGCGGCGGCGCCGCGCAGCAGGCCCTTGGTCTCGACGACCGCGTCGCGCGGCGGCGCGAGCAGGGCGCCGACCAGGTCGGTGACGGCGGCGTCGAGTTCGGCGGCGGGCACGACGAGGTTGGCCAGGCCGGTGCGCTCGGCCTCGTCGGCGTGCACGAAGCGGCCGGTGGCGCAGATCTCCAGGGCGCGGCCGTATCCGACCAGTTCGACCAGCGGCTTGGTGCCGGTGAGGTCGGGGACCAGGCCGAGACCGGTCTCGCGCATGGCGAACTGCACGTCGTCCGCGCAGACGCGCAGATCGCAGGCGAGGGCGAGCTGGAAGCCCGCGCCGATGGCGTGGCCCTGGACCGCGGCGACCGTGATCACGTCGGTCCGCCGCCACCAGGTGAAGGCGTCCTGGTACGTGGCGATGGCAGCGTCGAGTCCGGCCTCCGAGCCACGCGCGAGGTCGAGGAACGACGGCTCACCGTCGAAGCCCTCGGGCGTGAACGCCTGGCGGTCGAGGCCCGCGGAGAAGGACACGCCCTCACCGCGCAGCACGACGACGCGTACCTGTCCCGGCACCAACTGGCCCGCCTCGGTCAGGGCACGCCACAGGGCGGGCGACTGAGCGTTGCGCTTGGCCGGATTGCACAGGGTGATGTGCGCGACGGAGTCGTCGACGGCTAGCCGGACTCCGTCACGTTCGAGCAGGATCTTGGCGTCGGGCACTGGGCACCTCCGAGCGGACCGGACTGGATTACCGAAGAGTAACCAACCGGACCCGCCGGACCGCCCCCGGCCCTTGATACTCGCGGAGCCCTCAGGCCGTGGCGGCCTTCTTGCCCCGTGTGGCACCGCCGCGACCGCGCAGGGTCACGCCGGACTCGCTGAGCATCCGGTGCACGAATCCATAGGAGCGGCCGGTCTCTTCGGCCAGCGCCCGGATGCTCGCACCGGAGTCGTACTTCTTCTTCAGGTCTGCCGCGAGCTTCTCGCGCGCGGCGCCGGTCACCCGGCTGCCCTTCTTCAGAGTCTCGGCCACCCGTGCCTCCTCCAGGGAAGTGCGCTATGGACTCTCATGATCACCCCTAAGGGCGTTCCTGGCCACCCATTCGACAAGGTCCATCACGGGACATTCACCGGAGGAATGCCTGGATACGCCGGTGCGAAGGGGCCGGGAGCGGCTTTTCCGGGGCGGCAATTCCGTACGGAGAAGGGCGTGCGGGCAATAGCGGCAGGTCAGCCGTGGTCGGTAAGGAGTTCTCCGACGTCACACCACTGATCACGGCGGCGGTCGCCCGTACCGCGCCCCGTGGGCGCGCGGTACGAGCCGGACTCACGCAGATGAAGGATGATCAGTGGGCCGAATGATCGAATCGACATGATCACTTCGTGCGGGTGCGGGCCTCTGAGCCGCCCCGTGCCCCGCGCGGGGCGGCGCCCGGCCGGGCGCCGCCGGGGCTCAGGCGAGCGAGACCAGGTCCTTGTAGTCCTGGCCCCACAGGTCCTCCACGCCGTCCGGCAGCAGGATGATCCGCTCCGGCTGGAGCGCGTCCACGGCGCCCTCGTCGTGGGTGACCAGGACGACCGCGCCGGTGAAGGTGTGCAGCGCGCCCAGGATCTCCTCGCGGCTGGCGGGGTCGAGGTTGTTGGTGGGCTCGTCGAGCAGCAGCACATTGGCGCTGGAGACGACGAGCGAGGCGAGCGCGAGCCGGGTCTTCTCGCCGCCGGAGAGCACCCCGGCGGGCTTGTCGACGTCGTCGCCGGAGAAGAGGAACGAGCCGAGGATCTTGCGGATCTCCACCAGATCGGTGTCGGGCGCGGCCGACCGCATGTTCTCCAGCACGGTGCGGTCCGGGTCGAGCGTCTCGTGCTCCTGCGCGTAGTAGCCGAGCTTGAGGCCGTGTCCGGGCGTCACCTGGCCGGTGTCGGCCTGCTCGACACCGGCCAGCAGGCGCAGCAGCGTGGTCTTGCCCGCGCCGTTCAGACCGAGGATGACGACCCGCGAGCCGCGGTCGATCGCGAGGTCGACGTCGGTGAAGATCTCCAGCGACCCGTACGACTTGGACAGGCCCTCGGCCATCAGCGGGGTCTTGCCGCACGGGGCGGGGTCGGGGAAGCGCAGCTTGGCGACCTTGTCGGAGGCGCGTACCGCCTCCAGGCCGGACAGCAGCTTCTCCGCGCGGCGCGCCATGTTCTGCGCGGCGACCGTCTTGGTGGCCTTGGCACGCATCTTGTCGGCCTGTGAATTCAGGGCGGCGGCTTTCTTCTCCGCGTTGGCCCGCTCACGCTTACGGCGCTTCTCGTCGGCCTCGCGCTGTTGCTGGTAGAGCTTCCAGCCCATGTTGTACACATCGATTTGCGACCGGTTGGCGTCCAGGTAGAAGACCTTGTTCACCACGGTCTCGATGAGGGTGGCATCGTGCGAGATCACGATGAATCCACCGCGGTACGTCTTCAGGTAGTCGCGCAGCCAGGCGATGGAGTCGGCGTCGAGGTGGTTGGTGGGCTCGTCCAGGAGCAGGGTGTCGGCGTCCGAGAAGAGAATCCTGGCCAGTTCGACGCGGCGGCGCTGACCGCCGGAGAGGGTGTGGAGCTGCTGCCCGAGGATGCGGTCGGGCAGTCCGAGCGCGGCGGCGATGGTGGCGGCCTCGGCCTCGGCGGCGTATCCGCCCTTGGTGAGGAATTCCGTCTCCAGACGCGAGTACTTCTTCATCGCGTTCTCGCGGGTGGCGCCCTTTCCGTTGGCCATCCGCTCCTCGTTCTCCCGCATCTTGCGCAGGACGGTGTCGAGGTCGCGGGCGGACAGGATGCGGTCGCTGGCGAGGGTGTCGAGATCCCCGGTGCGCGGGTCCTGCGGCAGATAGCCGACCTCGCCGCTGCGGGTGACGGTGCCTGCGGCGGGCTGGCCCTCCCCCGCGAGCACCTTGGTCAGGGTGGTCTTGCCCGCTCCGTTGCGGCCGACCAGGCCGATGCGGTCGCCCTTGGCGACGCGGAAGGAGGCGGACTCGATGAGGATGCGGGCGCCGGCGCGCAGCTCAAGGCCGGTGGCAGTGATCACGGGAAAAGCTCCAGGACAGGACGGACGACGGAAACGGGCGCGAGGTCGTACGCCGTGGCTAATCGAGGAATAGAACTGCCATGGGGCTCAGTCTACCGGCGGCCGGCAAACGGTTTACCGCGCCGGGGGGCGCGGGCATCGCGGGGCCGACTGCCCCGGCCCCCGGTCAGGGGCGCGCCGGTACCCGGCCACCGGTGCGCCGAAGTGGGGCACATCACACATAATCGGCACATGCGGTTCGACGACGACACTCCGCTCGACACCTCGCAGGTCCAGGACCGGCGGGGCGGTTCGGGCGGCGGCCCCAGCGGGAAGATGGTGGGCGGCGGAATCGCCGGGCTGCTCGCGGTCGTGATCGGCCTGGTGCTGGGCATCAGCCCCGACCAACTCGGCCTCAGCGGCGGCTCCGACATCGTCTCGGACACGCGCGCGGCCGACGCCGGTCTGGCGGGGAACTGTTCGACCGGGCGGGACGCCAACGCGCAGGAGCAGTGCCGGATCGTGGCCGTGGTCAACAGCGTGCAGGCGTACTGGACCGCCGAGTTCAGCCGCCGCGGCGCCGCGTACCGGACCGCGCCGACGGTGTTCTTCGACGCTCCGGTGAGCACCGGCTGCGGTCCGGCCGACCCGCGGACCGGGCCGTTCTACTGCCCCGCGGACCGCAAGGTCTATATCGACTTGAATTTCTTCCAGACGTTGCAGACCCAATTCGGCGCCAAAGGCGGGCCGTTCGCAGAAAGCTATGTCGTCGCGCACGAATACGGCCACCATGTGCAGAATCTGACGGGTGTTCTGAGCGCGGCCCAGGACGGCCGCAGCGGGGCCGACAGCGCGTCCGTACGCGTGGAGTTGCAGGCCGACTGCTATGCCGGGCTGTGGGCGAAGAACGCCACCAGGACCCTCAATCCGGCCACCGGCACCTCGTTGATCACGGCGGTGACGGCCGACGACATCGCGCGCGGTCTCGACGCGGCGGCGGCCGTCGGCGACGACACGATCCAGTCGCGGGCACAGGGGCGGGTGACGCCGGACGCCTGGACGCACGGGTCCGCGGCGCAGCGTCAGCAGTGGTTCACCACCGGGCTGAGGACCGGGGACCTGGCGGCCTGCGACACCTTCGACTGAGGACCGGCGGGCGGTACGGGTCCCCGCGCGCTGTACGGCGCGGGGGTCGCGTACCGCTCGCGGCGGCTCAGGTCTCGCCGGTGTGGACCTGGAAGGCGGCCCTGCGCATCGCCTTGGCCAGGGCGGGGTCCGGGTGCGCGGCGGCGAGCGCCACGAGCACCTGGACGGTCCGGGGGTGGCCGACGTTGCGGACCTCTTCGAGCAGCCCGGGCACCGAGCCCTGGACCGCGGTCTCCAGGTGGCTGACGAGCAGGTGGTCCTCGCCGTGGTCGGCGACGGCCGCGGCCGTGTCGATCCACAGCCAGGTGGCCTCCTCGCGGGTCAGCAGGCCGGTCGCGGTGTCCGGGTCGCCGCCGTCCAACTCCGCCAGCCACAGCACCGCGTAGGGGCGCAGGGTCGGCTCCTCGACCACGCCGCGGACGGCCGGCTCTGCGGGGTCGCCGACCACGCGCAGCGCCTCGAAGGCGAGGCCGCGCAGCAGGGCGTCGTCGCCGCGCGCGGTGTCCAGCAACTCGCCGACGGCCAGCGCGACCGGGCGGGCGGCCAGCCAGGCGCGGTACTCGGCGCGGGCCGGACCCGGCGAGAGGCGGGCGCTGGCCCGCAGCATGGTCTCGGCGGACTGCTCCATGTGTCCCGCGGGGCCCTGCGCGGCCACGCAGATCTGCTCCAGCTTGACCCACACCGCCCAGGAACCGATCGCGGTGAGCGTGACCTCGTCGGGGCGCTTGGGGTCGCGGGGGCGCAGCGCGCCGACCCGGGCGACGGCGTCCAGCGTCCAGTCGAGCAGCGCGGGCAGCGGGTCGGGGGCGTCGCCCGCGCCGTCGGCGGGCGGTTCGTGCCGCTCGGCGCGCAGTTCCGCGACGCGCTGCCGCAGCAGGTCGAGCAGGGTGTCGATCGGCACCGGCTCGTTGGACAGGTGCAGGAAGGACAGCAACTGCGGTGCGGCCTCGATGACTTCGGCGACCAGCGCCGGGTCGGGACCGGCCTGCGGGCCCGGCAGGAAGGGGTGGGCCAGCGACCAGGCGTCGAAGAGCGCGACCCAGCCGCGCAGCACGGCGGTGTCGTCGGTGTCCCAGGCCCGTAGCCGCCAGCCGGGCCGTGCGGTGCCGCCGTGCAGTTCGATCAGCCCCGACAGCCGCGCCCGGTCCCATGCGGTACGGATCTGCGGCCGGGTCAGGTCGAGCGCCGCTGCGGCCTGCGCGGCGGCGTCGTCGGGCAGTATGCCGGTCGGTCCCGCGGTGCCGGGGCCGGTGCCGGCCCAGCGCGCGAGCCGTGCGGCGTCGGCCAGTTCGGCGCGGGCCAGCCGGGCGAGCTGCGGCAGCGGCGGCGTGCCCTCGGGCGGCCGCGGGGGTCTGGACCGGCGCGTCGTTGCGGTCCGGCGGGCGGCGGTGAGCGGCCGTCGGGGGACAAGGCGGAGCGGAGTGTCTCGCGGGCTACGGGACGTCACTGGAGAAGTCTCTCCGGTGAGCGCCCATAATCCCAAACGGAACCCGGCCCGATGATCTACAAGGGTGCCCCGGGGGCGCTCTTCCGGGCCCCTTCGCGCTCGCGTCGTCGCAGCTCAGCGGGGGTTTCCGGGGCGGCTCTCACCCTGATGGGGCGGTCTTGACACCGGTCACATCAGTGGTGTGAGGAATCGCCGCAACGTCTCCTCGTAGTCCGCCGGGTTGACGTTCCACATCGCCGCGTGCGGCGCGTCGGGCACGGTGTGGAGGGTCACCAAGTCGGCTCGGAGGGCCGCGAGTTCGCGGGAGGCGGCCCACGGGGCGAGGGTGTCGCCCGGTCCGTGCACGAGCAGGGTGGGGACGGTCAGCCGCGCCGGGTCCGCCGCGGCGGCGACCGGCTCGGGGAGCAGGCCGGTACGGCCCTCGGCGGCGCGGACGGCGAGCGGCATCAGCACGTCGGGGACGCCGTTGGACTCGGCGGCGGCGCGGACGGTGGCCTCCCAGTCGAGGACCGGGGAGTCCAGCACCAGGCCGCTGACCCGGTCGCGTACCGGGGACCCGGCCAGCGCGTGCAGGGCCATCGTGGCGCCGGTGGACCAGCCGAAGAGCACCAGCCGCTGGGCGCCGTACTCGACCGCGTACCGCATCGCCGCGTCGAGGTCGCGCCATTCGGTGGCGCCGAGGTGGCCGATGCCGTCGGGGGACGCGGGGGCGCCGGGGTCGTTGCGGTAGGCGAGCAGGAGCTGCGGGAGGCCGTGGGCGTGCAGGGCGGTCGCCACGTTCAGCGGGTGCTCGCGGGTGGCGCCGAGGCCGTGCACCGCGATCACCCAGGTGTCGCGGGCGCCGGGCACGAACCAGGCGGGCAGCGGGCCGAGTTCGCCGCGCAGCAGGACCTCGGTGTGGTCCAGGCCGATGGCGCTGCCGGGGTCGCCCGCGCACGCCTGCGGGGTCAGCCGGACCCGGGCGCCGGGGGTGAGGGCGCCGCGCTGGACGCTCAGCAGCCGCCGGGTCACCGAGTACGGGGTCAGGTCGAGCACGTCGCCGACGGCGGCGTGCAGATCGTCGCCGGTCAGGCCCCAGACGCCGGGGCGGGCCGAGGACAGGGTGCGGGTGAGCACCACCTGGTCCGCGGCCACGCTGTGCAGCGTCACGTCGCCCTCGGGCACCGGGCCTCTCAGCGACGGCCTCAGGGCGAAGCGGGATCCGTACCGGCCGGCCGCCAGCGCGGCCGTTCCGGCACCCAGCACGGTGGTGGCTGCCATGGCCACCGCGGTTCGGGTACGCATCTCTTCCAGTGTGAGCGCGTCGGCCGAAAGCGGCCAGGCGACGGCGGCGGCCGGGTGACGTAGGGGCGAGTGACGGCGGCCGGGTGACGTACGGGGGCCGGGTGACGTACGGGCGGGTGGCGTACGGGGGCGGACGGCGGGCGCGGGGCGGCCGGGCGCGGCGGGCGCGGGGAGAAGCGTGTGTGGAGACGGTGGAGAAGCGGCGGCCCGAGTCGTCTAGTCGGCGGGCTCCGGCGCGCCCTGCCCGTAGCCGCGCAGCTTTTCCGCGACTTTGGCCAGCTCGCGGCCGGGGAGCGTACGGGGCTCGTGGCCGTTGGCCGATCCGGCCAGCAGCCAGACGCGGCACATCCACTCCAGCTGGGCGGTGTTGTCGTACGCCTTGTCGAGGGTGTCGGCGTACACGAGGGTGCCGTGGTTGCGCATCAGGCAGCCGGTGCGGTCGCGGAGCGCCTTGAGGACTGCGGCGGCCAGCCTCTCACTGCCGTAGGTGGCGTAGTCCGCGACCCTGACCTGGCCGCCGAGGGCCGCCGCCATGTAGTGGATGACGGGCAGCTTGTCGACGAGGGTGGAGACGGCGGTGGCGTGCGCGGCGTGGGTGTGCACGATCGCGCGGGCGTCGGTGGCGCGGTAGACGGCCAGGTGCATGGGCAGTTCGCTGGTCGGCCGCAGCTCCCCCATGAGGCGGCGGCCCGTGAGATCCACCACTACGGCGTCCGCCGGGCCGAGCCGGTCGTAGGGGACGCCGGTCGGGGTGACCAGCACGAGATCGCCGACGCGGGCCGAGACATTGCCCGAGGTGCCGACCACCAGCCCGTCGGCGACCGTGCGCCGGGCGGTGTCCACCACGTCCGACCAAGCCTTCTCCAAGGAGTCCTGCACACGGGCATTATCACCGCCCGGCCCCCGACGGGCGCGGATCGCCTCCCCGAGGGGTCCGATCGGCCGGATCGGCTTGATACTGACTGAGGCCGCCCGACCGCTCCGGCACCACAAAGCCGCCGTCAGTTCATCTTCCGTTCATCCGCTCTCCGTACGGTCGCCTCGCCACTGTCCGATCAAACGAATGCCTGGGTACATGGAACACATCACGCTCCTGATCGGAATCGTGATCGTCACCGCACTCGTGTTCGACTTCACGAACGGTTTCCACGACACCGCCAACGCGATGGCCACCACCATCTCGACCGGCGCACTCAAGCCAAAGACGGCGGTGGCCATGTCCGCCGTGCTCAACCTCGTCGGCGCCTTCCTCTCGGTGGAGGTCGCCAAGACCATCTCCGGCGGCATCATCGACGAGTCCTCCGGCATCAGACCGGAAGTGATCTTCGCCGGGCTCGTCGGCGCGATCGTCTGGAATCTGCTCACCTGGCTGGCCGGGCTCCCGTCCAGTTCCTCGCACGCCCTGTTCGGCGGCCTCATCGGCGCCACCCTCGTCTCGGTCGGCACCCACGGTGTGCACGGCGAGGCGGTCGTCATGAAGGTGCTCATCCCGGCCGTCGCCGCGCCGATCGTGGCCGGTCTCGCCGCCACGCTCGCCACCCGGCTCACCTACCGGATCGGCCGCCACGCCGACCCCGAGGCCACCTCCAAGGGCTACCGGGCGGGCCAGATCGCCTCCGCGGGCCTGGTCTCGCTCGCGCACGGCACGAACGACGCGCAGAAGACGATGGGCGTCATCACGCTGGCGCTGATCACCGGCGGCGTCGTCGCCCCGCACGCCGACCCGCCGCTGTGGGTCATCGTCTCGGCGGGCAGCGCCATCGCGCTCGGTACGTACATCGGCGGCTGGCGGATCATCCGCACGATGGGCAAGGGCATCACCGACATCCAGCCGCAGCAGGGCTTCGCCGCCCAGACCGGCGCCGCGGCCACCATCCTCGCCTCCTCGCACCTCGGCTTCGCGCTGTCCACCACGCAGGTCTGCTCCGGCTCCGTGATGGGCGCGGGCCTCGGCCGCAAGGGCGCGGTGGTCCGCTGGAGCACCGCGGGCCGCATGGTCGCCGCGTGGGGGCTCACGCTGCCCGCCGCCGGACTGGTCGCGGCCGGCGCCGCGCTGCTGGCCGACGAGGGCACCTGGGGCGTCACCGCCGTGGCGGTCCTCGGCCTGGCCGTGTGCGCGGTCATCCGTACGGCGTCGCGCCGCAAGCCGGTCACGCACGCCAACGTCAACGACCTGGACGGCGACCCGGCCGCCGGTCCGGACGCGGCGGTCGAGCCGCAGGGCGCGGTCACCGCGGCCATCGCGGCCGTCATCCCGCCGCCCGCCGGGACCGTCGCGCCCGGCGCCCCCTCCGACACCGTTCCCGGCGCACCCGCCACGGCCTGACCTGCCCCTCCCCCGCGCCTCCCCGCTCTACCTCAAGGACCCAGGGACCCCCTCATGAGCATCGACTGGCACGCGCTCGGCACGGTCTTCGGCGTCACCCTCGTGGCGACCGTGGGCCTGGTCGGCCTTTTCACCCTCGGCATCGTCGGCCTCACCAAGCACGGCTCCGCTCCGGCGTCCGATTCCGGCTCCGGCTCCCCCGCCGCATCCGGGTCCGGCTCCGTTTCGCACGGGGGCGCCCTGCTCGCCCGGACCGGCGGCTACGCCTGCTTCGCCGTGTGCGCCGCGGCGGTCTCGTACGGCATCTATCTGATCGTGGCCTGAACTCACGGGTTTCGGCGGCGGATGTGGACCTCGCCACACTCCGTCTTCCCAGGTCAACGGTGAGTTGACCTGCCTGCGCGCACGTGGTGGACTGCGGAGGCCATGCGGCGGCAGGAGAGGAAGTCCGGTGCGAATCCGGCGCGGTCCCGCCACTGTCACCGGGGAGTGCACTCCCAACCCGTACGTCACGGCCGGAAATCCGGTTGGAAGGCCGGGAGTGCGTAGATCCGGGAGCCAGGAGACTCTCACCGCCGGTCACGTCGAACCAGGGCGCGGACCCTGAGTGAGGACCTCTGCCATGCCCGGCTGCGCTCGACTCGTCACAGACCACCGCACGCAGGTGCGCACAAGTACGCCACCCTGTCCGGCACTTCACCTGGACGGCGTGGACGCGGGCTGAACCGGTGCGTGCCGATCGCGTGTTCGCGTACGGCGCCGCACTCGGCTTTCTCGGCGATCTCGTCGCGGGCGACCCGCGTCGCGGCCATCCGGTCGCGGTGTTCGGGCGCGCGGCGGGCGCGTTGGAGCGCCGGATGTGGCGTGACGACCGGGGCAGTGGGGCGGTGTACGCCGTGCTGTGCGCCGGGGGCGCGGTGGGTGCCGCCGCGCTGGCCGACCGGGCCGTACGGTCCTCCGTCGCGCTCCGCGTCGCGCTGACCGCCGCCGCCACCTGGTCGGTGCTGGGCGGGACGTCACTGGCCCGTGAGGCGCGGGCCGTCGCCGCCGCGCTCGACGCCGGGGACATCGAGGCGGCGCGCGCCCGGCTGCCGCACCTGTGCGGACGCGACCCGCAGGCTCTGGACGCGGCGGGCATCGCGCGCGCCGTGGTCGAGTCGGTCGCGGAGAACACCTCGGACGCGGTCGTCGGGGCCCTGGTGTGGGGCGCGTGGGGCGGGGTGCCGGGGCTGGTCGGCTTCCGCGCCGTCAACACGCTCGACGCGATGGTCGGTCACCGGTCGCCGCGCCACCTGAGATTCGGCTGGGCCGCCGCGCGGCTGGACGACGTCGTCGGCTACCCCGGCGCCCGCCTCACCGCCGCGCTCGCCGTCCTCGCCGGGCCCTCGCCGCGTACCGCCCTGCGCGTCTGGCGCCGGGACGCCGCCGCGCACCCCAGCCCCAACGCGGGACCCGTGGAAGCCGCCTTCGCCGGCGCCCTGCGCCTGCGTCTCGGCGGCACCCTCTCCTACGCGGGCCGCACCGAACACCGCGCCGTCCTGGGCGCCGAACACCCGGCCCCGGCCCCGGCCGACATCGCGCGGGCCGTCCGGCTGTCGCGGCGGGTCTCGGCCGCCGCGGCGGCGCTCTGCGTCCTGACGGCGGCGATACGGGACGGCTCGGGGCCGGGCCACGGCCGACCGGGGGAACGGCCCTTCGGGGGACGTGCCGTCGGCGGAGGGATACGTCCGCCGCGGCGGCGCGAAGCACGAGCGTGGAGTCCGACGGTGTCGCGCCGGGCGCGGCCTTTCTCCGGCGCCGGGGGGACCTCGTGACGGCCCTCGGGGGCGGCCTGTTGGTCGCCGGGACGACCTCGGACGCGGGCAAGTCCGTGGTGACGGCGGGGATCTGCCGGTGGCTGGTGCGGCAGGGCATACGCGTGGCCCCCTTCAAGGGGCAGAACATGTCGCTGAACTCGTTCGTGACGCGGGAGGGCGCCGAGATCGGCCGGGCACAGGCGATGCAGGCGCAGGCCGCCCGCGTGGAGCCGTCGGCGCTGATGAATCCGGTGCTGCTCAAGCCGGGCGGCGACCGCAGCAGCCAGGTCGTGGTGCTGGGCAAGGCCGTGGGCGAACTGAGCGCGCGCGGCTACCACGGCGGACGGCAGGCCGATCTGCTGGGCACGGTCACCGGCTGCCTCGAAGAGCTGCGCGGCCGGTACGACGCGGTGATCTGCGAGGGCGCGGGCAGCCCGGCCGAGATCAATCTGCGCAGGACCGACATCGTGAACATGGGCGTGGCCCGCGCGGCCGGACTGCCGGTGGTCGTGGTCGGCGACATCGACCGCGGCGGCGTCTTCGCGTCCTTCTTCGGGACGACGGCGCTGCTCGCGCCCGAGGACCAGGCGCTGGTCGCGGGCTATCTGGTCAACAAATTCCGCGGTGACGTCTCGCTGCTCCGGCCGGGTCTGGACATGCTGCACAAGCTGACCGGCCGGCCGACGCTCGGCGTGCTGCCGTTCGCCCACGGCCTGGGCATCGACGAGGAGGACGGGCTGGGGGTCCCCCGGGGCGGAGTTCGGGGGAGCGTGTCGCCGCGCGCCGCCCATGAATCGGTGGTCGCGCCGCCGCACGGCGCGGAGTTGCTGCGGGTCGCGGTGGTCGCCGTACCGCTGATGTCGAACTTCACGGACGTGGACGCGCTCGCGGCGGAGCCGGGGGTGGTGGTGCGGTTCGTGGACCGGGCCGAGGAGTTGGCGGACGCCGACCTCGTGGTGCTGCCGGGCACGCGCGGCACCGTGCGGGCGCTGGAGTGGTTGCGTGAGCGCGGCCTGGCCGACGCCGTCGTACGGCGGGCCGCCGAGGGGCGTCCGGTGCTGGGTGTCTGCGGCGGTTTCCAGATGCTGGCCGACCGCATCGAGGACGACGTCGAGTCGCGGGCGGGCTCCGTCCCCGGTCTTGGCCTGCTGCCGGTCCGGGTGCGCTTCGCCGCCGCGAAGACGCTGGCCAGGCCGGTCGGGACGGCGTACGGGGAGCGCGTCGAGGGCTATGAGATCCACCACGGGGTGGCCGAAGTCCGGGGCGGTGACGAGGAGTTCCTCGACGGCTGCCGGGTCGGCGCGGTGTGGGGCACGCACTGGCACGGCTCGTTGGAGAGCGACGGTTTCCGCCGGGCGTTCCTGCGCCGGGTGGCCGCCGCCGCCGGGCGGCGCTTCGTCCCGGCGCCCGACACGTCCTTCGGGGCGCTGCGCGAGGCGCAGTTGGACCGGCTGGGCGATCTGATCGAGGAGCACGCGGACACCGGCGCGCTGCTGCGGCTGATCGAGCAGGGGCCGCCGCCCGACCTGCCGTTCGTGCCGCCGGGCGCGCCGTGAACGGCAACCGGGACAACAGCCGGAGCAACGGCAGGAACGACGGCCGGGGCGGCACCCGTAAGGACTTCTCCGGGGCGGCCGGCCGGCCGCAGACCCACCCGTTCCCCCGCCGGGGAACGGGACGTGACGATGACGATGGGGCACACGTGAGCACCGTTCTGCTGCTGTCCACCGCCGACACCGACCTGTTGGCGGCCCGCGCCGCCGACTCGTCCGCCGTCTCCTACCGGATCGGCAACCCCTCCCGCGTCGATCCGGCGGCCGAACTGCCCGCGCTGCTGGACGGCGTGGACATCGCGGTGGTCCGGCTGCTCGGCGGCCGACGGGTCTGGGAGGAGGGGCTCGCGGCGCTCGCGGCCTCCGGGGTGCCGACGGTGCTGCTGGGCGGTGAGTCGGTGCCGGACGCGGAGCTGATGGCGCTGTCGTCGGTCCCCGCGGGTGTCGTCGCGGAGGCGCTGCGCTATCTGGTCGAGGGCGGCCCGGAGAATCTGACGGAGCTGGCCCGCTTCCTGTCCGACACGGTGCTGATGAGCGGCGAGGGCTTCGAGGCGCCCCGCCGGATGCCCGAGTACGGCGTGCACGGCGCGTACGCGTACGACGAGGCCCTGCCGACCGTCGCCGTCCTCTTCTACCGGGCGCACGAACTGTCGGGGAACACCGCGTTCGTGGACACGCTGTGCGCGGCGGTCGAGGCGAAGGGCGCCAACGCCCTTCCGGTGTACTGCGGTTCGCTGCGCAGCGCCGACGAGGGGCTGTACGCGCTGCTCGGGCGGGCCGACGCGATCGTGGCGACCGTGCTGGCGGCGGGCGGCACCGTCGCGTCCGAGGCGACGGCGGGCGGGGACGACGAGGCGTGGGACATCGGCGCGTTGGCGGACCTGGACGTGCCGGTGCTCCAGGGCCTGTGCCTGACCTCGTCGCGCGAGGCGTGGCTGGGGTCGGACGCGGCGCTGACACCGATGGACGCGGCGATGCAGGTGGCGATCCCCGAATTCGACGGGCGGCTGATCACCGTGCCGTTCTCGTTCAAGGAGACCGGCGAGGGCGACGTGCCGGTCTACGCGGCCGATCCGGAGCGGGCGGCGCGGGTCGCCGGTATCGCGGTCCGGCACGCGGCGCTGAAGTACAAGGCGAACGCCGACAAGCGGCTCGCGCTGGTCTTCACCGCCTACCCGACCAAGCACTCCCGGGTCGGCAACGCGGTCGGCCTCGACACCCCCGCCTCCGCCGTACGGCTGCTGGACGCGCTGCGCGAGGCGGGATACGTGACCGGTGAATACCCTTCCGGGGGCGACGAGTTGATCCACCGGCTGATCGCGGCTGGCGGTCACGACGTGGAGTGGCTGACGGAGGATCAGCTCTCGGCGGCGCCCGCGCGCGTGCCGCTGGCCGACTACGAGAAGTGGTTCGCGACGCTCGACGCCGACCTGCGGGCCGGGATGCTGGAGCACTGGGGAGAGCCGCCGGGCTCCCTCTACCTCGACGGCGACGACATCGTGCTGGCGTCCCTGCGGTTCGGCAATGTCGTCATCATGATCCAGCCGCCGCGCGGCTTCGGCGAGAACCCGATCGCGATCTACCACGACCCCGACATGCCGCCGTCCCACCACTACATGGCCGCGTACCGCTGGCTGGAGACGGCGACCGCCGAGGGCGGTTTCGGCGCCGACGCGATCGTGCACCTGGGCAAGCACGGCACGATGGAGTGGCTGCCCGGCAAGGGCCTCGGGCTGTCGGCGGGCTGCGCGCCGGACGCCGTCCTCGGCGAACTCCCCCTGGTCTACCCCTTCATCGTCAACGACCCCGGCGAGGGCACCCAGGCCAAGCGGCGCGGCCACGCCACCGTCGTGGACCACCTCGTGCCGCCGATGGCCCGCGCCGACACATACGGCGACCTCGCGAAGCTGGAGCAACTCCTCGACGAGTACGCCCTGGTGAACGATCTCGACCCGGCCAAGGCCCCGGCGGTCCGCAGCCAGATCTGGACCCTGGTGCGCGCCGCCGAACTCCACCACGACCTGCACGTGGACGAGCAGCCGGAGGAGGACGACTTCAACGACTTCGTGCTGCATGTCGACGGCTGGCTCTGCGAGATCAAGGACGTGCAGATCAGGGACGGTCTGCACATCCTGGGCGGCGGGCCGGTCGGCGAGGCCAGGACCAATCTGGTCCTCGCCGTGCTGCGCTCCGCGCAGGTGTGGGGCGGGGTCGGCGGCGCGCTGCCGGGGCTGCGGGCCGCGCTCGCGCTCTCCTTCGGCCTGGTGGAGAAGACGCTGCTCGCCGAGCCCGGCGCCCGCGTGGAGCTGCCGTCCGCGCTCACCTCGCTCTCGGCCGGCCCCGCGCGGACCGCCTCCGACGCCGTCGACCTGCTGGAGCAGCTCGCGCGGCGGCTCGCGGAGGCGATGGAGGCCGCCGACTGGCACCGTGACGCCGCCGCCGGGGTGGTCGCGCAGGTGCTGGGCGACCACGACGTGCCGGACGCGGTACGGGTGTTGGAATTCGCCGCCCGCGAGGTCGCGCCGCGCCTGGCCCGTACGACCGACGAGATCGACCACATCCTGCGGGCGCTGCGCGGCGGTTACGTACCGGCCGGGCCTTCCGGGTCGCCGACCCGCGGCCTGGTCAACGTCCTGCCGACCGGCCGCAATTTCTACTCCGTCGACCCCAAGGCCATTCCGTCCAGGCTCGCTTGGGACGTCGGCACGGCGCTCGCCGACTCGCTGCTGGCCCGGCACCTCGCCGACACCGGCGCGTATCCGCAGTCCGTGGGCCTCACCGTGTGGGGCACGTCGTGCATGCGCACCCAGGGCGACGACATCGCCGAGATCCTGGCGCTGCTCGGCTGCCGTCCGCTGTGGGACGACGCGTCCCGGCGGGTCACCGGCTTCGAGGTCGTCGGCGCCGAGGAGTTGGGGCGGCCCCGGATCGACGTCACCGTCCGCATCTCCGGCTTCTTCCGCGACGCCTTTCCGCACGTCGTCGCCCTCGTGGACGACGCGGTGCGGGCCGTCGCGGAGTTGGACGAGCCCGCCGACGTCAACTACGTACGCGCCCACGCCGACGAGGACTTCGCCGAGCACGGGGACCGGCGGCGCGCCACCGCCCGCATCTTCGGCTCCAAGCCCGGTGCCTACGGGGCCGGGCTGCTGCCGCTGATCGACGCCCGCAACTGGCGCTCCGACGCCGACCTCGCCGAGGTCTACGCCGTCTGGGGCGGTTACGCCTACGGCCGCGGTCTCGACGGGCGGGCCGCCCGCGGTGACATGGAGGCCGCCTTCCGCCGTATCCAGGTCGCCGCCAAGAACGTCGACACACGTGAGCACGACCTTGTCGACGCCGACGACTACTTCCAGTACCACGGGGGCATGGTCGCCATGGTCCGGCATCTGACCGGCGACTCCCCGCGGGCCTATGTCGGCGACTCCGCGCTCACGGACCAGGTCCGCACGCGGACCCTCGGTGAGGAGACGCACCGGGTGTTCCGGGCGCGGGTCGTCAATCCCCGCTGGATGGCCGCGATGCGGCGGCACGGGTACAAGGGGGCTTTCGAGATGGCGGCGACCGTCGATTATCTCTTCGGGTACGACGCCACGGCGGGGGTGGTGGACGACTGGATGTACGAGAAGCTCGCCACCGAGTACGTCTTCGACGCGGAGAACCAGGAATTCATGCGGAAGTCCAATCCCTGGGCTCTGCGGGGGATTTCGGAGCGGCTGCTCGAAGCGGCCGAGCGGGGGCTGTGGTCCGCCCCCGACCCCGAGACCCTGGAGCGCCTGCGCTCCACCTATCTCGACCTCGAGGGTGACCTGGAGGGCGACGCGTGACCCCCACCGCCACCGCTACGCCTGCGGCGGGCCTTCTCCCCCACCCCGCCCCTCCCCGAAACCGGCGGCAAGCCCCCGTCCCCCCTGTCCTCAATCGCCGGACGGGCTCGTCGTGCCGCACCCCTCTCAGCATTCCCCAGCCCGCCCGGCGACGGAAGGCAGAGGTCGTCGAGGCATGCGCAGCACCCACCGTCCGGCAGCCGCAGGCGGAAGCCGCCCGCGCGCACCCCACCCCGGTTCTCCAGCCCGCCCGGCGATTGAGGGCTTCGGGGAGGGGCGGGGTGGGGGGAGAGATGTCAGCGAACCGCATGTGCACGTACGAGGAGGCATCGTGAGTACGCCGTATCCGTTCACGGCCCTGGTGGGCCAGGAAGACCTGCGGTTGGCGCTGCTGTTGAACGCCGTGAGCCCGGCGGTGGGCGGGGTGCTGGTCAGGGGGGAGAAGGGCACCGCGAAGAGCACCGCGGTGCGAGCGCTGTCGACACTGCTGCCGGACGTACCGGTGGTGCCGGGGTGCAGGTTCTCCTGCGACCCGGCGGCCCCGGACGCGCAGTGCCCGGACGGCCCGCATGAGGCGGGCGGGGGAACGGCCCGCGCGGCGCGGGTGGTTGAGCTGCCGGTCGGCGCGAGCGAGGACCGACTGGTGGGCGCGCTGGACATCGAGCGCGCCCTGTCGGAGGGCGTGAAGGCGTACGAGCCGGGCCTGTTGGCGGCGGCGCACCGCGGCGTGCTGTACGTGGACGAGGTGAATCTGCTCCACGACCACTTGGTGGACCTGCTGCTGGACGCGGCGGCGATGGGCGCGAGCTACGTGGAGCGCGAAGGCGTCTCCGTCCGGCACGCGGCCCGCTTCCTGCTGGTCGGCACGATGAACCCGGAAGAGGGCGAGCTGCGCCCGCAGTTGCTCGACCGGTTCGGCCTGACGGTCGAGGTCGCGGCCTCGCGGGAGACCGACGAGCGCGTCGAGGTGGTCAGGCGGCGGCTGGCGTACGACGCGGATCCGGCCGGTTTCGGGGCGCGTTGGGCGGCCGACGAGCAGGCGGTGCGTGAACGGATAGCCGCCGCGCGGCGGTTGCTGCCATCGGTACGCCTGGGCGACGGCGCGCTGCGGCAGATCGCGGCGACGTGCGCGGCGTTCGAGGTGGACGGGATGCGCGCGGACATCGTCATGGCGCGTACGGCGACGGCGCTGGCCGCGTGGGCGGGCCGCACGGTCGTCCTCGCCGAGGACGTACGGCAGGCCGCGTTGTTGGCGCTGCCCCACCGGCGGCGTCGCAACCCCTTTGACGCGCCCGGTCTAGACGAGGACAAGCTGGACGAGACGCTGGAGCGGGAGCGCGGGGCCGGCGAGGGAGAGGGAGAGCAGGGCGACGGGCGGGACGGCGAGGGGGACGACGACCCGGACACCGACCCGGACGGCCCCGGCGGCGGGCCGTCCGGGCCTCGGGAACCGGAGGGCGGCCCGCAGGGCGGCTCGCGGGAACAGCCCGGCGGCGAGCAGGACGCGCCCGCGGGCCAGGACTCCCCCGCCGCGAGCGCGGGTGCGGGCGACAGCGCGGGCGACGGCTCCGGGCCCAAGGGCGAGCGCTCGGCGGTCGGCGCCGGGGACCCGTACAGGACGCGGCACTTCGATGTGCCGGGCATCGGCGAGGGCGCGGCCGGACGCAGGTCCAGGGCCCGTACGGCGCACGGCAGGACGACCTCCGCCAGGCGCCCGCGCGGCTCGCTGGGCAAGCTGCATCTGGCGGCCACCGTGCAGGCGGCGGCCCCGTACCAGCGGGCGCGCGGCCGGTCGGGCGCGGGGCTCGTGATCCGCCGGGACGATCTGCGGCAGGCGGTCAGGGAGGGCCGCGAGGGCAATCTCGTGCTGTTCGTGGTGGACGCGTCCGGCTCGATGGCGGCGCGGGAGCGGATGACCGCGGTCAAGGGCGCGGTGCTGTCGCTGCTGCTGGACGCGTACCAGCGGCGCGACAAGGTCGGTCTGGTCACCTTCCGGGGCGCGGACGCCGACCTCGTGCTGCCGCCGACGTCGTCGGTGGAGGCGGGCGCGGCCCGGCTGGAGAAGCTGCCGACCGGCGGGCGTACGCCGCTGGCCGCCGGGCTGCTCAAGGCGCGTGAGGTGCTGCGCATGGAGCGGTTGCGGGACGCCACGCGGCGCCCGCTGCTGATCGTGGTGACGGACGGCCGGGCGACCGGCAGCCGGGCGGCGGCGGGCAGCACGGTCAAGAGCGGTCTGGAACCGATGGCGCTCGCCGCGCGGGCGGCCCGGCTGCTGGCCGCAGAAGGCACCGCCTCGGTGGTCGTGGACTGCGAGTCGGGCCCGGTCAGGCTCGGCCTCGCGGGCGCGCTGGCACAGGAGTTGGGCGGCGTCGCGGTGACGCTGGAGGAACTGCGCGCCGACACGGTGTCCGCGCTCGTCAACGACGTACGGAGGGCCGCGTAATGCCGCAGGGGCAGCCGAGTGCCGTACCCGACGACGGTTTGACGACCCGTCAGCGCAGGAACCGGCCGCTGACGATCGTGCACACCGGGGTCGGCAAGGGGAAGTCGACCGCCGCCTTCGGTCTCGCGCTGCGCGCCTGGAACCAGGGCTGGCCGGTCGGGGTGTTCCAATTCGTCAAGTCCGCCAAGTGGAAGGTCGGCGAGGAGCGGGCGCTGCGCGTGCTCGGCGACTCCGGCGAGGGCGGGACCGTCGCCTGGCACAAGATGGGCGAGGGCTGGTCCTGGGTGCAGCGGTCCCTGGAGTCCAGCGAGGACGCGGCCCGCGAGGGGTGGGAGCAGGTCAAGCGGGACCTGGCCGCCGAGACGTACCGGCTCTACGTGCTGGACGAGTTCGCGTACCCCATGCACTGGGGGTGGGTCGACACCGACGAGGTCGTCGCCGTGCTCCGCGACCGGCCCGGCGCCCAGCACGTCGTCATCACCGGCCGCAACGCGCCGCCCGCGCTGGTCGACGCCGCCGACCTCGTCACCGACATGTCCAAGGTCAAGCACCCCATGGACGCGGGACAGAAGGGGCAGAGGGGCATCGAGTGGTGAACGTCCCGCGCCTCGTGGTGGCCGCGCCCGCCTCCGGCAGCGGCAAGACCACCGTCGCCACCGGGCTGTTGGCCGCCTTCGCCGAGGCCGGGCTCGCCGTGTCCCCGCACAAGGTCGGGCCCGACTACATCGATCCCGGCTACCACTCGCTCGCCGCCGGGCGGCCCGGTCGCAACCTCGATCCCTTTCTGTGCGGGCCCGACCGTGTCGTCCCGCTCTTCGCGCACGGCGCCGCCGGATGCGAACTCGCCGTCGTCGAGGGCGTCATGGGGCTCTTCGACGGTGCCGCGGGGCGCGGGGAGCTGGGCTCCACCGCGCAGGTCGCCAAGATTCTCCGGGCGCCGGTGGTTCTCGTCGTGGACGCCGGCGCGCAGTCGCGGTCCGTCGCCGCGCTCGTCCATGGCTTCGCCTCCTGGGATCCCGAGGTGCGGATCGGCGGGGTCGTTCTCAATCAGGTCGCTTCCGATCGGCACGAGGCCCTTTTGCGGGCCGCGCTCGACGAGTCCGGGGTTCCCGTGCTCGGTGTGCTGCGGCGCGCGCCGCTGCTTCATGTGCCGTCCCGGCACCTCGGGCTCATTCCTGTCGCCGAGCGGCGGGGTGACGCCGTGGGGTGGGTCCGTGAGCTCGCCGCGCTCGTGCGCGGTGCCTGCGATCTGCCCGCGCTCCTCTCCCTGGCGCGCAGCGCCCCGGACCTGCCGGGCACCGCCTGGGACCCGCTGTCCGAGCTGGCGGCCTGCGGCGCCGCTTTCCCCCACCCCGCCCCTCCCCGAAACCGTGGCTCCGCCCCGGCCCCTCCCCCAACTGCCGCCGCGGGTGGGGCCGGGGGTTCGGGCTCGGATGCGGGGAGGGGCGCGGTGGTGGCTGTCGCGGGTGGGGCGGCGTTCACGTTCGGGTACGAGGAGCAGGCGGAGCTGCTGCGGGCGGCGGGGGCGGAGGTGGTGGGGTTCGACCCGCTGCGGGACGAGGAGTTGCCGGAGGGTACGCGCGGCGTGATCCTCGGCGGCGGCTTCCCCGAGATGCACGCCGCCGACCTGTCGGCGAATGAGCGGCTGCGCGAGGCGGTCGCCGCCTTCGAAGGCCCGATCGCGGCGGAGTGCGCCGGACTCCTTTACCTGACAAGGGAGTTGGACGGCGCCCCGATGTGCGGGGTACTGAACGCCACGGCCACGATGACCGACCGCCTGACGCTGGGCTACCGCGAGGCCGTCGCGCTGAGCGACAGCGTGCTGGCGGCGGCCGGCACCCGCCTGCGGGGCCACGAGTTCCACAGGACCCGCGTGGAGCCGGGCGCGGGCGCCACCCCGGCCTGGGGTTTCACGGGAGAAGCCGCCCGCAGGGTCGACGGCTTCGTGGAGAAGAACGTGCATGCCTCGTATCTGCATGTGCACTGGGCCGCCGAGCCGTCACTGGCGCGGCGCTTCGTAGAGAGGTGTGCCGAATGACCGCGCTGCTGACCGGAGTCGGGGTGGGCCCCGGCGACCCGGAACTGGTGACCGTCAAAGGAGTGAACGCGCTGCGGGCGGCGGCCGTGGTCGTCGTACCGGTACTCGACACGGGCGAGCGGGGACGGGCGGAGGCGACCGTACTGCACTACGTGGACGCGGCGCGGATCGTCCGGGTGGTGTTCGCGCTGAACGAGCGGACCGACCGGGCGCGGCGGGAGGCGGCGTGGGACGCGGCGGGCGCGCGGGTGGCCGAACTCCTGCGGGAGCACGGGACGGTGGCCTTCGCGACGATCGGCGACCCGAATGTGTACTCGACGTTCACGTATCTGGCGCAGACGGTCACGGAGTCGGTGGCCGGGGTACGGATCGAGACGGTGCCCGGCATCACGGCGATGCAGGATCTGGCGGCGCGCAGCGGGGCCGTACTCACCGAGGGGACCGAGCCGTTGACGCTGGTGCCGGTGACTGCGGGGGCCGCGGTGCTGCGGGCGGCGCTGGAGGGGCCCGGCACGGTGGTGGCGTACAAATTCGGGCGGCTGGCCGGGGAAGTGGCGGCGGCGCTGCGGGAGACCGGCAGGACCGAGGGCGCGGTGTGGGGCAGTTCGCTGGGGCTGCCCGGTGAATCGATCAGGCCCGCCAAGGAGTTGGCGGAGGAGCTGCGGGACGGCGCGCTGCCGTACCTGTCGACCCTGATCGCGCCCGCGCGGCGCGACGGCGGCCGGGGAGGAAAGCTGTGAGCGGCGCGACGGAACCGGGGACGGGCGCCGCAAACGGCGCGAAGGTGACGATCGTCGGCGCGGGCCCCGGCGCGGCGGATCTGCTGACCTTCCGGGCGGCGCGGGCCATCGCGGAGGCGGACGTCGTCATCTGGGCGGCGAGCCTGGTGCAGGCCGAGGTGCTGCGGCACGCCCGCGACGGCGCGGAGATCCTGGACTCCGCGGCGATGTCGCTGGAGGACGTGGTCGCGGTGTACGAGCGGGCGCTGCGCGAGGGGCTGCGGGTGGCACGGATCCACTCGGGCGATCCGGCGCTGTGGGGCGGCACGCAGGAGCAGGTGGACCGCTGCGCGGGGCTCGGCATCGAGGTGGAGATCGTGCCGGGGGTGTCGTCGTTCTCGGCCGTCGCGGCCCTGGCAGGGCGGGAGTTGACGATTCCCGAGGTCGCGCAGTCGGTGATCCTGACCCGGCTGGGCGGTGGCAAGACGCCGATGCCGCCGGGCGAGGAGGTCAGGGAATTCGCCCGGCACGGTACGACGATGGCGGTGTTCCTGTCCGCGGCGCGGTCCGGGCAGCTCGCCGCCGAGCTGCTGGAGGGCGGCTACGTCACCGGCACCCCGGTGCTGATCGCCCATCAGGTCACCTGGCCCGAGGAGCTGTTGCTGCGCTGCACGGTCGGCACGATGGAGGCCACCGTCAAGGAGCACAAGCTCTGGAAGCACACGCTCTTCCTGGTCGGACCCGCGCTCGCCGCCTCCGGGACGCGCTCGCACCTCTATCACCCCGGCCACTTCCACGGTTTCCGGCGGGCCGATCCGGTGGCGCGGCGCGCCCTGCGGGAGTCCCGTGCTCCGGGAGAGTCCCGTACGCCGGAGGAGTCCCGCGCTTCGGGGGACCCGCGTGAGTCCCATGGGTGACGGCGTGATCACCGTCCTCGGCGTGGGTACGGGCGGCCCGGTGCCCGACGTCGGCGCCGCCGATCTGGTCGTCGGCGCCGCCCGGCACCTCGACGCGGTCCAACTGCCCGCCGGGGCACGGCGCGTGCTGCTCGGGCCGCTCGCACCCGCGCTCGACACGATCGCGGAGTACGTGGCCGCGCCCGGTGCCCGCGTGGTCGTGCTCGCCTCGGGCGACCCCGGATTCTTCGGGATCGTACGGGCGTTGGGCGCGCGGTTCGGCGCGGCGGCGCTCGACGTACGGCCGTCGTCCCCGTCCGTCGCGGTGGCCTTCGCCCGGCTCGGGCTGCGCTGGGACGACGCGGTGGTGGTCAGCGCGCACGGACGCGATCTGCGCACCGCCGTCCATGTGTGCCGGGCGCACCCCAAAACGGCCGTATTGACCGGACCCGGCGCGGGACCGGCCGAGTTGGGCGCGGCGCTGGCCCGTACCGGCCTGGACCGTACCCTCGTTGTCGCCTCCGGGCTCGGTACGGACGCCGAGCGCGTCGAGCGGGTCTCGCCCGCGCGGGCCGCCGAACGGGACTGGTCGGGGGCCGGGGTCGCGGTGGTGCTGTGCCTGGCGGCGGACTCCTTCGGCGAACGGGCCGACGTCTCCCGTACGGTCGCGGGGCCGCCGCCCGCACCCGCCCAATGGGCGCTGCCCGAGGAGGAGTTCGCGCACCGCGACTCCATGGTCACCAAGTTCGAGGTACGGGCCCTGGCCCTGGCCCGGCTCGGGCCGCGCACCGGGGACCTGGTGTGGGACGTCGGGGCCGGGTCCGGTTCCGTGGCCGTGGAGTGCGCGCGGTTCGGCGCCGCCGTGGTCGCCGTGGAGAAAACGGCCGACGGCGTCGAGCGGATACGGGCGAACGCCGTCGCGCACGGCGTGGACGTGCAGGTCGTGCACGGGGACGCGCCCGCCGCGCTCGACGGACTGCCCGACCCCGACGCCGTCTTCGTCGGCGGCGGCGGGCGGGAGCTGGCCGCGATCGTCGCGGCGTGCGCCCGGCGGGCGCGGCGGACCGTCGTGGTGACGCTCGCCGCCGTGGACCGGGTGGCGGAGGTCCGCGGTGCCCTGCGGGCCGCCGGGCTGGTGCCCGACGGTGTCCTGCTCCAGTCGTCGCGGCTCGCGCCGCTGCCCGGGGAGGTGGCGCGGCTGGCCGCGACGAATCCCGTGTTCGTGCTGTGGGCCCGGCGCCCCGCACCCCAAGAAGGAGAGCTCTCGTGATCGGCCTCATCCACGCCACCGCGGCGGGGCGCACCGGATGCGAGCGGCTCGCCGCCGCGTGGCCCGGCAGGACGGTGCTGTACGGGGACGGCGCGGACCGTCCGCTGCGGTCCGTCGTGGCGACGGCCTTCGCCGAGTGCGACCAGCTCGTCCTCTTCCTCGCGACCGGCGCCGCCGTGCGGCTCCTCGCCCCGCTGCTGCGCGGCAAGGCCGAGGATCCCGGTGTCGTCACCGTCGACGAGGCCCACCGCCACGCCGTCGCCCTCCTCGGCGGGCACGGCGGCGGCGCCAACGCTCTGGCCTCGGCCGTCTCCTCCGTCCTCGGGTCCGCACCCGTCATCACCACCGCGACCGACTCCGTCGGCACCCCCGCGCTCGACGCCCTCCCCTACCCCACGGACGGGCCCCTGGCCCCCCTCACCCGCGCCCTCCTCGACGGCACCCCCGTCCGCCTCCACACCGACCAGACCTGGCCCCTCCCCGCCTTTCCCCTGACGGTGGTCTCGGCAGAGTGGACCCCAGCGCATTCGGGTGAACCGTCGCCCCCCGAAGGCCCCCGGACTGTGGCCGGGCAGGACCAGCCGTTCACGCTCCGCCCCGAGCCCCCGGCCCAGCGCGAGCTGACCTCGGCACCGCCGAACACCGCCGTCCCCCGTCCGGCGGGCGCGGGTGGGTATGCGGTGTGGGTGACGGATCGGGTGGTGGGGGGAGATGAGGGGGGCGTCGCGGTGTTTGTGAGGCCGCCGTCGTTGGTGGTGGGGGTGGGGGGAAGCCGGGGGGTCGGGCGGGAGGAAGTGGTCGGGCTGGTGCGCAGCACCCTGGCGGAGGCGGGGCTGGCGCAGAAGAGCGTGAGCGCCCTGGCGACGGTGGACGCGAAGGCCGGGGAGGAGGGGATCGTGGCCGCGGCGGCGGAGTTCGGGGTGCCGTTGCTGACGTACGCGGCAGCGGAACTGGCGAGGACGGCCGTGCCGAACCCCTCGGCGGCGCCGCTCGCCGCGGTCGGGACACCGTCCGTGGCGGAGGCGGCGGCGATCCTGGCCGCCGGGACCGGCGGCCAACTGATCGTGGAGAAGCGGAAGTCGGCGATGGCGACAGCCGCCGTCGCGCGGCGCCGACCGCGCGGACGGCTGGCCGTGGTGGGCCTGGGCCCCGGCGCCCGCGACCTGGTGACACCGCGCGCCGTGGCGGAACTGCGCCGCGCGTCCGTGATCGTCGGCCTCGACCAGTACGTCGACCAGATCCGCGACCTGCTGCTGCCCGGCACCCGCGTGCTGGAGTCGGGGCTCGGCGCGGAGGAGGAACGGGCCCGCACCGCCGTCGCCGAGGCCCGCGCCGGGCACGCCGTCGCGCTGATCGGGAGCGGTGACGCCGGGGTCTATGCGATGGCCTCCCCCGCGCTGGCGGAGGCGGCCGACGACATCGACGTGATCGGCGTACCGGGCGTGACCGCCGCCCTGGCGGCAGCCGCCCTGCTGGGCGCGCCGCTCGGCCACGACCACGTCTCGATCAGCCTGTCCGACCTGCACACACCCTGGGACGTGATCGAACGGCGCGTGCGGGCCGCCGCCGAGTCCGACCTGGTCGTGACCTTCTACAACCCCCGCAGCCGCGGGCGTGCCTGGCAGTTGCCCAAGGCGCTGTCCGTCCTGGCCGAGCACCGCACCCCGCTGACTCCGGTCGGCGTCGTCCACGCGGCGTCCCGCCCGGACGAGCGGGTCGAGGTCACGACGCTCGCCGACCTCGACGTCGGCACGGTCGACATGGTGACGGTCGTGACCGTCGGCAACACCGCCAGCCGTATCGTCTCCGGCCGCATGGTGACCCCCCGCGGCTACCGCTGGCAGACATGACGGCGCCCCGTCACCCGTTCCCACAAGCCCCGACCGCCCCCACCCCCTCCGGAGGAGAAGCCGCGTGAACCGTACGGTCCACCCCATCGAGCAGGAGTCCTTCCGCATCCTGCGGTCCCGGCTCGACACCTCAGGGATGACGCCGCTGCGACGGGCCGTCGTGGAGCGCGTGATCCATTCGAGCGCGGACCTCGGGTACGCGGAGGACCTGGTGTGCGAGGAGTCGGAACTCCGTTACGCGCACGCCGCGTTGCACGCGGGCGCGCCGATCGTGGCGGACGTGGAGATGGTCGCGTCCGGGATCACGGCACGGTCCTCGGTGTGCCGGCTCACGGACGCGGCGTCCGGGCCGGGACTGACGCGCAGCGCGCACGCGATACGGCTGGCGTACGCGGAGGTCGGGCCGGGCGCGGTGTGGGTGGTCGGATGCGCGCCCACGGCGCTGGAGGAGTTGCTGAACCTGGACGCGGCGCCCGCGTTGGTGATCGGGCTGCCGGTCGGCTTCGTCGGCGCGGCGGAGAGCAAGGCGCGGCTGCGGGCGTCGGGGCTGCCCGCGGTCAGCAACGTCTCGGAGAAGGGCGGCTCCGCGGTGGCCGCCGCGGCGCTCAACGCCCTGTTGTACACGGAATATCCCCTCGCGGAACACCATCTCACCGACCGTCCCCTCACCGACCATCACCTCACCGACCATCCCTTCAAGGAGAACGACCAGTGACCCACCCCCCTGCCCTTCTGCTCGTCGGCCACGGCACGCGTGACGCGGCCGGTGCGGCCGCCTTCCGCTCGTTCGTGGCGCAACTGGGCGCGTCCAGTCCGGAGTTGGCGGTCGGCGGCGGCTTCATCGAGCTGTCGCCGCCGCCGCTGGCGGACTCGGTGGCGGAGCTGGTCGGCGCGGGCGTACGCGACTTCGCCGCCGTTCCGCTGGTGCTGGTGTCGGCCGGGCACGCCAAGGGCGACATACCGGCGGCGCTGGCCCGTGAGGAGCGGCGCCATCCGGGGACGTCGTTCGCGTACGGCCGCCCACTCGGGCCGCATCCGAATCTGCTGACGGTCCTGGAGCGGCGCGTGGACGAGGCGCTGGCGGGCGCCGACCGCGCGGAGACCACGGTGCTGCTGGTGGGCCGGGGTTCGACGGATCCGGACGCCAACGCCGAGGTGTTCAAGGTGGCGCGGCTGCTGTGGGAGGGCCGTGGTTACGCGGGGGTGGAGACGGCCTTCGTGTCGCTGGCCGAACCGTCGGTGCGGGCCGGTCTCGACCGCTGCCGCAAGCTGGGCGCGCGCCGCGTCGTCGTCCTGCCGTACTTCCTGTTCACCGGTGTGCTGCCGGACCGGGTACGGGACCAGGCCCGCGAGTGGGCCGGGGAAGCGCCGGACGTGGAGCTGCGCTGCGCCGACGTGATCGGCCCCGAGCCGGAGTTGGCGGAGCTGGTGATGGAGCGCTACCGGGAGACGGTACGGGGCGACCTGCGGATGAACTGCGACTCGTGCGTGTACCGGGTCAAGCTCCCCGGCTTCGAGGACCGTGTCGGGCTGCCGCAGCAGCCGCACCACCACCCCGACGACCCGTCGCACAGCCACGGAAGCGGCCACCATGCGCACACCCACTGACCGCGACCGCGTGCCGGACCCGGCGGCGGGCGGCGGCCCGGACCCGTACGGCCGCGACACCCCCGACGGCCATGAGGCCCGCCGCGCCGAAGTCGCCGCCGACGGCTACGACTTGCGGCATCACGGTGACGCCGAGGTCGGCGAGGGCCTGATCGACCTCGCGGTCAACGTCCGCGCGAACACTCCCCCGCCCTGGCTGCGCGAGCGCGTCGCGCGGTCGCTGACCGGCCTCGCCGGATATCCGGACGGCCGGGCGGCGCGGCACGCGGTGGCCCTACGCCACGGGCGGCCGGACGCCGAGGTGCTGGTGACGGCCGGAGCGGCGGAGGCGTTCGTGCTGCTCGCGCGGGCACTGACGCCACGTCACACCGTTGTGGTGCACCCGCAGTTCACCGAACCCGAGGCGGCGCTGCGGGCGGCCGGGCACGAGGTGCGGCGGGTCCTGCTGTCCGCGTCCGACGGCTTCCGGCTCGACCCGGCGGCGGTCCAGCCGGAGGCGGATCTGGTGGTGGTCGGCAATCCGACCAACCCGACGTCCGTCCTCCATCCGGCGGCGCTGATACGGGAGTTGGCCCGTCCGGGGCGCACGCTGGTGGTGGACGAGGCGTTCATGGACGCGGTGCCGGGCGAGAGCGAGTCGCTGGCCGGCTGCCGGGACGTGCCGGGGCTCCTCGTCCTGCGCAGCCTGACCAAGACCTGGGGCCTGGCCGGACTGCGGATCGGCTACGTGCTCGGCGACGCGGACACGGTCGCCGCGCTGGAGAGCGCACAGCCGCTGTGGGCGGTGTCGACTCCCGCCCTGGCGGCGGCCGTTGCCTGCGTGGAGCCGGACGCGGTCGCGGAGGCGGCGGAGGCGGCCCGTACCGTGGTCGGCGACCGCGCCTACCTGCTGGACCGGCTGGCCGCACTCCCCGGAGTCGAGGTCGCGGGCGACGCGCCCGCCGGTCCCTTCGTCCTGCTGCGCATGCCCGGAGCGGCCGACGTCCGGCTCCGGCTGCGAGAGATGGGCTACGCGGTCCGGCGCGCCGACACCTTCCCCGGCCTCGGACCCGACTGGCTGCGGATCGCCGTGCGCGACCGCCGTACGACGGACGGCTTCGCGAACGCCCTGGCCACGGCCATGGCCTGAGAGCAGGGCGCTCAACCGGCCGCTTCTGCCTACTGCTTGACGCCGAGGGCGGTGAGGTCGACGCCGCCGAGGACCGGCTGCTCGTAGACGTTGGTGAGGCGGGGGGCGCGGTAGACGAGGTGCTGGGTGTAGATCAGCGGGACCATGGTCCCCTCGCCCATCACCTTGGCATCGATGGCCTGCCACAGTGACGCGGCCTTGGCCGGATCGGTGACGCCGTCGGCCTGCGTGACCAGGCCGTTGATCTCGCTGTCGTCGAGCTGGGCGTAGTTGTTGATGCTGCCCGGCTGGATCAGCGAGCGCAGGAAGCCGCCGCCGGTGGGCCAGTCGGCGGCCCATCCGGTCATCACGATGCCCCACTTGGCGCTCTTGAGCTTGCTGGGCGACAGCAGCGTATCGTAGAAGGTACTGGCGTCCTGCGTGACGATCTTGACGGTGATGCCGACTTCGGCGAGGGAACCGCGGATGGACTGCATGGCGTCCTCGACCCGCCCCGGCGCCTTGACCCCGGCCATGGTGACGGTGAAGCCGTTGGGCTTGCCGCACTTGCCCAGGTACTTGCGTGCCTCGTCGGGGAACGAAACCCCCGCGTTGGTGCCGAAGGGCGTGGCCGAGGTGCTGTATCCGTCGGTGGTCGGCGGCAGCATCGTGGTGGCCACCTCGCCGCCGGCGTACTGCCCGCCGAGCACGGCGCGGACCTGCGCCTTGTCGATGGCGTACTGCACGGCCCAGCGGCACTCGTACCGGTCGAAGGGCGCCACCGTGGTCTGGAGGCTCAGGAAGCGGGTGGTGCCGTTGAAGACGAGGTCCGTATTGGCCTTCAGCGCCGGGTCGTTGAGGATCTTGGTCTCGGTCTGGTCGCTGACCGTCTGGCCTGCCAGGTCGAGGTCGGCGCTGCCGTCGAGCAGGTCGGTCTCGACCTCGTCCTGACTGCTGACGATCTTCAGGTCGATCGCGTCGGGCAGCGCCGAGTGCACGGTGTCGGTCCTGGGGTCCCAGTGGGTGTTGCGGACCAGGTGCACCGAGGCGCCCGAGGTGTAGCTCGCGACGCGGTAGGGGCCGCTGCCGACGGGGTGCTTCCCGAAGTCCTTGCCGCCGCCGGTGTCGGCGGACTGCGGGACGGGCGCGCCGATCGACAGCGCGAGGACGTAGCGGAAGTCCGCGTAGGGCTTGGCGAGCCGGAAGACGATCGTGCGGTCGTCCGGTGTGGCCACCGAGCGCAGGCCGAGCTTGCCGGGGTCGCTGTCGGTGTACGGGCCCCGGTAGTTCTGCCCCTGGTCGAGGAGGTCCACGAGGTGGGTCGGGCCGCCGGGGAACTCGTCGCGGGCGAAGGTCCGCTCGATGCCGTACTTGACGTCCTTGGAGGTGATCGGCGCTCCGTTGTCGAAGGTGACGCCGTCCTTGAGGCGGAAGGTCCAGGTGCGGCCGTCGGAGCTGACCTGGCCGGTGTCGGTGGCGAGGTCGGGGACGACCTTGCGGCCCGCGCCGCCGGGCGCGGGCGCGTAGTCCACGAGTTTGCGCAGGTAGAGGCGCTGGAGATTCCACGACGGCTGGTCGTAGGTGGCGGCCGGGTCGAGGAGATTCTCCGAGGCGTAGGAGGAGATGAGCTTCAGCGTGCCGCCGGTGGCCGTCGAGGGTCTGACCACCCCGTTCAGCCCGCCGCTGTAGCCGGAACCCTCCTTCCCGCCGTGGAGTTGAAGCGCCGCGTTCTGCACGGTCGGCTTGTCGGTGGGCTTGTCGTCGCCGTGCTTCTTGCCGCCGAACGGCGCGAAGGTGAGCGTCACGGTCACGGCGACCGCGGTGACCGCCAGCCCGGCCGCGCCCGCCATCCACCGGCGGCGCCCGGCCCCGCCCCGCGGCGGCTCCGCGGGCCTGCCCACATTGAGCGGCGGCGGGGTGCTCGGCAGATACTGCGGCGGCACCGGGCGCTGCGGGGCGCGGTACGCGGGGTGCTCCGGCTGGAGGTAGCCGGCCGCGCGCGGCGGCGGGGTCGCGTCGCTCGCGGCGGCGGGCGGTATGGAGGAGCCCCGGCCCGCGGACGGGGAGGGAGTGCCGGAGGACGGGGAGGGAGTGCCGGACGAGGGCGAGGGCGTGCCGGAGGACGAGGAAGGGGTGCCGGACGAGGGCGAGGGCGTGCCGCCGGACGGGGAAGGCGTGCCCGGCGACCCGGCGGGGGTCCGCGGTGCCCGCGGCGGCGTGCCTGCTCCGGCCGGGTCCGCCTTGGGCGGCAGCGCGGGCAGCCCGGCGCCCGGCACTCCGAAGGTCGCCCGGGGGTCGGCCGCCGACGACCGCTTGCCCGAACCGCCGTCCGCGGGTTCAGCGGCGGGTCCGGTCAGCGCGGAGGAGCCGGTGGCCGCCAGCCAGCCGCGCAGTTGGTCGCGGAAGGCGGCGGCGCCCTCGGGCCGCTCGGCCGGGTCCTTGGCGAGCGCGGCCAGCACCAGCGCGTCCAACTCCTCGGGCACCCGCGGATTGCGGGCGGACGGGGCCGGGGGCGGGGTGTGGACGTGCCAGTACATGAGGTTGATCGGGTTGCCGTCGGTGAACGGCGGTTTGCCGGTGAGCAGTTCGGTCAGGACGCAGCCGACCGCGTAGACGTCGCTGCGGGCGTCGACGTCGACGCCGTTGATCTGCTCGGGCGACATGTAGCTGGGCGTGCCGATCGCCGAGCCGGTGGCGGTCAGCCGGGCGTCGCTGTGCAGGACGTGCGCGATGCCGAAGTCGGCGACCTTGACGGCGCCTTCGGTGGTGATCATCACGTTGGCGGGCTTCACGTCGCGGTGGACGGTGCCGTGGCTGTGGGCGTGGGCGAGCGCGTCCAGCACGTCGGCGGCGATGCGCGCCGCGCGCTCGGGCGCGAACCAGACCTGCTCGCGGACGAGTTGGGCGAGCGTGCTGCCCCGCACGTACTCCATGACCAGGTACGGCACCACGGTGTCGTCGTCGGTGCGGACCTCGTCCTGGTCGTGGACGGTGACGATGCCGGGGTGGTTGAGCGCTCCCGCGGCCTGCGCCTCGCGGGCGAACCGGCGGCGCGCGTCGGGGTCGCTGGCCAGTTCGGGCAGGAGCGTCTTGACCGCGACGGCGCGGCCCATGCGGGTGTCGCGGGCGCGGTGCACCCGGGCCATTCCGCCGGAGCCGAGAAGCTCCGCCAGTTCGTAACGACCCGCGAAAAGCCCGTCGACCATTACTCGTTCGCCCCGTTCGCCCATCCCCAAGTCGATCGGCAGTCGAGCCGCCGTTCGTAGGGAACAGAGTAGAGGGCGGCTCCCGGAGCGGAGCCGCCCTCCCCTGTATTCCCCCCATCCCCCCGGTGGGCCGGACTACTCGCCGCGCGAAGCGGCGGCCTTGCGGCGGCGGTTGGTGAGCAGGAAGGCCCCGCCGCCCACCGCGATCAGGCCGATGGCCCCGTACGCCATGTACGGCGTGGAGGAACTGGCGCCGGTCTCGGCCAGGCTGCCGGTGTTCACCGAGGTGTCGGTGCCGGTCTGCGGGTGGGTGTTGCTGCCGCCGGAGGTGGAGCCGCCCGAGGTGCCCGCGGAGCCGGACGTACCGCTGGAACCGCCGTTGCCGGAACCGCCGTTGGACGAGCCGGAGGTGGAGCCGCCGGTGGAGTGACCGCCCGTGGAACCGCCGGTCGAGCCGCCGTTGGTGGACCCCCCGTTCGTGGAACCGCCGTTCGCGGCACCTCCGTTGGCGGAGCCGCCGTTCGTGGAACCGCCGTTCGTGGAACCGCCGTTGGTCGAGCCTCCGCTCGTGGAACCGCCGTTGGTCGAGCCTCCGTTCGTGGAACCGCCGTTCGTCGAGCCGCCGGAGTTGCCTCCCGACGTCGACCCCCCGGTCGAGCCGCCGGCCTGGGGCGTACGGCAGGTGGCCTGCGCCAGCGTGACGTCACCGGTGACCTCGGCGACCCCGAGGTTCAACGGGTTGATGTGGACCTTCAGTTGAAGGGCGGTGGCTGCGGCCGTTCGGGAGGTGGTCACGGTGTTGGTGAGCTGGAGACTGACCTCACCGACCCCGCCGACGCGGACGTCGGTGGTGCCGACCGCGTTGAGCGAGATGGTCCTGCCGAGGATCGTCACCCCGACCAGCTTCGAGCTGGCGGTGGGCTTGTGGCCCACCTGGCAGGTCGCCTTGGACGTGACGGCGTCCAGCTTGATCAACGAGAGCAGCGGAAGTCCGGGGACATGGACCTCGGCCTTGGCCACGTTGGCGTAGCCCTCCGCCTTGTAACGGTCGGCGGTCGCGTTCGCCGTCGCGACGTCGGCCCGCAGGATGCTGATCTCGCGACCCTGCTCGACACCGCTGCCGACCTTCACGGTCAGCGCGGTCTCCTTCGCGTCGGCGGGCGCCTTCACATCGTTGAGCGAGACATTCACCGGGACGTCCACGGTCTTGTTCAGCAGCGATACGTCGAGGCCCGCTCGCAGCACGGTCGCGGTGGACGTGCCGCCGCCCGACGGCGCGGGGGTCGCCTGCGCGCCCGGCGCTACGGCGAGGGTGCCCGCGGCGAGGGCGACGGCGGCGCCGATGGCGGCGGCCGAACGGCGTGCGGGCAGGCTGATGTTGATGGTGCGGTACACGGTGGAAAACCCCCACAAGTGGCATGGAGTCCCCGGCGCACGACTGTTGGGGACAGCCGCCGGGGACCTCGACCCGGCAATGTTTACGCACGGAGGGTGAACTGGCGGGCACACGGCGTCAGTTCACCCATAAGGGTGGTTTCCGTGAACTTCTTCGAATCTCGCCGCACGACCGTTCCCCCGCGTCACCCGGACCACGGGATGACACCCCTCACCTCGGTTGACGCCCCGGGCGGCCGCGAAGATGCCTAACGCGTCCCGGCCCCCGTACGTCACGGTCGGTCAACTCACGTCCTCGCACGTCGAACGGCCGTGGTGTACACGGGAGGCGTCCGCGAGCGGCGCGGCGCGACCGTCTGCGCGCGGCGAACGGGACGGCGCGACCGCGAGAGGACCCCGAGAGAGCCTGACGGCCCGTCAGGCGACGACCGTGCCGCGCAGCACGATTCGCCGCGGCGCCGCCAGCACCCGTACGTCCGCGCGCGGATCGCTCTCGTAGACCACCAGGTCGGCGGGCGCGCCCTCGGTGAGCCCTTCGCGGCCCAGCCATTGGCGGGCACCCCACGTGGCGGCGGAGAGCGCGGCGTTGACGGGCAGCCCGGCGGCGACCAGCTCCGCGACCTCGTCGGCGATCAGGCCGTGGGCGAGGCTGCCGCCCGCGTCCGTACCGGCGTAGACGGCGATACCGGCGTCGTACGCGGCGCGCACGGTGTCGTGGCGGCGGGCGTGCAGCCGTCGCAAGTGGTCGGCCCAGCGCGGGAATTTGGCCTCGCCGCCCGCGGCCAGGGCGGGGAAGGTGGCGATGTTGACCAGGGTGGGGACGATGGCGACGCCGTGTTCCGCGAAGAGCGGGATGGTGTCCTCGGTGAGTCCGGTGGCGTGCTCGACGCAGTCGATGCCCGCGGCGACGAGGTCGGCGAGCGAGTCCTCGGCGAAGCAGTGCGCGGTGACGCGGGCGCCTTCCTCGTGCGCGGCGGCGATGGCCTCGGTGAGCGCGTCCTTCGGCCAGCACGCCGCGAGGTCGCCCGCCTCCCGGTCGATCCAGTCGCCGACCAGCTTCACCCAGCCGTCGCCGCGACGCGCCTCGCGGCGTACGTACGCCGTCAGGTCGCCGGGCTCGATCTCGTGGGCGTAGTTGCGGATGTACCGGCGGGTGCGGGCGATGTGGCGGCCCGCCCTGATGATCTTGGGCAGGTCGGCGCGGTCGTCGGTCCAGCGGGTGTCGCTCGGCGAGCCCGCGTCGCGCAGCAGCAGCGCGCCGGCCTCCCGGTCGGTGAGCGCCTGCTTCTCCGCGGTGTCGCGGTCGACGGCGCCGTGCGCGTCGAGTCCCACGTGGCAGTGCGCGTCGACCAGTCCCGGCAGGGTCCAGCCGGTGACGGTCGCGGCCGGAGCCGCGGCCGGGCGGTCGTAGCTGATCCGCCCGCCGACCACCCACAGCTCGTCCCTGACCTCGTCGGGCCCGACCAGCACCCGTCCCTTGATGTGCAGCACGTCGCGTTCACCCATGCACCGCACTGTACGAGGCACCCGGCGGTCACGGGCCGTACGGCCGCCGGTCGTACGGTCGTACGGCCCGGACCGGCGAGAAGCGCCGCCGCCCACCGGCCAGAGGTCAGGCCGTCGTCAGGCGGGTGAACGTCGCGCGGTAGTCGCTCGGCGTCAGCCCGGCCCTGCGCAGCAGGTGCTGCCGCAGCGAGTCGGCGGTGCCGAGACCGCTGGCGCGGGCGACCTGGTCGACGGGCAGGGTCGTGGTCTCCAGCAACTCCTTGGCCCGCTCGACGCGTTGGTGCAGCAGCCACTGGAGGGGGCTGAGTCCGGTCTCGGCGTGGAAGCGGCGGCTGAGGGTGCGGACGCTGACGGCCGCGTGCCGGGCGAGGTCGGTGAGGGTGAGCGGCGCGTCGAGCCGGGTCATCGCCCAGGCGCGGGTCGCGGCGAGCGACGTGCCGGTCTCCGCGGGCAGCGGTGTGTCGGTGAACTGCGCCTGCCCGCCGTGCCGTACGGGCGCGACCAGCGCCAGCCGGGCCACCGTGTTGGCGACGGCCGCGCCGTAGTCGGTGCGGATGATGTGCAGGCACAGGTCGATGCCCGCCGCGTATCCGGAGGACGTCAGCATCTGGCCGTCCTGGACGAAGAGCACGTCGGGCTCCATGACCACCGCCGGGTAACGCGCGGCGAGTTGGCCGGTGTACTCCCAGTACGTGGTGGCCTGGCGGCCGTCGAGCAGTCCGGCCTCGGCGAGCAGGAAGGCGCCCGTGCAGATGGACGCCACCCGCTTGCCCGCCCGCGCGGCCTGCCGCAGGACGGCCACGACACGCGGGTCCGGGTCCTCCCGCGACCCGGTCCCGGCCACGACCACCGTGTCGGCGCGCTCCACCGCGTCCAGACCCTGCCCGATCACCAGCTCGGCCCCGCCGCCGGTCCCGACGCTGCCGGGGTCAGACGTGCACAACTCCACCTCGTAGCCGGGCCCGCCGTCCACCCGGACCTTGCCGAACAGCATCTCCGGCACGGCGAGGTTGAACATCGACACCGGCCGCGCGGCGATCACCGCGACCCGGTGCGGGCGGGGACACGTGAAGGGCATGGCCAGAACCTCCGGGACCGTGGCATTCAGGCCACTACTGTACGGCGACGGCCGCGGCCACGCTGATCGCATGTCTCCGCGTCTCTCCGGTCCGGACTGTGCGGCCCCGCCCGCCGCCCGGAAACCCGTCGCCGCACCCGCGCCCGCACCCGCACCCGCGCCCTCGTCCGCGCCCGTACCCTCGCCCGGCCGCACCCTGGCCGCCGCCCTGCTCGGCTTCTTCGTGATCACCCTGGACGCCTCGGTCGTGACGGTCGCCCTGCCGTCCATCGGCACCGATCTGCACGGCGGCCTCGCCGCGCTCCAGTGGGTCGTGGACGGCTACACGCTGGTCTTCGCCGCCTTCATGCTCTCCACCGGGGCGCTGTCGGACCGGATCGGCGCCGGGCGCGCCTTCGGCGCGGGCATGGCGGTCTTCACCGCCGCGTCGGCCGCGTGCGGTCTCGCGCCCGGCCTCGGCGTACTGATCGGCACCCGCGTGGTGCAGGGCACGGCCGCCTCGGTGATGCTGCCCGCCTCGCTCGCCCTGGTGCGGCAGGCGTATCCGGACGCCGGGTCCACCCCGCATCCGTCCGGCGCGGCGTCCGGCGGCATCGGCAGGGCCCGCGCCATCGCCCTGTGGGCGGCGGGCGGCGCCTCGGCCGTGGCGCTCGGACCCGTAGCGGGCGGCGCCCTCACCTCGGCGTGGTCCTGGCGCGCCATCTTCTTCATCAACCTGCCGGTCGGTCTGCTCGCCGCCGTGCTGCTGGCGCGGACGCCCCGCTCGCCGCGAAGGCCCGCGCCGCTGGACGTGCCGGGGCAGCTCACGGCGGTGCTGGGGCTGGCCGCGCTGACCTTCGCGGTCATCGAGGGCGGCGGGCTCGGGCTGGTGGCGGCGGCCGTCGCGGTGGCCGTCCTCGCCGGTTTCTTCCTGATCGAGGCGCGCAGCGCGCATCCGGTGGTGCCGCTCGGCCTGTTCAGGGACCGTACGGTCGCGGTCTGTGTGGCGGTGGGCGCCGCGCTGAGCTTCGCCTTCTACGGGATGATCTTCGTGCTCAGCCTCTTCTTCCAGCAGGTGCGCGACCAGTCACCGCTCGGCGCCGGGCTCATGTTCCTGCCCATGACGGCGCTGATCCCCGCCGTCAACATCGTCTCGGGCAGGCTGTCCGCCCTCTCCCCGCCTTCGGCGGGAGGTGCCCCCGTCGGCGCCCGGCTGCCCATGCTCGCCGGTCAACTCCTCATGGTCGCCGGGCTGTTGGTGCTGCTGCCGGTCACCGCCCGCACCCCGGCCGCACTGCTCGCGGTCGTCATGGTGCCGCTCGGCCTCGGCGGCGCGCTCGCCGTACCGCCGCTGACCGCCGCGCTGCTGGACGCGACCCCCGCCGACCGCGCCGGGCTGGCGGCCGGGGTGCTCAACGCGGGCCGCCAGATCGCGGGCGCCCTGAGCGTGGCCGCCTTCGGCGCGCTGGTCGCGGACCGGGACCGCTTCCTGTCCGGCATGCGCGTCTGCCTCCTGCTGGCCGCCGCCCTGCTGACCGTCACCGCCGTCGCCACGGCGGCGGCCCTGCGCCCCGGCCGCCCGGCCGACTCCTGACCCGGTGTCCCGCGACCGACCGGGCGGCCCGACCCCGACAAGACCGCCCGGTCCCGACGCGGTGGCGGATCGGCGGCCGGAGGCGTGGACTGGAAGGAGTGAGACGGAGCGGAGAGGCGGACGGGATGGCGAAGGACGCGGGCGCGGCGACGGGTTTCCGGGTGCGGCGGATCTACGACGACGTGGACGCCCGGGGACGGCCTGCGCGTGCTGGTCGACCGGCTGTGGCCGCGCGGGGTGTCCAAGGAGCGGGCGGCGGTGGACGACTGGTGCAAGGTGCTCACGCCGTCGGCCGAGCTGCGCACCTGGTACCACGCCCACCCGGACCGCCACGCGGACTTCGCGCGGCGCTACCGGGCCGAGTTGGCGGGT
Source organism: Streptomyces sp. NPDC024632 (assembly GCF_055559175.1). Taxonomy (NCBI): domain Bacteria; kingdom Bacillati; phylum Actinomycetota; class Actinomycetes; order Kitasatosporales; family Streptomycetaceae; genus Streptomyces; species Streptomyces sp. NPDC024632. The sequence goes on from NZ_JBVHLD010000001.1 coordinate 84,545, forward strand.
CCCGAGCAGGTCCCCGCCACCCAGCGGCTGCGCGAGCAGGCGCGCGCCGGGAGCGTCACCTTGCTGACGGCGGTGAAGGACCCGGAGCACAGCCACGTCCCCGTCCTCCTGGCCCATCTCACGGACGCGCCCTAGGACATGCCCCGAGGTCCCGTCCGGCGGCACCGGACGGGACCTCGGGGTCAGTCCGGCCCGGGGCACGTACCGACGTGCCCCCGGGGATCACCTGACCAGGACGCCGTCGACCCGGCGCGGGACGCCCAGCGGGTTGGCGTCGGCCAGCTCGGGCGGCAGCAGCGCGGGCGGGGTGTCCTGGTACGCCACCGGCCGCAGCCAGCGCTCGATGGCGGTGCCGCCGACGGAGGTGGAGGTCGAGGTGGTGGCCGGGTAGGGGCCGCCGTGGTGCTGGGCGGGGGCCACCGCGACACCGGTCGGCCAGCCGTTGACCAGGACGCGCCCGGCCAGGCCGGTGAGCCGGGCCAGCAGCGCCGCCGCCTCGCCGCCGGGCTGCCCGGCCTCCTCCGAACCGAGGTGCGCGGTCGCCGTGAGACTGCCCGGCAGCCGGTCGAGCACGGCGGCCAGTTCGGCGGCGGACCCGTACCGTACGACGACGGTCAGCGGCCCGAAGCACTCCTCGAGGAGCAGGTCGTACGCGCCCTGCTCGGTGAGGTCGGCCGCGGCGACGGTGACGAAGCCGGGCCGCACCGCGTGCTCGCCGCCGTCGCCCGCGGTGACGGGGGTCTCGACGCCGGGCAGGGCGGCGCGGGCGGCGACGCCCTTGAGGAAGTTGTCGCGCATGCGGGCGTCGAGGAGCACACCGGGGCCCGCGTCCGAGGCGGCGCCGGTGAGCGCGCCCACCAGCCGGTCGCCGTGCTCGCCGCCGGGGGCCAGGACGAGGCCCGGCTTGGTGCAGAACTGGCCGACGCCCAGGGTGAAGGAACCGGCGAGCCCGGTGCCGATCTGCTCGGCGCGCTCGGCCGCCGCGGCCTCGGTGACGACGACCGGGTTGAGGCTGCCCAGTTCGCCGTGGAAGGGGATCGGGCGCGGCCGTGCGGCGGCGGCGTCGTAGAGGGCGCGTCCGCCGGGGACCGAGCCGGTGAAGCCGGCCGCGGCCACCAGCGGGTGCTTGACCAGCTCGACCCCGGCCTCGAAGCCGTGCAGGAGGACGACGGTGTCGGCGGGCAGGCCCGCGGCGACGGCGGCGCGGCGCAGGATGTCGGCGCAGAGCGCGGAGGTGGCGGGGTGGTCGGGGTGCGCCTTGACCACGACCGGGCACCCGGCCGCGAGCGCGCTGGCGGTGTCGCCGCCGGGTACGGAGAAGGCGAGCGGGAAGTTGCTGGCCGCGTAGACGGCGACGACGCCGAGCGGGATCTTGTAGCGGCGCAGATCGGGGCGCGGGATGGGCTGGGCCGCCGGGTCGGCGTGGTCGATGATCACGTCCAGATAGCCGCCCTCGTCGACCACATCCGCGAACGCGCGCAACTGATAGGCGGTGCGGGCGAGTTCACCGGTGAGGCGGGGCAGCCCGAGCGCGGTCTCGGCGTCGGCCGCCGCGATGACCGCCGCGCCCTCGTCCTCCAGCAGCCCGGCGGCGCCGCGCAGCAGGCGGGAGCGTACGCTGCGGTCGGCGAGCGCGGGAACGGCGGTCGCCGCCGCGCGCACGGCGGCGTCGACCTCGTCGGCCGTGGCCTCCACCGCGACCTGCTCCCGCTGCTTCCCGGTTCGGGGGTCGACGCTCCAGACTGGTACTGCCACCGGAAGAACCTCCACATTTCCGTACTGCATGACGGCATCGTTCTCTATACTGAACAACGTCTTCAGATATGAATCACCGATCGTCCGGAGCCTACGTCCACGGGCCCGGCCGGACAAGGCGGGCGCCGGGCACGGCGCGCGCACGGACACGCACGACGGACACGCAACGACGTGACGCACGACGGACACGCACGACGAACGGTCACGACAACCGAGCACGACAGACAGACACGACGAACACGCACCACACACGAGCACGACTGAACGAGCACCACGAACGTCTTAGAGGGGTCGTACGCGATGGCTGTTGCCGAGGGAGCCGGTTCCCAGGTCAAGTCCGCGGTCCGCACGGTGGAACTGCTGGAGTTCTTCGCGGGCCGCCCCGGCATGCACAGCCTGGCCGCCGTGCAGGAGTCGGTGGGGTACCCGAAGTCCAGCCTGTACATGCTGCTGCGCACCCTGGTCGACCTCGGCTGGATCGAGACGGACGCCACCGGTACGCGGTACGGCATCGGCGTGCGCGCGCTGCTGGTCGGCACCTCGTACATCGACGGTGACGAGGTGGTGGCCGCCGCGCGGCCCACGCTCGACCGGCTGTCCGACGACACCAGCGAGACCATCCACCTCGCGCGCCTCGACGGCACCAACGTGGTCTACCTGGCCACCCGGCAGTCGCAGCACTATCTGCGGCCGTTCACCCGGGTCGGGCGCAGGCTGCCCGCGCACTCCACCTCGCTCGGCAAGGCGCTGCTGGCCACGTACACCGACGAGCAGGTGCGCAAGCTGCTGCCGGAGACGCTGGAGCCGCTGACCGAGCACACCCACACCGACCGCGAGAAGCTGATCGAGGAGCTGGCCCAGATCCGCGAACAGGGCTACTCCGTCGACCGCGAGGAGAACACCCTCGGGCTGCGCTGCTTCGGGATCGCGATCCCGTACCGCACGCCCGCGCGGGACGCGGTGAGCTGCTCGGTGCCGGTGGCCCGGCTGACGCCTGGGCACGAGCAGATGATCAAGGACACGCTCTTCGACGCGCGGGACCGGCTGCTGCTCGCCACGCGCCGCCTCTGACGGTCGTACGGCCGGCGTCGTAGGGTCGGCGGCATGCGCGAATCCGATACCCAGATGTTCGCCCGCCGGGCCTCCTCCTTCGGCGCCGAGGCCGCCGCCTATGCCGCGCACCGGCCCGACTACCCGGTGGCGGGCGTGCGGTGGGCGCTGCACGCGACCGACGACGAGCGCGGCACGCTCGACGTGCTGGACCTCGGCGCGGGCACCGGCAAGCTGAGCCAGTCGCTGGTGGCGCTCGGGCACCGGGTCACCGCCGTGGAGCCGGACCCCGGCATGCGCGCGGAGTTGGAGCGGCTGCTGCCGTCGGTGACGGCGCTGGCGGGCGGCGCGGAGGAGATCCCGCTGGCGGACGCCTCGGTGGACGCGGTCGTGGTGGGGCAGGCGTTCCACTGGTTCGACCAGGAGCGGGCGATGCCGGAGATCGCGCGGGTGCTGCGGCCCGGCGGCACGCTGGGCGCGCTGTGGAACACCGACGACGACCGGGTGGAGTGGATCGCCGGGCTCAACAAGGTGACGGCGAGCCGGGTGTCGTACATCGACTGGCGGCCGGGCAAGGGCATCGACCGGCACACCGGCTTCACGCCCGTCGAACACGGCGAGTTCCCGCACCGGCAGCCGCGGACGGTCGACTCGCTGCTGGCCACCGTCGCCACCCACTCCCACGTCCTGGTGCTCGAACCCGCCGAGCGCGAGGCGCTGGTGGGGCGGATCAGGGACTATCTGACGTCCCGTCCCGAGACCTCCGGCGGCCCCTTCGACCTGGAGATCGTCACCCGGGTACAGCGCTGCGCCCTGACGTGACGAGCCGTCAGTCGGCCTGCTGATCCGGGGTTCGCCGCCCGTCGCCGAAGTGCTGTTTCCCGACCTCTGCCCATGGCCTTCCACCGCTGCTACGCTCACGCCGCGCCGTGGCGGGGAGGTCCGGGCAGGAAGAGGTGACCGTGGGCACAGCCATCGGCGACGACGCCGACGCCGCCGCTGATTTCCACGCGTTCTTCGAGCAGCACTACGCGGAACTGGCGCGTCTGGCACACCTGTTGACCGGTGAGGCGGACGCGGCCGACGATCTCGCGGCCGACGCCCTGGTCGCCATGTGGCGGCACTGGGACCGGGTGCGGGCGGCCGACCACCCGGTCGCGTACGCCCGCGGTGTGGTGACCAATCTGGCCCGCTCGCGCATTCGCAGCGCGGTACGGGAGCGGCGGCGGATCGCGCTGTTCTGGTCGCAGCCGCAGGACCGGACCGACGGTCCCGACGTACCGGCCGTGCTCGACGTGCGCGAGGCGTTGCAGCGGCTGCCGTTCCGCAAGCGGGCGTGCGTGGTGCTGCGGCACGCGTTCGACCTGTCGGAGCGGGACACGGCGGCGGTGCTCGGCATCTCGGTGGGTACGGTGAAGAGCCAGACGTCGCGCGGCGTCGCGGAGTTGGAGCGGCTGCTGGCGCCGCGGACGGGCGGCGCCGAGCCGGACCCGGCCGCGGGCGACGGGGTGCGGGCGGTGCCAAGCGCCGGTGCGGCGCCGGGTGCCGCTACGGTGCCGGGCGCGGGTACGGTGCCGGGCGCGGGCGCCCCCGGCGGTGCGGGCCCTGTACCCGGCCCCGCCGTCCCCGGCGCCGCGGGCCCGGTCGTCACCGGCCCCGGCGCGGCGCGCATCATGGGTGCGGCGGGTCCTGCGGCTCGTACTCGTACGGGACGGGGAGTGTGATGGCCGACAGGACCGACAGGGCCGAGCTGCCGGAACGGCTGCGGGACGCGGCCGGGTCCCACCGGCCGGACCGGGAGCGGATGCTGGCGCGGGTCGAACAGGGCATGGCGGAACGCGACATGGCCGGGCACGGGATGGCGGAGCCGCCGCGCACCGGCGGGCGGTCCGACGGGCACGGCAGCGGGACCGGGGCGCCGTGGATGCGGATCGCCGCGGTGACGGCGGCCGTCGCGGGCGCGATCGGCCTCGGCGGCCTCGCGGTCGGCGCCGTGACCGGCAACGGCGAGCCGACGCAGTCCGTGGTGACCTCCGGCGGGCCCGGCGTCACGCACTCCGCGACCTCCAGCCCGGTCGGCACCGACTCCCCCGCCGCGCAGCCGCGTTCACCGGCCGCGTCGTCGCACCCGTCCGGCCGCCACGGCGGCACCGGCGGTACGCGTCCCACGGGCACGCCGTCCGGCGGCGCGTCCTCCCCCACCGGCACTCCCCCGTCGTCGGCGGCCACCACCTCGGGCATCGACGGCGGCGCGCCGGGCTCGGTCGAGACCGCGCGGAACGGCACGCTGACCGCGCGGGGTTCGGTGGACAGCGCGAGCAACGACTACTGGACGCAGAGCGATGTGGTGCTGACCACCGGCAAGCCGCTCACGACGCTCAGCGTCGAACTGCGCGTGGCCCGTACCGAAGGCGTCAGCAGCACCGGTTCGTGGACCTCCGTCTCGGGCGGCACGAACCCCACGGTGACCGTGGAGGGCGCGGAGCTGGTCTACCGCTGGACGCTCGACGCGAACAACACGCTGGCGCCCGGCACGTACACGTTCTCGGGCCAGTTCAACCACGCGGCGGGCGCCCGCGCCACCGGCGGCGACACGTACACCGCCCGCTGGACCGAGCCCGACGGCACGTCGTCGGTCGACGGCGGATTCTGACCGGACGGCTCCCGTAGCCCGCCGGAAATATTCGCGTCATACGCGGCAACCTCCGGTGCCCCGGTGGCGACTTGAGTACGCACAGCCCTCCCGCCTCACCTGAGGGTGACGCTCCGGGGCGCGGCGGTACCCCCATGATCGCCGCGCCCCGGCCCGTCTCGTGCTCCCGCCCGCCCCCGGCGTGCCCGCGCCGCGCGGGCCCGTCGTCGGCGCGTGCCGTCGGCGCGCACCCGTGAAGGCTCCGCGCCTCAGGCCAGCGCCGACCGTACGGCCCTCAGGTCGGCGTCCGAGGCCAGGCCCGCGTGGTACAGGCGCAGTTCGGTGGCGCCGAGCGCGGCGGCGTGCGCGGCGGCCTCGGCGAGCGTGCCGGGGCTGCCGCCCATGCCGGAGACGACGGTGAGGTTCGCCGCAAGTACGGTGCCTTCGCGGCGGTGCGGGGCGAGCGGGGTCAGCATCGCCTCGCGGGCGGCCGGACCGCCGGCGCAGGGCAGCACGAGCCCGTCGGCGTGGGCCAGGACGCGGGCCGGTTCCACGCCCGCGTTGGCGCCGCAGCGGTACGGCGCCGGGTCGGCGTGCATCAGCACCTGGAAGCCGGGCGCGGCGGCGGCCCGTACGGCGGCCACGGCCCGCTCCTGGAGCGAACCGGCCGTCTGCGTACGCCAGGTGAGGGTGAGCGCCGTCAACTCCGCGCCGAGCAGCTTCTCGATCGCCGGGAGCCCGGCGGCGTCGCCCGGGGCGTCCCCCTCGAAGACGGGTGCCAGCGCGCGGCGGACGGCGGCGGCCACGTCGGCGGGATCGGCGCCGAGCCCGGCGTAGCCGTCCCGGCAGTGCGCGCAGAAGCACAGCGACATCAGGTACTGGGCGGCGTCGCCGAGCGGCACCCCGGCGATCTTGTCGTGGGCGTGCAGGTGGGCGAGGCCGTACCAGCCCAGGGACTCCAGTTCGGTGCCGCCCGCGCCGGGGCGTACGGCGGCCTCCGCCGCGAGGTCCACCAGGTAGGTACGGACGGCCGGTTGGGCGATGCAGGGCGCCCACGGGTAGCGGTCGCCGTAGGCGTTGACCACCGAGGTGGCCGGATGCTCGGCGCCGAGGCGGGAGTTGTGGGCGAGCACGACCCAGGTGTGGACGTCGAGCCCGGCGGCGGCCAGCGCGCGGGCCGCCGTACCGAAGGCGTCACCGGCGCCGTCCCCGTCGAAATCCCCGGACCCGAACCCGACCCCGCCCCTGTCCCCGGACCCGGACCCGAACCCGGACCCGCCCCTGTCCCCGGACCCGAACCCGGACCCGCCCCTCGCCCAGCTCCCGGCCGGGTAGGGCCGCAACTCCCTTCCCTCCCAGCGCTGTTCGTCGGGCGGGTAGAGCACGGCGGAGTGTTCCGCGGTGACGATCCGGTGCCGGGGGTGACGGGGGGTCAGCGCGCGGGTGGAGTGGTAGGCGGAGGCGAGGGTGACCTGCTGGACGCCGAGGGCGGCGATCCGTTCGGCCGCCTCGGGGTCGCCCACGACGTCCCAGGGGTAGACGAAGGCGGAAGTCCTCATGGTCGGCATGTCCGGGGCCCGTTCAGCGGTCGCCGAGCAGCGCGAGGCCCTGCTCGATCAGGTCGGCCAGTTCCTTGACGTGCGCGGCGGACGGCTCCGACAGCGGCGGGCGGACCTCGCCGACGTCCAGGCCGCGCATCCGGACCCCCGCCTTGACCAGCGAGACGGCGTAACCCCGGCCCTGGTTGCGGAGGTTGACCAGCGGGCGGTAGAAGCCGTCGATCAGCGTGTTGACGGTGGCGTCGTCGCCGGTGGTGAGCGCCTTGTGGAAGGCGAGGGCGATCTCGGGCGAGAAGGCGAAGACCGCGGAGGAGTAGAGGAGTACGCCGATGCCGCGGTAGGCGAGGCCGGTGAGTTCCGCGGTGGGCAGGCCGTTGAAGTAGAGGAAGTCCTGGCCGGGGAGTTCGGTGCGGACCGCGCTGATGATCCGCTGCATCAGGTCGAGGTCGCCGAGGCCGTCCTTGAGGCCGATGATGTTGGGCACCTTGGCGAGTTCGACGACCGTCTCGGGGGTGAAGACAGCGTTGTCGCGCTGGTACACGATGACATCGAGGCCGGTGCCCGCGGCGAGCGCCGCGTAGTGCCGCAGCATGCCCTCCTGGCCGGGGACGACGAGGTAGGGCGGCATGGCGAGCAGGCCGTCGGCGCCCGCCTCCTCGGCGAGCCGGGCGTACTGCACGGCGAGCGCGGTCCCGTATCCGGCCCCGGCCACCACCGGCACCCGCCCCGCGACCTCCTCCACCGCCGCCGCGACGCACGCGCGGAACTCCTCGGGGGACAGCGCGTGGAACTCGCCCGTGCCGCAGCACGCGAAGACGGCGGCGGCGCCCGCCTCCACCCCGGCGCGCACATGCGCGCGGAACACGTCGAGGTCGAGAGCGCCGTCCGGGCCGAAGGCCGTCACGGGGAAGAACAGCAGGCCGTCGAGGCGCTCGGCGAGGGCGGGTGAGGTCATCGGGTTCCCCCTGAAGTCTGTGCGCTCATCTGATCCATGTCTATATTCATGAACGCTGCCACGCTAGGCGAGGTGACCTGGGCAGGTCAAGCCGACGGGCACCTCCAAGAGCCCCCGCGCCGCCCGCGCCCACCGCCAGGAAATGTCCATATACCTGAACGTCGTCCATGGACATACCCACAGCGGACGTCAGCCGTCTACAGTGACCCCTGAGGTCAGCGAAGCCCCCGCCAGACACGGAGACCCCGTATGCCCGCTCCCCGCACCGTCCTGCTCACCGGCGCCGCAGGCGGCCTCGGCACCCTCATGCGCGGCCTGCTGCCGTCGTACGGATACGACCTGCGGCTGTTCGACGTCCGCCCGGTCGAGGGGGCGCCCGACGGCACGCGGGTGATCACCGCGGACCTGTCCGACCGGGACGCGCTGCGCGAGGCGGTGCGCGGCGTCGACGCGATCATCCACCTCGCCGGTATCTCGCTGGAGTCCTCCTTCGACAAGATCCTGCGCGGCAACATCGAGGGCACCTACCACCTCTACGAGGCCGCCCGCGAGGAGAACGTCCGCCGGATCGTCTTCGCCTCCAGCAACCACGCCGTCGGCTTCACCCCGCGGCCGCAGGGCTCCCCGGTGCCGGACGAGGCGCTGATCCCGATCACCACCCCGCGCCGCCCCGACACCTACTACGGGCTCTCCAAGTGCTTCGGCGAGGACCTGGCGCAGCTCTACGCGGACCTGCACGGCATCGACACCGTCTCCGTACGCATCGGCTCCTGCTTCCCCGAACCCACGTCGGTGCGGATGCTGTCGGTCTGGATGAGCCCGGCCGACGGCGCCCGGCTCTTCCACGCCGCGCTCAGCGCCGGGACCACGGGGCACACCGTCGTCTACGGCAGCTCCGCCAACACCCGCCTGTGGTGGGACCTTTCGGGCGCCCGCGCGCTCGGGTACGAACCGCGGGACGACTCGGAGCCGTTCGCCGCGAAGCTCATCGCCGAGCAGGGCGAGCTGGACCCGGACAATCCCGCGCACGCCAACCTCGGCGGCCCGTTCTGCACGGACCCCCCGATCTGGCCGTACTGACGGACGAGACGCGTTGCGAGACGCACAGGTGGACGCGCGGAGCCGTACGGACCGTGCGCGGACGCCGCCCGCGGGCCGCTCAGCGGCCGGGCAGCCGTACCACCGACAGGAAGAAGTCGTCGATCTGCCGCACCGCGCTGATGAACTGCTCCACGTCGACGGGCTTGGTGACATACGCGTTCGCGTGCAGCTTGTAGCTGCGGAGGATGTCCTCCTCGGTGGCGGACGTGGTGAGCACCACCACCGGGATCATGGCCAGGTCCCGGTCGCCCTTGATCATTTCGAGCACCTGACGCCCGTCGTACTTCGGCAGGTTGAGGTCGAGCAGGATCAAGTCGGGCCGCACCGCGTCCTGGTGGGCGCCGCGCCGGTAGAGGAAGTCCAGCGCCTCCTCGCCGTCGCGGACCACGTGCAGGGTGTTGCCGATCCTGTTGTCGGCGAACGCCTCCCGGGTCATCAGCTCGTCGCCCGCGTCGTCCTCGACCAGCAGGACCTCGATCGGCTGTACGGGTTGACTCATACGCGCGGTGCTCCCTCTGCTCCCTCGATGCCAGGCGCCGCCGCCTGGTCAGGTGACTCTTCTGCCCCGGCGGGCAGCGTGAAACGGATGCGGGTGCCGCCGGTGTACTCGTTGTCCACCGAGATGCGCCCGCCGTGGTGCTCGATGATCTTCCGGCACATGGCGAGGCCGATGCCGGTGCCCTCGTAGGTGTTGCGGCTGTGCAGCCGCTGGAAGAGCACGAAGACCTTCTCGCTGAACTCCTCCTGGATGCCGATGCCGTTGTCGGTGACGCTGAAGACGAGCGTGCCGTCGGGGGCGGTTCCCGACTCCACCGTGATCACCGGCGGCCGGTCGGGGGAACGGAATTTGATCGCGTTCCCGATCAGGTTCTGCCAGACCAGGGCCAGCAGCGTCGCGTCGCCGACGGTGTCCGGCAGCACGGCGGGCCGCTCGACGCGCGCCCCGGACTCCTCCAGCCGCTCCGCGAGGTTGTACAGCGCCTGGTCGAGCGTGTTCTCCAACTGGACCGGCCGGTGGTCGTCCTGCGCCCGGCCCACCCGCGAGAAGGCCAGCAGGTCGTTGATGAGGATCTGCATGCGCTTGGCGCCGTCGACCGCGAAGTCGATGTACTGCACGCCGCGTTCGTCCAGCGCGTGCCGGTAGCGCTTCTCCAGGAGCTGGCAGAAGGACGCGACCTTGCGCAGCGGCTCCTGGAGGTCGTGCGAGGCGACATAGGCGAACTGCTCCAACTCGGCGTTGGAGCGGCGCAGTTCCTCGGCCTGCTCGGTCAGCTCCGCCGCCTGGGCGGCCAGCAGTCCGCGCTGGCCGTGCGCCTCGGCCAGCGCGCCCGCGATACCGCTGCGCATCGCCTCCACAGCCTCGGCCAGCACCCGCAGATCGGCCGGGCCGCTGGGCTCGATCCCGGTGTCGAAGTCGCCGCCCGCGACCCGCAGCGCGTCGTCGCGCAGCCGCCCCAGCGGCAGGCCGACGATCCGGCGCAGGAGCAGCGCCAGGAAGACCATGGCCACCAGGAAGCAGGCCAGCATCGCCAGGAACACCGCGTCGCGTTCGTTGCGCACGCGCCGCAACTGATCCTGACTGTGCTGCCGGTCCTCCTTCAGATGCGTGTCCTGGATCGTGAACTGGGTGCGTACGGTGTCGAAGCCCCGCTTGCTGCTGTCCAGCAGCGAGGTGTCGGCGGAGGCGGGCAGGCCCTCGCGGGCGTGCTCGATGAGCGGCAGCGCGTACGTGGTGCGCCAGCGGTCGGCCGCCTCCTCCAGCGCCAGCAGGTCGGCGGAGGCGCGCTTGTTGCCGCTGATCAGCGGGCGCAGCCTGGCGGTGATCGTCTTCTGGTCCGCGAGGCCCTCGGTGTAGGGCTGGAGGAATTCCGTCGAATGGGTGAGCACATAGCCGCGCACGCCGGTCTCCTGGTCCAGCAGCGCGGTCTGCAACCGCACCCCCTCCACCCGCGCGGGCTGCACCCGGTTGGCCAGGTGGTCGGAGATCGACGTGGTGTGCGCGAGCAGTTGCGCGCCGATCACCGCGAAGACGAGGACGAGCAGCGTCATCCCGCCGAGCACGAGGTTGAACGCGCCCTGGACCGTGATCCGGCCCTTCTCGCGCGGCCGGAAGCCGGACCTCGTCCGGGGGGCCTTCTGCCCGCGAGCGGGTACGGGGGCGGGCACGACGTCGGGCGCGGGATCGGAATCCTGCGCGGGATCGACGTCCGGAGCGGGTTCGACGTCGGGGCCGGGATCGACGTCGGGACCGGACTCGGACCGCGGCCCGGGTACGGGCGCGCTCTCGGACACGGGCCCGGCTTCGGATACGGCTTCGGATACGGCCTCAGGCTCGGATACGGGCTCGGGCTCGGACACCGGCGGCGGGTCGGTCGGGGGATGCGGCACGGACGCGGACTCCGGAACTGGCGTGGGATCGGGCGTGGACTGGGCGACGGGCTCGGTCTCGGGACCGGGCGCGGCCCCGGCAGCGGGCGAGGCCCCGGCAGCGGACGCGGCCCCGGCAGCGGCTTGAGGCGTCGGCTCCGGCGCGGGCGCCGTGGGTTGCGTCGGCTCCGAACCGGGCCCCGACACGGGCGGGTGTTCCGTCATGACCTCGCCCGCCATCCCGCGTGCATCACGGCCGCGTCGTCCTCGAGACCGCCGCGCCCCGCCGTCGCCGTCTCGGCCGCGTTGATCAAGGCGTCGACGAACGCCTCCGCGGGCAGTGCGCCGTTCTTCCGGGCCAGCTCCAACAGCCCGTCCTCGCCGAGCCGTTCCGGCCCGTCGCCGTACCGCCACTCGAAGAGGCCGTCGGTGAACAGGACCACGGACGCGCCGTCCAGCGTCTCGGTCGTCACCGGCCAGACGCCCTGCCCCGGCAGCAGCCCGAGCGCGGGCCCGTACGCCGGCTCCCACCACTGGACGTCGGCGCCGCGGCGCAGCAGCACCCCCGGATGCCCGGCTCTGACGATCTTGACGGTGGTGCGGTCGGGGGCGAACTCCAGGGAGCTGAGGGTGGCGAAGACGTGTTCGCCCGCGCGCTCGGCGACCAGCATCTGCTCCAGCATGCCGGGCAGTTCGGCGCCGCGGGTGCCGGCGAGGACGAAGGACCGCCAGGCGACCCGCAGGCACACGCCCAGCGCCGCCTCGGCCGCGCCGTGCCCCGACACGTCGCCGATGACGACGTGCACCGTGCCGTCCTCGGTCTGCACGACGTCGTAGAAGTCGCCGCCGAGCAGCGCGTGGTCGCGGCCCGGCCGGTAGCGGGTGGTCACCTGCCAGTCGTCGCCGCGCAGCAGCGGGGTGGGCAGCAGCCCGCGCTCCAGCCGGGCGTTCTCCTCGGCCCGCATGGAGCTCTCGCGCAGCGCCACGTGCGCGCGCTCGATCTGCTTGCGCTGGACGGCGTAGCGGATGGCGCGGCTGAGCGACTGGGGTTCGAGGGCGCTCTTGGACAGGTACTCCTGGGCGCCGGAGGCGACCGCGGCGAGCCCGGCGTCCTCCTCCGACAGACCGGTCAGCACCACGACGGCCGCGCCGGGCGCGTCCTTCAGCAGCCGGGACACCGCGTCCACGCCGAAGGCGTCGGGCAGGTGCAGGTCGAGCAGGACGCACTCGGGCGCGGCGCGGCGGGCCAGCAGCTCCAGCGCCTCGGCGAGATTGCTCGCCCTGACCACCTGGGTCGCGGCGTCGCTCAGCGCGAGGTACTCCTCGACGAGCAGGGCGTCGCCGTCGTCGTCCTCGACCAGCAGGACCGTCGCGGGGCCCGACTGCCCGAAGGAGGCGGGCGGCGCCGTGCGCGGACTCTGACTGTCGCGAATGTCACGAACATCACGGCTGTCACGCCCGTCGCGGGTGTGCGGGATGCCCACCGGAAGTCCGGCCGGAACTCCGACCGGGCCGCTCTGCACCACGTTTCTTCCTCCGCCTTCGGCTGCCCGACCATTGAGATTGCGCTGAGCGTACTTGCCCAGGGCAGGAGCGTATATGCGGGAGCCTCCGGACCCCTGTTCGATCCGGCAACCTGTGCGTCGGGGCCGCCGCGCGACCCATCCGGAACCGTCGTCGCTACGAATGACGGAGGATTGACGGGGTACGGCGGAACGGGGATTCCGGAACGTCCGTGCACCTGTCACGGCACGTCGGCGGAGGGAACGGACACGGGTGGAGGCACGGGTGGCAGAGGACCGCGACGGCGACAGCGCACGCGCGGGGTATCGGGGCCTGGTGGTGCGGCGTTCCGCGGCGGCCCCCGAGGCGGCGGTGCTGGTGCTGCACGGCGGCCGGGAGCGCGGTATGGGCCGGCCGTCCCGGCTGAACGCGCCGGGGCTGCGGATGCGCCCCTTCGTCCGGGCGCTGGCCCGCGCGACGCGGGGCCGCCGGGTGGTGCTCGCCGAGGCCCGCTACCGGCACCGCGGCTGGAACGGGGAGCGGGCGGACGCCGCGCGGGACGCGGCCGACGCGCTGGCGGAGCTGTCCCGGCGGACCGGCGGGGCGCCGGTCGTGATGGTCGGGCACTCCATGGGCGGCAGGGCGGCGCTGCGGGTGGCCGGTACGGACGGGGTGGTCGGCACGGTCGCGCTGGCCCCCTGGTGCCTGCCGGGGGAGCCGGTGGAGCAGCTCTCGGCGGCCCGGCTGGTGTTCCTGCACGCGGAGGCCGACCGGATCACCTCGCCCGTGGAGTCGCTGCGGATGGCGGAGCGGGCCAGGGCCGAGGGCGCCGAGGTGTGCCGCTTCGTGCTGCCGGGCGGCGACCACGCGATGCTGCGCCAGGCGGCCGTCTGGCACGCGCTCACCACCCGGGCCGTCTGCGGCCTGCTCGGCCTGTCCGCGCTCCCGCCCGAGGTCGCCTCCGCCTTCGCCCTGCCGCCCGGCTCCCCGGACGGCCTCGACGTGCCCGCGACCGCCGGTGACGGGCGGGGCGTGCGGGTGTGAGGGTACGGGGCTGCCGATACGGGTCCGACCGTACGCAACCGCGGGCGCGACGCTGCCGGTACGAGCCGGCGCGGGCGCCGGAATGGGCGCCGGGACCGGGTGCCCATAACGGGCCGGAAGCTGATCTCCGGGTCATGGAACCGCAAACAACAGTCGGTCGTTACGGGGGCATGACCGCTATGACGCCTGGCTCGAATGTGCCGCTCTCCGTGCCCCGAGTGGCCGTGGACGTCGCCGCCTCCTCCGCGCGGCTCGATGTCTCGGGCCTGCTCCTGACCGGTGACGGGAAGGTGCGCTCCGACGACGACTTCGTCTTCTACAACCAGCCCCAGGGGCCCGGCGTCAGCCACCGCTCCGGGGGCGGTTCCGGGCCCGACTCGATCACCGTGGACACCGCGGCGGTCCCGGCCGGGATCGAGAAGGTCGTGGTGACCGCGAGCCTGGACGGCGGCGGTCCCTTCGCGGGTACGACACCGACGGCCACGGTCCGCAGCGCGGACGACGGCTCGGTGATCGCCACCTTCACGCCCACCGGGCTCGGCCCGGAGACCGCGCTCGTCGTGGTCGAGGTGTACCGGCGCGGCGGCGCCTGGAAGGTCCGCGCGGTCGGCCAGGGGTACGCCAACGGGCTGGGCGGCATCGCCAGCGACTTCGGGGTGAATGTGGAGGAGCCCGCGGCCCCCGCGGCCCCCGCCGCCGCGTTCACCCCGCCGCCGCCCGCGCCGGGACTGCCCAGTGCGCCGCCGCCCTCCGGCGCGCCCGCCGCGTATCTGCCGCCGCCGCCCTCCGCTCCCCCGGCCGCGCCGCCCGCTCCCGCGCCGGGCGCGGGCAAGGTCAATCTGGACAAGGGCCGGGTCAGTCTCCGCAAGAACGAGACGGTCTCGCTGGTCAAGGCGGGCAAGCCGTTCCTGTCCTCGGTGCGGATGGGCCTGGGCTGGGAGCCCGCCTTCGGCGGCCGGGACATCGACCTGGACGCGTCGGTGATCGCCTACGGTCCGCAGCGCAATCACATCGCGACCTGCTACTTCGGCAAGCTGTCCATCCTCAACGGCGCGGTCCAGCACTCCGGTGACAATCTGACCGGCGCGGGCTCGGGCGACGACGAGACGATCACCGTGCACCTGGGCGGGCTGCCGCCGGAGGTCACCGGTCTGGTCTTCACGGTGAACTCGTACTCGGGGCAGAAGTTCAACAAGGTCGCCAAGGCGTACTGCCGGCTGCTCGACGCGGGCACCGGCGAGGAGCTGGTCCGCTTCGACCTGACCGGCAGCGAGCCGCGCACGGGTGTCCTGATGGCCAAGCTGATCAAGCAGTTCTCCGGCGAGTGGGAGATGACCGCCATGGGCGACTTCATCGACTCGCGTACCGCCAAGGGGATGGTGCGGCCCGCCTCCGCGGCGCTCTGAGGCACCGCGGACCGGACGTGTGCCCTGCGGGGCCGCCGCCGGTCCGCGCAGGCTGGCATGAGTCCGCGCGGACGGGCGTCGGCCCGCGCGACCAGCCTCAGGCGGCGCGGGACCGGCCTCAGGCGGCGCGGGCCGGTCTCACATCGCAGGCTGGTCTCACACCGCGCGGCGGCCTCAGACCGCGGACCGGGCTCACACCGCGCGACCAGCCTCAGACCGCGCGGATCGCCGTCGCCAGGGCGCCCGCCTCGGCCGGGCCGAGGTGCCGGGCGATGTCGGCCTCGCTGATGATGCCGACCAGGCGGCTCCCCTCGACCACCGGTACCCGGCGGATGCGCCGGGAGGACATGGTCGCGACGACGCTGCCCGCGTCGTCGTCGGCCGCGGCCGTCACCGGGCTGCCGTCCATCAGGTCGGCGGCCCGGACCGCGCCCGGGTCGTGGCCGGTCGCCACACAGCGCAGCACGATGTCCCGGTCGGTGAGCACCCCTTGGAGCCCGCCGTCGTCACCGGTGACCGCCAAGGCCCCGATGTCCGCGTCCCGCATCCGCTTGGCGGCCACGTCCAGGGTCTCGTGGGCGGAGATCGTCTCGACGCCCTGATGCATGATGTCGCGCGCAGTGGTCACAGCAGCTCCATTCGTCCCGGGCCCCCGCGCCGACCATAAAGTCCCGCGCGCCGCCCCGCACGGCGGCGGGAGCCGGGGCCAGGACCGGTAGCGGGCGGGCGCGGGGGCGCCGTGCGCACGGCGCTCGGAGGCCGTGGGACCCCGGCACGCACCGGCTCGTGCGCCGCGCGGGCCTCGTACGGGCCGGACCGCCACCGGACGTTCGCACATCAACATGTCATGGTCACATAAAATTTACCGCTGACGGTCTACCCGCATAGACCCGTGGCCGGGACCCTGGTCGGGAACCACCCGTACCGCTCGACCCCCTAGCCACGGGAGCGCTCAGTCATGCCCAAAAACCGTCTCGTGCACGGAATCTGTGCCGCCGTCAGCGCGGCACTGCTCGCGCTGACCGTCCTGTTCGTCAGCGGCGGCCCCGCACAGGCCGCTCTGCCGACCCCCATCGCCGCCTCCACCGCCCGCAGTTACCTGTCCGGCATGACGGCCACCGCGGAGACGCACGCCTCGACGTACGACCGGAATCTGTTCCCGACCTGGATCACCATCTCGGGCACCTGCGACACCCGCGAGTACGTGATCAAGCGCGACGGCACGAGCGTGGTGACCGACAGCTCGTGCAAGGCGACCTCGGGGAACTGGACCAGCCCGTACGACGGCGTGACCACCACCGACCCGTCGACCTTCGACATCGACCACCTGGTGCCGCTCGCCGAGGCGTGGGCCTCGGGCGCCTGGGCCTGGACCACCGCGCAGCGCCAGGCGCTGGCCAACGACGTGACCCGCCCGCAGCTCGTGGCCGTCTCCGCGCACTCCAACCGCTCCAAGGGCGACGGCGACCCGGCCGAGTGGCTGCCGCAGGCGTCGTACCAGTGCACGTACGCCCGCGCGTGGGTGCAGGTGAAGCACTACTACGGTCTGACCGTGGACAGTGCGGAGAAGTCGAAGCTCACGTCGGTCCTCAGCGGCTGCTGAAACGTTCCGGCCGCACCCGGCCGCACCCGGCCTCGCTCGTCACGGCGGTGACGAGCGCGGCCGGGCGGCGGTCCGCCCCTCAGCCCGGCCGCACATCAGCCCGTCAGCCCGGAAGCCCGTCAGCCCGTCAGCCCGTCAGCCCGGCGTCTTCAGGGTCAGCGTGCGGCGGCCGGGCGCGTAGAACCAGACGGCCCCCTCACGTACGAGGTACACCCCGTCGTCCGCCCACCACAGGCCCGTCAGCCCGTGCGCCCGCGTGACCTCGCCCGCCGCGAACGGCGTCTCCACCCAGTCCACGCCGTACACGGTGCCGGGCCCGGTCGCCCGTGACAGGTCGTCCACGTAGCGGCCCCCGGAGTCGATGCACCGGAACGCCTGGAGCACGCCACCGTTCTGCGCCGACGGCGGTGTCCGCCGGCACAACGACGTTCCCGCGGTCAGATACGCGTGACCTCGTTTCGGGTCGGCCACCACGGCCTCCCGCGTACGGCTGACCGGCACCGGGGCTCCTCACGTCGCGCTGAGCACCCACGGTGCCGCCCCCCGGCCAACCCCGGATGAACGGCGTCCTTCCGCGAGACGGCCACCCGGTTGCCCCCGGCGCGGGGGCGCGCCCCGAGCGGTGGACCGCCGCGCGTCAGCCCGAAAGGCCCTGGCGGGAGCGGGCCTTGAAGGCCGCCTTGCGGGCGTCCTTGGCGGATTTGCGGTCCGGGTGGAGACGCCCCATGGCTTCGAGGACGTCGGCGGTGGCGGGGTGGTCGACGCGCCAGGCGGCGTCGAAGAAGCCGTCGTGCCGGGCGACGAGGTCACGGACGAGGTCGGCCAGGATCTCGGGGGCGTCGTCGGCGGCGAGCTGCGCGGCGAGGGTGTCGATGGTGAGCCAGAAGACCATGTCCGCGTCGGGCGCGGGGATGTCGGCGGCGCCGCTCTCGGTGAGCCAGACGCGGGCGAGGCCGCCGAGCGCGCGGTCGTCGAGGACTTCGCGCAGCGCGGGCTCGGCCTCGGCGCCGAGCAGGGTGAGCGTCTGCTGGCAGATGAGACGACGGCCCGGCGCACCGGCGTCGTCGCCGCGCGCGGCGGCGAGCAGTTCGCGTGCGGCGTCGGCCGGCTTGCGGTCCTCCAGCCACAGCTCGGCCTCCACGCGCGCCGCCTGGTCGGGGTAGCCGGTCAGCGCTTCGAGGAGGTCGACGCCCGACCCGCCCGCGAGGTCGCCGATGGCGGGGGCCTGCGCGCCCGCGTCCACGAGCCGTTCGCGCATGCCGTGCACGCCGAGCGGCGTGAGCAGGACCATGCCGTAGCGGGAGACCTCCTCGGGGTCGAGGTCGTCCCCGACGGCCCCCTCGGGGAATTCGGGGAAGGAGCCGGTTTCCCCGTCGCCCTCCGCCTCCTCGATCAGCGCCTCGTCGACCGGCTGGTAGTCCAGCAGTCCGGTCGTGGCGAGCAGCCGGAAGTGGTCGTCCAGCCGCATCATCACCTCGGTGACCTCTTCGAGGACGGCGTCGCTGGGCTGGTCCATCTCGTCGGGCACGACGAGGGACGCGGCGAGCACCGGCAGCGGTACGGCGTCGGGCCCGTCCTCGGCGACCGCCGAGTCCTCCACGGCCATCAGCGCGTAGAGGTTGACCAGCGCGCTGTCGAGGAATTCGGCCTCCTTCTCCGGGTCCCAGTCCAGCTCGTCCAGGAGTACCTGGTCGCCGTCGTCCATGACCTCGCGCAGACTCTCGAAGTCCGGTGCGGCGGCGTCGGCGAGGGCCGACTCGGCGGCAGCGAGCCAGATGTCGAGCACGTCCTGCGGGAGGCCCGCGGTGATCCGCTCGTACGCCTCGCCGGGCAGCGCGCGACCGGCGACCTCGCCGACCGGCGTGGACTCCTCGGCCTCCTCGTCGATCTCCAGGACCAGCAGGCCGGTGTCGACGGCGACGCCCCACGCCTGGGCGGTCTCGGCGAGCCCTTCCTCGTCCTCGTCCACCGGGAGGCCGAGTTCCGCGGCGGCGGCCACCAGGTCGTCGTCCAGCAGCTCGCCCATCGCGTCGACCGGCCGTTCCGGTGTCGCCCACCGGGTCAGCCGCAGCGCTCGGTCCAGCAGCGGCACGGCCAGTGCCAGCCGCGCGAGGTCGTCCGCGGGGAGCAGCCGTACGGGCGGCAGGACGAGGGGACCTTCGGACATGGGGTGACTCCTAGAGGGCTCTACGGCTGTACGGCGTGAGGGGTGGGCCGGTCCGGCTCACCCCTGGCGGGTGGATCGGACCGGCACACGCGAACCGGTACGCGCGCCGGACGCGCGCACTCAGCGTAGGCCCTGCGACCCCCCGACCGTCGGCCTCCCGGCCCCGTCGCACCTGTCACCCCGCCGGTTCACCCGCCCGTAGCGACACGTTCCGGCCACCGCCGCCCGCCGCCGGGTGCGTACCGGCCACGCGTCCCTCAGGCGTACGGGAGTTCGGCGCGCGGGAGGGGCCGGCGCGAAGGGCTCAGCGCACGCCGTCCCACAGGGCGCGCTCGTCCGGGCGGGGGTCGCGTACCGGACCGCAGTGCGCGGGGTCGTCCGCCGTGCCGAAGACCATGGTCGTACGGTCCCGGGTGTCGTACGCGGGCCAGCCGGGATCGCCGGTGACGGCGAAGGAGACCCAGGCGGCGTGCATGGTGTCGGCGAGCGGCTGCGGCGGGGCCTCGCCGAGCAGCATGGTCTCGCCGGGCGCGTCCAGGTTGTCGAAGGCGAAGGCGATCTCGGAGGCGTGGCAGGCGCCGAGGCGGCCGTCGAAGGCGGTGGAGCGGCGGCCGAATTCGTAGACGTGGGCGCGCCGCACGGACTCGGCCAGGCGGACCGCGGGTATCCGGAAGAACCAGTCGGTGAGGACGGCGGAGAACAGGTCGCCGGTGGTGGCGCCGGGGCGGTTGGCCGCGTAGAGCGGCAGCGCGGTGTCGGGGTCGAGGCCGTGCCGGGTGATCGCGGCCCGCAGGTGCCTGTCGTCGATGTAGTCGATGACGCCGCTGGGCACGGTGAAGAGCCGGTACTCCTCGGCGGTGGTGCCGATCAGCAGGTCGACGGCGCAGTCGGCGCCGGGTCCCGGCACCGGGTGGGCGCGGGCGGCGGTGCTCGCGGTGTCCGCGATCGGCTCGAAGGGCATGGCGTTCAGCGCGACCTCGCCCCACAGCGCGGGGTCGGGGTTGGCGGTGACCTCGTTGCGCAGGGCGGTCTGCGCGGGCAGCAGGACGTCCAGCGGGAGTGCGGCGAAGGCCGCGGCGGTGGGTTCGACGCCGAGTTCCGCGGCGAAGTGCGCGGCGACCTTGCGGGCGGTGTCCCGGCCGATCGTGTGGTGCGCGGCGCCGCTCTGGAGGATCGCCCGGTGGAAGAGTCCTCGGGCGCCGGGGGCGGTGAGCAGCACCCCGATGCTCATCGCGCCGGCCGATTCGCCGAAGACGGTCACGCGGCCGGGGTCGCCGCCGAAAGCGGCGATGTTGTCGCGAACCCATTCGAGGGCGGCGATCTGGTCGAGCACTCCGCGATTGTCGGGGGCCCCGTCGAGGGACAGGTAACCGTCCGTCCCCAGGCGGTAGTTGACGGTCACGCAGACGACGCCGTCGCGGGCGAACGCGGCGCCGTCGTAGATCGGCAGCGAGCCCGAGCCGTTCATGAAGGCGCCGCCGTGCAGCCACACCATGACCGGTGCGCCGCCCGCGGTGTCGGGTGTCCACACATTGAGGTTGAGGCAGTCCTCGCCCGCGATGTCCGGGTCGGGCAGCAGCACGTCGAACGGCTTGACGTAGGGGCCCTTGGGCACGGTCGGGCCGAACGCGGTCGCGTCGCGTACGCCCTCCCACGCGGCGGGCGGTTGCGGCGCCATGAACCGGTGCGGTCCGAACGGCGGTGCGGCGTAAGGGATGGCGCGGAAGACGGCGACGCCGTCCTGGCCGGCCGCTCCGCGTACGTCGCCCTGCCGGGTGGTGCAGACCGGTCCGTCCATGCGTCAGACTCCTTCGTCCTGTGCCCGCTCCCGGGGCTCGCGTACGCTACCGGCGGCCCGCCCCTGCGGGAGGCGCCGCGACACCTTCAACGTACCAAGCGGTCGGTCAGGGGGCACGATGAGCGACGGCGGTCTCCGCGTCGAGGCGTACGGCGTGGGGCAGCGGGTCGCGTCGGGGCGGCAGACGCTGCGGGGGGTGAGCGTACGGATCGCGCCCGGCGAGCTGCTGGCCGTGGCGGGCGGCAGCGGGTCGGGCAAGACGACGCTGCTGGAGATCCTGGCCGGAATCCGTACCCCCTCGGCCGGTCGCGTCCTGCACGACAGTACGGAACCGGCCGTCCTGCGACCGGCGTTGGGGTATCTGCCGCACGGCAACGTGATGCACGACGACCTGCCGCTGGACCGGGCCCTCGGCTACGCGGCCCGCCTGCGGATGCCCGCCCGGACCGCCGCCGCTCTCCTGGACGCGGCCGTACGCGACGCGCTGGCCGCCGTCGGCCTGGCCGACCGCGCCCGCCAGCCCGTACGCACCCTCAGCGAGGGCGAGCGCCGCCGCGCCTGCATCGCGGTCGAACTCCTCACCCGCCCCCGCGTGCTGTTCCTGGACGAGCCGACGACCGGACTCGACCCGGCGACCGGCGCGGAACTCCTGCGCACCCTGCGGGACTTGACGGCCGACGGCGTCACCGTCGTCCTCACCACGCACGCGCCCGCCGATCTGACCCGCTGCGACCGCGTCCTGTTCCTCACCCCTGAAGGACGCCCGGCCCACCTGGGCACGGCGGCCACCCTCACGGCGGCGTACGGCGTCCCGACGCTGGAGGAGGTGTACGGGGCGGTGGCCCGCGGGGCGCGGGCGGCGGACGAGGCTGCCGCGGAGGAGACCGGCCCCGCGCCCGAGGCGGCGCCCGTGGCCGACAGCGCCGCCGCCACACGCCCGGCGCCGCTCGGGGCGGTCGGGCAGTGGTGGCTGCTCACCCGGCGGGCCGGGGAGTTGATGGCGCGCAATCGGCTGACGGCGGCGGTCGTCGTGGGGTCGCCGCTGGTGATCGTGGCGATGTTCGCGCTGCTGTTCCGGCCGGGGGCCTTCGATCCGGCGGCGCCGAGTCCGGGTTCCGCGGCGATGATCCTGTTCTGGATCGCCTTCGGCGGCTTCTTCTTCGGGCTGACCTACGGCCTGTTGCAGATCTGCGCGGAGCTGGCGGTGGTGCGCAGGGAGCGGCTGACCGTGCTGCGGCTCGGGCCCTATCTGCTGTCGAAGGCGGCGCTGCTGCTGCCCGTACTGGCCCTGGCGGACGCGGCGTTGCTCGCGGTGCTGCGCGGTCTGAACCGGCTGCCCGCCGCCGGGTGGGGCACGTACGGGTCGCTGTTCCTGACCGTGCTGCTCGCGTCGGCCGCCGCGCTCGCGCTGGGGCTGCTGGCGTCGGCGGCGGTGGGCGATCCGGGGCAGGCCACGCTGATGCTCCCGATGCTCTGCTTCCCGCAGGTGCTGTTCTCGGGGGCCTTTGTGCCGGTGCCCCAAATGGCTTGGGCGGGACGGGTGTTGAGCGCGGCGATGACCAACCGGTGGGCGTTCGAGGCGCTGGGCGGCGGGATCGGTCTGCGGCAGCTGTGGGCGCACGGCGCGTCACCGCTGGGGCCGCCGCTGCTGGCCTCGTACGGCGGCTCGTTCGACCGGGCGGTGTGGGCGGGCTGGCTGCTGCTGGCCGGTTTCACGGCGCTGTTCCTGGCCGCCGCGTGGGCGGTGCTGGCGCGCAAGTGCCGCACGGTCAGCAGACCAGCCGCGGGCTGAGCCCCGCCGGGTCGGGCGAGCGGTCGCGGTAGGTCTGCGCGGCGAAGGCGAGGAAGGCGGACACGTCGGCCGCGTTGGAGGACAGGCCGAGCGAGACGCGGACGGCGCCGCCGGAGGGCAGGCCGAGGCGGCCGAGGTAGTCGTCGATGGTGCCGGTGGCGGTACGGACGGCGCCGCCGAGTACATCGCGGTCGATGGCGAAGGCGACCTCGCCCGTGCCGGGGTTGCAGAAGCAGCCGGTGCGCAGCGATATGCCGCGCGCGGCGCTGTCGCGGCCGACGATCCGCTCGTCGATCACCCGTCCGTCGGCGCCGAGCAGATTCAGCGCGACCGTGCCGCCACGGCCGGTGGTGTCCTGCGGACCGTAGATCCGTACCAGCGGGCTGCCGTCGGCGTGCCGCAGACCGCGCAGCCCGGCCAGTAACTCGGCGGTGAGCGAGGTGACATGACGGTGTATCGACTGCACACCGACGCCGGTGATCCAGTCGAGGCCGAATTCGATGTCGGGAATGCTCAGGTAGTTGACCGTGCCGTCCTCGAAGGCCGCCTCGCCGTCGGCCATGTGGTGCCACAGGCCCTGGGCGCTCACCACGTGGATGGTGCCGCCGGAGAACCACGGCCGCCGCAGCCGCGTCAGCGCCTCCCTGCGGGCCAGCAGACAGCCGATGCCGGTCGGGTAGCCGAAGACCTTGTACCAGCTCACGGCCACGAAGTCGGGGCTGAACCGGCCGAGGTCGAGCACGTTCGCGGGCACGTAGGCCGCCGCGTCCAGCAGGACGTCCCAGCCCGCCGCCCGCGCCCTGGTCACCCAGTCCAGCGAGTGCTGGACCCCGCTGAAATTGCTCTGCGCGGGGTACGCGAGCAGTCCGGGCCCCCGGGCCCCGGACTCCGTGCCCGCCCGCGGCCTCGCGCCCGTCAGAACGGCGTCCATCGCCGTCGCGTCGATGCCGAGGCCCGGCGCCTCCAGCGGTACGTACACCGTCCCCGCGCCCCGGCCGCGGGCGTACTCCCGCAGGCCGTTGACGGAGTTGTGGTTGTCGAGGGTGAGCACCAGCCGGTTGTCCGGCCCGAACGGGTAGGCCTCGCCGACCAGTCGGCACGCCCCGGTGGCGTTGGCCGTGAACACCACGGCGTACTCGGCAGGATCGGCCCTGAAGTGCGCGAGCACCCGTGCGCGGGCCCGCTCCACCAGTTCGCCCGACGCCTGCGAGGCCGGGCTGACCGAGTGCGGATTGCCGTAGCAGCCCGCCGCGATCCGGTCGGCGTGCGCCCGCACTTGGGCGCGGGCGGGAAGTCCCGCGCCGGTGTGGTCGAGGTACACCTGCCGTCGCTCGTCGAGATACCCGTATTCGACCGCGCGCAGCGCGCCAAGGCTGTCCATGAGCGACCCCCGGTCTTCCGGTCTCCGGTCCTCCGCGACGCGATCCCGCGCGATCCCGCGCGATCCCGCGCGACCCAGCGCGACCCCGAACGGCCGCCCGTACGACCGCCGTTGCGCCAGTCGTCGCGCCGGCCGTACGACGCCCGCGCGACATCCGCGCGACATCCGTGCGACGTCCGTACTCAGGATCGCACCGCGAGCCGTCCGCCGTGCGGCGTTGCGTACGGTCGCCGGCCGCGGCCGACGGGAGCGCGGTCAGGTCCGGGCGACCGCGCCGCGGACCAGGGCCAGCAGCGCCTTCGTACTGTCCCTGCGGGCCCAGGCGATCAGGGCCAGCGGCAGGATGAGGATGATCGGCGTCGCCGCGTTGTCGCCGTCGAAGACGGTGATCTGGGTGATGGTGGCGCCGATCATCAGGCCGATCATCGCGACCGCGGCGACCTGGTAGAGCACCGGAATCAACAGGGCGACGGCGCCCGCGAGTTCGAGCGCGCCGGTGAGGTACATGAACCAGTCGCCGAAGCCGATGCGGTCGAAGGAGTCGGCCGCGGCGTCGATGCCGAGGAGCTTGGGGGCGGCGCTGGCCACGCCGTAGAAGAGGGCCAGCACGATCTGGAGGGCGAGCAGCGCGGTGCGCGCCCGGCTACGGGCGGGGCGGGCGGTGACGGCTGTCGCGGTACCGGTCGCGGTGGCGCTGGCGGGGGTGGAGACGACGGACACGAGGGGCTCCTCTGGTCGGGTCGATGCGGTGCTGTCGTATGCGCCGTGGCGCTGTCGAAGAGGTAGACCGGGGACCGCCGCGGAACTCATCGCAGGCGCGGGAAAGACAGGGGAAGGCCAGAGGAAGGCCAGGGAAAGGCCAGGGGAAAGGCGCGAGGAAAGCCCGGAAAAGCCACCCTGTACAGTGAGAGTTCCCAGAAGGTACTCACTCACCGGGGGTGTACGGCACATGCAGGAGATCACCGACGAGGCCGAACTGCGGGAACTGCTCGGCGAGCCCACCGCGGTCGTCCGCGACAAGGCGCGCGACCGGCTGCACGAACTGGACGTGGCCTGGCTGAAGGCGGCGCCCTTCTGCCTGATGGCCACCTCGGCGGCCGACGGCACCTGTGACGTGTCGCCCAAGGGCGACCCCGCCGGTTTCACCGTCGTCCTGGACGACCGGACCATCGCGGTCCCCGAGCGGCCGGGCAACCGCCGCGCGGACGGCTTCCGCAACATCCTGTCCAACCCGCACATCGGCCTGCTCTACTTCGTCCCCGGGCGCGGCGACACCCTCAGGATCAACGGCAGGGCGCGGCTCCTGCGCGACGCCGACTTCTTCGACCGCATGGTCGTCAAGGGCCACCGCCCGCAGGTCGCGGTCCTGGTCGACATCGAGGAAGTCTTCTTCCACTGCTCCAAGGCGTTCCTGCGCAGCGCGCTGTGGAAGCCGGAGACGTGGCAGCCCGACGCGCTGGCCTCGCGGGCGCGGATCTCCAAGACGCTGGAGCGGACCGAGGACTCGCTGGCGGAGCTGGAGACGTACTACGGGGCCGCGTACGCGGAGAAGATCTACCACTAGGGCCTGTCCGGCGGATCACGACCGCGATATCCGGGTGACGGCCGCCGGGACCGGCAGTAGGGTCGCCCCTTATGCGCATTCTCGTTCTGGGCGGTACCGCCTTCGTCGGCCGCGCCATCGTGGAGGACGCACTCCACCGCGGGCACGACGTCACCCTCTTCGGCCGCGGCAGGACGGGCACCGGCCTCTTCCCGGGCCTCCCCCGGCTGACCGGCGACCGCGACACCGGCGACTACGCGGCGCTCGCGGGCGACACCCGGTGGGACGCCGTCGTGGACGTCAGCGGCTACGTCCCGCGGCACGTCGCGCAGGCCATGGACGCGCTGGGCGACCGGATCGGCCGGTATCTGTTCATCTCCAGCCACGCGGTGTACCAGCGCGAGGGTGTGGCGCCCGGCTCCGACGAGGACACCCCGCGCCGCCCGCCGGTCCGCGACACCGAGGTGCTGAGCGAGGCCACGTACGGGCCGTGCAAGGTCGCCTGCGAGGACGACGTGACCGCGCGCCACGGGCAGCGCGCCACGATCGTGCGGGCGGGGAAGGTCGCCGGTCCGCACGACCCCTCCGACATGTTCACCTACTGGGTGCGCGCCGCCGCGCGCGGCGGCCGGGTCGCCCTGCCCGCCGACCCCGCCCAGCCGGTGCAGATCATCGACTCCCGCGACCTGGCCCGGCTGGTGATCCGGCTGCTGGAGGACGACCGGCCCGGCGCCTTCCACGCCGTGGGCCCCGAACAGCCGGTCACCCTCGGCGAGTTGATCGAGACGTGCGCGCGGGCCGCGGGCACCGAGGTGGAGATCGTACGGGTCACGCCGGACGTCGTACCGCCGATGTTCCCGCTGGTCCGGGAGGACACCGCCACACAGCAGCGCAGCGCCGCGCGCGCCCGGGCCGCCGGGATGCCCGCGACCCCGCTGGCGGTCACCGCCGCCGACGTCCTGGCCTGGGACCGGGAACGCGGCGAGCCGCCGCTGGAGGCCGGCTGGTCCCCCGAGGAGGAGCGGGCGGTGCTCGCGGCGGCGGCTCGTACGGCGTGATCCGGTCACGCGTGACGCGTCGTCAGTTGTGGCTGTGCAGCGCGTCGTTGAGGCCGCCCCACGAACCCGTGCGCTGAAGGACCTCGACCTTGCCGGTGGTCGAGTTGCGGCGGAAGAGGATGTTGTTGGCGCCGGAGAGCTCCAGCGCCTTGACGATCTTGCCGTCCGGGAGCGTGACGCGGGTGCCCGCGGTGACGTACAGGCCCGCCTCCACGACGCAGTCGTCACCGAGGGCGATGCCCAGGCCCGACTCGGCGCCGAGCAGGCAGCGTTCGCCCACCGAGACGACCTGGGTGCCGCCGCCGGACAGGGTGCCCATGATGGACGCGCCGCCGCCGATGTCCGAGCCGTCGCCGATGACGACGCCCTGCGAGATGCGGCCCTCGACCATGGAGGCGCCCAGCGTGCCCGCGTTGAAGTTGCAGAAGCCCTCGTGCATGACGGTCGTGCCGGACGCCAGGTGCGCGCCGAGGCGTACGCGGTCGGCGTCGGCGATCCGCACGCCGGACGGGGCGACGTAGTCCGTCATCCGCGGGAATTTGTCCACGCCGTACACCGCCAGGTGCAGGCCCTCCGCACGGGCCGCCAGCCGCGCCCCTTCGACCGCCGCCACCGGCACCGGGCCGATCGACGTCCACGCGACGTTCGCCAGCAGGCCGAACAGCCCTTCCAGATTGGGCTCGTTGGGGCGGACCAGGCGGTGGCTCAGCAGGTGCAGCCGCAGATACGCGTCGTGCGCGTCCAGCGGCTTGTCGTCCGTCGAGGCGATGACGGTCCGCACCGCCACGACCTCCACCCCGCGCCTCGGGTCCTTCCCGAGCGCCTTGGGCGCCGCCGCTCCCAGCAGCTCCGCCGCGCGCTCGGCGCTCAGCCGCTCGGTGCCCGCGGGGCCCGCCTCCGCGGCGAGTTCCGGTGCGGGGTACCAGGTGTCCAGGACGGTGCCGTCGTCGGCGACGGTGGCAAGGCCGACGCCGAGGGCGCCGGGGGCACGATGCTCATTCATACCCAGACGCTAACCCGTCCTCCCCCCGCCCAGCCACCCGCCCCGCCCCCCGCCCCCGTACGGCTCCCGATCCGCTACGGGCGCGCCCGTGGCGCGCCGCGGCGGCCTCAGTGCCGCGCCCTCGGCGGTGCCTCCTCCCACGCCGCCGCCCCCGCGGCCCCGGCGCCGAGCACCGCGCAGCGCAACCAGTGCTCGCCGGGCGGGAGTTGACCCACCAGCACGGGCAGTGACGTGCGCCGCGCCAGCACATTGGTGCCCGGCAGCGGGTCGAGCACCCGGCCACTACGGCCGCCGTCCAGATCGCGCAGCCCGCTGAGGTCCCCGGCCCCGGTGACCGTCACCGCGCTGCCCTCGCTCTCCTCGCGCCGGGTCAGCCCCGCGTCCCGGTCGACCGCGAAGCCGCCCTCCGCCGTGTACAGCGCGCGGCCCGTACGGACGCGGTGGGTGCGCAGGTGCCAGGGCGCGGCGGCGGTGAGCCAGGTGGTGATCTCCACGTCGGGCCACGGCCGCCAGGTGCTGCGTACGGTGTCGCCGTCCTCGACCGCCGGATCGTGCTGCTCCTCGCGCACCCGGAAGTGCCGCGGCGCCGTCCCCTCCTCAATGTCGGCCTCGTCGCTGACCGCGAGCACCGAGTCGTACGCCCCCGGCTCCAGGCCGAGACCGTCGACCGGCGCGCTGAAGCCGAAGCGGGAGGAGTACGCGAATTTGGCGTACTTCGCGGCGCCGCCCCGCGCCCAGAGATTGTGCTGCGACCCGCTGAGCAGCGTCGCGTCCCCGCCCGAACGCATCAGCACCGCCCCGGCGTCCGGCTGCGCCAAGGTCTCCGGCAGCTCGGCGGCAGGCTCCTCGTCCGCCGTCCAGAAGGCGTGGTCCGCGGGCAGGGCCAGCGGCAGGAACGCCTTCATCGCCCAGTACGGCGAGCCCGGCCCGTTGTACTGCTCCGCGACCGCCGGCTGCGGATAGCCGTACCCGATGGTCAGCACCCCGTCCGGCGACGTCAGCGCCGACCGCTCCCGCCACCAGCGCAAGTGCCGCGACAGCAGCCCCTTGGCCTCCCCCGGCGGCACGGCGTCCACCCCCGCGTACGGCAGCGCCCCCCAGAACGAGCCCTGCGCGAACCGGTACGTGAGACTGCGGCCGAACGGCACGGCGGCGCCGTCCGCCGCGAACCAGTGCCGGAAGCCCGGCGCGAAGTCGGCCGCCCGCTGCCGGAAGCGCGCCGCCCGCGCCGGGTCGCCGTCGCCCGCGAGCGCCGCGTAGATCAGGCCGTAGAAGTGCATGGCCCACGGGATGTAGTAGTCGCGCTGCGCGGTGTTCCCGTCGGCGTACCAGCCGTCCTGGCGCGCGTACGTCTCCAGCCGGTCCAGCCGGGCGTGCCGCGCGTCCCGGTCGTGCGCGTACCCCACCCGGTCCAGACCGAGGCTGACCAGCACCGGGAAGAAGTTCCAGTTGTTCTCGGGCGTGTCGGCCCCCAGGAAGCTCGCCAGCCAGGCACCCGCCCGGTCCCGTTCCTTGCCGCTCAGCGGGTCCCACAGCTTCTCCGGCGCCAGCGCCAACGCGAATCCGACGGCCGCCGTCTCGACGGTCCGCTGGTCGATGCCGGTGGCCGTCCCCCAGTACTCGGGATGCCCCGGGTCCGTCCCCGCCGCCAGCCCCCGCGCCCACAGCTCCCAGTGCGCGAACTCCCCGCCCCCCGCCGCCAACGGCGCCAGCCCCCACAACGGCCGCGCGTACCCCTCCAGGTCGGCCGCGGTGTCGTCATGGTGCGCCGTGTTCACCCCCAGCCGTATCCGAGCGCCCCCCTCGCTCGCGTACCGCACCAGCGGATCGACCAACTCCCGCACATACGCCTGCATCTCCCCACGCGCGCCACTGCCGCTCGCCATCCCAACCGCCTCCCTCACGAAGTTGCGATAATTTTCGCAACACCCCCAAGAGACCGTCAACGGCCCCGCCACGGCATCGGGCGGCCACCGCGTGAGACGCGGTGACCGCCCGATGCCGTGGCGCGGAGCCCTGCGATGCCGAGGCGGAGAGCCCGGAGAAAGATCAGACGTTGAAGCCCAGGGCGCGGAGCTGGTCGCGGCCGTCGTCGGTGATCTTGTCGGGGCCCCACGGGGGCATCCAGACCCAGTTGATCTTGAGGTCGTTGACGATGCCCTCGGTGGCGGAGACGGCCTGTTCCTCGATGACGTCGGTGAGGGGGCAGGCCGCGGAGGTGAG
Source organism: Streptomyces sp. NPDC024632 (assembly GCF_055559175.1). Taxonomy (NCBI): domain Bacteria; kingdom Bacillati; phylum Actinomycetota; class Actinomycetes; order Kitasatosporales; family Streptomycetaceae; genus Streptomyces; species Streptomyces sp. NPDC024632. The sequence goes on from NZ_JBVHLD010000001.1 coordinate 114,485, forward strand.
GGTCATGTCGAGGGTGGCGACGTTGGAGTCGTCGACGTGGATGCCGTAGATGAGGCCGAGGTTGACGACGTCGATGCCGAGTTCGGGGTCGACGACGTCGTAGAGGGCCTCGCGGATCTCTTCTTCTGAGGCCGGAGTGGTGCTCAGGCCGTTCGGTACGGGGCTCATGAGGTCTTCCCTTCGGAAGCTTCCGAGGCTTCGGGACCGTCGGCCAGCGCTTGCGCCGTCGCGTCCTTCCACGCCATCCAGCTCAGCAGCGCGCACTTCACACGCGCCGGGTACTTCGAGACACCGGCGAACGCGACCGCGTCCTCCAGCACTTCCTCCATCGCGTCGTCCGGCTCGACCTGGCCCTTGGACTGCATCAGCTCCAGGAAGGTCTCCTGGATCTTCCGCGCCTGGGCCACGTCCTTGCCGACCAGCAGCTCGTTCAGCACCGACGCGCTGGCCTGGCTGATCGAGCAGCCCTGGCCCTCGTACGAGATGTCGCCGATGACGGCGCCGTCCATCCGCACCCGCAGGGTGATCTCGTCCCCGCAGGTGGGATTGACGTGGTGCACCTCCGCCTGGCCGTCCCGCAGGCCGCGCCCGTGGGGGTGCTTGTAGTGGTCCAGGATCACTTCCTGGTACATCGAGTCGAGCTTCACAACACCACCATCACCCGAAGAAGTTCCGTACCTGCTCCAGCCCCTCGACCAGGGTGTCGACCTCGGCCGGGGTGGAGTACAGATAGAACGACGCCCGCGTGGTCGCAGGAATTCCGTACCGCAGGCAGACCGGCCGCGCGCAGTGGTGGCCGACGCGTACGGCGATGCCCTGTTCGTCGAGCACCTGGCCGACGTCGTGCGGGTGGATGTCGCCGAGCGTGAAGGAGATCGCGGCGCCGCGGTCCTCGGCCGTGGTGGGGCCGATGATCCGCAGGTCGGGAACCTCCAGCAGACGGCCCACCGCGTAGTCGGTCAGCGCGTGCTCATGCGCGGCGATCTTGTCCATGCCGATCGCGGTCAGATAGTCCACGGCCGCGCCGAGGCCGACGGCCTGGGCGATCGGGGGCGTACCGGCCTCGAACTTGTGCGGCGCGGGCGCGTACGTCGAGGAGTGCATGGAGACGGTCTCGATCATCTCGCCGCCGCCGAGGAACGGCGGCAGGTCCTCGAGCAGCTCCTGGCGGCCCCACAGGACGCCGATGCCGGTCGGGCCGAGCATCTTGTGGCCGGTGAAGGCCACGAAGTCCGCGCCGAGCGCCTGCACGTCGAGCACCATGTGCGGCGCGGCCTGCGAGGCGTCGATCAGCACCAGGGCGCCGACGTCCTGGGCGCGGCGCACGATGGCCTCGACCGGGTTGACGGTGCCCAGGATGTTGGAGACCAGCACGAAGGAGACGATCTTCGTCTTCTCGGTGATGATCTGCTCGATGTCCGACAGGTCGAGCCTGCCGTCGTCGGTCAGCCCGAACCACTTCAGCTTCGCGCCGGTGCGCTGCGAGAGCAGCTGCCACGGCACGATGTTGGAGTGGTGCTCCATCTCCGTGATGACGATCTCGGTGTCGCTGTCGACGCGGTACGGCTCGTCGGCCCAGCCGAGCATGTTGGCCACGAGGTTCAGCGACTCGGAGGCGTTCTTGGTGAAGATCACCTCGTCACGGCTGGGCGCGTTGATGAAGGCGGCGATCTTGTCGCGCGCGCCCTCGTACAGCGCGGTGGCCTCCTCGGCGAGCACGTGGACGCCGCGGTGCACATTGGCGTTGTGCCGCTCGTAGTACTCGTTCAGCGCGTCGAGCACCTGGCGCGGCTTCTGCGAGGTCGCCGCGTTGTCCAGGTACACGAGCTTCTTGCCGTCGTGGACCAGGCGGTCCAGGACGGGGAAGTCCTTGCGGATCGCTTCGGTGTCCAGGAGGCCCGGCAGCACCCGGCCGACGGACGAGGGGACTGTCACGCGGCGTCCCCCTCGGAGTTCGCTCCGCTGCTCACGGGGCCGCCCTTCACGTAGGACTCGTAGCCCTCTTCCTCCAGCTTGTCCGCCAGCTCGGCGCCGCCGGACTCGGCGATCCGGCCCTGCGCGAAGACATGCACGAAGTCGGGCTTGATGTAGCGCAGGATGCGCGTGTAGTGGGTGATCAGCAGGGTGCCGACCTCGCCGCTCTCGCGGACCCGGTTGACGCCCTCGGAGACGACCCGCAGCGCGTCGACGTCGAGGCCGGAGTCGGTCTCGTCGAGGATCGCGATCTTCGGCTTGAGCAGTTCGAGCTGAAGGATCTCGTGGCGCTTCTTCTCGCCGCCGGAGAAGCCCTCGTTGACATTGCGCTCGGCGAAGGCGGGGTCCATCTGGAGGCGTTCCATCGTCTCGCGGACCTCCTTCACCCAGGTGCGCAGCTTGGGCGCCTCGCCGCGGATCGCGGTGGCCGAGGTGCGCAGGAAGTTGGAGACGGAGACGCCGGGGACCTCGACCGGGTACTGCATGGCGAGGAAGAGACCGGCGCGGGCCCGCTCGTCCACGGTCATCGCCAGCACGTCCTCACCGTCGAGCGTGACGGTGCCGCCGGTGATCGTGTACTTGGGGTGGCCCGCGAGCGAGTACGCCAGGGTGGACTTGCCGGAGCCGTTGGGGCCCATGATGGCGTGGGTCTCACCCTGCTTCACGGTCAGGTCGACGCCGCGCAGGATCTCGCGGGGGCCGTTCTCGGCTTCGACGGTGACGTGCAGGTCGGTGATTTCAAGCGTTGCCATGGGTGCCTCAGGACTCCTGGGTGACGGAGACGAGCACGTCGTCCCCAACGATCTTTACGGGGTATACGGGGACCGGCCGCGTGGCCGGCAGCCCGGACGGCTTGCCGGTGCGCAGGTCGAAACTGGAACCGTGCAGCCAGCACTCGATCTGGCAGTCCTCGACCTCGCCCTCGGAGAGCGAGACGTTCGCGTGCGAGCAGATGTCGTTGATGGCGAACACCTCGCCCGCGGTGCGGACCACGGACACCGGGACGCCGTCCAGCTCGACCCGGCGGGGGGTGTCCTCCTCCAGGTCGCTGGCGGCGCAGGCGCGGACGAATCCGACCGTGCCGTTGTCGACGCTCATCAGACGGACGCCTCCAGCTCGGCGTCGATCTTGGTCATCAGCCGCTCTTCGAGGTCGGCGAGTCCGATCTGCTGGACCAGTTCGCCGAAGAAGCCGCGGACGACCAGGCGGCGGGCCTCGTCGGAGCGGATGCCGCGGGACTGGAGGTAGAAGAGCTGCTCGTCGTCGAAGCGGCCGGTCGCCGAGGCGTGGCCGGCGCCGACGATCTCGCCGGTCTCGATCTCCAGGTTGGGGACCGAGTCGACCCGCGCGCCGTCGGTGAGCACCAGGTTGCGGTTGAGCTCGTAGGTGTCGGTGCCCTCGGCCTCCGCCCTGATGAGCACGTCGCCGATCCACACCGCGTGCGCGTCCTGCCCCTGGAGCGCGCCCTTGTACGTGACGTTGCTGCGGCAGTGCGGGGTGTCGTGGTCGATGAAGAGCCGGTGCTCCTGGTGCTGGCCCTCGTCGGTGAAGTACAGGCCGAACAGCTCGGCCTCGCCGCCGGGGGCGCCGTAGATCACCCGCGGGTGCAGCCGGACCAGGTCGCCGCCGAAGGTGACGACCACCGACTTGAACGTGGCGTCACGGCCGACCAGCGCGGTGTGCTGGGCGACGTGCACGGCGGTGTCGTCCCAGTCCTGGATCGAGACGACGGTGACCTTGGCGCCGTCGCCGACCAGGACCTCCACGTTGGCGGCGAAGGTGCCGTCACCGGTGTGGTCGATGACGACCACGGCCTCGGCGAAGGCGCCGACCTCGATCACCTGGTGGCCGTAGACCGTGCCGCCCTCGCCGTGGACGGCGATCCGGACCGGCTCGGTGAGGACGGTGTCCTTGGGGATCGAGACGACCGAGGCCTTCTCGAAGGCGCTGAACGCCTGGGCGGTGACGCGGTCGGCGGGCTTGCCCGCCTTGCCGACGCGGGCGTCGGTGCGGTCCACGGTCTCCACGGTGACGCCCTCGGGCGCGGTCACCTCGACCCGGAGGGCGCCGGTGGCCTCGGCGGTGCCGTCGTGCAGGCCGCGCAGCCGCTCCAGCGGAGTGAAGCGCCACTCCTCCTCGCGGCCGTGCGGCACCGGGAAGTCGGCCACGTCGTACGACGGGGCCGCGCTGACCCGGGCGTCGGCGGGATGGCCCACCGTGATGGCACCGTCCGTGGTGCTGCCCGCAGGGGTGTTGTCAGCCATGGCTGTGCTGGTGCTCGCTTTCTGCCTTATTGTGTCCGGCCGGGGGGATGGTGGACGAGGAAGCCGCCGCGGTCAGCCGACCGAGCCTTCCATCTGGAGCTCGATCAGCCGGTTCAGCTCCAGGGCGTACTCCATGGGGAGTTCCTTGGCGATCGGCTCGACGAAGCCGCGCACGATCATCGCCATGGCCTCGAACTCGGTCATGCCGCGGCTCATCAGGTAGAAGAGCTGGTCGTCGGAGACCTTGGAGACGGTCGCCTCGTGACCCATCGACACGTCGTCCTCGCGGACGTCGACGTAGGGGTACGTGTCCGAGCGCGAGATGGTGTCGATCAGCAGCGCGTCGCACAGCACGTTGGACTTGGCGCCCGACGAGCCCTCGCCGATCTCGATCAGACCGCGGTAGGACGTCCGGCCGCCGCCGCGGGCCACCGACTTGGAGACGATGTTGGACGACGTGTTCGGCGCCATGTGCACCATCTTCGCGCCCGCGTCCTGGTGCTGGCCCTCGCCCGCGAAGGCGATGGACAGCGTCTCGCCCTTGGCGTGCTCGCCCATCAGGTAGACGGCCGGGTACTTCATCGTCACCTTGGAGCCGATGTTGCCGTCGACCCACTCCATCGTGGCGCCCTCGTAGGCGACCGCGCGCTTGGTGACCAGGTTGTACACGTTGTTCGACCAGTTCTGGATGGTCGTGTAACGGCAGCGGCCACCCTTCTTCACGATGATCTCGACGACCGCGGAGTGCAGCGAGTCCGACTTGTAGATCGGCGCGGTGCAGCCCTCGACGTAGTGGACGTACGCGTCCTCGTCGACGATGATCAGCGTCCGCTCGAACTGGCCCATGTTCTCGGTGTTGATCCGGAAGTAGGCCTGGAGCGGGATGTCGACGTGCACGCCCTTCGGCACGTAGATGAAGGAGCCGCCGGACCACACCGCGGTGTTCAGCGAGGCGAACTTGTTGTCGCCCGCCGGGATGACCGTGCCGTAGTACTCCTGGAACAGCTCCGGGTGCTGCTTGAGCGCGGTGTCGGTGTCGAGGAAGATGACGCCCTGCTCCTCCAGGTCCTCACGGATCTGGTGGTAGACGACCTCGGACTCGTACTGCGCGGCGACACCGGCGACCAGCCGCTGCTTCTCGGCCTCGGGGATGCCGAGCTTGTCGTAGGTGTTCTTGATGTCCTCGGGCAGGTCCTCCCAGGACTCCGCCTGCTTCTCCGTGGACCGCACGAAGTACTTGATGTTGTCGAAGTCGATGCCCGACAGATCCGAGCCCCAGGTCGGCATGGGCTTCTTGCCGAAGAGCTTGAGGCCCTTCAGCCGCATCTTCAGCATCCACTCGGGCTCGGACTTCTTCTGCGAGATGTCACGGACGACGGCCTCGGACAGGCCGCGCTTGGCCGCGGCGCCGGCCACGTCCGAGTCGGCCCAGCCGTACTCGTACGTACCGATGCCCTCGAGCTCCGGGTGAGTGGTCTCCGTGGGAGCAGTCATGCGGGGTTCCTCCCGGACGTGCTGGCAGATGCTGTGGGATCTTCGGGTGCGTTCTGGGGTGGGTCCGACGGGGTCCCCGGTGGTGTGTCAGGTGGGGCTCCCGACGGGATGGTGCTCGCGTGGTTGACCTGCGGGATGAACGTGGTGCACACCCCGTCGCCGTGGGCGATGGTGGCCAGCCGCTGGACATGCGTCCCGAGCAGGCGGGAGAAGACCTCGGCCTCCGCCTCGCAGAGCTGCGGGAACTGCTCGGCGGTGTGGGCCACCGGGCAGTGGTGCTGGCAAAGCTGCTCCCCGGCGGGGCCGGGGGCGCTTCGAGCCGTAGCAGCGTACCCGTCCGCGGACAGCGCCTGGGCCAGCGCGCGTGCGCGGTCCTCGGGCGCCGCCGCCTCGACGATGGGGCGGTACCGCTCGGCCTGGTCGGCCACCCGGGCGCGGGCGAAGGCCGACACCGCGGCCTCGCCGCTCTCGCCGCCGCCCGCGGACCTGGCGATCCAGTGCAGGGCGTCGGCGGCGAGCTGGTCGTACGCCTGGTCGAACGCGTCACGACCACAGTCGGTGAGCGCGAAGACCTTGGCGGGCCTGCCGCGGCCACGGTGGCCGTAGACCCGCTGGTCACGCGGCTCCACGACATTGTCCGCGTGCAGTGCGTCCAGATGGCGGCGGACGGCGGCCTGCGTGAGGCCGAGCCGTTCCGCCAGGTCGGCCGCGGTGGAAGGTCCGTGGTCCAGGATGGACCGGGCGACCCGGTTGCGGGTGCGCCGCTCCCCGGTCGTCTGCTCCTCCGCCGCCCTCCGGGCAGCACTGGTCCCGTATTCCACAACACCATTGTTGCGTAATTCCTCAGGAGCAGGCAAGCCGCGCCGGTCGCGATCACGGTGGGCTGCGTCACTTAGGGTTACCTAACCAGGGACGGTACGAGGCCGCGTACGGGCGGTACGAGGCCGCCGCGGAGGAGAGCGGGGAGCGGCTTCCCGGGACCCGGGCACGGCCGGTCCTGCGCCGTCCCTAGACTCACAGCATGCGAAACGAGCCCGCGGTCGAGGTGACCGGTCTGGTCAAACGGTACGGGACAAGGACCGCGGTGGACGGCCTCGACCTGACCGTGGCCCGCGGCGGCGTCACAGCGGTGCTCGGCCCCAACGGCGCGGGCAAGACCACCACCGTCGAGGTCTGCGAGGGCTACCGGCGGCCGGACGGCGGCACCGTACGGGTCCTCGGTCTCGACCCGGCCGCGCGCGGCGCGCAACTGCGGCCCCGGATCGGCGTGATGCTCCAGTCCGGCGGTGTGTACCCCGGCGCGCGCGCCGAGGAGATGCTGCGGCACACCGCGACCCTGCACGCCGACCCCGTCGACCCGGCGCTGCTGATCGAACGGCTGGGTCTGGAGTCCTGCGGTCGCACCACCTACCGCCGGCTGTCCGGCGGCCAGCAGCAGCGCCTCGCGCTCGCCATGGCCGTCGTCGGCCGCCCCGAACTGGTCTTCCTCGACGAGCCCACCGCCGGTCTCGACCCGCAGGCCAGGCACGCGACCTGGGATCTCGTACGGGAGCTGCGCGCGGACGGCGTCACGATCGTGCTCACCACCCATTTCATGGACGAGGCCGAGCAGTTGGCCGACCAGGTGGTGATCATCGACGGCGGCCGGGCCATCGCCCGCGGCACCCCGGACGAGCTGTGCCGCGGCGGCGCGGAGAACACGCTGCGCTTCTCGGGACGCCCCGGGCTCGACCTGGTCTCGCTGCTCAACGCGCTGCCCGCCGACACCGCCGCGGCGGAACTGACCCCGGGCAACTACCGCATCGAGGGCAAGGTCGACCCCCAACTGCTGGCCACCGTCACCTCCTGGTGCGCCCAGCACGGCGTCCTCCCCGACCGCCTCTCGGTCGAGCGCCGCACCCTGGAGGACGTCTTCTTGGAGCTGACCGGCAAGGAGCTGCGCGGATGAGGAACCTGGCGGGCATGAAGGAGCTGCGCGGATGAGCGCCGAAGTGAGCGCCCCGACCGGGACCGGCGTCTTCGCCCCCGCCCCCGGAGCCGCGCCGCTCCCCCGGATGATCCGGGCCCAGGCGGCGCTGGAGACCAGGATGCTGCTGCGCAACGGCGAGCAGCTGCTGCTCACCGTGATCATCCCGGCGCTGCTGCTGGTGCTGTTCAGCGCCGTCGACATCGTGGACACCGGGGCGGGCAAGTCGGTGGACTTCCTGGCCCCCGGCATCCTCGCGCTCGCGGTGCTGTCCACCGCGTTCACCGGCCAGGCCATCGCCACCGGCTTCGAGCGGCGTTACGGCGTGCTCAAGCGCCTCGGCGCCTCGCCGCTGCCGCGCTGGGCGCTGATGACGGCGAAGACCTGCTCGGTGCTGGTCACCGAGGCGTTGCAGATCGCGCTGCTGGTGGTGATCGCCTTCGCGCTGGGCTGGTCGCCGCACGGCAACCCCTTCGCCGTCGTGCTGCTGCTCCTGCTCGGCACCGCCGCCTTCTCCGGGCTCGGGCTGCTGATGGCGGGCACGCTGAAGGCCGAGGCGACACTGGCCGCGGCGAATCTGGTCTTCATCCTGCTGCTGGTCGCGGGCGGCGTGATCGTGCCCCTGAGCAAGTTCTCCGGCGGCGTCCAGTCGGTCCTGAGGCTGCTGCCGATCTCGGCGCTGTCCGACGGGCTGCGGGACGTGCTCCAGCACGGCGCCTCGATGCCCTGGGGCGACCTGGGCATCCTCGCCGTCTGGGCGGTCGTCGGGCTGGCTCTGGCGGCCCGCTTCTTCCGCTGGGAGTAGCCGCCCTCACCCGCCCGCGGCCGGGATGCAGTCGGTGAACCGTACGAAGTCCCGGCCCTGCCCCTCGTCCAGCGCCAGGAACGCGGCCGGCGGGTGCGAGCCGAAGCGGCACATGTCGTAGCGCACGCACACCGGCGGATTGGCGTTCGCCGCCGTACGGAACTGGTGCGCGCCGACGAGCTGGCAGGAGTCGTAGCGGACCAGCGGGCCGTTGGCGCCGATCGTGTAGCGGTGGGCGCGCAGGTCGTCGGAGAAGTCCTTGAAGGCGTGCGCGGTGTCGTCGCAGTCGTTGAAGTGGACGGTGCCGCGGTTCCACGCGCAGTCGATGACGACGACCGAGGGGTCGCGCAGTTCGAAGCGGATGTCCTCGGCGTGGAAGCGCTGGGCGCCGTCGAAGTGCGAGGCGCGCGGGAAGCGGAAGAAGGCGCTCTCGAAGCCGTAGTCGGGGTGCGGGGTGGGGCGGCGCCCGGTGATGATGTAGCTGCCCGCGCGGCAGGTGACGGACCCGCCGTAGGGGAACTCCAGGAAGTTGCCCCACTCGTAGGTGACGTTCATGTCGGTGAACCAGTAGTTGAGGAACTGGTCCTGCTGCTCCAGGTTCTTGGAGTTCAGCGACAGCCCCGAGTAGAGGAATGCCTTGCGGTAGGCGCCGCCGACCCGGCACGCCTCCCAGCGCATCTCGGAGTTGGTGTTGCTGCCGTCGAGCGCGAGCCCGTACTCCCACTCCCCCATCCACTCGCAGTCCGAGAAGCGGTAGTTCGCGGCGCCGCCGGTCGAGTACGAGTAGAAGAAGGACGCGCCGGGCGTGGCGGAGGTGAAGCGCAGACCCTCGAAGGAGATGTTCTGCCAGGTGTCGATGTTGCGGCACAGATAGGCGTCGGACGCGTTCGGCGGGTCGAAGACGATGTCGCTGATCCGCAGCCCCGCGCCCCGGAACCGCAGCCCGTTGACCTGCCGGGTGGGCTTGTTGGCGTCGATGAAGGCGTACGGCTTGGTGATCCGGAACACACCGGGCGGCACGTCGATGACGGTACGGCCGGTGCCGCCGTCCGCGCGCGACTCGGCATAGGCGTACGCGGCGGCGAAGGCGGCGCTGTCGTCGGTGTGGCCGTCGCCCTTGGCGCCGAAGTCGGCCACGACGTCGACGTATCCGGGGTGGTTCGCGGGCCCCGGGTGCGCGGGGTCCGCGGTGTCGGCCGCCGAGGAGTCCCAGGCGCCGCCCGCGTAGGCGGCGAGGCCCGTCCCCGCGAGGGCGGCTGCCGCGCCTCCGTAGAGCAGGTGCCTGCGGTTGACGGTCTCACGGTGTTCGCCGGTCATACGGCGCCTCCCGTCGTCGGTCCCCGTGCGTGAGCCCCGATGGTAGGGCCGTACCACCGGGTTCGGGTGGTTTCGGGGCGATCGGATCCGGCGCGTACACACCCCTCGTGAAAGCGTGCACAAGCGTGCCGCCTACCATGGGCGCGTGCCGAAGCTTCTCGAACTCGTGCGAAACCCCCTCGCCGCCATCGCAGAGCGGTGGACCCCGTCCCCCGCCACGGTCCGCAGGGCGACCCTGTCCGCGCTGGTCATGTCGGTCGTCATCGTGGTCACCGGCGGTGCGGTACGGCTGACCGGTTCCGGCCTCGGCTGCCCCACCGCGCCCCGCTGCGTGGGCGACAGTTGGGTGCCCACCTCGGCGATGGGCGTACACGGGGCGATTGAGTTCACCAACCGCATGCTGACGTACGTTCTCTGCGCCGCCGTCGGCTGGGCCATCATCGCGGTGCGGTCGCAGAAGCCGTACCGGCGCAGTCTGACCCGGCTCGGCTGGGCGCAGTTCTGGATGGTCGTGGCGAACGCGGTGCTGGGCGCCTTCACCGTGCTCACCGGGCTCAACCCGTACACCGTGTGCGTGCACTTCCTGCTGGCGTTCGTGCTGATCACCATCGCCGTGGTGATGTGGCGGCGGACCGCGGAGGGCGACAGCGCGCCGAGTCCGCTGGTCGGCAAGCCGGTGCAGCAGCTCGGCTGGATTCTGACCTGTGCGACCGGGCTGCTGGTCGCGGTGGGCACCGTCGTGACCGGCGCGGGGCCGCACGCGGGCGACTCCAGCGATGTGCACCGCGTCCCGGTGGACTGGAAGTCGGTGGCGCAACTGCACGCGGATCTCGCGTGGGTGGTGGTCGCGCTGACCGTCGCGCTGTGGTTCGTGCTGCGCGCGGTGGACGCGCCGGTCGGGCCGCGCAACAGCGCCCGCGACCTCTTCCTGGTGCTGATGTCCCAGGGCGTGATCGGCTACGTCCAGTACTTCACCGATCTGCCGGAGGCCGTCGTCGGCCTGCACATGTTCGGCGCGGCCATCGTGTGGATCGCGGTGCTGCGGGTGCTGCTGTCGATGCGCGAGCGGGCCGTCGACGTGCCCGACGCCACCGTGCCGGGGCCCGCGCAGGCCGGGTCAACGCTGAGCGTCGGCGTCTGACCCCTCAGGACCCGTCCACCGGTCCGCGTCGGCGGCCGGGTCGGGGCGGAAGACCCGGCGGGCGTTCCCGCCGCCGACCAGCGCGCTGACCCTGCGGCCGTCCGCGGCCGACCAGTCGCCGCCGGCCACCCGCTCGCCGACGAACCGGCCGAGCGCCGCGCCGAAGGTCCGCACCCCGGTCACGTAGAGCTCGGGCAGCGCGACGGCGCCGCTGGCGTACAGCACCTTCGCGAAGGGCGCCCGGTCGAGCACCGCGGCCGGTCCGGTGCCCAGCGCCACATGCACATGCGGGAGTACGGCCGCCAGGTCGGCCGCCGCGCCCTCGTGTCCGGGCCCCGGCAGCAGCACCACCTCGGTGCCCAGGCCCGCGGTGGCCCGCAGGAATCCCCCGGCCGCCGAGGGTCCCGCCCCGCCCGCGCCGTGCCGCAGCGTCAGCGGCACCCCGGTCGCCACCGCGTTCCACAGCAGATGGCGCAGGAGTACGGGGTCGGCGGGGCGCTCGCCGACCGGCCGCCGGGCGAGCCAGTCGGCGGCGGCGTACCGCACGTGCGCGGTGTCCGGCGGTCCGGTGCCCAGCGCCTGGTCGGCGCCCGCGCGGAAGGGTCCGCCGTGCGGGCGGTCGGCGCAGGAGAAGCCGACCGTGTCGAGCGCGGCGGTGTGCACGGCCTCGGCGAGGTTGGCCAGGAAGCCGTCGACCGTGCCCGAGGTGTCGGCGACCTGCTGGGCCAGCGGTTCGAGGCGGACGATCTCGTGGGCCGCCGCGCCGCCCGCCGCGCCCAGCTCCTTGGGCGATGTGAGGTCGCCGGGCTCCCCGGTGTCGACGAGATACGCCTCGATGCCGGTGGCGCGCAGCAGCAGCCGGGTCGCCTCGTACGCGCCCAGCTCGCGGCGGCGGGCCAGGTAGCGGGCCGGGGAGCAGTGCGGTTCGAGGCCGAGCAGCGGCGCGCACCAGCGGCGCACCGCGAAGCCGGTGGGGCTGTCGAAGAGGGTGGTGTGCGGCGCGGCGACGCCGGGCAGCCGCGCCTCGAACGCGCCGAGGCCGAGGTCGCCGGGGAGCACCCCGTGGCAGTACGCGTCCACGAGGTGTGTCAGGTCCCCGGTCATCCGCCCGCTCCCTCGCCGTCGTTCCCGGTCTCCCGGCCTCCTGGCTTAACGGACGAGGGCGCCGTCAGGTGTGGGCGCGGCGGCGGTCAGGTGTTGGCCGGGCCGCCGATCTGCATCCCGGCCATCCGGGTCCACTCGTACGGGCCGGTGCGGACCCGGCCCGCGAACTCCCCGTCGAAGTCCTCGTGGACGGTGACGCCCGCGTCGGCGACGGCCGCCCGCGCCATGGCGTACGTCGGTGCGACGAGGTCGCCCCAGGCGCCGTCCGGCGCGACGAGCACGATGCGCGCGCCGCGCTCACCGATGTACGCGATGTTCGCCTCGGCGGCGCCGCCGTGCTTCTTGCCGAAGGCGTCGATCTGCCGGACGAGCCGGGCGGTGCGTCGCGCCTCGCGCGGGTTCTCCTGAACCGTGTCATCAGCCATACCGCTGATGCTACTTCCCGGTAACCGCCGAGGGCACCCCGCCGGAGGGGACTCAGTGCAGGAAGGGGTCGACCGCCACCGCGACGAACAGCAGGGTCGCGTAGGTGATGGACCAGTGGAAGAGCCGCATCTCCTTGAGCTTCGCGCCGGTGACGCCCGCCTTGGCGCGGGCGTGCAGGCCGTGCGCCTCCTTGAGCCAGAACGCGCCGAGTACGGCCGCGACCACCGGGTAGAACCAGGAGGTCTCGCCCAGCGGCCACCACAGTGCCAGGGAGGTGATCACCATCACCCAGCTGTAGAGGACGATCTGCCGGGCCACGACCTGGTTGCCCGCGACGACCGGCAGCATCGGGACGCCGACCCGCTCGTAGTCGTCCTTGACCTTCATCGACAGCGGCCAGTAGTGCGGCGGCGTCCAGAAGAAGAGGACGAGGAAGAGGACGAAGGGCGCCCAGGCCAGCTCGTCGCGCACGGCGGACCAGCCGATGAAGACCTGGAGACAGCCCGCGACCCCGCCCCAGACGATGTTCTGCGCGGTACGCCGTTTGAGACCGAGGGTGTAGACGAAGACGTAATAGAGGATGGCCGTCAGCGACAGCCCGGCGGACAGCGGATTGACCAGCGTCCAGAACCAGACCGTCGAGACGACGGAGAGCGTGATGCCGAAGACGAGTCCTTCGCGCGGCGACACCAGACCGGTCACCAGCGGACGCTGCTCCGTACGGTGCATCAGCGCGTCGATGTCGCGGTCGATGTACATGTTCAGCGCGTTCGCACCGCCGGCCGACAGATAGCCGCCGACCACCGTGGCGATCACGAGCCACAGATCGGGCACCCCGCCGGCGGCGAGGAACATCACCGGAACCGTCGTGATGAGCAGAAGTTCGATGATCCGCGGCTTGGTCAGCGCCACGAAGCCCATCACACGGGCTCCGAACGGGCGGTGACCGGAGGAGCCCGTCCCGATGACCCCAGCGGGTCGGGATTCGACGGCCGTCACGAACACCCCAAGAGAAGAGATGAAGTCCAGCAAGTCCGGTCACCTGCGGAGGCGCGGGACCCGGTGAGACTTGCGCGTACCACGCCACTCTAGACGCAGGGAATACTCCGTCCGCTTTTGGGGGGTGGAGAGTGTCGCTCGACCCGGTTCACCAGGCGTTCACCGCGTTCAGGAGGCGAAGACCGGCGTACCGGGGCAGGATCGAAAAGGTGAGCGCCTGTACGGCGGTAGGCTCGACAACGCCGGGTAGGCACCACGTCACCGGCGTTTTCAACATGTGGACAAGCATGTGGAGAGGAGCCCTGACCCAGGGTGAGCAAGCAGCCGACCACCACAGACCTCGAGTGGACCGATCTGGACCGGCGGGCCGTTGACACCGCCCGCGTCCTGGCCATGGATTCCGTGCAGAAGGTCGGCAACGGCCATCCCGGCACGGCGATGAGCCTGGCCCCGGCGGCCTATCTGCTGTTCCAGAAGGTCATGCGGCACGACCCGGCGGACGCCGACTGGGTCGGCCGGGACCGCTTCGTGCTCTCCGCGGGGCACTCCAGCATGACCCTCTACACGCAGCTCTACTTCGCCGGTTACGGCCTGGAGCTGGCCGATCTGGAGGCGCTGCGGACCTGGGGTTCGCAGACCCCCGGCCACCCGGAGTACGGCCACACCAGGGGCGTCGAGACGACGACGGGGCCGCTCGGCCAGGGCGTCGCGAACGCGGTCGGCATGGCGATGGCGTCCCGTTACGAGCGCGGCCTGTTCGACCCGGACGCGGCGGCCGGCACCTCGCCGTTCGACCACACCATCTGGGCCGTCGCCGGTGACGGCTGCCTCCAGGAGGGCATCTCCGCCGAGGCGTCCTCCATGGCCGGTCACCAGAAGCTCGGCAATCTCGTCCTGCTCTGGGACGACAATCACATCTCCATCGAGGGCGACACCGAGACCGCCGTCTCCGAGGACACCGTCAAGCGGTACGAGGCGTACGGCTGGCACGTCCAGCGCGTCACTCCGCTGGAGAACGGCGACCTCGACGTGCACGCCCTGCACGCCGCGATGCTCGCCGCGAAGGCCGAGACCGAGCGCCCGTCGTTCATCGCGGTCCGCTCGATCATCGGCTGGCCCGCGCCGAACAAGCAGAACACCGGCGCCGCGCACGGCTCGGCGCTCGGTGAGGACGAGGTGCGCGCCACCAAGGAGATCCTGGGCTTCGACCCGGACAAGCACTTCGACGTGGCCGAGGACGTCATCACGCACACGCGTGCGGTCGGCGACCGCGGCCGCGAGGCCAAGGCGGAGTGGGAGAAGTCCTTCGCCGCCTGGCGGACCGCCAACCCCGAGCACGCGGCGACGTACGACCGGATCGAGGCCGCCGAGCTGCCCGAGGGCTGGGAGCAGCACATCCCCGCCTTCGAGACCGGCTCCTCGCTCGCCACCCGCGCCGCGTCCGGCAAGATCCTGGAGGCGCTGGGCCCGGTCATCCCCGAACTGTGGGGCGGCTCCGCCGACCTCGCCGGGTCGAACAACACGACGATCGACAAGAATTCGTCGTTCCTGCCGACGGGCAACCCGCTGCCGGGCGCCGACCCGTACGGCCGTACCGTGCACTTCGGTATCCGTGAGCACTCGATGGCCGCCGAGATGAACGGCATCACGCTGCACGGCAACACCCGGGTCTACGGCGGCACCTTCCTGGTCTTCTCGGACTACATGCGCAACGCGGTCCGGCTGTCCGCGCTGATGCACCTGCCGGTGACGTACGTGTGGACGCACGACTCGGTCGGTGTCGGCGAGGACGGTCCGACGCACCAGCCGGTGGAGCACCTGGCGTCGCTGCGCGCGATCCCCGGTCTCAACGTGGTGCGGCCCGCCGACGCCAACGAGACGGCCGTCGTGTGGCGCGAGGTGCTCAAGCGCTGGACGAAGGTGTTCGGCAAGGGCGCGCCGCACGGCCTGGCGCTGACCCGGCAGGGCGTGCCCACGTACGAGCGCAACGAGGACGCGGCGCGCGGCGGTTATGTGATGTTCGACGCGACGGACGCCGACGGCGCGGCGACCGCGCCGCAGGTCGTCATCATCGGCACCGGTTCCGAGGTGCAGCTCGCGGTGGGCGCGCGTGAGCAGCTCCAGGCGGCCGGGGTGCCGACCCGCGTGGTGTCGATGCCGTGCGTGGAGTGGTTCGACGAGCAGGACCAGAAGTACCGCGACAGCGTGCTGCCCAAGGACGTGAAGGCGCGGGTGGCGGTCGAGGCAGGTATCGGTCTGACCTGGCACCGCTTCGTGGGTGACGCGGGACGCATCGTCAGCCTTGAGCACTTCGGTGCCTCGGCCGACGGCAAGGTGCTCTTCCGTGAGTTCGGGTTCACCGCGGACGCGGTGGCCGCCGCGGCCCGGGAATCACTCGACGCCGTTGATCGCTGACGCAGGTAAACGACAAGTAGGAGATGCAAATCCCATGACAGACGCACTCAAGCGCCTCTCCGACGAAGGCGTCGCGATCTGGCTGGACGACCTGTCGCGCAAGCGCATCACGTCCGGCAATCTGGCCGAACTCATCGACGAGCAGCATGTGGTGGGTGTCACCACCAACCCGTCGATCTTCCAGAAGGCGATCTCCCAGGGCGACGGCTACGACCAGCAGCTCGCTGACCTCGCCGCCCGGCGGCTGACGGTCGACGAGGCGATCCGCATGATCACCACCGCGGACGTCCGGGACGCGGCCGACATCCTGCGGCCGGTCTTCGACCGGACCGACGGCCAGGACGGCCGGGTCTCGATCGAGGTCGACCCGCGGCTGGCGAACAACACGAAGGCCACCGTCGCGGAGGCCAAGCAGCTCGCGTGGCTGGTCGACCGGCCGAACACGCTGATCAAGATCCCGGCGACGCCCGCGGGGCTGCCCGCGATCACCGAGGTGATCGGCAAGGGCATCAGCGTCAACGTCACGCTGATCTTCTCGCTGGAGCGCTACCGCGGTGTGATGGACGCGTACCTCTCCGGTCTGGAGAAGGCCAAGTCCGCCGGGCTCGACCTGTCGCTGATCCACTCGGTCGCCTCGTTCTTCGTGTCCCGCGTGGACACCGAGATCGACAAGCGGCTGGAGAAGCTGGGCACCGACGAGGCGAAGGCGCTCAAGGGCAAGGCGGCCGTCGCCAACGCGCGGCTGGCCTACGAGGCGTACGAGGAGGTCTTCTCCTCCGACCGCTGGCTGGCCCTGGAGAAGTCCGGCGCCAACAGGCAGCGCCCGCTGTGGGCCTCGACCGGCGTCAAGGACCCGGCCTACTCCGACACGCTGTACGTCACCGAGCTGGTCGCGCCGAACACGGTGAACACCATGCCGGAGGCCACGCTGGACGCCACCGCCGACCACGGCGAGATCACCGGCGACACCGTGACCGGCACGTACGCGCAGGCGAAGGCCGAGCTGGCCGCCGTGGCGGCGCTCGGCATCTCCTACGACGACGTCGTGCAGCTCCTGGAGGACGAGGGCGTCGAGAAGTTCGCGACGGCCTGGAACGAACTGCTGGCCTCCACCCAGGCGGAACTCGATCGGCTCGCTCCTTCGGAGGCCTGAGTTGTCCACGCTGACATCTTCGGAAGGCAACCCGCTGCGGGATCCGCTGGACCGGCGGCTGCCGCGGATCGCGGGCCCGTCCGGCCTGGTCATCTTCGGCGTGACGGGCGACCTGTCGCGCAAGAAGCTGATGCCGGCCGTGTACGACCTGGCCAACCGCGGTCTGCTGCCGCCGGGCTTCGCGCTGGTCGGCTTCGCCCGCCGCCAGTGGGAGAACGAGGACTTCGCCCAGGAGGTCCACGACGCGGTCAAGGAGCACGCCCGCACGCCCTTCCGTGAGGAGGTGTGGCAGCAGCTCGCCGAGGGCTGCCGCTTCGTGCAGGGCGACTTCGACGACGACACCGCCTTCGAGACGCTGAAGGCGACCATCGAGGAGCTGGACAAGGCGCGGGGCACGGGCGGCAACTTCGCCTTCTACCTGTCCGTACCGCCGAAGTTCTTCCCCAACGTGGTGCAGCAGCTCAAGAAGCACGGGCTGTCGGACGGCACCGGGGACTCCTGGCGGCGCGCGGTCATCGAGAAGCCGTTCGGCCACGACCTGGCGAGCGCGATGGACCTCAACCAGGTGGTGCACGAGGTCTTCCCGCCCAACGAGGTCTTCAGGATCGACCACTACCTGGGCAAGGAGACCGTCCAGAACATCCTGGCGCTGCGCTTCGCCAACACGATGTACGAGCCGATCTGGAACCGGTCGTACGTCGACCACGTCCAGATCACCATGGCCGAGGACATCGGCATCGGCGGCCGGGCCGGGTACTACGACGGCATCGGCGCCGCGCGCGACGTGATCCAGAACCACCTGCTGCAACTGCTGGCGCTGACCGCGATGGAGGAGCCCGGCTCCTTCCACCCGAAGGCGCTCACCGCGGAGAAGCTGAAGGTGCTCAGCGCGGTCGTCCTCCCCGACGACCTCGGCAAGAACACCGTGCGCGGCCAGTACGCGCACGCCTGGCAGGGCGGCGAGGAGGTGCTCGGGTACCTGGAGGAGGACGGCATCGACCCCAAGTCCAAGACCGACACCTACGCGGCCGTGAAGGTGGAGATCAACAACCGGCGCTGGGCGGGTGTGCCGTTCTACCTGCGGACCGGCAAGCGGCTGGGCCGCCGCGTCACCGAGATCGCGGTGGTCTTCAAGCGGGCGCCGTATCTGCCGTTCGAGTCCGGGGCCACCGAGGAGCTGGGGCAGAACGCCCTGGTCATCCGGGTGCAGCCGGACGAGGGCGTGACAGTGCGGTTCGGTTCGAAGGTGCCCGGCACCTCGACCGAGGTCAGGGACGTGACGATGGACTTCGCGTACGGCGAGTCCTTCACCGAGTCCAGCCCGGAGGCGTACGAGCGGCTCATCCTCGATGTGCTGCTCGGTGACGCCAACCTCTTCCCGCGCCACCAGGAGGTCGAGATCTCCTGGACGATCCTCGACCCGATCGAGGAGTACTGGGACAAGCACGGCAAGCCCGCCCAGTACGCGTCCGGCACCTGGGGACCGGTCGAGGCGGACGAGATGCTCGCACGAGACGGCAGGAGCTGGCGTCGGCCATGAAGATCGATCTGACGGACACCACGTCCGCGAAAATCAACTCGGGTCTGATCCAGGCCCGGCGGGCGATCGGCACTCCCGCGGTCGGGATGGTGCTGACCCTGGTCATCGTCACCGACGAGGGCAGTGCCTACGACTCGCTCAAGGCCGCCACCGAGGCGTCCAAGGAGCACCCGTCGCGGATCCTGGTCGTCGTCAAGCGGCCGGGCCGTTCGCCGCGGGACCGGGCGAGCGCCCGGCTCGACGCGGAGGTGCTGGTCGGCTCGGAGGCGGGCACCGGCGAGACCGTGATGCTGCGGCTGCACGGCGAGCTGGCCAACCACGCCGAGTCGGTGGTGCTGCCGCTGCTGCTGCCCGACGCCCCCGTGGTCGTCTGGTGGCCGGACAACGCGCCGGACAACGCGGCGGAGGACCCGCTGGGTCGCCTCGCGCAGCGCCGGATCACGGACGCCGCGGCGGCCGAGGACCCGGTGGCGTCGCTCGGCGTCCGCGCGGCCAGTTACTCGCCCGGCGACACCGACCTGGCCTGGACCCGGATCACCCCGTGGCGTTCGATGCTCGCGGCGGCCCTGGACCAGAAGCACTCGAAGATCACTGACGCGATCGTCGACGGCGAGGCGTACAACCCGAGTACGGAACTGCTCGCGCTGTGGCTCGCGGACCGGCTGGGTGTGCCGGTGGAGCGCAGGGTCTCCGACGGCCCCGGCATCACCGCGGTGCGGCTGGCGACGGCCGACGGCGACATCTGCCTCGACCGGGCGGACGGCGCGCTGGCGGAGCTGGCGATGCCGGGTCAGCCGGACCGGCATGTGGCGCTCAAGCGGCGTGAGACCTCCGAGCTGATCGCGGAGGAGCTGCGCCGTCTGGACCCGGACGACATATACCGCTCCACCGTGCAGTTCGGGGTCAAGCACCTGGTCAACAACCCCGGCGGCGCGGAGACGGTGAGCCCGGACGGCACCGTCACGGCGAAGGACAAGACGCCCAGCGCCGCCAAGCGGGCCGCCGTGGCCAAGAAGGCGGAGAGCGCGAAGTGAGCACGCCACAGGTGGTCGTCCACCGGGACAAGGAGCTGATGGCGCAGGCCGCGGCGGCCCGGCTGATCACCAAGGTCGTGGACGCCCAGGCCGCCCGTGGCACCGCTTCGGTGGTGCTCACGGGCGGGCGCAACGGCAACGCGCTGCTCGCCGCCCTCGCCGCGTCCCCCGCGCGTGACGCGGTGGACTGGGCGCACCTGGACCTGTGGTGGGGCGACGAGCGGTTCGAGCCGGACGGCGACCCGGAGCGCAATGTCACGCAGGCCCGCGCGGAGCTGCTGGACGCGGTCCCGGTCGATCCGTCGCGGGTGCACGCCATGCCCGCCTCGGACGGGCCGTACGCCGACGCCGACGAGGCGGCCGAGGCGTACGCGGCGGAGCTGGCCGCGGCGGCGGGTCCCGAGGACCGGCTGCGGGTGCCGGCCTTCGACGTGCTGATGCTGGGGGTGGGGCCCGACACGCATGTGGCGTCGCTCTTCCCCGAGCACCCCGCGGTGCGGGAGAGCGAGCGGACGGTCGTCGGTGTGCACGGCGCTCCGAAGCCGCCGCCGACCAGGATCTCGCTGACGCTGCCCGCGATCCGCGCAGCCCGCGAGGTGTGGCTGCTGGCGGCGGGCGAGGACAAGGCTTCGGCGGTGGCCCTGGCGCTGTCGTCCCCGGGTGAGTTGCAGGCGCCCGCCTCGGGTGCCTACGGGCGGTCCAGGACCCTGTGGCTGCTGGACCGGACCGCGGCGGCCAAGCTCCCGCCGCAGCTGTATCCGCCGGCCTCGTCGTAGGCCGTCCGAGCGGCCCTCGGCCTGGTCGCTCGCCACCGCGGGGGGGGGGGGGGGGGGGGGGGGGGGGGCGGGGGGGGGGGGGGGGGGGGGGATCGCGCAGAGGGCGGGAGGTGCG
>NZ_JBVHLD010000001.1:135017-140991 GCF_055559175.1 Streptomyces sp. NPDC024632
CCTCCCCCCCCCTCCCCCCACCCCCCCCCCCCCCCCCCCCCCCCCCCCCCCCCCCCCCCCCCCCCCCCCCCCCCCCCCCCCCCCGGTGCGTGGTGCCTCAGCGACCGCGCAGCTCGCGGTACTTGGCGACCAGGGCCGTGGTGGAGGCGTCCAGGCCGGGGACTACGGTGCCCTCGGCGAGGGCGGGCTCGACGCGCTTGGCGAGGACCTTGCCCAGCTCGACGCCCCACTGGTCGAAGGAGTCGATGTTCCAGACCGCGCCCTGGACGAACACCTTGTGCTCGTAGAGGGCGATGAGCTGGCCGAGGACGGACGGCGTCAGCTCGGTGGCCAGGATGGTGGTCGTGGGGTGGTTCCCGCGGAAGGTCTTGTGCGGGACCAGTTCCTCGGGCACGCCCTCGGCCCTGACCTCGTCCGGCGTCTTGCCGAAGGCCAGCGCCTGGGTCTGCGCGAAGAAGTTCGCCATGAGCAGGTCGTGCTGGGAGGCGAGCGGCCCGAGTTCGTCGACCGGCCGCGCGAAGCCGATGAAGTCCGCGGGGACGAGCTTGGTGCCCTGGTGCAGCAACTGGTAGTACGCGTGCTGCCCGTTGGTGCCCGGCGTGCCCCAGACGACCGGACCCGTCTGCCAGGTCACCGGGTTGCCCTGCCGGTCCACGGACTTGCCGTTGGACTCCATGTCGAGCTGCTGGAGGTAGGCGGTGAACTTGCTCAGGTAGTGGCTGTACGGCAGCACCGCGTGCGACTGCGCGTCGTGGAAACCGCCGTACCAGACGCCGAGCAGGCCGAGCAGCAGCGGGACGTTCTCCTCCGGCGGCGCGGTCCTGAAGTGCTCGTCGACCAGGTGGAATCCGGCCAGCATCTCGCGGAAGCGGTCGGGGCCGATGGCCAGCATCAAGGAGAGGCCGATGGCCGAGTCGTAGGAGTACCGGCCGCCGACCCAGTCCCAGAACTCGAACATGTTCTGGGTGTCGATGCCGAAGTCGGCGACCTTCTCCGCGTTGGTGGACAGCGCCACGAAGTGCTTGGCGACCGCGGACTCGTCGGCGCGCAGCTCGGTGAGCAGCCAGTCGCGGGCGGAGGTGGCGTTGGTGATGGTCTCGATGGTGGTGAAGGTCTTGGACGCGATGATGAACAACGTCTCGGCCGCGTCCAGGTCGCGGACCGCCTCGTGCAGGTCGGCGCCGTCCACGTTGGACACGAAACGGACCGTCAGACCGCGGTCGGTGTAGGCGCGCAGCACCTCGTAGGCCATCGCGGGGCCGAGATCGGAGCCGCCGATGCCGATGTTGACGACATTCCTGATCCGCTTGCCGGTGTGGCCGGTCCACTCCCCCGAGCGCACCCGGTCGCAGAAGACCTGCATCTTGTTGAGCACGGAGTGCACGGCGGGCACGACGTCCTGGCCGTCCAGCTCGATCACCGCGGAGCGCGGGGCGCGCAGAGCGGTGTGCAGGACCGCCCGGTCCTCGGTGACATTGATCCGCTCGCCGCGGAACATCGCGTCACGAAGCTCGAACACCCCGGTCGCGGCGGCCAGTTCGCGCAGCAGCCGGAGCGTCTCGTCCGTCACGAGCTGCTTGGAGTAGTCCAGGTGGAGGTCACCCACTTGGAGGGTGTAACGGCTGCCCCGCTCGGGGTCGGCCGCGAACAGATCCCGCAGGTGCGCGTCCGCCAGTTCCTCGCGGTGCTTGCCGAGCGCGTGCCATTCGGCACGCTGGTCGAGAGCCTTCGGGCCCTGCGCGTTCGTTTCGGACATCAGTCCACTTCTCCTCGTCCTCGCTGCACGCCCCACGCTAATTGATGACACGCCGGAACGAGACGAGGGCGGGCATCAGGAAGGCGTGCGGTTGGCGGCGCTGACCCGGCCGAGCAGGTCCGCCGGGGTGCGTTCCTGGAGGAGCGTCACCTCACTGACGTTCCGCACCGTGCCGAGAGCGCCGGATACGGCCGTCACGGTGACCGCGGCGGGCCGCGTCCGCCGCGCCGGGGCAGCGCGGCGGACTCGGCGAGCGCGGGCGGCTCGGTGGCGCGGGAGAAGTGGCGGCGGGTCAGAAACCGCCGCGGTGCAGGCGGCCCGCGTAGCGCTCCTCCAGGACGGCGTTGCGCTCGAAGCCGCCGGGCAGATTCGCGGAGATGTAGACCGGCGCCTCGTGCCCCTCGGCGGTGAGCAGGCCCACGCACTCGGCGACGACCATCTGGACCAGCAGGGCCGAGGTGATGGTGGAGACACCGCACAGCGCGCCGCCGTCGGGCAGCGGGAGCAGGGCGTCACCGGCGGGCGCGCAGTTGTCGAGGACGGCGTCGGCGATGTCCGCGAGCCGCTTGCCGCTGGGGTGCAGAGCGGGCACGGCGCGGGTGTGGGTCAGCGAGGTGAGGGCGACCAGCGGGTGCCCCGCCTCCTTGACCTGGAGGGCCATGTCCACCACGGAGTTGTTCACACCGGAGTTGGAGACGATCACGAACAGGTCCCGCGGGTGCGGCGTCGACAGGTCGTACAGCCGCCTGGCCAGGCCGGGGGAACGTTCCAGCAGCGGGTCGTCGAGCACCGAGCGGTCCTCGCCGCCGCGCAGCACGAGGTCGGCGAGGCCGATCCGGTTGGTGGGGATCAGGCCGCCCGCGCGGCCGACGATCTCCAGGACGGTGGCCTGGGAGTGGCCGGTGCCGAAGCCGTGGATCACACCGTCGGCGGCCACGCAGTCGGCGAAGAGCCGTCCCGCGGCGGCGACGGAGTCCTTGTTGGCCGCGATGGCGCGCTCGACGGCGGCGCGCCCCTCGTCGGCGAACCGGGCGGCGCTGAGCTGTGCGTCGGCCATGGCCGAGCCCCCTTGGTGGGTCGGGTGGTGAGATCGGTGGCCGGTTCGGCTCGATCAACCATCTTTGAGATGGTCCGATGAAACAATGAACCACCCTTCGCGCCGCCGTCAAGACACCCCGGCGCCGCCGCGACCCCGCGAGGAACCCGGCCTCACCACAGGAGACCCCTCGCCCCAGAGGGCCCCGCCCTTACACCAGCGGCCCCCGCCCTCACAGCAACAGCCGTGCCAGCGCCGCCGCCCCCACTCCCCCGTTCGCCACCGGGAAGACCCGCAGCGCGAGCCCGTCGAGCCGGGCGACGACCCGGTCGAGCAGCGGGCCGCCGGGCCCGAGCAGTCCGCCGGTGAGCACCAGCGGCTCCCCCGGCCGCGGCTCCAGCGCCCGTACGGTCGCCACCAGCAAATCGGCCGCGCCGTCCAGCAGCCGCAGCGCCACCGCGTCGCCCTCGTCCGCCGCCTCCACCGCCTGCCTGCTGAGCTGCGCGAGCCGGGCCGGCGTCTGCTCGTACGCGCTGGTCACGATGGCCTCGCTGAGATCGGCGCGCGCCTCGCCGTCGGGCAGTGGCCGTTCCGCGCCGTCCAGGCGCCCGGTGCCGCCCAGCCGCTCGTACGCGCCCGGCGGCAGATAGTGCGCGGCGACCCTGGCGACCAGCGAGGTCCAGGGGCCGCGGCCGTCCAGCGCCTCCAGCGCCGCCCGCACCGCCCGGCCGCCGAGCCAGAAGCCGCTGCCCTCGTCGCCGAGCAGCCAGCCGTGGCCGTCCACGACCGCGGAGCGGCGTCTGCCGGTGAGCCGGGTGGCGATGGCGCCGGTGCCCGCGATCAGCACCAGGCCGTCGCCGGGCGCGCCGGGCGCGGAGGCCAGCGCGACCTCGGTGTCGCCGCCGACGCCGATCGCGGCGCCCGTGATGCCGTTGGCGGCCAGCGCGTCGGCCAGACAGGACAGCGCGAGGCCGTGGCCGCGCTCGGCGCCGAGCCCTTCCGCGGCGCCCGCGAAGCCGCCGTAGACCGCGGCGACCCGCCCCCGCAGGTCGGCCGGGACCGCCTGGGCGACCGCGTCCGTCAGGTGCCGGGTCAGTTCGGCCCGGCCGACGCTCAGCGCGTTGCCCGGCCCCCCGGTGCCGCGGCCGAGCACGACGACCTCCGCCGGGCCCCCGGCCGTCTCCGGCGCCGCCTCCGCCAGATACGCGCGGCTGCTGGTACCGCCCGCGTCGATGCCGATCACAAGCGGTCGGCTGTAGATTTCACTCATTGCCACGAATGGTGGTTGATAGATTCACCCGCAGGCAAGTCCTCAAGCCGTCCAGCCGAGACGAGTCACCATGATCACCGCGTTGATCCGCTCCGAACTGCCCCGGATGTCCGGTTCCCTGCGCAAGGTGGGCGAGCTGGTGCTGGCCGACCCGGTCGCGGCGACGCACGGCTCCGCGGCCGAGCTGGGGCGGCGCACGGGCACCTCGCAGGCCACCGTCACCCGCTTCTGCCGGGCGCTCGGCCTGGACTCGTACCAGCAGCTCCTGATCGAGCTGGCGCAGGAGCAGGGCCGCAGCGAGGCGGAGCCCCGTACGGCGGCGCTCGGGCCGCAGATCGGGCCCGAGGACGACCTGGAGCAGGTGATCGGGGTGGTCGCGGAGGCCGATCTGCGGGCGCTGCGGCAGACCGCCGACCGGCTGGACCGCGAGGCACTGGAACGGGCCGCGCAGACGCTCGCGAAGGCCCGCAGGATCGACGTCTACGGCGTCGGCGGCTCGGGGATCGTGGCCAGGGAGACCGAGGCGCGGCTGTACGGCATCGGCTGCGCCGCGCACGCCTGGACCGAGGTGCACGCGGCGGAGACCTCCGCGGCCCTGCTGACGCCCTCCGACGCGGTGGTGGCCATCTCGCACTCGGGCGCCACCCGGGAGGTGCTGGAGCCGCTGCGGCTGGCCGCGGAGCGCGGCGCCGTCACCGTGGCCGTCACCGGCGACCCGCGCTCGCCGATCGCCCAGGCCGCCGACGTACGCCTCACGTCCACCTCGGGCGAAACCAGCTTCAGGCGCGGCAACTTCGGCACCCGCCACTCCGTACTGCTCATCGTGGACTGCCTGTACGCCCGCGTCGCGCAACTCACCTACGAACGGGCTACGGCCTCCATCGCGTTGACGGGCCATATCGCGGACGCGCACGCGGCCCGGCCGCGCCGCCGCTGAGACGCCCGCCGCGGAGCGTGCCGTGAAAACAGAAAGCCCTCGGTCGCCGGGCGGGCTCAGAGGTCTGAGCCCGCCCGGCAACCGAGGTCCGGGACTTCCCTGATCTCGCTAGATCTCGCCGCGGAGCTTCGCCAGCGCCTCGGCGAGGATCGCCTCGCCGTCGGCGGCGCTGCGCCGCTCCCGCACGTAGGCGAGGTGGGTCTTGTACGGCTCGGTACGCGGCGGCGCCGGCGGATTCTCCTCGTCCTGCCCCGCCGGGAAGCCGCAGCGTGGGCAGTCCCAGGTCTCCGGGATCTGCGCGTCGCTGGCGAAACTCGGCTGGGTCTCGTGCCCGTTCGAGCACCAGAAGGAGATGCGGAGGCGCGGCGCGGACTCGCCGCGCTCGGCCTCTCCCATCGGCCCCGCTCCGACCCGACTTCCACGGATCGCGTTGCCACTTGCCACGGTCGTAACTCCCTGCGTGATGGTGCTGCGAGGTCGCCAGTTTACGGAGACCTTACGTGCCGTCCAGTGGCAGGCGCTCGACCTGTCCCCCGAGGACGTCTCCCCATAGTAAGCCGGGGTGGCGACGAGGCGTCAGTTCTCCCTGGATGCGCGGGAGTCGAACGTCGGCCCTACTTCTGGAACTTCATCACCAGGCCAAGGGTGACAATGCAGGCGAACCACAGCAGACCGACCACGACGGTGATCCGGTCGAGGTTGCGCTCGGCCACCGAGGAGCCGCCGACGGAGGACTGCATGCCGCCGCCGAACATGTCCGAGAGGCCGCCGCCCTTCCCCTTGTGCATCAGCACGAGCAGCAGAAGCAGCAGGCTGAAAATGATGAGGGCGATGGAGAACCCGATGACCACGGCTGGACCAACTCTCTCGACTACATGACAACGGCGCGGGGGGGGGGGGGGGGGGGGGGGGGGGGGGGGGCGGGGGAAGGGGGGGGGTGGGGGGGGGGGGGGGAGGGCTTGGGGGTTGCGCTGC
>NZ_JBVHLD010000001.1:141001-341333 GCF_055559175.1 Streptomyces sp. NPDC024632
GAAAGGGATTAGCCGATTCCGTGAACCGCACTAACGCGCCTGATGCCCCCCCCCCCCCCCCCCCCCCCCCCCCCCCCCGACAGGGTACTTCCTGAGGGGCGTGTCAGCCCACTGCCCGGTGCCCCGGCTCACTGTCCGTGGCCGCGGGCCCCGGTTCCGTCACTGGTCGCGGAACCGGACGATCTTGACGAACTCCTCGGCGTCCAGTGCCGCGCCGCCCACCAGGGCGCCGTCCACGTCCGGCTGCGCCATGATCGCGGCGACGTTGCCGGACTTCACGGAGCCGCCGTACTGGATGCGCACGGCGTCCGCCAGCTCCTGGTCGTACAGCTCGGCCAGCCGCCCGCGGATCGCCCCGCAGACCTCCTGCGCGTCCTCGGGGGTGGCCACCTCGCCGGTGCCGATCGCCCAGACCGGCTCGTACGCGACCACGATCGTGGCGGCCTGCTCGGCGGGGATGTCCTTCAGGGCGCCGTCGAGCTGCGCGAGGGTGTGCGGGACCTGCTGGCCGGCCTTGCGGACGTCCAGGCCCTCGCCGACGCACAGGATCGGGGTGAGGCCGTTCCTGTAGGCGGCCTTCACCTTGGCGTTGACGACGGCCTCGTCCTCGCCGTGGTACAGGCGGCGCTCGGAGTGCCCGATCGCCACGTACGCGCACTTCAGCTTGGCCAGCATCGATCCGGAGATCTCGCCGGTGT
Source organism: Streptomyces sp. NPDC024632 (assembly GCF_055559175.1). NCBI lineage: Bacteria > Bacillati > Actinomycetota > Actinomycetes > Kitasatosporales > Streptomycetaceae > Streptomyces > Streptomyces sp. NPDC024632. Next base: position 141,700 of record NZ_JBVHLD010000001.1, read on the forward strand.
ACGCGCCGGAGTCGTGCGCGGACAGGTCCTGGGCGCCGTACTTGATCTTCAGCTTGTCGCCGTCGACCAGCGTCTGTACGGAGCGCAGGTCGGTGTACGGCACCAGGACGGCGACCTCGACCGCGTCGTAGTCCTTGTCGGTGAGCGCGAAGGCGAGCTTCTGGACGTGCGCGATGGCCTCGAGGTGGTTGAGGTTCATCTTCCAGTTGCCCGCCATCAGCGGGGTGCGGGTGCTCTGCTCGGTCATCTGCTCACTTCTCCAGTGCGGCAAGGCCGGGGAGCGTCTTGCCCTCGAGGTATTCCAGGCTCGCGCCGCCGCCGGTGGAAATATGGCCGAAAGCGTTCTCGTCGAAGCCGAGGATGCGGACGGCCGCGGCCGAGTCGCCGCCGCCGACCACGGTGAACGCGTCGGAGTCGATCAGCGCCTGGGCGACCGCGCGGGTGCCGTCGGCGTAGTCCGGGTGCTCGAAGACGCCCATCGGGCCGTTCCAGAAGATGGTGGCGGCGTCGGCGAGCTTGGCGGCGAAGAGCTTGCGGGACTCGGGGCCGATGTCCAGGCCGATCACGTCCGCGGGGATCGCGTCCACCGGCGCGTTGACCGGCGAGGACGGCGCCTTGGTCTTCAGGTCGGGGAACTCGGTGGCGCCGACGACGTCGACCGGCAGGACGAATTCCACGCCCTTGGCCTTGGCGCGCTCCAGGTACTCCTTGACCACGGGGATCTGGTCCTCCTGGAGCAGGCTCTTGCCGACCTCGTGGCCCTGGGCCTTGAGGAAGGTGAAGACCATGCCGCCGCCGACCAGGATGCGGTCGGCCTTGTCCAGCAGGTGGTCGATGACGCCGAGCTTGTCGGAGACCTTGGAGCCGCCGAGCACCACCGCGTAGGGGCGGGAGACGTCCTCGGTGAGCTTCTTCAGGACGCCGACCTCGGTGGCGATCAGTCCGCCCGCGGCGTGCGGGAGGCGGGCCGGGAGGTCGTACACCGAGGCGTGCTTGCGGTGCACCGCTCCGAAGCCGTCGCCGACGTAGGTGTCGGCCAGCTCCGCGAGCCGGTCGGCGAAGGCGCCGCGCTCGGCGTCGTCCTTGCTGGTCTCGCCCGCGTTGAAGCGCAGGTTCTCCAAGAGCGCGACCTGGCCGTCGGCCAGGCCCGCCACGGTGGCCGCGGCGCTCTCGCCGACGGTGTCGGCGGCGAACACCACCTCGTGACGGCCTTCGCCGAGCAGGTCGCCCAGGCGCGCGGCGACCGGCGCGAGCGAGAACTTCGGGTCGGGCTCGCCCTTGGGGCGGCCGAGGTGCGAGGCCACGATCACCTTGGCGCCCGCCTCGGCGAGCTTGGTGATGGTGGGGACGGCGGCGCGGATCCGGCCGTCGTCGGTGATGCGCTCCCCGTCGAGCGGGACGTTGAGGTCGGCGCGGACGAACACCCGCTTGCCGGCGATCCGCCCCTCGCTGATCAGGTCGTCGATCGTCTTCATCTGTACGGTCTCCTACGGGTACGGCTGCGGGTACTGACGGGTACGGGACTGCGGAGTGGGCAAGGGACAGGGCCCGGACCGGCGCTTCGTCGCACCCGTCCGGACCCTGTCGCTCACATCGCTGTGCGTCGGCCGCTACGGCGTCAGAGCTGGCCGCCGACGAAGACCGTGAGGTCCACGAGGCGGTTGGAGTAGCCCCACTCGTTGTCGTACCAGCCGATGACCTTGACCGTCTTGCCCTGGACCATGGTCAGGGAGGAGTCGAAGGTGCAGGAGGCCGGCCAGTTGACGATGTCCGAGGAGACGATCGGGTCCTCGGTGTACTCCAGCAGGCCCTTGAGCTGACCCTCGGACGCCTTCTGGAAGGCGGCGTTGACCTCGTCCTTGGTGACCTCGCGCTCGAGGTCGACGACCAGGTCGGTGACCGAGCCGGTGGGGACCGGGACGCGCATCGCGATGCCGTCCAGCTTGCCCGCCAGCTCGGGGATGACCAGCGCGGTGGCCTTCGCGGCACCCGTGGTGGTCGGGATGATGTTCTCCGCGGCGGCGCGGGCGCGGCGCAGGTCCTTGTGCGGGAAGTCCAGGATGCGCTGGTCGTTGGTGTACGCGTGGACCGTCGTCATCAGGCCCTTGACGATGCCGAAGTTCTCCAGCAGCACCTTCGCCATCGGCGCCACACAGTTCGTGGTGCACGAGGCGTTGGAGATGATGTGGTGGTTCGCGGCGTCGTACTTGTCCTGGTTGACGCCCATCACGATCGTGATGTCCTCGCCGGTGGCGGGCGCCGAGATGATGACCTTCTTGGCACCGCCCGCGATGTGCTTGCCCGCGTCGGCGGCCTTGGTGAAGATGCCGGTCGACTCGATGACGACGTCGACGCCCAGCTCGCCCCACGCGATGGCGGCGGGGTCGCGCTCGGCGAGCACCTTGATGGTCTTGCCGTCGACGGTGATGGAGTCCGCGGTGTGGGTGACCTCGGCCTTGAGGCGGCCGAGGATGGTGTCGTACTTCAGCAGGTGCGCCGTCGTCGCGGTGTCACCCAGGTCGTTGACAGCCACGATCTCGATGTCCGCACCCTGCTCCAAGGCGGCGCGGAAGAAGTTACGACCGATGCGGCCAAAGCCGTTGATGCCTACCCGGATCGTCACGAACCGATCTCCTCGCTCATTCGCCGGAGCCCTCTCCGGCTGCGAAATATGGGATGTCCCCGACCAGGGACGAGCCTACCCGGCCAGGGGCGCGGAGGTGACATCGGGCCGAGGCCCCTTCGCCTCCGCCCCGTCCGCCGCCGCGCGCGTGCCGGCCGGGGCCTGTCCGGCGGACAGGCCCTAGCCGACCATCTCGTCGGTGAGGTTGGCGTCGGTGCCGGGCAGGCCGAGGTCCGAGGCGCGCTTGTCGGCCATGGCCAGCAGGCGGCGGATCCGGCCGGCGACCGCGTCCTTGGTCAGCGGCGGCTCGGCGAGGGAGCCCAGCTCCTCCAGGGAGGCCTGCTTGTGGTCCATGCGCAGGCGCCCGGCCGCGGCGAGGTGTTCCGGTACGTCGTCGCCGAGGATCTCCAGCGCGCGCTGCACACGGGCTCCGGCGGCGACGGCGGCGCGGGCCGACCTGCGCAGGTTGGCGTCGTCGAAGTTGGCGAGCCGGTTGGCGGTGGCCCGGACCTCGCGGCGCATCCGGCGCTCTTCCCAGGCGAGCACCGAGTCGTGGGCGCCGAGCCGGGTCAGCAGCGCGCCGATCGCGTCGCCGTCCCGTACCACCACGCGGTCCACATTGCGGACCTCGCGGGCCTTGGCGGGGATCTGGAGCCGGCGGGCGGCGCCGACCAGGGCCAGGGCGGCCTCGGGCCCCGGGCAGGTGACCTCCAGCGACGAGGAGCGGCCGGGCTCGGTGAGCGAGCCGTGCGCGAGGAAGGCACCGCGCCAGGCGGCCTCCGCGTCGCAGGTGGCGCCGGAGACGACCTGCGGGGGCAGGCCGCGGATCGGCCGGCCGCGGCCGTCCACCAGGCCGGTCTGCCGGGCGAGCTGGTCGCCGCCCGCCACCACGCGCACCACGTACCTGCTGCCCCTGCGCAGCCCGCCGGGCGCCATCACCACCAGGTCGGAGGAGTGCCCGAAGATCTCCAGGATGTCCTTGCGCAGCCGCCTGGCCGCGATCCCGGTGTCCAGCTCCGCCTCGATCACGATCCGGCCGCTCACCAGGTGGAGGCCGCCGGCGAACCGCAGGATCGACGAGACCTCCGCCTTCCGGCAGCAGGTCCGGGTGACGGGAAGCCGGGAGATCTCATCCTTCACCGCTGCCGTCATCGCCATGGGCCGATCCTTCCACGCATACGAAAAATCCTGTCATACGCGGCGGCCAACAGCTCCGGGTCGTGCCGCGGCCCGTCGGGGGCGGCGACCGGTGCCAGCTCGACCGTGCCGCCCAACCGCTGTGCGGCCTCGGAGAGGCTGTCACGGTCGGGTACGGCGGCCTCGTCGGCGAGAACCACGTCGATGGTGAGTTTAGGGGCGTGTCGGGCCAAAACCTCCAAGTGACGCTGCGGAGAAAATCCGTCGGTCTCACCTGGTTGCGGCGCGAGGTTCAGCGTGAGGACCCGGCGCGCCCTGGTCGTCATGAGGGCGTCGACCAGCTCGGGGACGAGCAGATGCGGGATCACCGAGGAGAACCAGGAGCCGGGGCCGAGCACCACCCAGTCCGCGTCGAGGACCGCCTGCACGGCCTCGGGAACGGCGGGCGGATCGGCCGGGACGACCTGCACTTCCTGCACCTCACCGGGGGTGAGGGCGACCGTGGCCTGGCCGCGGACGGTGCTGATCTCGTCGGGCCTGTCGGGGTCGTGGCCGCGGACGATGGCGTGCAGGTCGAGCGGGACCGCGGACATCGGCAGCACCCTGCCGTGGGCGCCCAGCAGCCGCCCGACCCACTCCAGCGCGGCGACCTCGTCGTTGAGCTGTTCCCACAGCGCGACGATCAGCAGATTGCCGACCGCGTGCCCGTGCAGATCACCCTCGCTGGTGAAGCGGTGCTGGACCACTCGGGCCCATGTGCGCCCCCATTCGTCGTCCCCGCAGAGCGCGGCGAGCGCCTTGCGGAGGTCTCCCGGCGGCAGTACGCCCATCTCCTGGCGGAGTCTGCCGCTGGAGCCGCCGTCGTCCGCGACGGTGACCACCGCGGTCAGATCGCCGGTGATCCGGCGCAGTGCGGCGAGGGAGGCGGCCAGGCCGTGCCCCCCGCCGAGGGCGACCACCTTGGGCGGCACCCCGGCGCGGCGGCCCGTACCCCGGCGCCGCCGCCGACCCGTCATGATCACTCGCGCCCCATGTCCCTGTGCACTGTCACGGTCTCCACCCCATCTGCGGCCAGCCGTGCGGCCAGCCGTTCCGACATCGCCACGCTGCGGTGCTTGCCGCCCGTGCAGCCGACCGCGATCGTCACGTACCGCTTGCCCTCGCGCCGGTATCCGGCGGCGATGATGTGCAGCAACTCGGCGTAGCGGTCGAGGAATTCCTTCGCGCCCGGCTGGTTGAACACATACTGCGCCACCTCGTCGTTGAGCCCGGTGAAGGGCCGCAGCTCCGGCACCCAGTGCGGGTTGGGCAGGAAGCGGCAGTCCACCACCAGGTCGGCGTCGACGGGCAGGCCGTACTTGAATCCGAACGACATGACCGTGGCCCGGAGTTCCGGCTCCTCCTCGCCCGCGAACTGGGCGTCCAGCTTGGCGCGCAGCTCGTGCACGTTGAGACTGGAGGTGTCGATCACCAGGTCGGCGTCGCCGCGCAGCTCGCGCAGCAGGTCGCGCTCGGCCGCGATGCCGTCCACGATCCGGCCCGAGCCCTGGAGCGGGTGCGGCCGGCGGACCGACTCGAAGCGGCGGACCAGGGCCTCGTCTGAGGCTTCCAGATAGATGATCCGGCGCTTGACGCTGCGGGTCGCCAGGTCAGCGAGGGACTCGCGCAGATTGTCGAAGAAGCGGCGTCCGCGGACGTCCACGACCACGGCGATCCGGGCGACGTTGCCCTGCGAGCGCGCGCCGAGATCCACCATGGTGGGGATCAGCGCGGGCGGCAGATTGTCCACCACGAACCAGCCGAGGTCCTCCAGACACTTGGCCGCGGTGCTGCGGCCCGCTCCGGACATGCCGGAGATGATCACCAGTTCGGGGATGGCCTCCACGGCCTCCCCCGCTCCGCCGGTTGTCACGTGCGTTCCGTCCTGTTCGTCCTGGTCGCTCATGTGCTGATCCCCCGATGGTGGGACGGGTCCGCCCCGGGCGGGGTCCCGTCGGCCTCTTCGATGATCTCTCCTGTCGCGGTGTTCACCGCGGGTGCGGCCGGAGCCGCGGCTGCCAGGGTCGCCGCGACCGTCTCCGCCGTACGACGGCCGATCCCCGGGACCTCGCAGATCTCCTCGATCGTCGCCGCCCGGAGCCGTTTCAGCGAGCCGAAGTGCTTCAGCAGCGCCTGCCTGCGGGTCTCGCCGAGCCCCGGCACGGAGTCCAGCGCGCCGGCCTTCATCGACTTGGAGCGCTTGCTGCGCTGGTACGAGATCGCGAACCGGTGCGCCTCGTCGCGGACCCGCTGGAGCAGGTACAGGCCCTCACTGGAGCGCGGCAGGATCACCGGGTCGTCGTCGCCGGGCAGCCAGACCTCTTCCAGGCGCTTGGCGAGGCCGCACACGGCGACGTCGTCTATGCCCAGCTCCTCCAGCGCGCGCCGGGCGGCGGCCACCTGCGGCTGTCCGCCGTCGACCACGACGAGCTGCGGCGGGTACGCGAATTTGCGCGGCCGTCCGGTGTCGGGGTCGATGGGGCCGGACGCCTGTTCCTCGTGGTCCACGGGAACATCGCCGTGGTTCGCGGGGACCTCGCCGGACTCGCCCTCCCACTCGCCGGTCTTCTGCTTCTCCAGCAGATAGCGGCGGAAGCGGCGGGAGATCACCTCGTGCATGGACCGGACGTCGTCCTGCCCGGCGAAGGACTTGATCTGGAAGCGGCGGTACTCGCTCTTGCGGGCCAGGCCGTCCTCGAAGACCACCATGGACGCGACTACGTCGTCGCCCTGGAGGTGGCTGATGTCGTAGCACTCGATCCGCAGCGGCGCGGTGTCGAGGTCGAGCGCGGCGGCGATCTCCTCCAGCGCGCGGGAGCGGGTGGTGAGGTCGGAGGCGCGCTTGGTCTTGTGCAGCGCGAGGGCGTGCTGCGCGTTGCGCTGCACGGTGGCCATCAGGTCCTTCTTGTCGCCGCGCTGCGGTACGCGCAGGCTGACGTGCGAGCCGCGGCGGTCGCTCAGCCACTGCGCGACCGGCTCCGACGGTGCGGGCAGCGCCGGGACCAGCACCTCCTTGGGCACACCGCCGCTGCCGCCGGAGCGCTCGGCGTCGCCGCGCTCGTCGCCGTAGAGCTGCTGGAGGGCGTGCTCGACCAGGCCCGCGGTGTCGACCGCCTCGACCTTGTCGGTGACCCAGCCGCGCTGGCCGCGGACCCGGCCGCCGCGTACGTGGAAGATCTGCACGGCGGCTTCCAGCTCGTCCTCGGCGACGGCGATCAGGTCGGCGTCGGTGGCGTCGGCGAGCACCACCGCGTTCTTCTCCATGGCGCGGCGCAGCGCCTCCAGGTCGTCCCGCAGCCGAGCGGCCTGCTCGTACTCCATCTCGCTCGCCGCGTCCTTCATGCGCTGTTCCAGGCGGCGCAGGTAGGTGCCGGTGTGTCCGGCCATGAAGTCGCAGAATTCCTCGGCCAGTTCGCGGTGGTCGTCGGCGCTGATCCGGCCGACGCAGGGCGCGGAGCACTTGCCGATGTAGCCGAGCAGACAGGGGCGGCCGATCTGCGCGGAGCGCTTGAAGACCCCGGCGGAGCAGGTGCGGACCGGGAAGACCCGCAGCAGCAGGTCGACGGTCTCGCGGATCGCCCAGGCGTGCGCGTACGGACCGAAGTAGCGCACGCCCTTGCGCTTGGGGCCGCGCATGACCTGCACGCGCGGGAACTCCTCGTTCATCGTCACCGCGAGGGACGGATAGCTCTTGTCGTCGCGGTACTTGACGTTGAACCGCGGGTCGAACTCCTTGATCCAGGAGTATTCGAGCTGGAGCGCCTCCACCTCGGTGGAGACCACCGTCCACTCGACGGCCGCCGCGGTGGTCACCATCGTGGCGGTCCGCTGGTGGAGGTTGGTGATGTCCTGGAAGTACGAGGAAAGCCGCTGGCGCAGGCTCTTCGCCTTGCCGACGTAGATCACCCGACCGTGCTCGTCCCGGAACTTGTAGACCCCCGGGGAGTCGGGGATCTGGCCCGGCTTCGGTCGGTAGCTGCTGGGGTCCGCCATGTCTCCCACCCTACTGGCGGGATGCGACATTCCCTGGCCAGGCCGGGCAGTGCCGACCGGTGCGGATACCGGCGGCCGGGACCGCCGGTTCGCGGGTGCCGGACTGCCGGTGGTCAGCTCGCCGGACCGGCGGTGAGCTTGCCGCCGGAGGCGGTGACCTGCACGGCGGGCAGCGGCTTGGTCGCCGGGCCCTGGAGCACGGCGCCGGTGTCCGCGTCGAACTGGCTGCCGTGGCAGGCGCAGGTGATCGTCGTGCCGTCCACCGAGGTGACGACGCAGCCCGCGTGCGTGCAGACCGCGCTGAACGCCTTGAAGGTGCCCTCCTTCGGCTGCGCCACGACCACCTTGTCGTTCCGGTAGAGCTTGGCGCCGCCGACCGGTACCTCGGTGGCGGCGCCCAACTCCACGGCTTTGGTGGGCCCGTCGGACGAACCGCCGCCGGAGCCGCCGCACGCGGTGAGGCCGAACCCGGCGGCTCCGGCCAGGGCCGCGCCTCGCAGGACGGTACGGCGGCAGGCGGGCAGTTCGGTGGTCATGTGCGCTCCAGGTCGGGGAGGTGGGGAGGTCTCGCGACCCGTAACCCTACGTCCCCCACCTGTCCGCTTCCTCTGTGCCACTCCCGGACGGCCACTGCCTGACGACCGCGCCTGACGAGCGCGCCTCGACGGCGTGCCGCCGCGCCCGCGCCGACCCGTCCTTGACCTTCCTCGGTGCTACGCCTTGCCCGCCGTCCGCTTGCGCGGCGCCGGGGTCTTCTTCGCGGCGGCCGTCGTGCCCTTCTTGGCCGCGGCGGCCGTCCCCGTGGCCTTCTTGGGGGCGGGCACCCGCTTCTTGGGCGCGGGCACCGACGCGTCGCTGATCCGCTCCGCGCCCAGGACGTCCCGCAGGAACTTGCCGGTGTGGCTGGCCGGGACGGCCGCGATCTGCTCGGGGGTGCCCTCGGCGACGACCAGTCCGCCGCCGTTGCCGCCCTCGGGGCCCATGTCGACCACCCAGTCGGCGGTCTTGATGACATCGAGATTGTGCTCGATGACGATCACGGTGTTGCCCTTGTCGACCAGGCCCTGGAGCACCTTGATCAGCTTGCTGATGTCCTCGAAGTGCAGACCGGTGGTCGGCTCGTCCAGGACGTAGACCGTACGGCCGGTGGAGCGCTTCTGGAGCTCGGAGGCGAGCTTCACGCGCTGCGCCTCGCCGCCGGACAGCGTCGGCGCGGACTGCCCCAGGCGTACGTATCCCAGGCCGACCTCGTAGAGCGTGCGCAGGTGCCGGGCGATGGCGGGCACCGCCTCGAAGAAGTCCAGCGCCTCCTCGATCGGCATCTCCAGCACCTCGGCGATGGACTTGCCCTTGTAGTGCACTTCCAGCGTCTCGCGGTTGTAGCGGGCGCCGTGGCAGACCTCGCACGGGACGTAGACGTCCGGCAGGAAGTTCATCTCGATCTTGATCGTGCCGTCGCCCGAGCAGTTCTCGCAGCGACCGCCCTTGACGTTGAAAGAGAAGCGGCCGGGCAGATAGCCGCGGACCTTCGCCTCCATCGTCTCCGCGAAGAGCCGCCGCACATGGTCGAAGACACCGGTGTACGTGGCCGGGTTGGAGCGCGGGGTGCGGCCGATCGGCGACTGGTCGACGTGCACGACCTTGTCCACCAGGTCGTCGCCGTCCACCCGGGTGTGCCGGCCGGGGACGCTGCGCGCCCCGTTCAGCTCGCGGGCCAGGTGGGTGTAGAGGATGTCGTTGACCAGCGTCGACTTGCCGGAGCCGGAGACGCCGGTGACGGCGGTGAGCACTCCGAGCGGGAAGGACACGTCGATGTCCTGGAGATTGTGCTCGCGGGCGCCGTGCACGGTCAGCCGCCGCTTGCGGTCGATCGGGCGGCGTACGTCGGGGGTGACGATGACGCGCTTGCCCGAGAGGTACTGCCCGGTCAGCGACTCCTCGTTGACCAGCAGCTCCTTCAGCGAGCCGGAGTGCACCACCTTGCCGCCGTGCTCACCGGCGCCGGGGCCGATGTCGACCACCCAGTCGGCGGTCTTGATGGTGTCCTCGTCGTGCTCGACGACGATCAGCGTGTTGCCCAGGTCGCGCAGCCGTACCAGGGTCTCGATCAGCCGGTGGTTGTCGCGCTGGTGCAGGCCGATCGACGGCTCGTCCAGCACGTACAGCACGCCGACCAGGCCCGAGCCGATCTGGGTGGCGAGCCGGATGCGCTGGGCCTCGCCGCCGGACAGGGTGCCCGCGGCGCGGTTGAGCGAGAGGTAGTCCAGGCCGACGTCGACCAGGAACTTCAGCCGCTCGTTGACCTCCTTGAGCACCCGCTCGGCGATCTTCTTGTCGCGGGCGTCCAGCTTCATCCCGCCGAGGAACTCGGCGCAGTCGCTGATCGACATGGCGGAGACGTCCGCGATGGAGCGGTCCTGGACGGTGACGGCCAGCACGATCGGCTTGAGCCTGCTGCCGTGGCAGGTGGGGCAGGGCACCTCGCGCATGTACCCCTCGAAGCGCTCCCGGCTGGAGTCGCTCTCGGAGTCCTGGTGCCGCCGCTTCACGAACGGGATGGCGCCCTCGAAATGCGCGTTGTACGCGCGCTCGCGGCCGTACCTGTTCTTGTACGCGACCCTGACCTCGGCCTTGTGGCCGTAGAGCAGCGCCTTCTTCGCGCGGGCGGGCAGCCCGGCCCAGGGAATGTCGGTCCTGAAGCCCAGCTCCCCCGCGAGACCTTCGACCAGCCGCTCGAAGTAGCCCTTGGACATGCCGCCGGTCCAGGGCGCGATGGCGCCCTCGGCCAGGGACTTCTCCTCGTCGGGGACGATCAGCTCCGGGTCGACCTCCATGCGGGAGCCGATGCCGGTGCAGTCGGGACAGGCGCCGAAGGGCGAGTTGAAGGAGAAGGAGCGCGGCTCCAGCTCCTCGAAGGACAGGTCGTCGTACGGGCAGTACAGGTGCTCGGAGAACATCCGCTCGCGCTGCGGGTCGTCCTCGGGCAGGTCGACGAAGTCCAGGATGACCATGCCGCCGGACAGGCCGAGCGCGGTCTCGACGGAGTCCGTGAGGCGGCGCTTGGCGCTGTCCTTCACCGTGAGGCGGTCGATGACCACCTCGATGGTGTGCTTCTCCTGCTTCTTCAGCTTGGGCGGGTCGGTGAGCTGGATCGTGGCCCCGTCGACCCGGGCACGGCTGTAGCCCTTGGTCTGGAGGTCGCCGAAGAGGTCGACGAATTCGCCCTTGCGCTCACGGACCAGCGGGGAGAGCACCTGGAAGCGGCTGCCCTCCTCCAGCTCCAGCACCCGGTCGACGATGGCCTGCGGCGACTGCCGGGAGATCGGGCGGCCGCACTCGGGGCAGTGCGGCTTGCCGATCCTGGCGAAGAGCAGCCGGAGGTAGTCGTAGACCTCGGTGATGGTGCCCACCGTCGAGCGCGGGTTGCGCGAGGTGGACTTCTGGTCGATGGAGACCGCCGGGGACAGGCCCTCGATGAAGTCCACATCGGGCTTGTCCATCTGGCCGAGGAACTGGCGGGCGTAGGAGGAGAGCGACTCGACGTACCGGCGCTGCCCCTCGGCGAAGATCGTGTCGAAGGCGAGGGAGGACTTGCCCGATCCGGACAGCCCTGTGAACACGATGAGGGAGTCCCGCGGCAGGTCGAGCGACACGTTCTTCAGATTGTGCTCGCGAGCGCCACGGACGGTGAGTCGATCGGCCACGCCAGTGCGCACCTTTCATAGAGACGGGGGGAGAGTCGGCACCCCCAGTCAGCCTAAACGGGGTGCGCTCGGGTTTTCTTCCGGTTCGCCGCGTTCTCAGAAGTTGCGACACACCGACCATATAGCACGTGCATTCGATTTACGGGCGCGCTCTGACCACTTCACCCGATCGTGTGTCCTGCGCGAGCGCGGGGTGACGCGCTAGCGTCGGTACGTGACCGTCCAACGACCGGATCCCGTACTCGATGCGGTTGCCGTCCGGGAAGCCACCGACCGATTCGTCGCCGCGGTGTCCGCGCTCCCCGCCGACGGCGTCGCCGAGCCCTCGCTGCTGCCCGGCTGGACCCGCGGGCATCTGCTGACCCATGTCGCCCGCAATGCCGACGCCCTGGCCAATCTGCTGATCTGGGCGGGGACCGGCGTGGAGACCCCGATGTACGCGGACGCGACGTCCCGCGACCGGGCCATCGAGGAGGGCGCGGGCCGTCCCCTCGACGACCACCTCGCCGATCTGCGGGCCTCGGCGGAGCGGTTCGAGCGGGCCGCCGCGCAGGTGCCGCCGTCGGGCTGGGCGACGCAGGTCACGCTGCGCTCCGGCCGGGTGATCGCCGCCGCCGAGGTCCCCTGGCGGCGGCTGGGCGAGGTGTGGCTGCACCTGGTCGACCTCGGCATCGGCCCCACCACCGCCGACCTGCCCGCCGACTTCGCCGCCCGTGAGCTGGCCTCCCTCGCCGACGGCCTCACCGGGCACGAGGGCATCGCCGCGGTCCGCCTGGAGGACACCGAGTCCGGCGCGTCCTGGACGATCGGCGCCGCCGCGGAACCCGACCTCACCGTCAGCGCCGCCACCCGCCCCCTGCTGGCCTGGGTCTCCGGCCGCGGTCCGTACGAGGGCCTGACCGTGACCCCCGACGGCCCGCTGCCCGTACTGCCTCCGCTCTAGGCACCCCGAACCTCTAGGCTGGTGGCATGGCGTACAGCGGAGAAGTGACGGTGGGCGGGACCCCCGACGTGCATGAACTGGAAGACCTGATCATCACCAAGGTCGCGGTCGGGCCGATGAACAACAACGCGTACGTGTTGCGCTGCCGGGCCACCGACGAGCAGCTTCTGATCGACGCGGCCAACGACGCGCAGACGCTGCTGGAGGTCGTCGGCGACGCCGGGCTCGGCGCCGTCGCGACCACCCACCAGCACGGCGACCACTGGCAGGCACTGCGCGCGGTAATCGACGCGACCGGCGCGCGTACCTACGCGGGCCGCGAGGACACGGTGGGCATCCCGGTCCCCACCGATGTGGCGCTGGACGACGGCGACACCGTGACCTTCGGCCGCGTCAGCCTCACCGCGCGGCACCTGGTCGGCCACACCCCGGGCAGCATCGCCTTCGTCTACGACGACCCGCACGGCGCCCCGCACGTCTTCACCGGCGACTGCCTCTTCCCGGGCGGCGTCGGCAACACGCACGACGACCCGGCCGCCTTCACCTCGCTCCTCGACGACGTCACGGCCAAGCTCTTCGACGTGCTCCCGGACGAGACCTGGGTCTACCCCGGCCACGGCAACGACACGACCCTCGGCGCCGAGCGCCCCCACCTCAAGGAATGGCGCGAGCGCGGCTGGTAGCGGCCGGCGCGCGCACCCCCGCCCCGCGCTCCCCCGGAGGTCCGTACGGTCGCCGTACGGCCGGGCGGGCTACTTGTACCAGACGGCCACGCCGTGGTGGTGCGAGCACGTGCCCCGGTGGTGCTGCGAGTAGGACAGCGTGCCGTCGTTGCAGAGGGCGGTGGCGCCGTCGTGGTCGTTGACCGGGGGTTCGGTGTACCCGACGGTCGGCTTCGGCTTCGGCTTCGGCTTGGGTTTCGGCTTGGGCTTCGGGGTCGGCTTGTGGGTGACGGTGGTGGGGCGGGGCTTGGGCGTCGCCTTGTGCGTGGCGGTCGGCGACGGTGCCATGGTGCGGGTGACCGTGGGTGTGGGTGACGGCGCCGGGGTGCCGTCCGCGGGCGGGCAGATCTCGGCGATCTTGACGACGGCGAGGTCGACCGGGTCGGACAGCGCCGCGGGCCCCTGGCCGGGCTGCTGGAAGCACACCTTCCAGTCGCCGTCCGAGACCTGGGTGCGCTCGGCCCCCGTCGCGTCGTGCGCGGCGATCCGGGTGAACCCGGCGTCGTCGGCCATGGTGCGCGCGGCGAGGAGCGGCATCCCGGTCAGGTTGGGCAGTTGGCCGGTGAGCGCGGCCTGCGTGGTGGTGGGCGCGGCCGTGGGTGTGGCCGAGACCGAAGCGGCGGCGCCCGATATGTCGTCGGTCCCCCCGTCGCCGTCGCATCCCGCGAGCGCGAGCCCCGCGACGGCCAGTAAACAGGCAGCGGTGATGGCACGTTGACGCAATTTGTCCCCCCAGGACAGGTATGAGGGGGAGAGCGTGACACGCGCCGACTCGTGACGTGGTGCCCGTAACGCAGTTGTGACCCCGAGCCGCCGCGGACCGCTCAGCGACCGCGCCGCATGCGCTCGCCGACCTCGCCCTGATCGGTCTCCCACCAGGGGCGGGTCATCTCCGGAACGGGGCCGGAGGCGGGAGCGGCGGCGGACGCGGGGGCCTTCGGCGAGGCGGGCGCGGCAGAGGCACCAGCGGCGGCACCAGCACCGGCACCGGACATCGCGACGACGGCCTCGCGGTCCAGCCGCGCGTCGAGTTCCGCCGTCTTCTCCCGCTCGGCCCGCCACCACTCGAAGAAGACCAGGATCAGGAAGGGCAGCGCGACGAGTTCGGCGAGGGTGAGCATCAGGCCGCCGCCGAGCATCTGGTCGTGCTGGACGCTCGGCCCCCAGGAGCGCGGGTGCGCGGCGTACCAGTGCCCGGCCACCAGCGTGCCGCTGGTCATGACGACGATGCCGGGCACCGAGTCGAAGAGCCCGTCGAAGAAGACCAGCGCGGCCCTGACCGGATGGCCGCACCAGGACGGCAGCAGGTCCTGACGGCTGAGCATCGGCAGCACGAACAGGCAGCCGGTGAGCAGCAGTTGCAGGTGCATGAGCTGGAGCACGAGCCCGTTGCCGAGGGCGGTGGAGAAGTACGGGGTGAAGTAGATCGTCAGCTCGGAGGCGAGCACCAGCACCGAGCTGACCAGCGGATACATCAGCAGTCGTACCGTACGGCCGGTGAAGGCGCGGCGCAGCCGGCTGTCGGGTGCGGCGAGCGCGAGCGGGTCGCCGAGCGCCAGGCCGAGCGGGGCGAAGAGGTCGAGCAGGATGTTCTGCACGGCGGCGGGCCAGAACAGCACCCGGTCGTAGACGGCGAGTGAGGACATCGTCGCGACGACGAGGGTGCCGAGGCCGAGGACGTAGAACGCGGCGGTGCGCCACAGCGGCCACCGCTCCCCCGCGCGCCGCTTGCGCCGTACGCCCAGCGCGTACGCGACGCCGAGCAGGACGACGGCGGTCAGCGCGACGGCGTCGAGCCGCCAGGCGTCGAAGAACCGCGCGCCGGTCAGCTCGGGAAGGACCACCATGCCGCTCGCCACCATCCGCGCCTTCCCACACGCCACGCACAACCGCTCCATTACGAGGGCCACGGTAGCCCTCGTGACGGAGCGGTCTGCGCGAAGGGGTCGGTACGGAGGGGTCGGTATGGAGGGGGTTACGCAGGGACCGGTCAGCGGACCGGCGTCGCGGGGCGCTCCTCGTCCTCGGAGGCGGCGGCCTCGGCCTCCGCCTGCCGCTTGGAGGCGACCAGGCTGGTGGCGGTGGTGACCGCGAGGACGAGGACGATGACGCCGAGCGAGACGGGGATGGAGATCTCCGGTACGTGCACACCGGACTCGTGCAACGCGTGCAGCACCAGCTTGACGCCGATGAAGCCGAGGATCACCGACAGCCCGTACGACAGGTGGACCAGCTTCTTGAGCAGGCCGCCGATCAGGAAATAGAGCTGGCGCAGGCCCATCAGGGCGAACGCGTTGGCGGTGAAGACGATGTACGGGTCCTGGGTGAGGCCGAAGATCGCGGGGATCGAGTCGAGCGCGAACAGCACGTCGGTGGTGCCGATGGCGAGCATCACGACGAGCATCGGCGTCATCAGCCGCTTGCCGTTCTCCGTGATGAACAGCCGGGTGCCGTGGTACTTGTCGGTGGACGGCACGCGCTTCTCGACCGCCTTGAGCAGCCGGTTCTCCTCGAATTCCTCGTCCTCGTCGTCCGAACGGGCGTCCTGGATGAGCTTCCAGGCGGTCCAGATGAGGAAGGCGCCGAAGATGTAGAAGACCCACGAGAAGCTGGCGATGATCGCCGCGCCGCCCGCGATGAACACCGCGCGGAGCACCAGCGCTATCAGCACGCCCACCAGCAGTACGCGCTGCTGGTACTGGGACGGCACCGCGAATTTGGACATGATCAGCACGAAGACGAAGAGGTTGTCGACGCTCAGCGACTTCTCGGTGATGTAACCGGCGAAGAACTCGCCCGCCGGCTGGCCGCCGGAGAAGACGAGCAGGCCGAGTCCGAAGAGCCCGGCGAGTACGACCCAGACGATCGTCCAGGCCCCTGCCTCCTTGACGGAGACGTCGTGCGGGGTGCGGCCGATGACGAAGTCAACGGCGATCAGGGCGATCAGTCCGGCGATGGTGAGCGCCCAGAGGGCGAGGGAGACATCCACAGGTCCTCCGGCAATTCGATACGGCAACTGTCAGCGTCGTCGCTGCCGGAGGTCCCCACCACTTGAGTCCGTTCAGGGGGAGGTTTCACTCCGCACCAAGAACAGTACACGAATTGCCCAAGAGTTAGTAAAGAATCGCACAAGCGTGCAGGTCAGAGCCGTAGAGCCGGTAGAGCACCGGTGCAAGACCCGGCACGACCGGTCAGGGGCCGTAGGCCGGGCGGGCCGCCGCGATCTCCCTGAGCACCTGCGTGAGCACCTGGCTGCCCGGCGGCACCAGCGACGGCTCGAACGTCCAGGCGTGCCCCACCCACGGGTCGGCCAGGTGGTCGCTGGGCAGCGGGGTGAGCCGCAGCAGCGAGCGCCACAGCGGATCGAGCACCGGCCCGTACGCGGACGCGTCCTCGCGGTCGGCGACCAGCAGCAGGTGCACCCCGGCGCGCGGTCCCTCGTCGGCGAGATAGCGCAGTTGGGTGACCGCCCGGTCGTCGAAGCCGTACGGGAACTCGTTGACGATCAGAAGCTGCTCGGCGGTGTCGAAGCCGGGCGGCAGCGAGTCGGCGGCGCCGCCGCGCAGCGCCATCTGGAGCAGATCGACGCGTTCGGTCAGCCGGTTCAGCACCTCGCCGACCCCGGCCGCGCCCCCGGCCGACGGCATCAGCACGGCGCCGTTGCCGGTGAGCGGGGCGAGCGCGGCGGAGCCGGAGCCCGCGGGGTCGAGGGCGTGCACCGCGAAACCGCCCACCGGGTACGAGGCGAGCAGCCGGGCGGCGATCGCCACGGCGGTGTCCATGGCGACCCCGCGGTCCTCCTCGCTGTCGATCCACAGACCGCGGTCCAGCGGCAGCCGGGCCAGCAGCGGGATGCGCAGTTCGGGCGCCTCGGGCAGGTAGAGGCCGCCGAGCCGTACGGCGAGCGGCGGCTGGTCGGGCACCCGGTAGGCGTGCCACACCGGATTCTCCCAGCCCGCGAAGGCGGCGGGCAGCGCGGGCTCGACGACCTCGGCCTCGGCGACGAGCTGCGCGATGTCCCGGTCGAGCACGGCGCGGGCCTGGTCGACCAGCGCGAACTGCCGGGCCTGCGCCTGGTCGCGGGCGGCGTCCGCGGCCTGTCCGCCGCGGGTCGCGGGGTCGGCGAGCAGCCGGTCGAGCTCCTGCTCGAAGCGGGACTCGGCGAAGTCCACCGCGCTGCGGTAGGCGGCGATGGTGCGGGCCAGGTCCTCGAACATGCCCCACACCTGATTGTGCAGCCGCTCCTCCATCGTCCAGCCGGAGGCGTCGCCCGCGACGGGGACGGGCGGGGTGCCGGGCGGGGTGCCGGGCTGTCCGTCGGAGGACGGCCGCGGCGCGGCGGGCGGGGCGTCGTACGGCGAGCCCGGCCGGCCCTGGGCCGGTCCCTGAGCGGGCGGGGGCGGCGCGGTGGCGGCAGCCTTGCGCCGCGGGTGCCGGTAGTCGACCGGTCCTGAGGACGCGGTGGTCCGGCCGTCGCCCGGAGCGGCGGCCGGGGCCGCGGTTTCCGGCCGCGGCGGCGGGACCGTACGCGGCGCGGCGGGCAGGTCGACCGAGCGGGACAGCTCGCGCCCCACCGCCTCGTCGATGCCCGCGGCCACCCCGGCGGGCTCCGGGACACCCTGGTCGAGCAGCAGCGCGGGCAGACCGCCCTCGTACCCCTGGCCGACGGCGCGCACCTTCCAGGCGCCCTGCCGCCGGTACAGCTCGATGGCCAGCAGGGCCGTCTCGGGGCCGAGGCCGGTCATGGTGAATCCGGCGACGGCCTCGCCCTCGGTGGTGGTGACGGCGAGATGCGGGGCGGGGGCGGCGCCGAAGGCGGCGGGCGCGCCGGGGCGGCCCGCGGCGCCGGGGAGAGCCAGCAGTACGTGCACCCGGTGCACCTGCGGCGGCATCGCGCCGAGGTCCACCGCGAGCCGGTGCTCGGCGGCGGCCTGCCGGGGCACCTCGACGCCGGGGAGCTGCGGCGCGCCGGGGTGCGCCAGCCACTGCGAGGAGTCGCCGACGACCCGCCCCCGCTCGTCCCCGAGGGTGACCGCGGCCACCACCGGGGTGCCCGCCGACACCCGGATCTCCATCCGGGTGCCCGGCAGCGGATGGTTCTGTCCCCGGACCAGTTCGGCCGTCATGTCCGCCGCCCCCCGTTCCCGTTATGCGTGTGTACGTGTTCCGGCCCGCGGGCCGGGGGCCGCGTCAGCGGCCGTGCGGCCTCAGAGCGCGGGCAGAATGGCCGGGATGAGGTCCTGGAACGTCCGGCCGTTGGCCGCCGTGCCGATGGCCGTCATCGACCAGCCGGTCGCGCCGCGCTGCACCTTGGCCATGATCTGCGCCGTGTACTGGCCGCCGCCGGTCAGCGTGTAGCGGGCCAGCTCCTGCCCGTTGGTCTCGTCGACCAGGCGGCAGAACGCGTTCTGCACCTCGGCGAAGGTCTGGCCGGTGAAGGAGTTCACCGTGAAGACGATCTGGTCGACGTGGACCGGTACGCGCTGGAGGTCGACGATGATCGACTCGTCGTCGCCGCCCTGGCCCGCGCCGCCGACCAGATTGTCACCGGTGTGCCGGACCGAGCCGTCGTCGCTGGTCAGGTGCTGGAAGAACACCACGTCGACCGGCTGCTTGTCCGCGAAGAGCACGGCCGAGGCGTCCAGGTCGATCTCCCGGGTGCGGGACCCGAACAGTCCGCGGCGCGGCGCGGCCTGCCAGCCCAGCCCCATCCGGATCGCCGTCAGCGTCCCTCCGTCGGACTTGCTCAGGCTGATCTTCTGGCCCTTGGTCATGTTGACCGTCACGCGCTGTCCCCTCTCACCCGTGTGTGCGGTTGTCCCGCACCCTAACAAGACGCCGTGCAACGGTATCCCGGTTCGCCGCGTGGCGATTCCTGGCGAACACCGGCCGGTCGCCGGTCCCGCGTCACGCCATTCCCGCTTCTCTCATCTGGCGCAACTCCTTCTTCAGCTCGCCCAGTTCGTCCCTGAGCCGGGCGGCCACCTCGAATTGCAGCTCGCCGGCCGCCGCGTGCATCTGGTCGGTGAGCTGAGCGATCAGGTCGGCCAGCTCCTCGGCGGGCAGCGTCTTCGCACCGCGCTTCTCGCCCGAGCGGGCGGACAGTCCTGGCACCGGCGCCTTGCCCCGCGAGCGCTGCCGCCCGGAGCCCAGCAGCTCCTCGGTGTCGGCGTCCTCGCGGGCGAAGGAGTCCAGGATTCCGGCGATCTTCTTCCGCAGCGGCTGCGGGTCGACGCCGCGTTCCTTGTTGTACGCGATCTGCTTCTCGCGGCGCCGGTTGGTCTCCTCGATGGCCTTCTCCATCGCCGGGGTGATCCGGTCCGCGTACATGTGGACCTGGCCCGACACGTTACGGGCGGCGCGGCCGATGGTCTGGATCAGCGAGGTGCCCGAGCGCAGGAAGCCCTCCTTGTCGGCGTCGAGGATCGCGACCAGCGACACCTCGGGCAGGTCGAGGCCCTCACGCAGCAGGTTGATGCCGACCAGGACGTCGTACTCACCGGCCCGCAGTTCGCGCAGCAGCTCGACGCGGCGCAGGGTGTCGATGTCGCTGTGCAGATACCGCACCTGGATGCCCAGTTCGAGCAGGTAGTCGGTGAGGTCCTCGGACATCTTCTTGGTGAGGGTGGTGACCAGGACGCGCTCGTCCTTCTCCGTGCGCAGCCGGATCTCGTGCACCAGGTCGTCGATCTGGCCCTCGGTGGGCTTGACGATGACCTCGGGGTCGACCAGGCCGGTCGGGCGGATGATCTGCTCGACCACGCCGTCGCCGCGGGACAGCTCGTACTTTCCGGGTGTCGCGGACAGGTAGACGGTCTGGCCGACGCGGGTCAGGAACTCCTCCCACTTCAGCGGCCGGTTGTCGAGCGCGGACGGCAGCCGGAAGCCGTGGTCGACCAGGGTGCGCTTGCGGGACGCGTCGCCCTCGTACATCGCGCCGATCTGCGGCACGGTGACGTGCGACTCGTCGATGACCAGCAGGAAGTCCTCGGGGAAGTAGTCGATGAGGGTGTCGGGCGCGGAGCCCTGCTCGCGGCCGTCGATGTGCCGCGAGTAGTTCTCGATGCCGGAGCAGGTGCCGATCTGCCGCATCATCTCGATGTCGTACGTGGTGCGCATCCGCAGCCGCTGGGCCTCCAGCAGCTTGCCCTGCTTCTCCATCAGGGCGAGCTGGCCCTCCAGCTCCTTCTCGATGCCCGCGATGGCGCGTTCCATCCGCTCGGGGCCCGCGACGTAGTGGGTGGCGGGGAAGACGTAGATCTGCCGGTCCTCGGTGATCACCTCCCCGGTGAGCGGGTGCAGTGTGTAGAGCGCCTCGATCTCGTCGCCGAACATCTCGATGCGGACGGCCAGCTCCTCGTAGACCGGGAAGATCTCGATGGTGTCGCCGCGTACCCGGAAGGTGCCGCGGGCGAAGGCCACGTCGTTGCGCGCGTACTGGATGTCGACGAATTTCCGCAGGAGCTGGTCGCGGTCGATGACGTCGCCGACATTGAGCCGCACCATGCGGTCGATGTACTCCTGCGGGGTGCCGAGGCCGTAGATGCAGGACACGGAGGCGACCACGACGACATCGCGCCGGGTCAGCAGCGAATTGGTGGTGGAGTGCCGCAGCCGCTCCACCTCCTCGTTGATCGAGGAGTCCTTCTCGATGTACGTGTCCGTCTGCGGGACGTACGCCTCGGGCTGGTAGTAGTCGTAGTACGAGACGAAGTACTCGACCGCGTTGTTCGGCAGCAGCTCGCGGAATTCGTTGGCGAGCTGGGCGGCGAGCGTCTTGTTCGGCGCCATGACCAGGGTGGGGCGCTGGAGCCGCTCGATCATCCACGCGGTGGTCGCGGACTTGCCCGTACCGGTCGCGCCGAGCAGCACGACGTCCTGCTCGTCACCGCGGATCCGCTTCTCGAGGTCGTCGATGGCGGTGGGCTGGTCGCCGCTGGGCTGGTAGGGGCTGACGACCTCGAAGGGCGCCACACTGCGTTCGATGTCTGATACGGGCCGCATGTCACCACCGTACGACCCACCACCGACAATCGTCCGGGCCCGGGACGGGCGGGCCGCCGCCGGGGCGGCCACTTCCCCTCGTGTGACCGGTCGATCACTTCCGGTGACGGGCCTTGCGGCGGCCGTGCTTGCCGGGCGGATCGCGGCGGCGGGGCGTTGTCGGACCCCCGATCTAGGCTGGCCGCGTGACGAACGACACCGCCTGGACGGTCATGGAGACCCCGATCGGGCCGCTGCTGCTGGCGGCGACCGACGAGGGGCTGGTCAATGTCGGTTTCCGGGCGGACGAGGCGGCGGTACGGCGCGCGGTGACGTCGATGGGGCGGCGGCTGGGCGGCGAGCCGGTCGAGGACGCGGCCCGGCTGGCGCCGGTCACCGAGCAGATGGAGGCGTACTTCGCGGGTGCGCTGAAGGAGTTCTCGCTCGCTCTGGACTGGTCGCTGATCACCGGCTTCAACCGCCGGGTGCTGCGCGAGCTGGCGGCCGGGGTGCCGTACGGCACGGTCGTCGGGTACCAGGACCTGGCCGACCGGGTGGGCGAGCGCGGGGCGGCCCGCGCGGTCGGAACGGCGATGGGCGCGAATCCGATACCGCTGGTGGTGCCGTGCCACCGGGTGGTGGAGAGCGACGGCGGCATAGGCGGCTTCGGCGGCGGCCTGGAGATCAAGCGCACGCTGCTGGCGCTGGAGGGCGTGCTGCCCGCACCGCTGTTCTGATGACCTGAGCAGGCTCCGCACGTCCGCCCCCGCGCCGCGCGGCGGCAGGACGTCACGGTCAACGACCGCTCCGGTGCCGGTCCGCAAGGGCGACCGGGTGACGATGCTCGGCCACGACCGGCCGCTGGACTGGGAGTTCGACGGCGGCACGCTGACCGTACGGGTGCCCGCGGCGGCGCGGGCGAAGGGGCGGTACGCGTGGGTGTTCAAGATCGACTGGACGCGCTGACGCGGGGCTGACGCGCGGGAGCGGGCGGAGTGACCCGCCCGCTCCCGTCCCGTTCCTGCCCTGCCCTGCCGCTACGGCTTCGTCGCTCACTCCTCGGACGTGCGCGGGTCCGGGATCTGGATCGGGCCCGGCGGCTTCCGGTCGATCGCGGGCGGCTCGTCGGCCGCGGCCTCGACGGCGGACCGCGGTTCCGCGTCCGTCAGTTCGTCCGTCGCCGCGGGCGCCGCCGTCTTCTCGACCGGCTTCGCGTCCTGGCCGCCGCCGGAGTTCGCACCGGTGTTCGCACCGGAATTCGCGGCCCGGTCGAAGAAGCGCAGCATCTCGACGGGGAAGGGCATCACCAGGGTCGAGTTCTTCTCCGCCGCGACCTCCACCACCGTCTGGAGGAGGCGCAGTTGGAGGGCGGACGGGTTGGCGTCCATGGTCCTGGCCGCCTCGGAGAGCTTCTGGGACGCCTGCAACTCACCGTCGGCGGTGATGATCCGGGCCCGCCGCTCCCGGTCCGCCTCCGCCTGCCGGGCCATCGACCGCTTCATGGACTCCGGCAGCGCCACGTCCTTGATCTCGACGCGGTCGATGTGGACGCCCCAGCCGGTGGCAGGCGTGGACAGCATCAACTCCAGCCCCTCGTGCAGGCGTTCGCGGCCGGACAGCAGATCGTCGAGTTCGCTCTTGCCGATGATGGAGCGCAGCGAGGTCTGCGCCACCTGCAACATCGCGAACTGGTAGTTCTGCACGTCCACGGTGGCCCGGATCGGGTCGATGACCCGGAAGTAGAGCACCGCGTCGACCCGTACCGACACGTTGTCGCGGGTGATGCCGTCCTGGGACGGCACCGGCATGGTGACGACCTGCATGTTGACCTTGGTCATCTTGTCCACGAACGGCACCAGCATGCGCGGGCCCGGCTCCTTGGGGAGCCGGTTGACCCGGCCGAAGCGGTAGATCACCCCGCGCTCGTACTGCTTGACCACCCTCAGACTGCTGGACACGCCGATCAGGGCGACCACCGCGATGATGATCAGCAGCACCACGACGACTTCCACGGCCGTCAGCCGGCGTCGTCGAAACGGGCTGCGGCCAGATAGTCCGGCCGGGGGTCGAGTGCGGCGGCGAGCCGGAAGTGGCGCTGGGCCTCGTCGGCGCGGTTCGCGCGTTGCAGCGTACGGGCCAGCGCGAAGTGCGCGAAGGCGTTGTCCGGCTCGCGCTCCAGCACTATCTGGAACTCCAGCTCCGCCGGACGCAGTTGGGCCGCAGCGAAGAACGCGCGGGCGCGCAGCAGGCGGGCCGCGGTGTTCTCCGGATGGGCCGAGATCACCGGGTCGAGGAGTTGTACGGCGCCGCGCGGGTCACGCGCCTCCAGCAGTTGCTCCGCGGCGCGGAAGTCGATGACGTGCGTCTCTGGGGTCCGCTCGTGCAAGGCCGCCTCCCTGAATTCGGGCACGGGTGACGACTGATCGTCTGGTCTGACATACCCAACGTCGTCGTCGGCAACCGCATTCCCCGGGCGACTACGCCGTCCCGGCCGCCGCCAGCTCCCGCAGCCGCTGCCACGCCGCGCGCACCTGGGGCTCCAGCTCCTCCAGCGGGCCGTCGTTGTCGATCACCAGATCCGCGACGGCGATGCGCTCCTCGCGGCCGGCCTGCGCCGCCATCCGCGCCCGCGCCTCGTCCTCGGTCATCCCGCGTGTCCGCACCAGGCGCTCGATCTGCGTGGCCGGTGCCGCGTCCACGACGATCACGAAGTCGTAGAACGGGGCCAGGTCGTTCTCCGCCAGCAGCGGTACGTCGTTGACGACGATGTCGTCCGGGGCCGCCGCCGCCCGCAGCTCCTGCGACCTGCGGCCGACCAGCGGGTGCACGATCGCGTTCAGCGCCTGGCGCCGGGCCTCGTCCGCGAAGACGATCGCGCCGAGTTTCGGGCGGTCCAGTGTCCCGTCCGCCGCCAGCACGTCCGGGCCGAACTCGGCCGTCACCGCCGCCAGGCCCTCCGTGCCGGGTTCCACCACTTCGCGGGCGATGCGGTCCGCGTCCACCAGGATCGCGCCGTGTGCCACCAGCAGTTTCGCCACGGAGCTTTTTCCTGACCCGATTCCACCGGTCAGCCCGACGTTCAGCATGCCGCCAGCTTACGGGCCCTCCGGGCCTCCGCGGGTGCCTCCCAGGGGCGCGGGGTACTGCGCGCTCAGCCACCAACGGTGGCGCGGCCGTCGAAAACCGGCCCCAGCGGGGCAGATGCTGTGAGTTTTCGGGCTGGCAGCCCGGTGGGGGCGGGCCGCGCAGTTCCCCGCGCCCCTGAAAACCAGGCCCTTCGCAAGGAACCGTCCAGGGGCCGCTCCCCTAAAAAACCAGGCCCTGCGCGAGCGCGGCGCGCCTTGCGGAGGGGAAGCGGGAGAGGGCCCGCGCCCTGGGGACGCGAACCCTCTTTCGTGAGCGCGCCGCAGGCGCTAGTCGTCCTCGCGGTCGGCGAGGAAGCGTTCGAACTCGGCGGCGAGATCGTCGGCGGAGGGAAGCTCGACGGCCTCGGCGATGAGACTCTCGCGGGACTGGGACCCGGCGACGGCGTCGTACTGGGACTCGAGGCCGCGGACGACGGAGACGAGTTCGCCGTCGCCTTCGGCGACCTGGCGGTCGATCTCGACGCGGACGGTGTGCGCCTCATTGCGCAAGGCGTGGGCGATCTCGGGCAGCACGAGGCCGGTGGCGGCGGTGATCGTCTCCAGGACGGCGAGGGCGGCGTCCGGGTAGGGCGAACGCGCCAGGTAGTGCGGGACGTGGGCGGCGACGCCGAGCACGTCACGGCCGGCCTCGGCGAGCCGCAGCTCGATGAGGGAGGCGGCGCTGCCGGGGACCTGGGCCTCCTCGAACCAGGCGCGGTGGCCGGGCATGAGGTCGACCCGGTTGCCGTGCGGGGTGAGGCCGACGGGCCGGGTGTGCGGCACGCCCATCGGGATGCCGTGGAAGTTGATGGCGAGGCGTACACCCAGGCGTTCGATTACCTGGAGCACGGCGGTCGCGAACCGTTCCCACTCCACGTCCGGCTCGGAGCCGGTGAGCAGCAGGAAGGGGGTGCCGGTGGTGTCCCGCACCAGATAGAGGTCGATCTCCGGTGCCTCGTAGGAGGTCCAGTGGTCGCGCTCGAAGGTCATCAGCGGGCGGCGGGCGCGGTAGTCGACCAGTCGGTCGGCGTCGAAGCGCGCGACGAGCTGGTTGTCCAGGCGGTCCAGCAACTGCTCGCTGATCTGCTCGCCGGTGTCCCCGGCGTCCATGTACCCCTCGAAGTGGTACAGCAGTACGGGACCTGCGTCTCCGACCGCTGCGTCGACGGCCTCGGCCCCGCCCGGCACGTATTCGTACAGCCCTTGCGGATCCAGCACGATGATCGTCCTCCTCGCTCTCTCCCCCCTCAACGAACGTACCCGCCCGGCCATTCCCACGCGTCCGCCCGGAACCCGGACGTCTTGACGGTCCGTCGGGTGGGCCCTACCTTCTCTCGTTACGCCCATGTGTTCACATGGACGACCAAGATTCACATACTTGGAACGATGGAAGGACGCGGATGCGACCCCACACGCTTCTGACCCTGCCGGTGGCCCTGCCCGTCGCGGCACTGCTCGCCGGGCTGCTCTCGTACGCGACGCCGGCCGGTGCGGCAACGGCCGGTGCGGCAACGGCCGGTGCGGCGAGCACCGTCGAGGTGACCACGGCCAAGGAGCTGAAGGCGGCGCTGACCGCCGCCGCCCCCGGCCAGACGATCCATCTCGCCGACGGCACGTACACCGGCAACTTCAAGGTCACCGTGTCCGGCACGGCCGCCGACCGGATCACGCTCACCGGCTCCTCGAACGCCGTGCTCACCTCCTCCGGCGGCTACGGCCTCTATCTGAACGGCGCGAGCTACTGGACCGTCAAGGGGGTCAGCGTCACCGGCGGCCAGAAGGGCATCGTCACCGACGCCGCCGCGCATGTCGTCATCGACTCGGTGACCGTGCACGGGCTCCAGATGGAGGGCGTGCACTTCCGTACCTCCAGCACGGACGGCGTGATCAAGAACTCGCGGATCTACGACACCGGGCTCCAGCGGCCGGGGTACGGCGAGGGCGTCTACGTCGGCACCGCCAACACCCTGACCGACAAGAGCGACCGGGTGCAGATCCTCAACAACGTCATCGGCCCCAACATCGGCGCCGAGAACATCGACCTCAAGGAAGGCACCACCGGCGGCCTGGTCTCCGGCAACACCTTCGACGGCAGCGGCCTCAGCATGACCAACTACGACGACTCCTGGGTCGACGTCAAAGGCAACGGCTACACCATCACCGGCAACACCGGCACCCGCACCCTCAACGACGGCTACCAGACCCACACCCAGCAGCCCGGCTGGGGCTGCGGCACCGTCTTCCGCGACAACACCTCCGACCTCACCGGCGCCACCGGCGCCACGCAGACGGCGATCTACGTCACCAACTACTCCGCCGACTGCCCCACCACCGTCTACGCCTCCAACAAGCGCACCGGCGGCAAGGCCCTGACCAACATCCCCGTGACCCCGTAGCCCCCCCGGGCCGCCCAGGGCCCCACGGTCACCGGGAAAGCACCGCGGTCCCGCACCCCCTGAGGGGTGCGGGACCGCGGTGTTGTGACTGGGCCTAGCGGAGAGCCGTCAGCTCTGGCCGCCCGCGAGCTTCTCGCGGAGGGCGGCGAGGGCCTCGTCGGAGGCGAGGGCACCGGAGGTGTCGTCGGACTCCGAGGAGTACGAGCCACCGGAGACGCCCGGGCCACCGGTCGCGGCGGGGGCGGCGGAACCGGCCTCGGCCGCGGCCTGCTCGTCGGCCTCGCGGGACTTGATGACCTGCGCCTGGTGCTGCTCGAAGCGGGTCTGGGCCGTGGCGTACTGGCCCTCCCACTCCTCGCGCTGCTTGTCGTACCCCTCGAGCCAGTCGTTGGTCTCGGGGTCGAAGCCCTCGGGGTAGATGTAGTTGCCCTGGTCGTCGTACGACGCCGCCATGCCGTAGAGCGTCGGGTCGAACTCGACCGAGGCCGGGTCGGCGCCGAAGGACTCGTTGGCCTGCTTGAGCGACAGCGAGATGCGGCGACGCTCGAGGTCGATGTCGATGACCTTGACGAAGATCTCGTCGTTGACCTGGACGACCTGCTCCGGGATCTCCACGTGGCGCTCGGCCAGCTCGGAGATGTGCACCAGGCCCTCGATGCCCTCGTCGACGCGGACGAACGCGCCGAACGGGACGAGCTTGGTGACCTTGCCGGGGACGACCTGCCCGATCTGGTGGGTCCGGGCGAACTGCTGCCACGGGTCTTCCTGCGTCGCCTTCAGCGACAGGGAGACACGCTCGCGGTCCATGTCCACGTCGAGAACCTCGACGGTGACTTCCTGACCGACCTCGACGACCTCGGACGGGTGGTCGATGTGCTTCCAGGACAGCTCGGAGACGTGCACGAGACCGTCGACGCCGCCGAGGTCCACGAACGCACCGAAGTTGACGATCGAGGAGACGACGCCGGACCGCACCTGACCCTTCTGGAGGGTGGTGAGGAAGGTCTGGCGGACCTCGCTCTGCGTCTGCTCCAGCCAGGCACGGCGGGACAGGACCACGTTGTTGCGGTTCTTGTCCAGCTCGATGATCTTGGCCTCGAGCTCCTTGCCCACGTAGGGCTGGAGGTCGCGCACGCGGCGCATCTCGACGAGCGACGCCGGCAGGAAGCCACGGAGGCCGATGTCGAGGATGAGACCACCCTTGACGACCTCGATGACGGTGCCGGTGACGATGCCGTCCTCTTCCTTGATCTTCTCGATGGTGCCCCAGGCACGCTCGTACTGAGCGCGCTTCTTCGAGAGGATCAGGCGCCCTTCCTTGTCCTCCTTCTGGAGAACAAGGGCCTCGATCTCATCGCCCACGGCGACGACCTCGTTGGGGTCGACGTCGTGCTTGATGGAGAGTTCGCGGGAGGGGATGACACCTTCGGTCTTGTAACCGATGTCGAGCAGGACCTCGTCCCGGTCGACCTTCACGATGACGCCGTCGACGATGTCGCCGTCGTTGAAGTACTTGATCGTCTCGTCGATCGCGGCGAGGAAGGCTTCCTCGTTGCCGATGTCGTTGACCGCCACCTGCGGGGTGGTGCGAGGGGCCTCGGTGCTGCTCGTCATTAGGGAAAGGACTCCGGTACGGACAGTAAGTCGTAGGTACTGCTACGCCGTAAGCCCTTTTCGCTCCTGCCGAATTCCGGACAGCCGTGGGGCCGAGGGGTATGCAACAGATTCCGAGCGCAGCCTGCTCTGTCTGAGGCGCGCAGGCTCGCAGCGCAACTTGTAGCATACGGGGGCAGCCGGGCACGGTCAACGCACGAAGAGCCCACCGGGCGCGTAACGGACCGAACCGGCACAAGTCACCCAGTGCCAGGTCTTCTCAGAGAGTACGACGACTGCCGCGATGATCCAAGGACCCGATCCCCGGGACGTACGCCGGGAAGCGCCCCGAGAGGCACACGAGGAACCGGAGGCCACCCGCCGCAGCGCGGGGGTCACGGAGAGCAGCCGGGCCAACCGCCGGTGGTGGGACCGCAACGCGGACGACTACCAGGTGGAGCACGGCGACTTCCTGGGCGACGCCCGCTTCGTCTGGGGCCCTGAGGGTCTGGACGAGGCGGACGCGGGGCTGCTCGGCCCGACGGCGGCCCTGAAGGACAAGGACGTGCTGGAGATCGGCGCGGGCGCCGCCCAGTGCTCGCGCTGGCTGGCCGCCCAGGGCGCCCGGCCGGTCGCCCTCGACCTCTCCTTCCGGCAGCTCCAGCACGCGCGGCGGATCGACGACGAGTCCTCGGCCGACGGCGCGCCGCTGGTGCCCCTGGTCCAGGCCGACGCGGGCGCCCTGCCCTTCGCCGACGGCTCGTTCGACCTGGCGGTCTCCGCGTACGGCGCGCTCCCCTTCATCGCCGACACCGCGCGCGTCCAGCGGGAGGTGCGGCGGGTGCTGCGGCCCGGCGGGCGCTGGGTCTTCTCGGTCACCCACCCGGTGCGCTGGGCCTTCCCCGACGAGCCGGGGCCCGAGGGCCTGACGGCCGTCGCCTCCTACTTCGACCGCACGCCGTACGTGGAGGAGGACGACCGGGGCATCGCCGTGTACGTCGAGCACCACCGCACCCTGGGCGACCGCGTCCGCGAGATCGCGGCGGCGGGCCTGCGGCTGGTCGACCTCGTCGAGCCCGAGTGGCCGGAGTGGAACGACCAGGAGTGGGGCGGCTGGTCCCCGCTGCGCGGGCGGCTGTTGCCGGGCACGGCGATCTTCGTGTGCGCGGCGGAGTGAAGGCCGGCGGACAGGACGGTCGGGCGGCCGGCGGGGAAGCCGGCGGGAGCGCCGGTACGTACGCGATCCGGGCCGAGGGGCGCGCGCTGCCGGTGGCCTCCGTCGTACCGGAGCTGCTGGCCGCGCTGCGGTCGCCGGGCTGCGCCGTCCTGGCCGCGCCGCCCGGCACCGGCAAGACCACGCTGGTCCCGCTGCTGATCGCCGACGCGCTCGGCGGGCGGGTGCTGGTCGCGGAGCCGCGGCGGATGGCGGCGCGGGCGGCGGCCCGGCGGATGGCCTGGCTGCTCGGGGAGCGGGTCGGCGAGACCGTCGGTTTCACGGTCCGCGGCGAGCGGCGGGTCTCGGCCCGCACCGCGGTCGAGGTGGTCACCACCGGTGTGCTGCTGCAACGGCTCCAGCGCGACCAGGAACTGCCGGGCGTGAGCACGGTGATGCTCGACGAGTGCCACGAGCGGCATCTGGACGCAGACACGTCCATGGCGTTCCTGTTGGACGTACGGGCCCTGCTGCGGCCGGAGTTGCGGCTGGTCGCGGCGTCCGCGACGACGGACACGGCCGCGTGGGCGGCGCTGCTGGGCGGGGCCGACGGGCCGCCCGCGCCCGTGGTCGAGGCGGGCGGGGTGCTGCACCCGGTGGCCGTGGAGTGGGCGCCGCCGCCCGGTCCCGTACGGGCGACGCACGCCGGGGGCCGGGTGGACCGGGCGCTGCTCGACCATGTGGCGACGGTGGTGCGGCGGGCGCTGCGGGAGCGCGACGGGGACGTGCTGTGCTTCCTGCCGGGCGTCGGGGAGATCGCGCGGGTCGCGGGTCTGCTCGGGGACCTCGCGGATTCCGGCGGCGCGGGCGGCGGCATCGAGGTGCTCCAGGTGCACGGCCGCGCCCCGGCCGCCGTCCAGGACGCGGCGCTGGCGCCCGGTGGGCGGCGGCGCGTGCTGCTCGCGACGTCCGTGGCCGAGTCCAGTCTGACCGTGCCGGGCGTGCGGGTCGTGGTGGACAGCGGGCTGGCCCGCGAGCCGCGCATGGACCACGCGCGGGGCCTCGGCGCGCTGGTCACCGTACGGGTGTCGCGGGCCGCCTCCGACCAGCGCGCCGGGCGCGCCGGGCGTGAGGGTCCCGGCACCGTCTACCGCTGCTGGCCGCCGGCCGAGGACGCCCGCAGGCCCCGGCACCCCTCCCCCGAGATCGCGCTCGCCGACCTCACGGCCTTCGCGCTCCAGGCCGCCTGCTGGGGCGATCCGGACGCCTCCGGGCTCGCCCTGCTGGACGCCCCGCCGCAGGGCGCGATGGCCGCGGCCCGCGACACGCTGCGCGGCCTCGGCGCCGTCGACGCCTCGGGCCGCGTCCTGGACCGGGGCCGCCGGCTGGCCCGGCTCGGGCTGCACCCCCGGCTCGCCCGCGCCCTCCTCGACTCCGCGCCCGTGCTCGGCGCCCGCCGCGCCGCCGAGGTCACCGCGCTCCTCAGCGAAGAACTCCCCGACTCCTACGGCTCCGACCTCACCGCCGCCTGGCACACCGCCCGCCGTGGCGGCGACCCGTACGCGGCGCGCTGGCGCGCGGAGGCCGACCGGCTGCGCGGCACGGTGACGGAAGGGAGCCCGCCCGCGACGGACGCCGCCGTCCCGCGCTCCGCGGCGCGCCCGTCCCCCGCGAGCCGCGCCGCGGGCGGGGGCCTGTCGGACGACGCGGCGGCCGGGCTCGTCGTCGCCCTGGCGTTTCCCGAGCGGGTCGCGCGGCGGCGGGGCGGCGACGGATACGTGATGGCGTCCGGGACCGGCGCGGAGGTCGGCGGGGGCGTGGGCGGGGCGGAGTGGGTGGCGGTGGCCGTGGCGGACCGGGGCGTCGGGCGGACGGACGCGCGGGTGCGGGTGGCCGCGGTGATCGACGAGGGCACCGCGCGGGCGGCGGCGGCCGGGTTGCTGGAGTCGTACGAGGAGGTGGCCTGGCGCGGCGGGGACGTGGTGGCGCGCCGGGTGGAGCGGCTGGGCGCGCTGGAGCTGTCGGCGGCGCCGCTGCGCCGGCCGGACCGGGACGCGGTGCGGGCCGCGCTGCTCGACGGGCTGCGGCGCGAGGGCACCGGTTTGCTGCACTGGTCGCGGGAGGCCCGTGAGGTACGGCAGCGGCTGGCCTTCCTGCACCGGGAGTTGGGCGGGAACTGGCCGGACGTCTCGGAGCGGGCGCTGGTGGAGCGGGCCGAGGAGTGGCTGGGGCCCGAGCTGGCGCGGGCCGGGCGGCGGGCGGATCTGGAGCGGATCTCGGCGGGCGGCGCGCTGCCCCGGCTGCTGCCGTGGGCCACGGGCGAGGCCGCCCGGTTCGGTGAGCTGGCACCGGAGCGGTTCGAGGTGCCGAGCGGTTCGCGGATCCGGATCGACTACGGCGGGGACCAGCCCGTACTGGCCGTGAAGCTCCAGGAGTTGTTCGGGCTGCGGGCGACGCCCGAGATCGCCGGGGTGCCGCTGCTGGTGCATCTGCTGTCGCCCGCGGGGCGGCCCGCGGCGGTGACCGCGGACCTGGCGTCGTTCTGGCGTGACGGCTACCGCGCGGTGCGCGCCGAGCTGCGGGGCCGCTACCCGCGCCACCCGTGGCCCGAGGACCCGGCGACGGCCGAGCCGACCAAGCGGACGAACAACAGCCGCCGCGCGTAGCCCGACCGCCCGGCCCGTACGGCGTCCGGGACAGGTCGGCCGGTGCGGGGTCCCGGCACGGCTCGGCCCGTACGGGGTGCGGGCCGTAGGTCAGACCGCTATGGGGTCCGGGTGGTCGGGGGCGCGGTCGGGGTCGGGCTCCCGGCCGCCCACCGGGTCGGCGGGCCGCCGCCCGCGCGCTTCGAGCAGCAGCGACAGCGCCAGCAGCGCGGCGGCGAACCCGCCGAAGCCCCACGGCAGGTAGCTCGTGAGCAGCAGCACCAACTGCCGTTGCGTCTTGACCAGATGGACGATGGAGTCGATGTAGTCGGGCCGCATCTTCACGTCGCCCGCGAAGGCGGTGACCGGTGCTTTGCCGGTCGAGGCGGGAAAGCGCAGCTCCTCGGTGTGGATCTCCTCGCCGTTGACGGGCGCGCCGGTCGTCGGGTCGACCCAGAACATCCGCTTGGTGGTGTACCAGCGCTGGATGCCCGTGGCCTTGACCGTCTCGGGGGTGAGCGCGGGAGCGCCGGGCGCGATCTCGGGCAGTTTCTTGGGCAGCGGGACCCGCTGCCAGGGCACGGTCTGCTCGAAGTAGTAGACCTTCAGGCCGTGGAAGCGCTGGGTGCCCGCGTAGTGGATCGGCGCGGAGGTGCGGCTCTGCGCGTCGAAGTAGTAGTAGTCGCGCTTCTGGGTCAGGAAGGGGAACTTGAACTCGATGCCCTGTCGGGTGACCGGGTCGCCGTCGACCGACTCGCTCGCGGTGTGCACCGGCTCCTGGGTGTGCGCGTCGAAGACGTACCGCTCGGGGATCTCCGAGACCATCTTGCCGTCCGGGCCCGCGACGTAGGAGAGCGCGTCCCAGACCACGACGTCCTTGCCGGTCTCGGCCTTGACCTGCCGGGCCGCCGTCACATTGCCCTTGAGGGTCTGCACGATGCTGACCTTGGAGACCTTCTTGGCGGTGAGGCTGGAATAGTCGACGAGGGTGGCGTTCTTCGCCTCGAGGACGGCGACCTGGTACTCGCTCGGCGGCACTTTGGCCAGCCGCGGGTAGGCGTACCAGCGCAGCATGGGCGCCAGGGTCGCGAAGAAGACGGCGAGGGCGAGCAGCACCAGGCTGGACTTGCGGCGCATCGCGGCTCCAGACGGCTCAGGGGTGACCGGCTCAGGGGTGGCTGGGGACCGTGGTCAGCAGGGGTTTCGGCGAGGTGTGACCTGCGGGCGCGCCGATCGCGGTGACGGTGAAGACCAGGGCGAGGGCGGCGGCGAGTCCGATCGCCGCCGCGGCGAGAGCGCGCATGGCCTGACCTCCCTCGGGCATGGGCCGACGCGGTCGTCGGCCGGGGCCGGGGCACCGTAGCAACCGGGAGGTGAGATGAGAACACGTTTCACCGGGGACGTTCGTGAGGCTTTCGCCTGAACGTCCCCGGTGCGTGGGAGTGTGGCCGGCGCGCGGGGCGCCGGGGGTGCCGTGTCGGGGAATGCCCCGTCGCGGGTTACGGCTTCGCGGTGACGGCGGCGCCCGTGGCCGCGCTGGCGGTCGCCTCACCGCTGGGGGTGGGGGTGTCCGTCGGCGTCGGGGTGTCGGTGGCGCAGGGGTCGGGCGTGCCGGGGGTGTCCGTGGGAGTCGGCGTCGCGGTCGGGCTGGGGCTCGCGCTGTCGGTCGGCGAGGGCGACGGGGACTGCGTCGGGCAGCCGGGGGTCGTCGGGGTGTCCGTCGGCGTGCCGGTCGGGGTTCCCGTGGGGGTGCCGGTCGGCGACGACGGCGACGACGGCGGCGGGGTCTTGCCGGGGCCGGTCGACGGGGTGCCCGCGGTCGGCGGGACGATGCCGCCGCTCGGGTGGGTGCCGGACGGCGAGGGCGACGGTGTGCCGCCGGGGGCCGACGCGGACGGACTGGTCGACGGCCGCGGGGTGTTGGCGAACGGCGGCGCGCCCGCGCCCGGTGTGCCCGGGCGGTCGGGCACGGAGACCGCGTCGCCCTGCCGGAAGTGCTCGTACCAGGACTTCACCAGGTCGAGGTAGGCCTGCGAGTGGTTGTAGCCGAGGATCGCGCGGTCCATGTCCCGCGGTACGGCCAGGTCGCGGCCGTCGGCGCACAGGTAGTGGGCGGCGGCCAGCGCGGCGTCGTACACGTTGTCGGGGTCGGCGACTCCGTCGCCGTTGCCGTCCGCGCCCCAGTTCGCCCACGTCGAGGGGATGAACTGCATCGGGCCGACCGCGCGGTCGTGGACCGGGTCGCCGTCGTAGCGTCCGCCGTCGGTGTCGCTGATGTTCGCGAAGCCGTTGCCGTCGAGCACCGGGCCGAGGATCGGGGTGTACGTCGTCCCCTTGGCGTCCACGGCGCCGCCGCGGGCCTGGCCGGACTCCACCTGGCCGATGGCGGCGAGCAGTTGCCACGGCAGGTGGCAGCCGGGGTTGCTGGCGGCGACGCTCGCCTCGGCGCGCCGGTAGGCGTCCAGGACGGTCGCGGGCAGCGAGCCCCCGGACGGCAGCGGGGTGACGACCGGGCCGCCGGAGGGCGTGGCGGTCGGATTCGTGAGGTCCGTAGGGGTGTTCAGCGGCGGCACATCGGTGATGTACGGCGAACCGCCGTCGATCGCGGGGCCGGGCGGCGGGGCCACGGTGGTCGTCTGCCGCGCGGCGGCGTGCGCCACCGGGATGAGTCCCGGCGCCTGCGAGGCGCCCAGCGCCGCCATCGCGGCGGCGGCGACCGCCGTACCCGCCGCTCCCCTGCGTAGCCTTCGGCCGTACCGCCGCGCTGACATGTCCGCGGTCCTCCCCAGGTGCGAGATGGGCGCGTGGCCGCGCCACAACTCGATTGACCCTACGGCAACTTCAGCCCCCCGACCACAGTCGGGGAAGACGCGATCCAGGGCAAATCCCGGCAATCCGCCGAGGTTTCCGGCCCCTCGGCGGACCTTTCACCGAGGGGTCGCGACTCGTTCACACAGCCCGGTCACAGACTCGCGCGGGCGGCGGGGTGGGGTCAGTGCGCGGCCGACTCCCAGTCGGTGCCGTCGCCGACCGACACGTCCAGCGCGGCGCGCAGCGGATACGCGCCCGCCATCTCGCGGCGGACCAGCGTCTCGACCTTCTTCCGCTCGCCGGGCGCGACCTCCAGCACGATTTCGTCGTGCACCTGGAGCAGTATCCGCGACTCCAGCTTCTCGTCGGTGAGCGCCTGGTCGACCTTGAGCATCGCGATCTTCACGATGTCGGCGGCCGAGCCCTGGATCGGCGCGTTGAGCGCCATCCGCTCAGCCATCTCACGGCGCTGCCGGTTGTCGCTGTTGAGGTCGGGCAGGTAGCGGCGGCGGCCGAGCAGCGTCTCGGTGTAGCCGGTGTTCCTGGCCTCCTCGACCACCCGGTGCAGATAGTCCCGCACGCCGCCGAACCGCTCGAAGTACGTCTCCATCAGCCCGCGCGCCTCCGCGGCCTCGATGTTGAGCTGCTGGGACAGGCCGAAGGCGGACAGGCCGTACGCCAGCCCGTACGACATCGCCTTGATCTTGCGGCGCATCTCGGCGTCCACCGCGTCCCGTGCGACGCCGAAGACCTGGGAGCCGACGGTGGTGTGCAGATCCTCGCCGGAGGCGAAGGCGGCGATCAGTCCCTCGTCCTGCGACAGGTGGGCCATCACGCGCAGTTCGATCTGGCTGTAGTCGGCGGTCAGCAGCGATTCGTAGCCCTCGCCGACGACGAAGCCGCGGCGGATGGCCCGGCCCTCGTCGGTGCGGACCGGCACATTCTGCAGGTTGGGGTCGGTGGACGACAGGCGTCCGGTGGCCGCGACGGTCTGGCTGAAGGTGGTGTGGATGCGTCCGTCCGGGGCGATCGTCTTGACCAGGCCCTCGACGGTGACCCGGAGCTTGGCCTGCTCCCGGTGGCGCAGCATGATGACCGGCAGTTCGTGCTCGGTCTGCGCGGCCAGCCAGGCCAGCGCGTCGGCGTCCGTGGTGTAACCGGTCTTGGTCTTCTTGGTCTTGGGCAGGCCCAGCTCGCCGAAGAGGACTTCCTGGAGCTGCTTGGGCGAGCCGAGGTTGAACTCGTGGCCGACCGAGGCGTGCGCCTCGCCGACCGCGTGCTGCACGGCCGCGGCGAACTGCTGTTCCAGACCTTCGAGATGGGCCCGGTCGGCGGCGATCCCGGAGCGTTCCATCCGGGCCAGGAGCGCCGAGGTGGGCAGTTCGACCTCGTGCAGCAGCTCGGTGGCGCCGACCTCGGGCAGCCGCTCGCCGAAGACCTCGGCGAGGTCGAGGACGGTACGGGCCTGCACCATCAGCGCGTCGGCCGCGGCGGCGCCCTCGTCCTCGCCCTCCTCGCCGAAGGCGAGCTGTCCGCCCGCGGCGTCGGCCGGGGCCAGCTCGCGGCCCAGGTACTCCACCGACAGCACGTCGAGCGCGAAGGAGCGGCGGCCGGGCTTGATGAGATACGCGGCCAGGGCCGTGCACATCGTCACCCCGGCGACGCTCCAGCCGTGCTCGGCGAAGACCCGCTCGACGTTCTTCGCGTTGTGCAGCACCTTGGGGCGGGCGGGGTCGGCGATCCAGGCGGCGAAGGACTTCTCGTCCGCCTCGTCCAGCTCCGCGGGGTCGAACCAGGCGGCCACCTCCGGTGAGGCGAGCGCGATCTGGGTGACGCTGCCGCTGCCCAGCGCCCAGGTGTCGACGCTGGCCAGGCCGAGCGGCGCGCCGCCGTGCTCGTCGAGCCAGCCGGGCAGGTCGCCCGCGGCGAGCACGGTGCCCTCCACGGCGACGCCCTCGGCGATCTCCGCCTCTTCCTGCTCGGCGCCGGGATCGACGGCGAACAGCCGCTCCCGGAAGTTGGAGTTGCGGAATTCCAGCACGTCCAGCACGCCGACCAGGGCCGTCCTGTCGTACGGCTCCCTGGCCAGGCCCTCGGGGCCCGAGGGCAGGCTCACGTCGCGCACCATCTCGGTCAGCCGCCGGTTGAGCTTCACCGCGTCCAGGTGCGCCCGCAGATTCTCACCGGCCTTGCCCTTGACCTCGTCGGCCCGCTCGACCAGGTCGGCGAACGACCCGAACTGCGTGATCCACTTGGCCGCCGTCTTCTCGCCGACGCCGGGGATGCCGGGCAGATTGTCCGACGGGTCGCCGCGCAGCGCCGCGAAGTCCGGGTACTGCTGGGGCGTCAGGCCGTACTTCTCCTCGACCTTCTCCGGGGTGTAGCGGGTCAGCTCGGAGACGCCCTTGGTGGGGTAGAGCACCGTCACGTTCTCGGTGACCAACTGGAACGAGTCCCGGTCGCCGGTGACGATCAGCACCTCGTAACCCAGCGCTTCCGCCTGGGTGGCGAGCGTGGCGATCACGTCGTCCGCCTCGAAGCCCTCGACCGCGAAGCGGCTGACGCCCATCGCGTCCAGCAGCTCGCCGATCAGCTCGACCTGGCTGCGGAACTCGTCCGGCGTCTTCGAGCGGTTCGCCTTGTACTCGGGGAACTCGTCGAACCGCCAGGTCTTGCGGGAGACGTCGAAGGCGACGGCCAGGTGCGTCGGCCGCTCGTCACGCAGCGTGTTCGCCAGCATGGACGTGAAGCCGTAGATCGCGTTCGTCGGCTGGCCCGTGGCGGTGTTGAAGTTCTCCACGGGCAGCGCGTAGAACGCCCGGTACGCCAGCGAGTGCCCGTCCAGCAGCAGCAGGCGGGGGCGGTCGGTCGTCTTCGATGCGGATGCGTTGTCTGCCACGTCTCCGATCCTCCCACGCGGGTACGACAACGAAGGACGCCTCCCGCCGGGGGCACGCCGTGCGGGGGGCGGCGGGGCCGGGAGCCGGGCGGGCGGCTCGGCGGGCCGATCAAGCCGGGCGCCGTCCGCCGGCTCCCCCGCCGCGCAAAGGCGGTACAAAGGACGTATGGCAAAGAAGCCCCCTTCAGGTGACCCCGTCCAGGACGCTCCGCAGGTCTCCGCGCCCAAGCACAGTGCGGCGGGCCTGCCCGCCATCGGGCACACGGTCAAGATGGCCGGGCAGCAGATGGGGGTGCGGCGGGCCACGTTGACGCTGCTGAAGGTCAACCAGAAGGGCGGCTTCGACTGTCCGGGCTGCGCCTGGCCCGAGCCGGACCACCGGCATGTCGCCGAATTCTGCGAGAACGGCGCGAAGGCGGTCGCCGAGGAGGCGACGCTGCGCCGGGTGACCCCGGACTTCTTCGCCGCGCACCCGGTCTCCGACCTGGCGCGGCGCAGCGGCTACTGGCTGGGCCAGCAGGGCCGGATCACGCAGCCGATGTATCTGGCGGAGGGCGCCGACCACTACGAGGCGGTGCCGTGGGAGCGGGCCTTCTCGATCGTCGCGGACGAACTGACCGCCCTGGACACCCCGGACGAGGCGGTCTTCTACACCTCGGGCCGCACCAGCAACGAGGCGGCGTTCCTCTTCCAGCTCTTCGCCCGCGAGCTGGGCACCAACAATCTGCCGGACTGCTCCAACATGTGCCACGAGTCGTCGGGTTCCGCGCTGACCGAGACGCTGGGCGTCGGCAAGGGCAGTGTGCTGCTGGAGGATCTGTACCGGTCGGACCTGATCATCGTCGCCGGGCAGAATCCGGGCACCAACCACCCGCGGATGCTGTCCGCACTGGAGAAGGCCAAGCAGGGCGGGGCGACGATCGTGTCGGTCAACCCGCTTCCGGAGGCGGGTCTCGAGCGGTTCAAGAATCCGCAGAACGCCTCGGGTCTCGCCGGTTCCGGCACCGTGCTGACCGATCTGTTCCTCCAGATCAGGCTCGGCGGCGACCAGGCGCTGTTCCGCGCGCTGGGCCGGCTGCTGATCGAGGCCGGCGCGCTGGACCGCGACTTCATCGCGGAGCACACCCACGGCTTCGCGGAGTACGAGGCCGCCGCGCTCGCCACCGACTGGGACGAGGTGGAGCGCGCCACCGGTCTGGCGCGGGCCGAGATCGACAGGCTGCTCGCCCTGGTGCTGGACGCCAAGAGCGTCGTGGTGTGCTGGGCGATGGGCCTGACCCAGCACAAGCACGCGGTGCCGACCATCCGCGAGGTGGTCAACTTCCTGCTGCTGGGCGGCAACATCGGCCGCCCCGGCGCCGGGGTCTGCCCGGTGCGCGGGCACAGCAATGTGCAGGGCGACCGGACGATGGGCATCTTCGAGCGGCCCCCGGCGGCGTTCCTGGACGCGCTGGAGAAGGAGTTCGGCTTCGCGCCGCCGCGCGAGCACGGCTTCGACGTGGTGCGCGCGATCCGGGCGCTGCGCGACGGGACGGCGAAGGTGTTCTTCGCGATGGGCGGCAACTTCGTCGCCGCGTCCCCCGACACCGACGTCACGGAGGCCGCGATGCGCAAGGCGCGGCTGACCGTCCATGTGTCGACCAAGCTGAACCGTTCGCACGCCGTCACCGGCGCCCGCGCGCTGATCCTGCCGACGCTGGGCCGTACCGAGAAGGACCGGCAGGCGGGCGGCCCGCAGTTCGTCACCGTCGAGGACTCGATGGGCATGGTGCACGCCTCGCGCGGCGGCCTGGACCCGGCCTCGCCGCACCTGCTGTCGGAGCCCGCGATCGTGACCCGGCTGGCCCGCGCCGTCTTCGGCGACCGGAGCATGGTGCCGTGGGCGGACTTCGAGCGGGACTACGACGCGATCCGCGACCGTATCTCGCGGGTCGTCCCCGGCTTCGCGGACTTCAACGCCAGGGTGCGGCGCCCGGGCGGCTTCACGCTGCCGCACGCCCCGCGCGACAGCCGCACCTTCCCCACCGCGACGGGCAAGGCCAACTTCACGGCCGCGGCCGTCGAGTACCCGGCGGTGCCCGAGGGGCGGCTGCTGCTCCAGACGCTGCGCTCGCACGACCAGTACAACACCACCATCTACGGTCTGGACGACCGCTACCGCGGCATCAAGAACGGCCGCCGCGTCGTCCTGCTGCACCCCGAGGACGCCGCGGCCAACGGTCTGGCCGACGGCGACTACGCCGACCTGGTCGGCGAGTGGAAGGACGGCACGGAGCGGCGTGCGGAGGGCTTCCGGGTCGTGCACTACCCGACCCCGCGCGGGTGCGCGGCGGCGTACTACCCGGAGACCAATGTGCTGGTCCCCCTCGACCACACCGCGGACACCAGCAACACCCCCGCCTCGAAGTCGGTGGTCATCCGGCTGGAGCGGACCGCGGCGGACGCCCCCCGACGCACGGCCGACGCGGGCCGTCCGGTAGAAAACTGATCAGTACACGGAAAACGCGTACGGGCACACCGGATCAGGCCGGACGAGGACGATCGGAGCACCACCCCATGGGCGAGCGGACCACCACCTACTTCCCGCCGGAGATCCTGGAGCAGTACGCCGGGCTCGGCGTCGATCTGCGGGGTCTGTTCTCCGGCGGGCACCTGGGTGAGCGGATGGGCATCCGGATCCTGGAGGCGGCGCCGGAGAAGGTGGTCGGCACGATGCCCGTCGAGGGCAACACCCAGCCGATGGGGCTGCTGCACGGCGGCGCGTCCGCGGTGCTCGCCGAGACCCTCGGCTCGGTCGGCGCGATGCTGCACGGCGGTCCCAGCAAGATGGCCGTCGGCGTGGACCTCAACGCCACCCACCACCGCGGTCTGCGCTCCGGTCTCGTCACCGGCACCGCAACCCCGGTCCACCGGGGCCGCTCCTCGGCGACCTATGAGATCGTCATCACGGACGAGGCGGACAAGCGGGTCTGTACGGCCCGGCTGACCTGCATGCTGCGCCCGGCGACTCCCACGGGCACGACCGCTCCCCCGGCGAACTGAGGGGATACGGGGGGATTTCAGAGGTGCCGGGTGCGGGATTCGAACCCGCACGCCCTTTCGGACAGATGTGTTTGAGACATCCGCGTATGCCATTCCGCCAACCCGGCCAGGTCGCGTGCACAGCGTACCGTGTAGGTGCGCGCCGTCGCAGCTAGGTAGGCTCAGGTGTGCAGTACCCCGCCTGATACGAGGAGCACCGTGAGCGCGCCCGACGAGTCCGCCGCCCCGCTCGACGACGAGCAGTCGAAGTCCCACGTCCCTCCCCTGACGACCCGCGTGGTCATCGCCGAGGACGAGGCGCTGATCCGCCTCGACCTCAAGGAGATGCTGGAGGAGGAGGGCTACTCCGTCGTCGGGGAGGCCGGGGACGGCGAGACCGCGGTGAAGCTCGCCGAGGAGCAGCGTCCCGATCTGGTGATCCTGGACGTGAAGATGCCGGTGCTCGACGGGATCTCGGCGGCCGAGCGGATCGCCGCGGACAAGATCGCGCCGGTGCTGATGCTGACCGCGTTCTCGCAGCGCGAGCTGGTGGAGCGGGCCAGGGACGCGGGCGCGATGGCGTATCTGGTGAAGCCGTTCAGCAAGAGCGATCTGGTGCCCGCGATCGAGATGGCGGTGAGCCGGTTCCAGGAGCTGAAGGCGCTGGAGGCGGAGATCGCCGACCTGTCGCTGCGGCTGGAGACCCGCAAGCTGGTCGACCGGGCCAAGAGCGTCCTCCAGACCAAGTACGGGCTGACCGAGCCCGCCGCCTTCCGCTGGATCCAGAAGACGTCGATGGACCGCCGGATGTCGATGCAGGCGGTCGCGCAGGCCGTGATCGAAGAGGTCTCCGAGAAGTAGGCGCCCGCGGACGGGACACGGCGCAGGGCCCGCACCCCGGTCGGGGTGCGGGCCCTGCGCCGTGTTCCGGGCCCGGTCGGGCGAGCCTCAGTCCTCGCCGAGGTAGGTCTTGCGGACGCCGTCGTCGTGCAGCAGGTCCTGGCCGGTGCCGGAGAGCTTGATCGTGCCGATCTCCATCACATGGGCCTGGTCGGCGAGCGAGAGCGCGGCCTGCGCGTTCTGCTCGACCAGCAGGATCGTGGTGCCCTGGGCCTTCAGCTCCACGATGGTCGTCATGATCTTCTGCATCATGATCGGCGACAGACCCATCGAGGGCTCGTCGAGCATGAGCAGCTTGGGCTGCGACATCAGCGCGCGGCCCATGGCGAGCATCTGCTGCTCGCCGCCGGACAGCGTGCCCGCGGCCTGCCTGCGGCGCTCCCCGAGGATCGGGAAGAGGTCGTAGGCGCGCTGGATGTCCTTGGCGATGGCCGCCGTGTCCTTGCGGAGGAAGGCGCCGAGCTGGAGATTCTGCTCGATGGTGAGCCGGGGGAAGATGTGCCGGCCCTCCGGGGAGTGCGCCAGGCCCAGGGCGACGATCCGGTGCGCCGGGACGCGGGTGAGCACCTTGCCGTCGAAGCTGACCCGGCCGCCGATCGGCTTGAGCAGACCGCTGAGGGTGCGCAGCGTGGTGGTCTTGCCCGCGCCGTTGGTGCCGATCAGGGTGACGATCTGGCCCGCCTCGACGGTGAACGAGATGCCCTTGACGGCCTCGATCTTGCCGTAGGCGA
Source organism: Streptomyces sp. NPDC024632 (assembly GCF_055559175.1). Taxonomy (NCBI): domain Bacteria; kingdom Bacillati; phylum Actinomycetota; class Actinomycetes; order Kitasatosporales; family Streptomycetaceae; genus Streptomyces; species Streptomyces sp. NPDC024632. Next base: position 184,118 of record NZ_JBVHLD010000001.1, read on the forward strand.
CCCGGAGGTCCTCGACTTCGAGCAGTGCGGTCATCGGTCGTTCTCCTGCTCCTCGGCCCCGGCTTCGGCCGCGGCCGCTTCCACTGCGGCGTCGCCCTCACCGGTGGGCGCGCCTTCGAAGGGTTCACCGAGGTAGGCCGCGATGACCCGTTCGTCCTGCTGGACCACGTCGGAGGTGCCCTCGACCAGTTTCTCGCCCTGGACGAGGACGGCGACGCGGTCGCACAGGTTGAAGATGAACCGCATGTCGTGCTCGATGACCAGGACGGCGATGCCCTGGTCGCGGATGGCGAAGACCAACTCCTCGGTGGCCCTGGTCTCCTGCGGGTTCATACCGGCCGTGGGCTCGTCCAGCAGCAGCAGGCCGGGCTCGCTGGCCAGCGCGCGGGCGATCTCCAGCTTGCGCTGCTCGCCGTAGGGGAGGTTGCGCGAGAGGTGGTCGGCCTTGCCGGCCAGTCCGATGAACTCCAGGATCTCCATGGCCCGCGCCCGCGACCGGGCTTCGGCCTTGTGGTAGCCGGGGCCGCGGATGAGGGCGGACAGCAGTCCCTCGCGGGTCCTGGTGTGCCTGCCGACCAGCACGTTCTCCAGCACGGTCATGTTGGAGAAGAGCCGGATGTTCTGGAAGGTGCGGGCGAGTCCGGCCTGGGTGACCAGGTGCGGTTTGGGCGGCAGCACCTCGCCTCGGTAGGTGACCTTGCCCTCGGTGGGGACGTACAGGCCGGTGAGGCAGTTGAAGAAGGTGGTCTTCCCGGCGCCGTTGGGGCCGATCAGTCCGACGATCTCACCGCTGTTGACGGTGAGGTCGACGTCGCGGACGGCGGTGAGGCCGCCGAACCGCATGACGACGCCGCTGGCCTGGAGCAGTGGGCCGCCGTCGGAGGCCGCTGCCGGGGTCGGCTGCTCTTGGCTGATGATGGTCATGTGTCTCTCACGCCCCTGCCGGGCTGGCCGGGACGGTGTCGTCGCCGAGCGGGCGTTGCTCGGGGATGAGCACTTCGTCCTGGTGGAATTCGAGCTGGCGGCGCCGGTTGGGGATGATGCCCTCGGGCCGGAAGCGCATGATCAGGATCAGGGCGAGGCCGAACGCGAAGAGTTCGTACCGCTCCAGGAAGCCGAGCTTCTCGGGGAGCAGGTAGAGCAGCGCCGCGCCGAGGATCGGGCCGCTGACCGTACCCATGCCGCCGAGGACGACGGCGGCGAGCAGGAAGGCCGAGTTGGGCGGGGCGGCGCCCGCGAACTGGTACGGGTTGGGCACCACGTTGTACGTGACGTGGGCGCTGACGGTGCCCGCGAGTCCGGCGAGCGAGGCGCCGAGGGCGAAGGCGATCAGCTTGACCCGGAAGCCGTTGATGCCCATGGCGGTGGCGGCGGTCTCGTCCTCGCGGATGGCGACCCAGGCGCGGCCGATCCGGGAGTCGGCGGCGCGGGTGAAGATCAGCACCACGATGACCGTGATCAGCAGCATCAGCAGGTAGTAGTTGGCGAACCGGCCGAGGGTGACGGAGCCGATGTCGTGCGAGGCGCCGAGGTTGTACCCGAAGATCGACAGGTCGGGGATCTGCGAGATGCCGTTGGGGCCGTTGGTGACCTTCGGGCCCGATACGCCGTCGAGGCTGTTGACGACGATGCGGAAGATCTCACCGAAGCCGAGCGTGACGATGGCCAGGTAGTCGCCGCGCAGCCGCAGGGTGGGGGCGCCGATGAGGACGCCGAAGACCAGCGAGGCGGCCATGCCGGTGAGGGCGGCGGCCCAGAACGGGAACTGGACGCCGGACCAGATCGAGAACGGCGAGCCGGAGACCAGGGCGGCGGCGTACGCGCCGACGCCGAGGAAGGCGACGTAACCGAGGTCGAGCAGGCCGGTGAGGCCGACGACGATGTTGAGGCCGAGGGCGACGGTGCCGAAGATCAGGATGTTGACGCCGAGGTTGGCGTAGTGCTCGTCGTTCTGCGCGAAGGGGTAGGCCAGCGCGGCCAGGAAGCCCATCGTGTTGGCGAACGAGCGGTGGGCGGCGGTGAGTCCGGAGAACTGCCGGAGCAGACCGGCCGCGCTCAGCGCCCAGATGGTGAAGACCACGACGATGAGGAAGCCGAGGAAGATCTCGGTGTAGCCGGTGGCGAGGCCGTAGGTGAAGACCTCGAGGCCGATCGCGGCGGCCACGGTGATGATCAGCCGCTGGACCCAGCCGGGCAGCTTCGTCGGGTCGGCGACCGGGAGATCGCTGTGGTGGGGGCGCAGTTCGCGCAGCCACTTGTACGTGCCGACGACCGGGCCGACCGTGGAGAAGCGGCCGAGTTCGAAGTACTCGGTGTCGTGGGTCTCCCGCGGGTGCCGGTGGATCGGCAGTGCGAGGGCGCCGATCACCAGGACCAGGCTGCCGATCGCGGCGACGAAGCCGCCGGGGTCGAGGTTGGCCAGACCGCCGAGCTTCTCGGCGATGGCGATCACCGTGTACCAGGTGGTGCCCAGGGTGCCGAGGGCGAGCAGCAGCACCGGGTTGTTGGAGCGGTTGGGGGTGAGCCAGCGCAGGCCCTTGAGGCCGAAGGCGCCGAGCGCGAACAGGCCGGTGACGATGGCGCCGACCAGGGTGAGGACCTGGAGACCGCCGGGGTAGCCGGAGACGGTGAGGTCGCCGGGGAACTCGGTGGTGTACGTCCAGGACATGAAGGTGGAGGCGATGGTCGCCACGGCGCCGACGAGGGTGACCGCCTGGGCGGCGGTCCGCGGCAGCGGTACGAAGGGGGCGACCCTGCGTCCGGCCGGTTTCGCGGTGTCGACGGCGATGGACTCCGCGGCGCTTACGGGGATGTCGGTCATCGGTGTCACGCCCTGTCCGCGACGCGCTCGCCGAGCAGACCTTGCGGCCGGACGAGCAGGACGACGATGAGGAGCACGAAGGCCCAGACGTTCGCCCAGCTTCCGCCGCCGAGCTGCTGCATGCCGGGGATGTTGGAGATGTAGGCGGAGGCGCAGGACTCGGCGATGCCGAGGACGAGGCCGCCGAGCATGGCGCCGTAGATGTTGCCGATGCCGCCGAGAACGGCCGCGGTGAACGCCTTGAGTCCGGCCTGGAAGCCGATGTCGTACTTGACCTGGCCGTACTTGAGGCCGGAGGCGAGTCCGGCGACGGCGGCGAAGAAGCCGCCGATGGCGAAGGCGATGACGATGATGCGGTTGGTGTCGATGCCCATGAGCTGGGCGGTGTCCGAGTCCTGCGCGGTGGCCTGCATGGCGCGGCCGGTGCGGCTGGTGCGGACGAAGGCGGCGAGGCCGACCATGCAGATCACGGCGGCGGAGACCAGGAAGATGTCACCGCTCTGGATGTTGATCGATCCCACGTGGAAGGGGCCGCCGGGCAGTTGCGGGAAGCTCTTGGCGTTGTCGGCGCCCGGGTACCAGAGGAAGATCGCCTGCTGAAGTGCGAGGGAGAGGCCGATGGCGGTGATCAGTGGTGCCAGCCGTGGTGCGCCGCGCAGCGGCCGGTACGCGAATCGCTCCGCGGCCACGGCGATGAGCACGGACACGATGGCGCCGCCGAGCAGCATCAGGGGCAGTGCGAGCCAGATGGACGTGCTGTCGGGGAGATTCGTCCAGACCGCGAGCGCGCCGAAGGCTCCGGTCATGTAGATCTCGCCGTGGGCGAAGTTGATGAGCTGGACGATGCCGTACACCATCGTGTAGCCGATGGCGATGAGCCCGTACATCGAGCCGATGAACAGCCCGTTGGCCAGCTGTTGCGGCAGGGTGTGCACCGCATGGCCTCCATGTCACTGAGGGAGCAGGGGGGAAGGTACGCCGGGGGGGTAAGCGGGGGGCCGCGCGGTCGGGGTGACCAGCCGCGCGGCCCTGGGTGCTACGGAGTCGGTCAGCCGCTGTAGGTGCCGCTCTTCACGGCCTCCCACTTGCCGCTCTTGACCTGGTAGACGGTGAGCTGCTTGTTGGTGGTGTCGCCGTACTGGTCGAAGGAGACGTGACCGGCGATGCCGTCGAAGTCGCTCTTCTGGACGGCGTCGACGAGCTTGGAGCGGGCGTCGGCCATGGCGGGGAGCTTGCCGCCGTTGGCGTCCATGACGGCCTTGACGCCCTTGATGATCGCGGTGGCGGCGTCGTACGAGTAGCCGCCGTAGGTGCCGTAGTCACCGGGGTAGTTCTTCGCCTTGTACGTGGCGATGAAGTCCTTGGCCGCCGGGAGCGTGGTGACCGGGACGCCGACGGAGGTGGCGAGGTCGCCTTCCGAGGCCGCACCCGCGGTCTTGATGTAGGTGTCGGAGAACATGCCGTCGCCGCCCATGAGCGGGATCTTCACGCCGGCCGCCTTGAGCTGCTTGGTGAGCTGCTCCGACTCGTCGTACTGGCCGCCGTAGTAGACCATGTCGGCCTTGGCGTTCTTGATCTTGGTGACGAGCGTGGAGAAGTCGTTGTCACCGGTGTTGACGTGGTCGGTGCCGGCGATCTTGCCGCCGAGGGACCCGAACTTGTCCTTGAAGATGCCCGCGAGACCCGCGCCGTAGGTCTGCTTGTCGTCCACCACGAAGGCGTTGGTCTTCTTCAGGGTGTTGTAGGCGTAGTCCGCCGCGAAGCCGCCCTGGAGGGCGTCGGTGGTGGCGGTACGGAAGTAGGTCTTGAACGGCCGGACCTTGGTGCCGGTGTTCCAGTCCTTGCCCTGGGTCAGGGTGGGGTTGGTGTTGGACGGCGAGATCTCGACCATGTTCGCGGTGGTGAACACCTGCTGCATGGACTGGGCGACGCCGGAGTTCAGCGGGCCGACGGCGGCGATCACGCTGCTGTCCGCGACCAGGGCCGTGGCGTTCTGCTGGCCGGTGGCGGGCAGCGCCTTGTCGTCCAGGGCCTTGATCTTGAAGGTCACCCCGGGGACGAGGTTGTTCTTGTTGGCGTCGTCGACAGCGATCTGCACGCCGTACTGGATGCCGAGGCCGGTGGCCGAGTTCTGCCCGGTAAGCGGAGCGTCGACACCGATGACAACGGTCGTCTTGGCGGCGCCGCTGCTGTCCCCGCTGCCCTTCTTGTCGTCGCTCCGCGATCCGCAGGCGGTGAGGGTGAGGGCTCCAGTGGTGAGTACGGCGGTCAGTACAAGCAAGGAACGGTGTCGCACGATCAGTCCTTTCCCCTGGCGCGGCCGTCTCTGATGAGACGCCGAGTCGCGCGCTGGAACCCGAACTGACAAATCCGGAGGCGCGGTGACTGGCCGTGACTCTAGGCGCGTGGAGCTGAGTCAGGCAGAGGTGAAGGGAAGAGTGTGACTGTCTTGTTATGCCGGAAGGAAACTCTTGAGGTTCTGCTGAGGTTGGCGGAGGGATTTGGGTGCTTTGCTCCGGCGTCCGCATGATGAGAACGCGCACTTCCGGCCAAGGGTAGGGGACTTGGGGGCGGCCGGGAGGCGATGTGACCGCGGCAGGAATGTCAGGAGATTCAGAGGGTAAGCACCTGTCGGAGTACCGCCCTGATTCCGTATTGCGTTCGCGTTACATAGCGTTAAGTTTTTCGATTCGCCGGCCAAAGGCCCCGCCATTGCCGCTGCCGAAATCGGCGGCAAAGGCGGCCGACGACGACGCCCCGCCCGGCGAATGCCGAACGGGGCGTGATGGGCGCGGCGGGTGAATCCGCGCCGTACAGGTCAGGATTTCGGCGAATCGTCCTCGCCGATGTGGTGGACCCGGACCATGTTGGTGGTGCCCGGCATGCCGGGGGGCGAACCGGCCGTGATCACCACGATGTCGCCCTTCTTGCAGCGGCCGATCCGCAGCAGCTGCTCGTCCACCTGTTGGACCATCTCGTCGGTGGTCTGCACCATCGGGCCGAGGAAGGTCTCCACTCCCCAGGTCAGATTCAACTGCGAGCGGGTCGCGGGCTCCGGGGTGAAGGCGAGCAGGGGGATCGGCGAGCGGTAGCGGGACAGGCGGCGGACGGTGTCGCCGGACTGGGTGAAGGCGACCAGGAAGCGGGCGCCGAGGAAGTCGCCCATCTCGGCGGCGGCGCGGGCCACGGCGCCGCCCTGGGTACGGGGCTTGTTCTGGTCGGTGAGCGGCGGCAGGCCGGTGGCGAGCACCGCGTCCTCGGCCGCGGACACGATCCGCGACATCGTCTTGACGGTCTCGATCGGATACTTGCCGACGCTGGTCTCACCGGAGAGCATCACCGCGTCCGTGCCGTCCATCACGGCGTTGGCGACATCGCTGGCCTCGGCGCGGGTGGGGCGGGAGTTGTCGATCATCGAGTCGAGCATCTGCGTGGCGACGATGACCGGCTTCGCGTTGCGCTTGGCGAGCGTGATCGCGCGCTTCTGCACCATCGGGACGGCTTCCAGCGGCATCTCGACGCCGAGGTCGCCGCGCGCGACCATGATCCCGTCGAACGCGTCGACGATCCCTTCGAGGGCGTCGACCGCCTGCGGCTTCTCGACCTTGGCGATCACCGGGACCCGGCGGCCCTCCTCGGCCATGATCCGCAGCACGTCCTCGACGTCCCGCCCGGTGCGGACGAAGGACAGCGCGATGATGTCGGCGCCGATCCGCAGGCCCCAGCGCAGGTCCCTGATGTCCTTGTCGGACAGCGCGGGCACCGACACGGCGACACCGGGGAGATTCAGCCCCTTGTTGTCGGAGACCATCCCGCCCTCGATGACCATGGTGTGCACCCGCGGTCCCTCGACGTCGGTGACCTCCAGGGTGACGCGCCCGTCGTCCACCAGGATGCGCTCGCCGCGGGCGACGTCCGCGGACAGTCCCTTGTACGTCGTCCCGCAGATCTGCTGGTCGCCCTCGATGTCGTCCACGGTGATCGTGAACTCGTCGCCGCGTTCGAGTAGTACAGGTCCTTCGGCGAAACGTCCGAGCCTGATCTTCGGGCCCTGAAGGTCAACCATGATGCCCACGCTGCGACCGGTCTCGTCCGCGGCTTTGCGGACTCGTCGGTAGCGGTCCTCGTGCTCCGCGTACGCTCCATGGCTCAGATTCAGTCGTGCCACGTCCATTCCGGCCTCGACCAGTGCTTTGATCTGGTCGTAGGAGTCGGTGGCGGGGCCCAGTGTGCAGACAATTTTGGCTCGGCGCATGTGTCGAGAGTATGACCTACTCGTTGGTAGGGAACACGCTCACGGCAACTGCCCAACGACGTCTGGATTAACGCTTGTTGACAAGTGTCGAAGTGTGCGGCCCCCCGCTCCGATGAGCACTCCTGTCACCCCCGCACCCGCTGAGCACGTCTTACGCGCCCGGAATCGCACGTCGGCCGCACCGTGCGTGTCACGCGCGGGACATCTTCCGGTTACGTGTGGGGGGTGTCGCCGGGTGGGGCGGGCGGTGCAGAATCTACGCGCGTTGTTCCCGCACCGGGAGCAGACGGGAACGAGGAGACGACAGATGGCGCTCAACCGCAGGGACTTCATCAACCGCTCGGCCGCCACGGGGGCGGGCGTGGCGCTCGCGGGCACCGCCGGGGCGGTCGTGGGGGCGAGCCCCGCGGAGGCCGCCGACCGGCACCACGGACACGGCCACGGGAAGCCCAAGACGTTCAGCCTGCGGGTGCTGGGCACCACCGACCTGCACGGACACGCCCTGAACTGGGACTACTTCACGAACGCCGAGTACGACGACGCGACCCACAACGACATCGGCCTCGCCAAGGTCTCCACCCTCGTCGCGCACGCCCGCGCCGAGAAGGGCCACGACCGCACGCTGCTGATCGACGCGGGCGACATCATCCAGGGCACGCAGCTCTCGTACTACTACGCGCGGGTCGAGCCGATCACCGGCGCGCGCCGCGGCCCCAAGCACCCGATGGCGCTGGCCATGAACCACATGAAGTACGACGCGGCGGCGCTGGGCAACCACGAGTTCAACTACGGCATCCCGCTGCTGCGCGCCTTCCAGGACCAGTGCGACTTCCCGCTGCTCGCCGCCAACGCGGTGGACGCCAAGACCCTCAAGCCCGCCTTCCCGCCCTACCTGGTCAAGGAGATCCGCGTCCAGGGCGGCCCCCCGGTCAAGGTCGGCATCCTCGGCCTGACCAACCCCGGCATCGCCATCTGGGACAAGGCCAACGTGCAGGGCAAGATGGCCTTCCCCGGCCTGGTCGAGCAGGCGAAGATCTACGTGCCCAAGCTCCGCGCCCTCGGCTGCGACGTGGTGATCTGCACCGACCACTCCGGCCTGGACGGCAGCACCTCCTACGGCGACGCGATCCCGTACCCGGAGAACGCCTCCTCGCTGGTGGCCCGGCAGGTGCCCGGCATCGACGCGATCCTGGTCGGCCACACCCACGTCGAGCGCCCGCAGACGCTGGTCGTCAACGAGAAGACCGGCAAGACCGTCGTGCTGTCCGAGCCCCTGATGTGGGGCATGCGGCTGAGCGTCTTCGACATCGACCTGGAGTTCAGCCGCGGCCGGTGGGAGGTCACCTCCGTCAAGGCCGAGGTGCGCAACGCCAACACCGTCGCCGAGGACCCGGTCGTCGCCAAGCTGGTGCGCGACGAGCACAACAAGGTCGTCGCGTACGTCAACCAGATCATCGGCACCTGCACCGCGACGATGTCCGCGGCCGAGTCCACGTACAAGGACACGCCGATCATCGACTTCCTCAACCTGGTGCAGGCCGACACGGTGAAGGCGGCGCTCGCCGGTACCGCGTACGCCGACCTGCCGGTGCTCTCCGAGGCGTCGCCGTTCTCCCGCACCGCCGCGATCCCGGCGGGGCAGGTCTCGCTGCGCGACGTGGCAGGGCTGTACGTCTACGAGAACACCCTGGACGCCAAGCTGCTCACCGGCGCCCAGGTCAAGGACTACCTGGAGTGGTCGGCGGCGTACTACGCGCAGACCGCGCCGGACGCGCCCGTCGACGTCACCAAGATCACCAACGCCAACAACACCCCCGACTACAGCTACGACATCCTCAGCGGCGTGTCGTACGACATCGACATCGCGCAGCCGGTCGGCTCCCGGATCGTCAACCTCACGCACGGCGGCGCGCCGGTCGACCCGGCCGCGCGGTTCGTGCTCGCGGTCAACAACTACCGCTCCGGCGGCGGCAGCAACTACCCGCACGTGGCCACCGCCCAGTCGGTGTGGTCCAACTCGGACGAGATCCGCAACACGATCATCGCCTGGGTGCAGGCGCACGGCACGATCGACCCGACGACGTTCGGCGGCGACGAGTGGCGCCTCACCCGCGCCGGAGTGCCGCTGTTCGCGTAGGGACGTCGCTGGCGGCGGCGCCGTCGAGACCGAAGGTGGTGAAGGCCGTCCTGGCCGGCAGCGGGTAGTGCTCCGCGCCGGTCAGGAGGCCGGTCAGGTCGTTGAGGATGACCGCGGAGCGCCAGGCCGCCAGGCCCAGGTCGGGCGCGCCGATCCCGTGGCTGTGCCGCTCCGCGTTCTGCACGTAGATCCGGCCGGTGACCGCCCGGTCCAGCTCCAGCCGGTGCCGCGCGTCGATCCGCGGCCGGTTGGCGGAGTCCCGCTTCAGGTACGGGTCGAGCGGCGCGAGCAACTGGTCGAGCGGGCGCTCCCGGTAGCCGGTCGCCAGCACCACCGCGTCGGTCATCAGCCGGGTACGGGTGCCCTGTTCGACGTGTTCCAGGTGCAGTTCGATGCTCTGGGTGCCGATCCGGCCCGCGGTCCGCACGGTGACGCCGGGCGTCAGCACCGCGTCCGGCCAGCCGCCGTCGAGCGTACGGCGGTACAGCTCGTCGTGGATCGCGGTGATCGTGGCGTCGTCGATGCCCTTGTGCAACTGCCACTGCCGCGGCACCAGTCGGTCGCGCACCGGCTCCGGCAGACCGTGGAAGTACCGCGTGTAGTCCGGGGTGAAGTGTTCGAGGCCCAGCTTGCTGTACTCCATCGGCGCGAAGGCGGGCGTGCGCGCCAGCCACGTCAGCCGCTCCCGGCCGGCGGGACGCGCCCGCAGCAGGTCGAGGAAGATCTCGGCGCCGGACTGTCCGGAGCCGACGACGGTGATGTGCTCGGCGTCCAGCAGCCGTTCACGCTGCTTGACGTAGTCCGCGGAGTGCACGACGGGTACGGTCGGCGCCTGCGCGAGCGGGCGCAGGGGCTCCGGTACGTAAGGGGCCGTGCCGATCCCCACCACCAGGTGCCGGGCGTACGTGCGGCCCAGCGCCTCGGCCTCGCCGTGCTCGTCCAGGTGCGTGTGGTCGACCTCGAAGTGGCCGCGCTCCGCGTTCCAGCGCACGGCGTCGACCTGCTGCCCGAAGTGCGTACTGGGCAGCCCCTCGGCGGCCCACCGGCAGTAGGCGTCGTATTCGGCGCGGTGCACATGGAAGCGCTCGGCGAAGTAGAAGGGGAACAGCCGCTCGCGGGTCTTGAGCCAGCTCAGGAAGGACCAGCGGCTCGCGGGGTCCGCGAGGGTCACCAGGTCGGCCAGGAAGGGGACTTGGAGGGTGGCGCCGTCGATCAGCAGACCGGGGTGCCACTGGAAGGAGGACCGCTGGTCGTAGAAGGCGGCGGTGAGGTCGGGCACGCCGTCGGCGAGGGCGGCGAGCGAGAGGTTGAACGGGCCGATGCCGATGCCGAGCAGGTCGAAGGGGGGCGGCTGCGATTCGGCGGGGGGCGCGGCGGGGGCCGGGGCGCGGTCGGGTCCTTGCGCCTGTGCGGGAACCGTCGTCGGGTGGGGGACCGGCGCGGGGGCCGGGGCGCCGGCTGGTCGCGCCGTTCCGGGGGCCTCGTGCGAGGCGTCGTCGTGCGAGGGCGTCATCGGGGGGTGGTGCCTTCCGTGGTCAGGGGAGGTGTCGGGTGCGGCAAGCGGGCCTCGGGTGCCGGTGGCTCGGCGGACTCGGCGGGCGCAGCGGGCTCCGTGGGCGCAGCGGGCTCCGTGGGCGCAGCGGGCTCCGTGGGCGCAGTGGGCTCCGTGGGCTCCGTGGGCTCGGCGGCCAGGGCGACGAGCGCGTCGAGGTCCGCCGCGGTGAGGTACGGGTTCAGCAGCGTCGCCTTGAGCCACAGCCGCCCGCCGACGTGGGCGCGGCCCAGCACCGCCCGGCCGTCGTACAGCAGGCGGCGGCGCAGCGCGGCGATCGCCTCGTCGGTGGCGCCGCGCGGCCGGAACAGCACGGTGCTGATGGCGGGGTGCGCGTACAGCGTCAGGTCCGGGTGGCGTTCGATCCGCTCCGCCAGCTCACGGGCCGACGCGCAGACGGCGTCGACCAGCTGCCCCATCCCCTCGCGGCCGAGCGCCCGCAGGGTGACGGCGATCTTCAGGACGTCGGGGCGGCGGCTGGTGCGCAGTGAACGGCCCAGCAGGTCGGGCAGCCCGGCCTCGGTGTCGTCGGCCGCGTTCAGATAGTCGGCGCGGTGGTCGAGCGGGCGCAGCGCGGCGGCGTCGGGTACGACCAGCAGGCCCGCGGCGACCGGCTGCCAGCCGAGCTTGTGCAGGTCGACGGTGACCGAGACGGCCTGGTCGAGGCCCGCGAGCTTGGCCGCTTCGCGGTCGCTGAACAGCAACGGGCCGCCGTACGCGGCGTCCACGTGCAACTCGGCGTCGTGCCGGGCGGCGGCGGCTGCCAGCGCGGGCAGCGCGTCGATCGCACCGGTGTCCGTGGTGCCCGCGGTCGCGACCAGCAGCACGTGCGGCGCGAGGCCGCGCAGGACGGACTCCACGGCCGCCGGGTCCAGTACGCCGCCGGGTGTGGCGAGCACCACCGGGCGGGGCAGGCCGAGCAGCCAGGTCGCGCGGGCCACGCTGTGGTGCGCGTTCGACCCGCACACCACCTGCACCGGGCGGCGGCCCGCACGCGCCGCACGCTCCCTGGCCAGCAGCAGCGCGAGCTGGTTCGACTCCGTGCCGCCGGTCGTGACCAGCGCGTCGGGAGCGTCGTGGCCGGGGTACACCAGGGCCGCCAGTGCCGCCGTGACGCGGGCCTCCAACGCCGTGGCGGCGGGGGCCTGGTCCCAGGAGTCCATGGACGGGTTCAGTACGGACGCGGCGAAGTCGGCCGCCGCGGCCATGGCCAGGGGCGGGCAGTGCAGATGCGCGACGCAGCCCGGTTCCGCCGGGTCGGCGGCGCCCTCCGCGACGGCGCGCACCAGTGTGCGCAGGGCTTCTTCCGCTCCGGTGCCGGTGCGGGGCAGCGGCGGGCCCGTCCGGGCCAGCCGCGCCGCCACCGCGGCGGGGCCGCCGCTGGGCAGGGGGCCGCCGCGGGTCGCCGCGCCTTCCGCGAGGGCCGCGCGGGCCGTTTCGAGCAACGGCCCGAGTTCTGCGGGTCCTTGGCGGCCCCCGGCCAGTTGTGGCTTCGCCATGAGTCGTTGCCGCCTGTCGTCGCCGGTACCTCTCCGTACTCAACGACGCCGAACGCCAACGGGTATCGCCCCCCGTACCTTCGCCCTGCGCAGGCCCCTGTTTCCAGCCGCGCCCCCGTGCGCCCACCTCGCGCAGGACGCTGCTCTTGGGGGGCGCCCCCCCGCGTCCACCTTGCGCAGGACGGTGCTCTCAGGGGCGCCCCCCCGCGTCCACCTTGCGTAGGGCCTGCTTTTAGGGGCGCGGGGAACTGCGCGACCAGCCCCCACCGGGCTTTCAGCCCGAAAACAACCGCAACTGCCCCGCTGGGGCCGGTTTTCACCCGCGCCACCGCGCAAGCTGAGCGCGCAGTTCCTCCCCCAGCTAACGCTGGGAGGTGCCCCCAGCGCCCCTAAAAGACCGGCTCACCGCCCCAGGCAAAGCAACCGTCCTGGCGCGCGAGGCCGCGCAGTTCCCCGCGCCCCTAAAAGACCGGCGTGCCGCCTAGCGCAAGGGAACCGCCCTGGGGCGCGAGGCCGCGCAGTTCCCCGCGCCCCTAAAAGACCGGCGTGCCGCCTAGCGCAAGGGAACCGTCCTGGGGCGCGAGGCCGCGCAGTTCCCCGCGCCCCTGGAAAGATCGGCCCACCGCCCCAGGCAAAGCGACCGTCCTGGGGCGCGAGGCCGCGCAGTTCCCCGCGCCCCTGGAAAGACCGGCGTGCCGCCTAGTGCAAGGGAACCGTCCTGGGGCGCGAGGTCGCGCGGGTCCCGCGCCCCTGGAGAGATCGGCCCACCGGGCCCGGTGAAGGAGCCGTCTCGGGGGGCTGGGCTACCAGGTGGACCTGATGCGCGCGGCACGCGAGAGGTCGTCGAGGCGGTCGGTGAGGGCACGGCGGAGAGCGGGGATGAGGGTCGGGTCGGAGAGAGCGGTGCGGCCGAGTTCGAGGGCGGATTCGGTGACGACCTCCGAGGGGAAGCCATAGCGGCTGATGGCCTCGGCGATGGCCGCACCCCGACGGCCGGTGACGGCGATGGCGTCGGGGTAGAAGCGCGGGACGAACGGGCTGAGCAGGGCGTCCTGTTCGGGGTGCCAGAAGCCCTGGGCGGTGGCCGCGAAGAGGTAGTTGGACAGGGTGTCGTCGTGGAACATCGACGCCCAGGCGGCCTCCTTTGCCGCCTCGTCCGGCAGGGCGGCCCGGCAGCGGGCGGCGCCCTCACGGCCGGTGCCGCTGGGGTCGCGGGCCAGCTCGGCGTCGATGTCGGCGGCGGTGGCGTGCCCGAGGACGGCGAGCCGCAGCAGCGCCTTCCAGCGCAGCTCGGCGTCGAGGTCCGCGGCGCCGGGAATCTTGCCGTCGTCGTACCACTCGCGCAGTACGGCCGCCTCGCCCGCGGTGACGGCGCTGTCGATGAGGGTGCGGGTGGCGGTGAGCCGGACCCCGGGGCCGCCGTCGGCGAGCAGCGCCCGGCTGGTGGCGGCGAGCTTGCCGAGGGCGTCGGGGCGCAGCGCCGGGTCGAGGTAGCGGTCGGCGACCTGCGTACGCGCGAACGTGAGGACCGCCTCGACCAGCGCCGGGTCGGTCTCGGCGGGCAACTGCCGTGCGACCAGGGCCAGATAGTCGCGCGGGGCGATCTTCGCGTCGCGTACGAGATCGCGGGCCGCGCACCAGGTGACGGCCCGGCTGAGCGGTTCGGGCAGCCCGCTGAGCGTCTCCTCCAGCGTCTCCCAGGTGTGTTCGTCGAAGCGGACCTTGGCGAAGGAGAGGTCGCCGTCGTTGAGCAGCACCACATCGGGCCGGGTGCCGGGCAGTTCGTGCGCGCTGACGGCGGCGTTCGCGTCGATGTCGACGGTGAGCCGGTCGCGCGGCACGAGCCGCGCGGGGTCGTCGGCGGCCCGGTCGTACAGGCCGACGGCGATCCGGTGCGGGCGGTCTCCGCTGTGGCTGATCTCCAGCCGCCAGCCGCTGTCGGAGGTGGCCACGGTGGCGGGCGTGAGCGTGTCGACGCCGCTGGTGCGCAGCCAGGCGGCGGCCCAGCCGGGCACGTCGCGTTCGGTGGCGCCGGCCAGCGAGTCGATGAAGTCGGCGAGGTTGGCGTTGCCGAAGCGGTGCCGGGCGAAGTGCTCGTTGATCCCGGCGAGGAAGTCCTCCTGGCCGAGCCAGGCGACGAGTTGGCGCAGCGCGGAGGCGCCCTTGGCGTACGAGATGCCGTCGAAGTTGTTGAGCGCGGAGGCGGTGTCGGGCACGGCCTCGGGGTCGGGGGCCACTGGGTGGGTGGAGGGCCGCTGGTCGGCGTCGGTGCCCCACGCCTTGCGGGCGACGGCGAAGTCGGTCCAGGTGCCGGTGAAGTCGGTGGCCTCGGACAGGACTTGGAAGCCCATGTACTCGGCGAAGGACTCGTTCAGCCAGATGTCGTCCCACCAGCGCAGCGTCACCAGGTCGCCGAACCACATGTGCGCCATCTCGTGCGCGATGACGACGGCCCGGAACTGCGCCTCGGTGGGCGTGAAGGCCGAGCGGAAGACGAACTCGTCGCGGAAGGTGACCAGTCCGGGGTTCTCCATCGCGCCCGCGTTGAACTCGGGGACGAACGCCTGGTCGTAGGAGTCGAAGGGGTACGGCTCCGCGAACAGCTCGTGGTAGCGGTCGAAGCAGCGGCGGGTGATGTCGAACAGCTCGTCGGCGTCCCGGTCCAGGTGCGGGGCGAGCGAGCGGCGGCAGTGCAGGCCGAAGGGCAGCCCGGCGTGCTCGGTGCGTACCGAGTGCCAGGGTCCCGCGGCGACGGCGAGCAGATACGTGGAGATCGGCGGGGTCGCGGCCATCGCCCAGCGCCCGTCGCCCGCAGGCGTCTGGCCGGTACGGGTGGTGAGCGCGTTGCCGAGGACCGTCCACTGCGGCGGCGCGGTCACCGTGACCTCGAACACGGCCTTGAGGTCCGGCTGGTCGAAGGCGGCGGCGACGCGCTGCACGTCCTCCATGAAGAGCTGGGTGTAGACGTACGTCTCCCCGTCGGCGGGGTCGGTGAAGCGGTGCATGCCCTCGCCGGTGTGCGAGTACCGCATGTCGGCCTCGACCCGCAGTTCGTGGTCCCCGGCGGCGAGGCCGAGCAGCGGGAGGCGGTTGTCGTCCAGCGTGGCCGGGTCGAGTTCCGTGCCGTCGAGCACGACGCGGCGCAGTGCGGCGGGCTTGAGTTCCGCGAAGGTGTCGCAGGCGCGGTCGGCGGTGAAGGTGATCACCGAGGTCGAGCCGAAGACGTCCTCCCCTCGGGTGAGATCGAGGTCGATCGCGTAGTGGCGGACGGTCAGATCGCTGGCGCGGGTCTCGGCCTCGGCGCGGGTCAGAGCAGGCATGTCGCACATGCTGCCGCACGTCGGCGGCTCCGTCACCTGGTACCCCCGCGAGGCCGCCGCCGCGGGACGCCGAGGCCGCCGATGGCGGCGACAACGGCGCGGGCCGACGCGTAGGCTCGGTGGGTACGGGGAGGTGTTCATGGCCGAGCAGGCTGGACCCAGCGCGTCGTCGACGGCCGGTGGCGGGGCCATCGTGCACGGTTTCCCGCACATCGACACGGTGCGGTCCGCGCTCACCGCGCTCTACCGGCGGCTGTCGGGCGACGGGGTGGCCAGGTTCGCCACCAGCGTCCATCCCGAACTGGTGGACTTCCCCGCGGACGAGGACCTGTATCTGGGCGCGCAGCGGGTGGCCCGCGTCATGGTGCAGCACTTCCGGCTGCCGGACGCGCGGATGGTCGTGAGCTTCCGCGACATGGTGCACGCGGGCAATGTGGAGCTGGCCGCGGGGCCCGAGTACTTCATCGAGCTGCACTCGCGGTTCAGGACCGACCGGCGCGATGTCGGGGCGGCGCTCGCCCACGAGGTCATGCACGTCTACCTGCACCGGCTCGGTCTGGAGTTCCCCGGCACCCGGGACAACGAGATTCTGACCGACACCGCCACCGCGTATCTGGGCGCGGGCTGGCTGCTGCTGGACGCGTACCGTGAGGAGGCCGCGATCCGCGGCGAGCGGCTGATGATGTCGGCGTACAAGCTCGGCTATCTCACGCCGGAGGAGTTCGGCTACGTGCTGGCCAAGCGCGCGGCGGCCTTCGGCGACGACATCGAGCCGTGGTTCCGCAGCGCTCAGGCCCGCGACGCCTATCGCGCGGGGCTGGCCCGCGCCCAGCAGGACGTGCGCCGCGCTCCCCTGGCCGCGTCGGGCTGGGCGGCCCGCCGCCGGTACGCCAAGGACCGCCGCGCGCTGGCCTCCGGCCCGGACTACACGTTCGAGGCCGCGCCCTCCGGCACGGTACGGGTCTCCTTCCCGTGCCCCACCTGCTTCCAGCGCATCCGCGTCCCCTGCCGGGGGCGTCTGCGCGCCCGGTGCGCCCTGTGCAAGACGGAGCTGGACGTCGACACGTGACCCTGCCGGGGGCGCGCTGTTCGCACGGCGGGTTCGTGCCCCAAAGAACGCGGCACCGCCCCGCCGCGAGGGGAAAAGCACAACGCCCGCCTCCTTGGTCGGGGAGTGGCGGGCGCTGCGGTGTTGCGCGCTCCGCACGCCATTGTGCGGAGCGGGGTGGGACAGTCGGGACCGTCCGGACGCGACGTCAGACCATGAGGGGCCGGTCGGTCGGGCGGATGGGGGCGTGCAGGGCCGAGGCCAGGCCGGTGAGGTAGGAGTCGACGGCCTTCGCGGCGGAGCGGCCCTCGGCGATGGCCCAGACGATGAGCGACTGGCCGCGCCCGGCGTCACCGGCGACGAAGACACCGTCGACGTTGGTCGCGTACGAGGCGTCGCGCGCGATGTTGCCGCGGGCGTCCAGCGCGAGACCGAGCTGGTCGACCAGGCCGTTGGACTGGTCGGTGCCGGTGAAGCCCATCGCGAGGGTGACCAGCTCGGCGGGGATGACCCGCTCGGTGCCCTCCTGCGGGACGAACTTCCCGTCCTGGAAGGCCACCTCGACCAGGTGCAGCGCCTTGACGTTGCCGTTCTCGTCGCCCTCGAACTTCATGGTGTTGACGGCGTAGACCCGCTCGCCGCCCTCCTCGTGCGCCGAGGTCACCTTGTAGACGGCGGGCATCGTCGGCCACGGCTGGCCCGCGGGCCGGTCGTCGGACGGCCGCGGCATGATCTCGAGCTGGGTGACCGAGGCCGCGCCCTGCCGGTGGGCGGTGCCGACGCAGTCCGCGCCGGTGTCGCCGCCGCCGATGACGACGACGTGCTTGCCCTGCGCGGTGATCGGCGGGGAGACGAAGTCGCCCTCCTGCACCTTGTTGGCCAGCGGGAGGTACTCCATCGCGAAGTGGATGCCGCCCAGCTCACGGCCGGGTGCGGGCAGGTCGCGGGAGACGGTCGCGCCGGCCGCGATGACCACCGCGTCGTACCGCTTGGCGAGCTTGGCCGCGTCGAGGTCGACGCCGATCTGCACTCCGGTGCGGAATTTGGTGCCCTCGGCGCGCATCTGCTCGATGCGCCGGTTGATGTGCCGCTTCTCCATCTTGAACTCGGGGATGCCGTAGCGCAGCAGTCCGCCGATCCGGTCGGCGCGCTCGTAGACCGCGACGGTGTGCCCGGCGCGGGTGAGCTGCTGGGCGGCGGCCAGGCCCGCGGGGCCCGAGCCGATCACGGCGACGGTCTTGCCGGACAGCCGGTCCGGCGGCTGCGGGGTGACGTCGCCGTTGTCCCACGCCTTGTCGATGATGGTGACTTCGACGTTCTTGATGGTGACGGCGGGCTGGTTGATGCCCAGCACGCAGGCCGACTCGCACGGCGCGGGGCACAGCCGCCCGGTGAACTCCGGGAAGTTGTTGGTGGCGTGCAGCCGCTCGCTGGCCTCGGTCCAGTCCTCGCGGTAGGCGTAGTCGTTCCACTCGGGGATCAGATTCCCCAGCGGACAGCCGTTGTGACAGAACGGGATGCCGCAGTCCATGCAGCGTCCGGCCTGCTTGCTGATGATCGGCAGCAGGCCGCCGGGGACGTAGACCTCTTTCCAGTCCTGCCGGCGCTCCTCGACCGGGCGGGTCGGAGCGGTCTCACGCGGGGTGGTGAGGAAGCCCTTGGGGTCAGCCATTTGCCGCCTCCATCATCTTCGCGGTGGTCTCGGACTCGGAGAGTCCGGCCTGCTCGGCGGCGTTCTTGGCGGCGAGCACTGCCTTGTAGTCCCTCGGCATGACCTTGCCGAAGCGGGTGAGGGCGCCGCCCCAGTCGGCGAGCAGCCGCTCGGCGACGGTGGAGCCGGTCTCCTCGAAGTGGCGGCGCACGACATCGTGCAGCCACGTGATGTCGCCCGCGTCCAGCGACTCGACGCCGACCATCCCGAAGTTGACGGCGCCGGGGTCGAGGTCGAGGACGTAGGCGATGCCGCCGGACATACCGGCCGCGAAGTTGCGCCCGGTGGCGCCGAGGACGACGGCCCGGCCGCCGGTCATGTACTCGCAGCCGTGGTCGCCGACGCCTTCGGAGACGACGGTCGCGCCGGAGTTGCGGACGCAGAACCGCTCGCCGGTACGGCCGCGCAGGAACAGCTCGCCGCTGGTCGCGCC
This sequence comes from Streptomyces sp. NPDC024632, assembly GCF_055559175.1. Classification (NCBI taxonomy): domain Bacteria; kingdom Bacillati; phylum Actinomycetota; class Actinomycetes; order Kitasatosporales; family Streptomycetaceae; genus Streptomyces; species Streptomyces sp. NPDC024632. Next base: position 202,894 of record NZ_JBVHLD010000001.1, read on the forward strand.
GTACGCGATGGTGTTGCCCGCGATGGTGGAGTACTCGGCGAGGTGGTCGGCGCCGCGGTCGGGGCGGACGATGACCCGGCCGCCGGACAGGCCCTTGCCGACGTAGTCGTTGGCGTCGCCTTCGAGCCGCAGGGTGACGCCCCGGGGCAGGAACGCCCCGAAGGACTGGCCGGCGGAGCCGGTGAAGGTGACGTCGATGGTGTCGTCGGGCAGGCCCGCGCCGCCGTACTTCTTGGTCACCTCGTGGCCGAGCATGGTGCCGACCGTGCGGTTGACGTTGCGGATCGGCACCTGCGCGCGGACCGGGGCGCCGGACTCCAGCGCCTCGGCGGCGAGCCGGATCAGCTCGTTGTCCAGGGCGCGGTCCAGGCCGTGGTCCTGCTCGACGGTACGGTGCAGCACCGCGCCCTCGGGCAGCTCCGGCACGTACAGCAGCGGGGCGAGGTCGAGGCCCTGCGCCTTCCAGTGCTCCACGGCGTGGTCGGCGTCGATCAGCTCGGCGTGGCCGACGGCTTCCTCGATGGAGCGGAAGCCCAGCTCGGCGAGGATCTCGCGGACCTCCTCCGCGATGAACTCGAAGAAGTTCACGACGAATTCGGGCTTGCCGGTGAAGCGGTCGCGCAGCACCGGGTTCTGGGTGGCGACGCCGACCGGACAGGTGTCGAGGTGGCAGACGCGCATCATGACGCAGCCGGAGACCACCAGCGGCGCGGTCGCGAAGCCGAACTCCTCGGCCCCGAGCAGCGCGGCGATGACGACGTCCCGGCCGGTCTTGAGCTGGCCGTCGGTCTGCACGACGATACGGTCCCGCAAGCCGTTGAGCAGCAGCGTCTGCTGGGTCTCGGCCAGGCCCAGCTCCCAGGGGCCGCCCGCGTGCTTGAGCGAGGTGAGCGGCGAGGCGCCCGTACCGCCGTCGTGTCCCGAGATCAGGACGACGTCCGCGTGGGCCTTGGACACACCGGCCGCGACGGTGCCGACGCCGACCTCGGAGACCAGCTTGACGTGAACGCGCGCCTTGGGGTTGGCGTTCTTCAGGTCGTGGATGAGCTGGGCGAGGTCCTCGATGGAGTAGATGTCGTGGTGCGGCGGCGGCGAGATCAGGCCGACGCCCGCGGTGGAGTGCCGGGTGCCGGCGATCCACGGGTAGACCTTGTGGCCGGGGAGCTGACCGCCCTCGCCGGGCTTGGCGCCCTGGGCCATCTTGATCTGGATGTCGTCGGCGTTGACCAGGTACTCCGACGTCACGCCGAAGCGGCCGGAGGCGACCTGCTTGATGGCGCTGCGCCGGGCCGGGTCGTACAGCCGGTCGGCGTCCTCGCCGCCCTCACCGGTGTTGGACTTGCCGCCGAGCTGGTTCATGGCGATGGCCAGCGTCTCGTGCGCCTCGCGCGAGATCGAGCCGTACGACATGGCGCCGGTGGAGAAGCGCTTGACGATCTCGGAGACCGGCTCGACCTCGTCGATCGGGACGGGGCCGCGGTCGTTCTTCAGCCCGAACAGGCCGCGCAGCGTCATCAGCCGCTCGGACTGCTCGTTCACCCGCTGCGTGTACTGCTTGAAGATGTCGTAGCGCCGGGTGCGGGTGGCGTGCTGGAGCCGGAAGACGGTGTCGGGGTCGAACAGGTGCGGTTCGCCCTCGCGTCGCCACTGGTACTCGCCGCCGATGTCGAGCCTGCGGTGCGCGGCGGCGATGCCGGACAGCGGGTACGCCTTGGCGTGCCGGGCGGCGACCTCCTGCGCGACGACGTCGATGCCCGCGCCGCCGATCTTGGTGTCGGTGCCGTGGAAGTAGCTGTCGACGAAGTCGGACTCCAGGCCGACCGCCTCGAAGACCTGCGCGCCGCGGTAGGAGGCGACGGTGGAGATGCCCATCTTGGACATGACCTTCAGCACGCCCTTGCCGAGCGCCTTGATCAGGTTCTTCAGCGCGGTCTCGACCTCGACGCCGGGCAGGAAGGTGCCCGCCCTGACCAGGTCCTCGACGGACTCCATGGCCAGGTAGGGGTTGACGGCCGCGGCGCCGTAGCCGATGAGCAGCGCCACGTGGTGCACCTCGCGCACGTCGCCCGCCTCGACGAGGAGGCCGACCTGGGTGCGCTGCTTGGTGCGGATCAGGTGGTGGTGCACGGCGGAGGTGAGCAGCAGCGACGGGATCGGCGCGTGCTCGGCGTCGGAGTGCCGGTCGGAGAGCACGATCAGGCGGGCGCCGTCCTCTATGGCGGCGTCGGCCTCGGCGCAGATCTCGGCGAGCCGGGCGGCCAGTGCCTGGCCGCCGCCGGTGACCCGGTAGAGGCCGGACAGGGTGGCGCCCTTGAGCCCGGGCAGGTCGCCGTCGGCGTTGACGTGGATGAGCTTGGCCAGCTCGTCGTTGTCGATCACCGGGAACGGCAGGGTGATGTTGCGACAGGAGGCCGGGCTGGGCTCCAGCAGGTTGCCCGACGGGCCGATGGTGGAGATCAGCGAGGTGACCAGTTCCTCGCGGATGGCGTCCAGCGGCGGGTTGGTGACCTGCGCGAAGAGCTGGGTGAAGTAGTCGAAGAGCAGCCGGGGGCGCTCGGAGAGCGCCGCGATCGGCGAGTCGGTGCCCATCGAGCCGAGCGGTTCGCCGCCGGTCCTGGCCATCGGCGCGAGGATGATCCGCAGCTCTTCCTCGGTGTAGCCGAAGGTCTGCTGGCGGCGGGTGACCGAGGCGTGGGTGTGCACGATGTGCTCGCGCTCGGGCAGGTCGGAGAGGTTGATCAGCCCGGCTTCCAGCCAGTCGGCGTACGGGTTCTCCGCGGCGATGCCCGCCTTGATCTCGTCGTCCTCGACGATCCGGTGCTGGACGGTGTCGACCAGGAACATCCGGCCGGGCTGGAGGCGGCCCTTGCGGGTCACCTTCTCCGGGGCGATGTCCAGGACGCCGGACTCGGAGGCGAGCACGACCAGGCCGTCGTCGGTGACCCAGTAGCGGCCGGGGCGCAGGCCGTTGCGGTCCAGGACCGCGCCGACGACGGAGCCGTCGGTGAAGGTGACGCAGGCCGGGCCGTCCCAGGGCTCCATCAGCGTGGAGTGGTACTGGTAGAAGGCGTGCCGCGCCGGGTCCATCGACTCGTGGTTCTCCCACGCCTCGGGGATCATCATCAGCACGCTGTGCGGCAGCGACCGGCCGCCGAGGTGCAGCAGTTCCAGCACCTCGTCGAAGGACGCGGTGTCGGAGGCGCCGGGCGTACAGATCGGGAAGATCCGCTCCAGGTCGCCGCCCTCGCCGCCGCCCGCCGGGCCGAAGAGGTCGCTGGCGAGCTGCGACTCGCGGGCCCGCATCCAGTTCCTGTTGCCCTTGACGGTGTTGATCTCACCGTTGTGCGCGACGAATCGGTACGGGTGGGCGAGCGGCCAGCTCGGGAAGGTGTTGGTGGAGAAGCGCGAGTGGACCAGCGCGATGGCGGTGGCGAACCGCGGGTCGGACAGGTCGGGGAAGAACGGTTCGAGCTGCCCCGTGGTCAGCATGCCCTTGTACACGATCGTGCGGGCGGACAGCGACGGGAAGTACACGTCGGCCTCGCGCTCGGCCCGCTTGCGCAGGACGAAGGCGGGCCGGTCGAGGTCGATGCCGGAGGCGGCACCGGCGCTGTCGGCGACGAAGAGCTGCGAGAAGTACGGCATCGTCGAGCGGGAGGTGGTGCCCAGCAGCTCGGGGGCGACCGGGACCTCGCGCCAGCCGAGTACGGTCAGGCCCTCTTCCGCGGCGATCCGCTCGATGGCGTCGACGGCCTTGGCGCGGTCCTCGGTCTCGACCGGGAGGAAGGCGAGGCCGACCGCGTAGTGGCCCTGGTCGGGCAGCGCGAAGCCGGCGGCCTCGCGCAGGAAGGCGTCCGGGATCTGGAGGAGGATGCCCGCGCCGTCACCCGAGTCGGGCTCGGCGCCGGTGGCACCACGATGCTCCAGATTGCGCAGAACGGTCAGCGCCTGCTCCACGAGCCCATGGCTCGCCTCGCCGGTGAGGGTGGCCACGAAACCGACGCCACAGGCGTCGTGCTCGTTGCGGGGGTCGTACATCCCCTGCGGGGCGGGGCGCCCGTCCATGAACGCGGAACGCGAACGCATGGCTCTCCCGTCGTCGTCTTTGGCTTGTATGCATTGCCTGTTCCCAGGCATGCGCAACAGGGACGACGTTGGCCCTCTGCGATTTCGTGCAGGTTACATGATGGACGAGTGTTCGAGAAGCGGATACTCAGTTCCAGCATGTGGACATGATGAGGGGTGGAGCGAACAGATCAGGCCAGCGCCGTGTCGGAGGTTTTCCGGCCGGGTCCAGCGCGCCACCGGGCCGCTTTCTGCCGGTGCGCCACCGGGTAATGCCCCGTGCGACGGCTACTGAAACGACGGGGAAACATGAGGCTTGTGGCCGCTGGTTTCCTGTGGGTTTCCCGAGTCCGGTGGAGCGGGCGCACGGCACATCGCCGATCACCCGATCGGACCAGTGGGCCGACCGCACCGGTCGGCCGTTCAGACCGTTCGGAGTGGTCAGCCGACCGCTGTGCCGATAAGCGCGCCCAATACGAAGGTAACCCCGCCGGCCGCCGCGCCCAACAGCAGCTGCCGAACCCCGCTGTACCACCAGGAACGCGCGGTCACCCGGGCCACGGCCGCACCACAGCCGAACAGTCCGGCCAGCGCGAGGACGGCCGCGGGCCACAGCGAGTCGCCGCCGAGCAGATACGGCAGTACGGGCAGCAGGGCGCCCAGCGCGAAGGCGACGAAGGAGGAGGCCGCCGCGACCAGCGGCGACGGCAGGTCGGTCGGGTCCACGCCCAGTTCCTCACGGGCGTGTATCTCCAGCGCCCGCTCCGGGTCGACGGAGAGCTGCCTGGCCACCTCGCGGGCGAGCTTCGGCTCCACACCGCGCGAGACGTACAGCTCGGCCAGCTCCCGCAGCTCCGCCTCCGGGTGGCGGCGCAGCTCGATCCGCTCGATCTCCAGCTCGGCCTCGACCAGCTCCCGCTGGGAGGCCACCGACGTGTACTCCCCCGCCGCCATCGAGAAGGCGCCCGCCGCCAGGCCCGCGAGCCCGGTCACCACGATGGTGCGCGACGAGACGTCGCCGCCCGCCACTCCCGTCATCAGCGCCAGATTCGACACCAGGCCGTCCATCGCCCCGAACACCGCCGGGCGCAGCCAGCCGCCGCTCACGTCACGGTGCGAGTGGTGCGGTACGTGATACGGCGCCGCCGTCGTCTCCTCGACAGCCGTTGACATCCGTCCCCACCCCTCCCCAGGCAGCCTCCCGCGAGGCCGCACGACCACGAATCCATTCGACCGTACGCTCGAATGCGACGCGCCGCCAGCAAGGAAAGCCTGCCCTGACCTGCCCTTTCTCCTCCTGGAGAAGGTGCGCCGCCACTGCGCGTGACGGGCTTCTCAGGGGCGCGAGATCAGAGCGCCTCGGAGGCTCGCTTCGGGTCGACGGAACCGACGGAAGCCTCGTCCTCGACGGAGGAGGAGTCGACCGCGTCGTCCGCGTCCGCTTCCGGGTCGGACGACGGCGGCGAGGCGTCGTCGGGGCCTTCGCCGGAGGCGAGAGGCTCGATGTTCTCCTCGCGGCCGGGCCGCTTGCGGCCGACGACGACGAGGTAGACGACGGCGCCGATGAAGACGACGATCGCGGTCCAGTCGTTGAGCCGCATGCCGAGGATCTGGTGGGCGTAGTCCACGCGCATGTGCTCGATCCAGGCGCGGCCCACCGTGTACGCGGCGACGTAGAGGGCGAAGGCCCGCCCGTGGCCGAGCTTGAAGCGGCGGTCGGCCCAGATGACCAGCAGGGCGACGCCGACGCACCACAGGGACTCGTACAGGAACGTCGGGTGGTACGTGGCGATGTCCGGCGTGCTCTCCGGCCGGTGCGCGGGGTCGATCTTCAGGCCCCAGGGCAGCGTGGTCGGGCCGCCGTACAGCTCCTGGTTGAACCAGTTGCCCCAGCGGCCGATCGCCTGGGCGAAGGCGATGCCCGGCGCGATGGCGTCGGCGTAGACCGGCAGCGCGATCCCCCGGCGGCGGCAGGCGATCCAGGCGCCGAGCGCGCCGAAGGCGATGGCGCCCCAGATCCCCAGGCCGCCCTGCCAGATCTTGAAGGCGTCGACCCAGTCCTTGCCACTGGTGAAGTACAGCTCGTAATCGGTGATCACGTGGTACAGCCGGCCGCCGACCAGACCGAAGGGCACCGCCCACACGGCGATGTCCGCGACCGTGCCCGCCCGGCCGCCGCGGGCGATCCAGCGCTTGCCGCCGAGCCATACGGCTACGAAGACACCGATGATGATGCAGAACGCGTAGCCGCGCAGCGGAATGGGTCCGAGGTGGACGACTCCGTGCGACGGGCTGGGAATGAATGCGAGTTCCATGGCAATGACCGACGCTACCTTGCCGGGCGGGAAGTGCGGCAACCCGCCCGGCTACGTATGGATAACGGCCGGGACTCCTCCGGCCCCTCCGGGGGAATCCCCGCGGACGCCGAAAGGCCCGGAATCAAGCCTCGGCAGGCCCCTCAGCGGGCCTGTCAGGAGGCCGGAGCGGTGGTCACCGCACCCGCCTTTTTGCCCTTGTTCGCGTCGGTGACCATCTGCTTCAGCGAGTCGGGCGTGAGATTGCTGCCGCTCCCGTAGACGCTCTTGCCGTTGAGCAGGATCGTCGGCGTCGAGTTGAAGCCGGACTTCCCGAAGGCGCTGTTCGACGCCTTCACCCAGCTGTTGTGGGTGCCGCCGTTGACGCACGCGGTGAAGGTCGGCGTCTTCAGACCGCTGACCTTGCCCGCCAGGTCGAGCAGGTGGTTCTTGTCGGAGAAGGTGTCGCTCTGCTCCTCCGGCTGATTGTCGTACAGCACATCGTGGTAGGCGCGGAATTTGCCCGCGTCCTGGGCGCAGGCGGCGGCATTGGCGGCGTTCAGCGAGCCGGAGCCGCCGAGATTGCCGTCGATGAGCGTCACCAGGTGGTATTCGGTGCGGATCTGCCCGCTGTCCTCAAGGCTGTGGATGGTCGGGGTGAACGCCTTCTCGAAGGCGTCGCACGCCGGGCAGCGGAAGTCCTCGTAGATCGTCAGCACCGAGGGCGCGTCGGCGGCGCCGACGGGGATGACGAGATTGTCCTTGCCGATGGCGCCCTTGGGCGCGGCGGCCGGGGTGGAGCCGCCGCCGCTGTCCTTGTGGTCGGCGACCACCACCCCGATCACGGCGGCGATGGCCAGCACGGCGACCACCGCGCCCGCGACCACCATGGTGCGCCTGCGTCGGGCGCTGGCCTTCTCTTTCTCACGCTGTTCGTACAGGGCCTCGCGGGCGCTGCGCTTTCCGTCTCGGTTCTTCTGGCTCACATCCCTGACCAACGGTGCGGGAGGGCACTTCAGCGCCTTCCCGCACCGCGATTCGCCCCATCGTGTTACGCCGGGGCCGGTCGTACGGGGCGCGGCCGGTTCCTTTCGTACGGTCGCGGCCGGTGCCGTCAGCCGCGCTTGCGGACGCCCGCGGCCAGTTCCGCCGCCAGTTCCCGTACGGCCGTGAGGGCCGCGGGCAGGTCGCCGTCCGCGTCGAGGATGCGCTTGACGAAGGCCGAGCCGACGATCACACCGTCGGCGAAGGCCGCGACCTCGGCGGCCTGCACCGCGTTCGACACGCCCAGGCCCACGCAGACCGGCAGGTCCGTGGTGGCGCGGGTGCGGCGCACGAGGTCGGACGCCTGCTCGCCGACGCTCTCCCGCGTGCCGGTGACACCCATCAGGGAGGCCGCGTAGACGAAGCCGCTGCCCGCCGCGGTGATCTTCGCCAGCCGCTCGTCACGGCTGGAAGGGGCGACGACGAAGACGGTGGCCAGGCCCTGCTGCTCGGCCGCCTTCCGCCATCCCTCGGACTCCTCGACCGGCAGGTCGGGCAGGATGCAGCCCGCGCCGCCCGCCTCGGCCAGCTCGGTCGCGAACCGCTCGGCGCCGTAGCGGTCCACCGGGTTCCAGTACGTCATGACCAGCACCGGCTTGCCGGTGGCCTGGTGCGCCTCGCGTACGGTGCGCAGCACGTCGGCGATCCGCACGTGGTTCTTGTTGAGCGCGATGTCGTCGGCGGTCTGGATGACCGGCCCGTCCAGCACCGGGTCGCTGTGCGGCAGCCCGACCTCGACGATGTCCGCGCCGCCCTCGAAGGCGGCCTTCACGGCCTCGATCCCGCCGTCCACGGTCGGGAAACCGGCGGGCAGATACGCCACGAGCGCGGCCCGCCCCTCGGCCTTGGCGTCGGCCAGCGCCCGGTCCAACAGCTCTACGTTCCCGCTCACTTGACCGCCACCTCGTTGTCCTCATCGACCTCGGCGGTCGCGTCGTACAGCCCGAAGTAGCGGGCCGCCGTGTCCATGTCCTTGTCGCCGCGGCCGGAGAGGTTCACCAGCACCAGGCCCTCGGGGCCCAGCTCGCGGCCAATCTCCAGGGCCCCGGCCAGGGCGTGCGCGCTCTCGATGGCGGGGATGATGCCCTCGGTACGGGACAGCAGCCGCAGGGCCTGCATCGCCTCGTCGTCGGTGACCGCGCGGTATTCGGCGCGGCCGATGTCCTTGAGGTACGAGTGCTCGGGGCCGACGCCGGGGTAGTCCAGACCCGCCGAGATCGAGTACGGCTCGGTGATCTGGCCCTCGTCGTCCTGGAGGACGTAGGAGCGCGAGCCGTGCAGGATGCCCGGCTCGCCCTCGGTGAGGGTGGCCGCGTGCTCCCCGGTGGCCACGCCGTGGCCCGCGGGCTCGCAGCCGACCAGCCGGACCCCGGTGTCGGGCAGGAAGGCGTGGAAGAGGCCCATGGCGTTGGAGCCGCCGCCGACGCAGGCGACGGCGGCGTCGGGCAGCCGGCCGGTGCGCTCCAGGAGCTGGCGGCGCGCCTCGACGCCGATCACCCGGTGGAAGTCGCGGACCAGCGCGGGGAAGGGGTGCGGTCCCGCGACCGTGCCGAACAGGTAGTGCGTGCGGTCCACGTTGGCGACCCAGTCGCGGAACGCCTCGTTGATGGCGTCCTTCAGCGTCCGGCTGCCGGAGGTCACCGAGACCACCTCGGCGCCGAGCATCCGCATCCGCGCGACGTTGAGCGCCTGGCGCTGGGTGTCGATCTCGCCCATGTAGATCGTGCAGTCGAGGCCGAACAGCGCGCAGGCGGTCGCGGTGGCGACGCCGTGCTGGCCCGCGCCGGTCTCCGCGATCACGCGGGTCTTGCCCATCCGCTTGGTCAGCAGCGTCTGGCCCAGCACGTTGTTGATCTTGTGCGAGCCGGTGTGGTTCAGGTCCTCCCGCTTGAGGAAGACCCGTGCCCCGCCCGCCTGCTCGGCGAACCGGGGGACCTCCGTGAGGGCGCTCGGGCGGCCCGCGTAGTTGGCCATCAGGTCGTTCAGCTCGGCCGCGAAGGCGGGGTCGGTCTTCGCCTTCTCGTACTCGACGGCCACCTCGTCCACGGCGGCGACCAGCGCCTCCGGGATGAACTTGCCGCCGAACGCGCCGAAGTAGCCCGCGGGGGTGGGGACGGATCCGTCCGGATCCGGATGGAAGAAGTCGTGCGTTTCTGACATGGGGTATCCCTGGCTGTGCGCCGTCAGGCGCGGGTGAAAGGGGGGACGCGTACGCGTGTCCGTGTCGTGCGTACGCGGCTGTGCTCGCGGCTCAGCCGCGGCGCCATCGCCTGCCGTTCACCTGGCCGGGCTCGCACCCGATCACATACCGCACCCGGCGCCCCAGCACCTTGCGCGCCGGCGCGCGGCAGCCGCGGGGGCGGCAACCGGGGGCGAGACGCGCGGCGAGGGACATGCGCCCGAGTCTAGCCCTCCGGGCAGGTCCCCCCACTCCATGCCCGGCCCCCGCGCGCGTTCAGCCAACACAGCGCCTCGCCTTGAGGACCCCGGTACCGCGCAGGGCCTCGCTTTGAGGGGCGCGAGGAACTGCGCGCCCAGCCCCCACCGGCCGGTGGTCCGGACACCACCGAACCGCCCCACCGGGGCGGGCGGTGACCTGCGGGAGCATCGCGGCGGGCCGCGCAGTTCCCCGCACCCCTCAAAAGACCGGCTCACCGCCCGGACGAAAGACGGCCCGCCCCGCCAGGGGCGCGAGGAACTGCGCGAGCAACCCACCACCGGCCGGTGGCCCGGACACCACCGAACTGCCCCACCGGGGCCGGTGGTGACCAGCGAGAGCATCGCGGCGGGCCGCGCAGTTCCCCGCGCCCCTCAAAAGACCGGCTCACCGCCCGAACGAAAGACGGCCGCCCCGTCAGGGGCGCGAGGAACTGCGCGAGCAACCCCCAGCGGCCGGTGGTCCGGACACCACCGAACTGCCCCACCGGGGCCGGTGGTGACCTGCGAGAGCGTCGCGGCGGGCCGCGCAGTTCCCCGCGCCCCTCAAAAGACCGGCCCACCGCCCGGACGAAAGACGGTCGCCCCGTCAGGGGCGCGAGGAACTGCGCGAGCAACCCACCACCGGCCGGTGGCCCGGACACCACCGAACTGCCCCGCCGGGGCGGGCGGTGACGTGCGAGAGCGTCGCGGCTGCCCGCGCAGTTCCCCGCGCCCCTGACGGGGCACGTTCTTGACGGAACCGCCCCGCGACGTGCGGCTCACGCGCCCTGACGGGGCACCGTCTCTCGCGAAGAACCGCCGTGCAAAGCGCGGTCGGGCGCCCTGACGGGGCACCGTAAGGGGTGTGGGGCCCTCCCCCGGAGGGGGGTTAGCGGCCGAAGCGGAGGGCGGGGTGGGCGCCGGCAGCCACGAGATCGGCGACCGCGGCACGCGGATCCTTGCCGGTGACGAGCGACTCGCCGACGAGCACGGCGTCGGCGCCGTCATTGGCATAGGCGATCAGGTCGTGGGGACCACGCACCCCGGACTCGGCGATCTTCACGATGTGGTCGGGAATCTCGGGCGCGACGCGGGCGAAGTTCCCGCGGTCGACCTCAAGGGTCTTGAGATTGCGCGCGTTGACCCCGATGATCTTCGCCCCGGCGTCCACCGCCCGCTCGACCTCCTCCTCGTCGTGCACCTCGACGATCGGGGTGAGGCCGATCGACTGGGCCCGCTCGACGAGCGAGACGAGGGCGTCCTGGTCGAGCGCGGAGACGATCAGCAGGGCGAGGTCGGCACCGTAGGCGCGGGCCTCCCAGAGCTGGTACGCGGTGACGATGAAGTCCTTGCGCAGGACCGGGATGTCGACCTTGGCGCGGACCGCTTCGAGGTCGGCGAGGGAGCCGCCGAACTTCCGCTGCTCGGTGAGGACGCTGATGACGGCGGCGCCGCCCGCCTCGTAGTCGGCGGCGAGCCCCGCGGGGTCGGCGATGGCGGCCAGCGCGCCCTTGGAGGGGCTGGACCGCTTGACCTCGCAGATCACCTTGACGCTGTCGCCGCGCAGGGCGGCCACCCCGTCCTTGGCGTCGCGCGCCTTGGTGGCCCGCTCCTTGAGTTCGTCGAGGGTGACGCGGGCCTGCCGCTCGGCGAGGTCAGCGCGGACTCCGTCGATGATCTCGTCGAGCACACTCACGCGAGAGCTCCCCTTCCGGACCGGGTTCGTACAGCGAAATGATCAAGCCAATGGTGGGAACCACCGACACTCCGATGGTATCGGGCGCCGGGCGCAGCGCCCGCATCCGGGGATTCGCGGTCCCACCACCTGGACAAGCATGCCCCGGAAGGCGGGCGGGTCACGGGATCAGCGCCGCGCCGAACGGCAGGTTCCGGACAACGGTGAAGACCAGCGCCAGGGCGAGGAGCGCCTTCCCGTACACCGGGCGCAGCACGGGTTCGAACGGTCTGCCGCGCAGCCTGCGGGTGAACCAGACGGCCCACACGACGGCGAAGACGACGTATCCGGCCACCGCGAGGGCGTTGCAGCCCAGCGCCGTGCCGAGGTGGCCGTGGGCGACGGCGTGGGCGCTGCGCAGGCCGCCGCAGCCGGGGCAGTAGATCCCGGTGTAGTGCAGCAGCGGGCAGGCCGGGTAGTGGCCGGGCGTGTTGGGGTCGACGGCGCCGACGTACGCGAAGGCGCCCGCCACCGCGCCGAGGAGGGCGAGCGGTACGGCGGCGCGCGAGAGGGCGCCGAGGGCCGCTCCGGGAGCCGTCCCGCGCGCCGCCGCGGGGGCCCGGCCTGCGGCCCGACCTGCTGTGTCGTGAATCACATCGCCGATTCTGCCCCCGGACGCACGAAGGCGCAGCGCGCGGACCCGGAGGTCGGCGGCTGCGCCCGGCGGGCGGGACCGGTGGGGTCAGGCGCTGGCGGGCGCCTCAGCGGGCGACTCCGTGTGCGTCGTCCCCTCCGGGGTGCGGACCTCCTGCGCGGCGTGGGCGCGGGCGACCCGTACCTCGGGTGACTCCTTGCTGCCCAGGCCCATGAGCTTCATCGCACCGCCGACGACGGGGCCGAGCAGGATGACGCCCATGCTCGCCCAGAAGGGGACCGGCTGGGCGGCGACCATGAACACGCCTCCGGCACAGAAGCCGATGAACGAGATGATCGAGCCGGTCCACGCGGCGGGGGTGTGGCCGTGGTCGTGATGGACCGCCATGAGTGCTCCCTGAATCCTCTCGGTCGGTGGCGTCCTTTCGCCGCCGACTTCGTCTTCCATTGTTGCGCGTGTTCCGGGGTTGCCGTGCACGGGGGTGGAACGGGCGGTCGCGGCACGCGCGGGACCGGTCAGCCGGGGGCCTGCGTGGGGTCCTCGCCCCGGTCCAGCGCCTTCCACAGGTCCTCGGCCCGGTCGGGGTCGATCGGCGCGGGCGCGGCGGCGGCCCTGCCGCGCAGCGAGGGGCGGCTGCCCGGCCGGTCGTAGCGGCTGGACATCGCGGGCCAGGCGTGGCCGTAGCGCAGTGCGAGCAGGCCCGCGAGGAGCAGCAATACGCCGCCCGCGACGGCGACCAGCGGCCAGCCAGTGGTGCTCGTGTGGCCCGCGGTGGCGCGGGTGAGGCCGGACGCGGCGGCGGCCCGTTCGTTGAGGGCGCCGGTGGCCGCGCGGCGGGCGAGCACGACGACGACCACGCCGAGGCCGGAGAGCGCGAGCAGCCCGGAGACGACGTACCGGCCGATCCGGCGCACGGCGAAGACGGCGACGAGCGCGGCCAGGCCGACCAGGGCCAGCGCGCCGGGCAGCGCGGTGGCCTGGCTGCCGGTGGCGTGCACCGGGAGGGTGCCCTGGCCGAAGGCGACGGTGCCGCGCGCCCAGGTCTTGCCCGCCGCGAGCAGCACGACGCTGGCGCCGATCACGCCGCACGCGAGCGCGACGGCGAGGACGCGCATGGCGGTGCGCCGCGCGGCCGAGGGCGCGGCACCGGGGCCGGTCCCGCGTTCGGGCCCGGCTTCGGTCGCCCGGCCGGGTTCGACCCCGGTCTCGCGGTCGGTCGCGGCTTCGGTCTCGACGGCTTGGTCAGCGCGGGGCTGAGGGACGGCACTCACCCCACCACTATCGCCTGTCGGCGCGGCGGCCCGTCCGGCGGGGGCACCGGGCGGCCGGACCGGGGGTCGCGGCGCGCGGCTGAAAACACGCCGTGGCGATCGGTCCCGAATGGTCACGAAGCGGTACGGAACAGCCGTCGCACACCACACCGGGACGACTCGATTTCACACCTGCCGGGAGGTCAGCACCAGGCAATGCCTTGCCCAACTCCCTTATGCCACAAGTAAAGCGGAGGTATAGCTTCCAGCCCCCTCCTTGTTGGCGTGCGCTCGTCACCATACGTTCTCGGCCGTCCCACTGATGTCAACTCGCACCAATGGCACCACCTGTCACGCATCCCACAAGCCCCCGGTTCACCCCCCCACAGGAGGCAATAGTTGCGTTCGATCACCCTCACACCCACCGCCCGCCGCACCGCGCTCGCGGTCACCGCCGCCGCCGGACTGGCCCTGTCGGGGCTGGCCCTGGCGCCGTACGCCGGTGCCTCCCCCGCCGCGCACGGCGTCAGCACCGCGCGCTCCTGCGCCCTCAGCACCCATCCGGACGTGATGGCGTGCAAGGCGCTCAAGGTCACCCAGGGCGTCAACACGCTCAAGAAGTCCACCGGTTCGGTGGACCCGGCCGCGGCCCCCTCCGGCCTCGGCCCGGCCGATCTCCAGAGCGCGTACGCCCTGCCCTCCTCCGGCGGGTCCGGCGCGACCGTGGCGATCGTCGACGCGTACGACGACCCCAACGCCGAAGCGGATCTGGCCACTTACCGCTCCACGTACGGCCTGCCCGCCTGCACCACCGACAACGGCTGCTTCTCGAAGGTCGGCCAGTCCGGCAGCGCCTCCTCGCTGCCGAGCGCCGACGCGGGCTGGGCCGAGGAGATATCGCTCGACCTCGACATGGTCAGCGCCGCCTGCCCCGACTGCCACATCCTCCTGGTCGAGGCCGACGACTCCTCGATGACCAACCTGGGCGAGTCCGTCAACACCGCGGTGTCGCTGGGCGCGAAGTACGTCTCCAACAGCTACGGCGGCGGCGAGTCCTCCTCGGACCCGTCGTACGACAGCTCGTACTTCGACCACCCCGGTGTCGCCATCACCGTCAGCGCCGGTGACAGCGGCTACGGCGCCGAGTACCCGGCCGCCTCCCAGTACGTCACCGCCGTCGGCGGCACCTCGCTCACCAGCGACTCCTCCAGCCGCGGCTGGACCGAGTCCGTCTGGACGGGCACCGGCTCCGGCTGCTCCTCCTACGACGCCAAGCCGTCCTGGCAGACGGACGCCGACTGCGGCAAGCGCACCATCGCCGACGTCTCGGCGGTCGCCGACCCCGCGACGGGCGTCGCCGTCCACGACACGTACGGCTCGGACACCGGCTGGGAGGTCTTCGGCGGCACCAGCGCCTCGTCGCCGCTGATCGCGGCCGTCTACGCCCTCGCCGGGGCGCCCTCGGCCGGGTCCTACCCCGCCTCGTTCCCCTACGCGCACGCCGACGCGCTCAACGACGTGGCCGGCGGCTCGAACGGCTCGTGCGGCGGCTCGTACCTGTGCACCGGCGTGAGCGGCTTCGACGGCCCGACGGGCCTCGGCACGCCGAACGGCACGGCGGCCTTCGCGGGCTGACGGCACCCACACGGGCGCGAGGAACCGCGCGACGAGCCACGACGCGCACGCGCGTCCTGGCTCGTCGCTCACGCCTCTCGACGACCGGCTGACCGCCTCCGGAAGGCGACCGTCACAGGCGGTTGGCGGTGGCCACCGCGCGCAGGACGGCGGCGGCCTTGTTGCGGCACTCGGTGTCCTCGGCCACCGGATCGCTGTCGGCGACGACACCGGCCCCGGCCTGGACGTAGGCGGTGCCGTCGCGGAGCAGCGCCGTACGGATGGCGATGGCGGTGTCGGAGTCACCGGCGAAGTCGAGGTAGCCGACGCAGCCGCCGTACAGACCGCGCCGGGACGGCTCCAGCTCCTCGATGATCTGCATGGCGCGCGGCTTGGGGGCGCCGGAGAGGGTGCCCGCGGGGAAGCAGGCGGTGAGCACGTCGAAGGCGGTACGGCCCTCGGCGACCTGGCCGGTGACAGTCGAGACGATGTGCATGACGTGGGAGTAGCGCTCGACGGACATGAAGTCGACGACCTCGACGCTGCCGGGTTCGCAGACGCGGCCCAGGTCGTTGCGGCCGAGGTCGACCAGCATCAGGTGCTCGGCGCGTTCCTTGGGGTCGGCCAGCAGTTCCTCGGCGAGCGCGGTGTCCTGTCGCGGGGTGGCGCCGCGCGGGCGGGTGCCCGCGATCGGGTGGACCATGGCGCGGCCGTCCTCGACCTTGACCAGGGCCTCGGGGCTGGAGCCGACGACGTCGAAGTCGCCGCCCTCGCCGCCGGGGAAGCGGAAGAGGTACATGTACGGGCTGGGGTTGGTGGCCCGCAGGACGCGGTAGACGTCGAGCGCGCTGGCCGTGCACGGGGTCTCGAAGCGCTGCGAGGGGACGACCTGGAAGGCCTCACCCGCGCGGATACGTTCCTTGATGTCGTCGACCGCGCGCTGATAGGCGGCGCCGCCCCACAGGGCGGTGTATTCGGGCAGTTCCGACGGCGGCAGCTCGACGGGGACGTATTCGACCGGCTTGGCCAGGTCGGCCTGCATGGCGTCGAGGCGGGCGACGGCGTCCGCGTGGGCCTCGTCCACCCCGGTGTCGCGGTCGTTGTGGTTGATCGCGTTGGCGATCAGCAGGACCGTGCCGTCCCAGTGGTCGAGGACGGCGAGGTCGGAGGTGAGCAGCATGGTCAGTTCCGGCAGCCGCAGGTCGTCGCGGGTCCGCTCGCCGATCCGCTCCAGGCGGCGCACGATGTCGTAGCCGAGGTAGCCGACCATGCCGCCGGTGAAGGGCGGCATCCCCGCCGCCAGGTCGCGCGGGGTGTGCAGGGCGTCGACGGTGACGCGCAGCGCCTCCAGCGGGTCGCCGTCGACCGGGACGCCGACCGGCGGCGTGCCGAGCCAGTGCGCCTGGCCGTCGCGCGCGGTGAGCGTGGCGGCCGACCGGACGCCGACGAAGGAGTAGCGCGACCACGTCCGGTCTCCCCCGGAGCCTTCGGCCTGGGAGGTGCCTCCGTCCGCCGACTCCAGCAGGAACGTTCCCGTCCGCTCCCCCGCGAGCTTGCGGTACAGCCCGACCGGAGTGTCGCCGTCGGCGAGCAGCCTGCGCGTCACGGGAATCACCCGGCGGTCGACCGCCAGCTTGCGGAAGGTCTCAAGGTCCATGGGCCGAGATTAGTGGTCACGGCCGGGCGCCGGGAGCGGCCGGTACGGCGAAGGGCGGACCGGCTGGCCGAGCGGCAGCACGTCGGCGTCGAAACACGTGCGGTCGCCGGTGTGGCAGGCGGCGCCGACCTGGTCGACCTTCACCAGCAGGGTGTCGCCGTCGCAGTCCAGCGCGACGGACTTGACGTGCTGGACGTGGCCCGAGGTGTCGCCCTTGACCCAGTACTCCTGGCGGCTGCGGCTCCAGTAGGTGCAGCGGCCGGTGGTGAGGGTGCGGTGCAGGGCCTCGTCGTCCATCCACCCCAGCATCAGCACTTCACCGGTGTCGTATTGCTGGGCGATGGCGGGTACGAGTCCGTCGGCCGTGCGCTTGAGGCGGGCGGCGACTGCTGGGTCGAGTGCGGTGGCGGGCATGGTGACCATTCTGCCGCCGAATATCAAGAACTCGAAAAGGGTCAATAACCGGCAAAGAGGGCAAGTGAGTTGACCACCATCCGGTTGTCGCTCGCTCATGTCACCCGTATGGGGCATCCTGCCTGCATGGGTTTTCCACCACCGCCGCAAGAAGGACCGCCGCCGCCTCCGGATCAAGGAGGCGGTTTCGGGCCACCGCAGGGCTTCGGCCCCCCTCCTCCCCCGCCGCCCGCTGACGGCGGCTATGGCTATCCGCAACAAGGCGGCGGTCAGAACTACGGTTATCCGCAGGAGCCGACGCAGGCCGCGCCGGGTCCTTACGGCCAGCAGGGCTACGGTCAGCAGGGCGGCTACGGCCAGCCGGGCCCGCCCGGACCGCCCGCCCCGCCCGGTGGCTACGGCTACCCGCAGGGCCCCGGCGGCTACCCGCCGCCCCCGCCGCCGCCGAACAACACCAAGCGCAATGTGCTGATCGCGATAGCCGCGGTCGTGGTGATCGGCGGTATCGGCACCGCGGTCGCCGTCTCCGGCGGCAGCGACAGCAAGAACGACGCGAAGCCGACGCCGTCGATCAGCGGTCTGCCGTCAGGACTGCCGTCCATGCCGTCCTTCACGGAGCCGACGCCCAGCTTCACGCTGCCGTCGGACACCCCGACGTTCGACACCCCGACCGACGACCCGTTCACCGACTTCCCGAGCATCACCCCGACCGAGAAGGTCGTGCCGTACGTGGTGCTCTCGCCGGGCAAGTGCTTCGACGCGCCGACCCTCACGCCGACCGTCGACACGGTGACCACCAAGTCGTGCAGCTCCGCGCACGACGGCCAGGTCGTCGCCAACGAGACGCTGTCCGGCACCTTCAGCACCGACTCGGAGATCCAGTCGAAGGCGCTGGAGCTGTGCACGGCCGACGCCAAGAAGCACCTTCCCGCGGACGGGCGGCTGTACTACCCGTACGCGCTCTTCCCGAAGCTGACCACCTACGAGCTCCAGGGCCGCAAGACGGTGACCTGCTCGCTCACGCTCAACAACGGCACCAACAGCAAGAAGCTCTACGCTCCGCTGGGCTGACGCCTCACGGGGGCGGCAGGGGCGGGGAGCGGACGTATCGGCCAAGGGGCCGTTAATCTGGGGTCATGTCGACACATGCCCAGCGCGAACGTCTGCTCCTCGCCGATCTGCTGGAGCAGTCAGGACCCGACGGCCCGACGCTGTGCGAGGGCTGGTCCACCCGCGACCTGGCCGCGCACGTCGTGGTACGCGAACGGCGCGGTGACGCGGCGGCGGGGCTGGTCATCCCGCAGCTCAAGGACCGTGCGGAACGGGTCCGCAAGGAGTACGCGCGAAAGCCGTACGAAGAGCTGATCCAGCTCATCAGGACCGGCCCGCCGCGGATGTCGCCCTTCACCATCAAGCAGGTGGACGAGGCTTCCAACACCGTCGAGTTCTACGTCCACGCCGAGGACGTCCGGCGTGCCACGCCCGACTGGACGCCGCGTGCCATCGACCCCGTCTTCGCCGACACGCTGTGGGCCCGGCTGGAGCGTGCCGCGCGGCTCGCGGGCCGCCGCTCCCCGGTCGGCCTGGTGCTGCGCCGTCCGAACGGCCAGACCGCCGTCGCCCGCAAGGGCTCTCCCGTGGTGACCGTGACCGGTGAGCCGTCCGAGCTGACGATCTTCGTCTTCGGCCGCCAGGACGCCGCCGAGGTCGAGGTGGACGGCGACAAGGACGCGGTGGCGCGCCTGTACGCGGCGAAGCTCGGACTGTGACGCGGTAGGCGGCAGGCGCGTCCGTCGCCCCGGCGGGCGACAGCCCCTCGGCCCCGTGCTTCTCACAGCGCGCTGTTGCCGGACACCACAGCGCTCGCCAGCACGGACAGGGCGGCGCGCTGCTCGTCGGTGAGGCCGACCGCGAGCGCGCGGATCCGCCGGTCGGCGTCGGCCTCCAGCGCCCGGGCCGCCGCCCGCCCTTCGTCGGTCAGTGACACCTGTACGGCGCGGCCGTCGTGCGGCGCGGGGGTGCGGCGGACCAGACCGCGGCGCTCGGCCCGGTCGACCAGGCCGGTGATGCTGGATTTGTCCAGCTCCAGATGGCGGGCGAGTTCCCGCATGCCCGGCTCCCGGTCCCCGAGCACGCCCAGCAGGCGCAGCTGGATGACCGACAGGCCCAACTCGGCCGCGACCTTCCCCAGCGCGTTCTGCACGAGGAACGAGAGCTGCGCCAGAGCGTCGACGATTCCCAGGTCAGCCGCGTGCGCGGGCGGTTCGTCGTGCGCTCCGGCGGACGGTGCGGCGGGGGCGGCGTCGGGCGGCTGGCCGACGGCAGCGCGGTGTACTTCGTGGTCGACGACGACGTGCCCGGCACCATGGCCGAGCGGGCGCTGGTCGACCCGCGGCGCGCCGTACCGCTGCCCGCGGACGCCGACCCGGTGGTCGTCGCGGCGGCGATGAACCCCGCCCTGTCCTCGTGGGTCGCGCTGCGCCGCCGGATCTCCTTCCGTGCGGGCCAGAGCGTGCTGGTGCTCGGCGCGACGGGGAACGCCGGGCAGATGGCCGTCCAGATCGCCCGGCACCTCGGCGCCGAGCGGGTCGTGGCCGCCGGGCGGGACGCCGACCGGCTCGCCCTGCTCGGCGGCCTCGGCGCCACCGACGTGGTCTGCCTCGCGGGCGACCCCGAGGAGGCCGCCGACCGGCTCGGCGAGGCCGCGGCGGACGTGGACGTCGTGATCGACTACACCTGGGGCGCGCCGACCGAGCGGGCCCTCCCCGCGCTGCTCACCCGCCGCACCGACCGTGCCGCCGCCCTCGACTGGATCCAGATCGGCTCCACGGCCGGACCCGACATCACCCTGCCGTCCTTCGTCCTGCGCGCCGCCAACCTCCGCGTCATGGGCAGTGGCCAGGGCTCCGTCACCACCGCGGGCATCGTCGCCGAACTTCCTTCGCTGGTCGCTCAACTCACGGCCGGGGTCTTCTCCGTCGCGGCCGACGCCGTATCCCTTTCCGAGGTCGAGCGTGCCTGGACGGCTCCCGTCGGGCCGGGCCGCCGGCTCGTCCTCACGCCGACCGCGTGACCCGGCTTCTCCGGCGCACCGCCGTTCGTCCGGCTAGGCGACGACCTTGGCGAGGAAGCCGTCGAGGTTGCGGAGGGTGCGGGCGATCTGTTCGTCGAGGGTGAGGGTCTCCTCGAGCCGCTTCACCAGGGCGGAGCTCTTCTTGCCGCGGACGTAGAGGGAGCAGGCGAGGTCGGCGCACATGTAGAGGGCGACGGTGTTGCCCTGGCGACCGGCGGCGCCCGCGAGCGGGGCCGCCAGGAGGTCGACGCCGCCGCCGGAGTGACCGGTGAGGCAGAGGGAGCAGAGGCTGCTGCGCATCAGATTGCGCCGGGCGCCGGGGGCGATCCGCAGGACGATGCCCACGGGCTCGTCGCCGGGCCGCACCAGATAGGCGCGGTCGCGGGCGCCGGGGTCGCGCCAGCCCAGGAAGTCCAGGTCGCTCCACGGCAGGTCGCCCAGATCCCTGGGCAGGCTGATCCGCTTCGCCTCCCCCTTGGAGCAATTGACGAACGAGCCGCGAATCTCTGCATCACCGAGCGGGTCCATGAGCGCGAAGCTAACAGGAGGCCCCCGTGCACGTCACAGCATTTTCTCGGCGTCAGTCCCGGCCCGCGGCCACCGGCTCGGCGGCAGCCGTCACGTCCGCCGCCGGGCGCGGCGACCGCTTCCCGCGGGGAAGTTCCGCGGTGCGGATCGCGGGGGTGGCGAGGCCGACGACGCCTCCGGTCATGGTGAGGACGGCGCTGGTGAGGAAGACGGGGGCCGGGCCCCAGGCGGCGACGGCGGCGCCGAAGAGGGGGTAGGCCAGGGGGGCGAGGCCGAAGCTGCTGAGGCTCATCACCGAGGTGACGCGGCCGAGGTAGCCGGGGTCGGCCGCCGACTGGATGAGGGCGTACGCGAGGCTGCCGCAGATGCCGCAGAACAGGCCGCTCAGCGCGGCGACGGCGACCGCGAGGGCAGGCGAGGGCGCCACGCCGATCAGGCCGACGCCCGCGGCGCCCGCGAACAGGGCGCCGATCTGGACGGCCCCGGCCCGCGGCAGACGGCCCCGTACGGTCAGCAGCAGCGCGCCGCACCCGGCGCCCGCGCCGAAGCCCGCGATGATCCAGCCGTAGCCGGACGAGCCCCACCCGCGGTGCTGGGCGAGCAGGATCATGCCGACGTTCAACGGGCCGACCAGGCCCAGTTCGCAGATGGCGGCGGACAGGACCAGCGGGCCGACGAGCCGGTGGCGGCGGACGTACCGCAGTCCGTCGAGCAGATCCCGCCAGGCGCTCGCGCCCTCCTCGGGCCCGTCGCTCCCGGCGGGCGCCTCGGGCAGCGGGCTCATGCGGGTGGCGATCAGCAGCGGTACGGAGACCGCGAAGAGCGCGCCCGCCAGGGCGAAGGCGGCCGTGGCGCCGCCGAGCCCCATCGCGAGGCCGCCGACCGGCGGTCCGACGATGGTGCCGAAGCGGATGGTGAGTGACCGCATGCCCTGCAAGCGGGTGAGCTGGTCGGCGGCGACGATCCGCGGCGGCAGCGCGCCGACGGCCGGCATGAACAGCGCGTCCACGACGCCGAAGAGCAGCGAGACGACGACCAGCAGCCACAGCCCGGGCGAGGAGAGCGCCAGCGTCGCCGCGGCGCAGAGGATCAGCGCGCAGCGCACCGCGTCGCTCCCGATCACCACCTTGCGCGGCCCGAACCGGTCGGCGATCACTCCCCCGCCGAGCATCAGCACCGCGCGCGGCACCGCGCCGACCGCCATCACCAGGCCCACCTGCGTCGGCGGCGCCACCTTGGCGGCGGCGAAGCCGAGGGCGAGGAAGTAGACGCAGTCGCCGAGCATGGACGCGGTGTACGCGATCAGCCAGCGCAGCACGTTCCCGTCCTTGTGCGCGGGCCTGCCGTGCGGTGTTGCGGATATCGCGGTCGCCGTCATGGTGGCGGCCCTCCTCTGGTCTCGACGTCGGGTCGGGCGCGGTCTGAGGGGCCTTCCGCGGTCACTCCCGGAACGGGAATCCGTACATCTGCACGGCCACCAGCTCCCGGCCCTCGGTGTCGCCCGCCTCGACCGCCGCCTTGCCGCGGTCGATCCAGCGGCGCATGAGCGCGGTGATCTCCTCGTCCATCTCGTGGAGTTCGGCGGCGCTGAGCCGCGGCATGTACTCGGAGCTGAAGGAGGCGTCGGTCCACTCCCCCGCCCAGGCGGCCTGTTGGGCCAGGTAGCGCTCGTACCGCTCGTAGCGGCTGGCCAGGAGCTGCCTGGTGACCTCGTTGACGACGGCTGCGCCCTCGGGCCGGTCCGTGAAGTCCCCGCTGCGGAAGGAGAAGCCGCGCTCGGCGGAGACCTTCCACCAGCGCTCGCGGCCGTCGGTGCTCTTCTCGGGGGCCTCGACGATGAAGCCGTGGGCGGCGAGCTTGCGCAGGTGGTAGCTGACCAGGGACACCGCCTCGTCCACCTGGTCGGCCAGGTGGGAGGCGGTGGCGGCACCCGAGGTGACCAGGTGGCGGTAGAGCTGGATGCGCAACGGGTGGGTGAAGACCTTCAGCGCGTCGAGGTCGGTGATGCGCTGGGCCTGGGGCCGGAGGGCGTCGTCTTTTTCTGGCACGACCACCAGCCTAGATAGGAAAGAAAAGTTGCGCAATCTAATTTGCGCAACTTCTCTTTCTCATCTGTTCACCGGCCGTGGACCGGGCGCCCCCGGCAGGATGTCGGGCATGTCACTCGACGGCACCCGCGCGCACCTCCGCGGCCCCGGCGACCTGCCCCCGCTGGTCGAACGCGCCGCCCGCACCGCACAGCAGCTCGGCTTCCCCTACTCCTGCCGCCCCGAGCAGGGCCGCCTGCTGCGCGCGCTCGCCGCGGGCGCCACCCGTATCGGCGAGACCGGTACCGGACTCGGAGTGGGGCTCGGCTGGCTGGTCACGGGCATGCGGGACGACGCCACCGCGGTGAGCGTCGAGCGCGATCCGGGGCGCGCGGAAACGGCCGCCTGGCTGTTCTCGGACCTCGCGCCGCAGGTCACCGTCGAATGCGGCGACTGGAAGGACATCGCCGCGCACGGCCCCTTCGACCTGCTGGTCCTGGACGGCGGCGGCCAGGGGAAGGGGGACGAGGCGGCCGATCCCGTGGAGCTGCTGCGGCCCGGCGGCGTCCTCGTCGTGGACGACTTCACGCCCGCCGACCGATGGCCGCCGCTGCACGAGGGCAGCCCCGATTTGGCCAGGCTGCACTGGCTGGAGCACCCGGCGCTGCGCTCGGTGGAGATACCGCTCGCGCCGGACCTCGCGGCGCTGGTCTGCACCCGCCGCCAGGACTGAGCCGCCGAAAAGCGGAGCCGCCGCACATGGAGAGCGGCGGCCGACGGAAACCCCGTGCTCAGCGCACCGGGTGCCCGGCCTCCCGCAGCGCCGTCTTGACCTCGCCGATCCGCAGGTCGCCGAAGTGGAAGACGGACGCGGCCAGTACGGCGTCGGCGCCCGCCGCCACCGCGGGCGCGAAGTCGGCGAGGCGGCCCGCGCCGCCGGAGGCGATCACCGGGACCGTCACCAGCTTGCGGACGGCCGCGATCATCTCCGTGTCGTAGCCGTCCTTGGTGCCGTCCGCGTCCATCGAGTTGAGCAGGATCTCGCCCGCGCCCAGCTCGGCCGCGCGCTGAGCCCACTCCACCGCGTCGATGCCGGTGCCGCGCCGCCCGCCGTGCGTGGTGACCTCGAAGGAACCCGAGGGGGTGCGCCGCGCGTCCACCGACAGCACCAGCACCTGCCGGCCGAACCGCTCGGCGATCTCCCGGATCAGCTCGGGCCTGGCGATGGCCGCCGTGTTGACGCCCACCTTGTCGGCGCCCGCGCGCAGCAGCAGGTCCACGTCCGTGACCGTCCGCACACCGCCGCCCACGGTGAGCGGGATGAAGACCTGCTCGGCCGTACGGCGGACGACGTCGTACGTGGTCTCCCGGTCGCCGGAGGAGGCGGTGATGTCCAGGAAGGTCAACTCGTCGGCGCCCTCGGCGTCGTAGAGCTTGGCCATCTCCACCGGGTCGCCCGCGTCCCGCAGATTCCGGAAGTTGACGCCCTTCACGACGCGGCCGTTGTCCACGTCGAGGCAGGGGATGACACGGACCGCGAGGGTCATCTGCCGGCTCCTCGGTAGGCTTCGATCTCCACCTCGACCAGGACGCGGGAGTCCATGAAACCGGCCACCACGACCATGGTGGCGGCGGGCCGCACGGCCCCGAACAGCTCCCGGTGGGCGCGCCCGACGTCGTCGGCGTCCCTGGCGTGGCTCATGTACATGCGGGTGCGGATCACGCTGTCGGGCCCGAGGCCGAAGGGCTCGATCGCCGCCAGCGCGTTCCCGAAGGCGAGCAGGGCCTGTTCGTACGGGCTGCCCTCGCCGCGCACCTCGCCGTCGACGAGGGGCATCGTGCCGGACACCAGGACCAGGTCCCCCGCCGCGACGGCGCGGGCGAAACCGATGGTCTCCTCCAGCGGGCTTTCGGACTGGTCGCGCCGTACTGCGGGGGTCTCCGTCATCGTGATACCGCCTCCAGGGCTTCTTCCAAGGTGAACGCCTTGGCGTAGAGCGCCTTTCCGACAATCGCGCCTTCGACACCCCGCGGCACGAGAGTCGCGATGGCGCGCAGGTCGTCGAGGGACGAGACGCCGCCGGACGCGACGACCGGCCGGTCGGTGGCGGCGCAGACCCCGGCGAGCAGTTCCAGGTTGGGGCCCTGGAGCGTACCGTCCTTGGCGATGTCGGTGACGACGTACCGCGCGCAGCCCTCGGAGTCCAGCCGGGCCAGCGTCTCGTAGAGGTCGCCGCCGTCGCGGGTCCAGCCCCGGCCGCGCAGCGTGGTGCCGCGCACGTCGAGGCCGACCGCGATCCGGTCGCCGTGCTCGGCGATGACCTTGGCGACCCACTCCGGGGTCTCCAGCGCGGCCGTGCCGAGGTTGACGCGGGTGCAGCCGGTGGCCAGCGCGGCGGCGAGCGTGTCGTCGTCGCGGATGCCGCCGGACAGCTCGACCTTGATGTCCATCGAACGGGCCACCTCGGCGATCTGCGCCCGGTTGTCGCCGGTGCCGAAGGCCGCGTCGAGGTCCACCAGGTGCAGCCACTCCGCGCCCGCCGCCTGCCAGGCCAGCGCGGCGGCGTGCGGGTCGCCGTAGGACGTCTCGGATCCGGACTCGCCGTGCACGAGGCGTACGGCCTGGCCGTCCCGGACGTCGACGGCGGGGAGGAGTTCGAGCCTGTTCATCGGGTGCGTCCTACGTCGTAGAAGGGAGGAGGTGAAAGCGGACGGTGGAAGGGGGCCGGGCGGCGAGTGAGAGGGTCTAACGGGTCGAGCGGTTGACGCGTGAGACCGCGTTAGAGGGTGTCCAGCCAGTTGGTGAGCAACTGGGCGCCCGCGTCGCCGGATTTCTCCGGGTGGAACTGGGTGGCCCACAGCGCGCCGTTCTCCACCGCGGCCACGAACGGCTCGCCGTGCGTGGCCCAGGTGACCTTCGGCGCGCGGATCGCCGCGTTGTGCGTGTCGAATTCCCACTCGCGCACCGCGTAGGAGTGCACGAAGTAGAAGCGGGCGTCGGTGTCCAGGCCCGCGAACTGCCGTGAGTCGGCGGGCGGCCGTACGGTGTTCCAGCCCATGTGCGGGACGACGGGCGCCTTCAGCGGCTCGACCGTGCCGGGCCACTCGTCGAGCCCTTCGGTCTCCACGCCGTGCTCGATGCCGCGGGCGAAGAGGATCTGCATGCCGACGCAGATGCCCATGACCGGCCGTCCGCCGGCCAGCCTGCGGCCGACGATCCAGTCGCCGCGTACGCCCTTCAGGCCCGCCATGCAGGCGGCGAAGGCGCCGACGCCGGGCACCAGCAGCCCGTCGGCGTTCATCGCCCGGTCGAAGTCGGCGGTGATCTCCACCTCGGCCCCGGCGCGCGCGAGCGCCCGCTCGGCCGAACGGACGTTGCCGAAGCCGTAGTCGAGGACGACCACGCTCTTGTGCCTCAGTCCAGTCATGTCGGCTCCTCCCGCTAGAGCTGGAGCAGCCCGGCCGCCAGCGCCATCACGGAGCCGATGGCCAGGACCGCGATCATGCTCTTGGACTGCTTCTGCTGCCAGAAGGAGTAGACGCCTCCGGCGAGGAAGAGCCCGAGCAGGATGAAGAGGGTCGAGTACGTGTTCATAGCGCGCCCTTGGTCGACGGCAGGATTCCGGCGGCGCGCGGGTCGCGCTCGCTGGCGTAGCGCAGCGCCCGGGCGAGCGCCTTGAACTGGCACTCCACGATGTGGTGCGCGTTGCGCCCGTACGGCACGTGGACGTGCAGCGCGATCTGCGCCTGGGCGACGAAGGACTCCAGGATGTGCCGGGTCATCGTGGTGTCGTAGGAGCCGATCATCGGCGCCATGTTCTCCGGCTCGGTGTGCACCAGGTAGGGGCGGCCCGACAGGTCGACGGTCACCTGGGCGAGGGATTCGTCCAGCGGGACCGTGCAGTTGCCGAAGCGGTAGATGCCGACCTTGTCGCCGAGCGCCTGCTTGAACGCGGCACCGAGCGCGAGCGCGGTGTCCTCGATCGTGTGGTGCGTGTCGATGTGCAGGTCGCCCTCGGTCTTCACCGACAGGTCGAACAGGCCGTGCCTGCCGAGCTGGTCGAGCATGTGGTCGTAGAAGCCCACACCGGTGGAGACGGCCACCTGTCCCGTACCGTCCAGGTCGATCTCGACGACGACGGACGTCTCCTTGGTGCTGCGCTCCACGCGGCCCACGCGGGTCATGCGGACTCCTCCGTACGGTGGTGCCTGATGTGCTGCTGGTCGCTGTGTTCCTTGACCACGGTCCTGACGGCGTCGAGGAACGCGTCGTTCTCCGCCGGGGTGCCCGCGGAGACCCGCAGCCAGCCGGGGACGCCGTTGTCCCGGACGAGGACGCCGTGGTCGAGGATCGCCTGCCAGGCGGCGTGACTGTCGGCGAAGCGGCCGAACTGCACGAAGTTGGCGTCGGACTCGGTGACCGCGCAGCCGATCGCCGTCAACTCGGCGACGAGCCGGTCCCGTTCGTCCTTGAGCTGCTGGACGTAGCCGAGCAGTGTGTCGGTGTGCTCCAGGGCGGCCAGCGCGGTCGCCTGGGTGACCGAGGACAGGTGGTACGGCAGCCGGACGAGCTGCACCGCGTCCACCACGGCGGGGTCGGCCGCCAGATAGCCGAGCCGCAGCCCGGCGGCGCCGAACGCCTTGGACATGGTGCGGGTCAGCACCAGGTGCGGGCGGCTCTCGATCAGCGGCAGCAGCGACGGGCGGTGCGAGAACTCCCCGTACGCCTCGTCCACCACCACCATCGACGGCTTGGCGGCCTGCGCGGCCTCGTACAGCGCCAGTACGGTCGCGGCGTCCACGGCCGTACCGGTCGGATTGTTGGGCGAGCAGACGAACACCACGTCGGGGCGGCGGCGGTGGATCTCGCGGACCGCCGCGTCCACGTCGATCCGGAACTCCGCGTCGCGCGGCCCGGAGATCCAGCCGGTGCCGGTGCCGCGCGAGATCAGCGCGTGCATCGAGTACGACGGCTCGAAGCCGATCGCGGTCCTGCCGGGGCCGCCGAAGGTCTGAAGGAGCTGCTGGATGACCTCGTTGGAGCCGTTGGCCGCCCACACCTGGTCGCTGCCCACGCGGTGGCCCGCGGTCCTGGACAGATACGCGGCCAGCTCGGTGCGCAGCTCGACGGCGTCCCGGTCCGGGTAGCGGTTGAGCTGCCGGGCGGCCTCGGTGACGCGCTCGGCGATCCGGGCGACCAGCGCGTCGGGCAGCGGATACGGGTTCTCGTTGGTGTTCAGCCGCACCGGCACGTCGAGCTGGGGCGCGCCGTACGGGGACTGGCCGCGCAGTTCGTCGCGGATGGGCAGGTCGTCGATGCCGGTCACGGGAGGTCCCATCCGAAGCGGGCCTTGACCGCGGCGCCGTGCGCGGGCAGGTCCTCGGCCTCGGCGAGCGTCACCACGTGGTGGGCGACCTCGGCGAGCGCGTCGCGCGTGTAGTCCACGACGTGGATGCCGCGCAGGAAGGACTGCACGGACAGGCCCGAGGAGTGGCAGGCGCAGCCGCCGGTGGGCAGGACGTGGTTGGAGCCCGCGCAGTAGTCGCCGAGCGAGACGGGGGCGTGCGGGCCGACGAAGATCGCGCCCGCGTTGCGCACGCGGGCCGCGACGGCGGCGGCGTCCTCGGTCTGGATCTCCAGGTGCTCGGCGGCGTAGGCGTCCACCACCTCCAGGCCCTGGTCGAGGGTGTCGACCAGCACGGTCGCCGACTGGCGGCCGGTGAGCGAGGCGGTGATCCGCTGGGTGTGCCGGGTGGCCTCGACCTGGGCCTCCAGCTCCTTGTCGACCGCGTCGGCCAGCTCGGGCGAGGTGGTGACCAGGACGGCGGCCGCGAGCGGGTCGTGCTCGGCCTGGCTGATCAGGTCGGCGGCGACGTAGCCGGGGTCGGCGGCGGCGTCGGCGAGGATCGCGATCTCGGTGGGCCCGGCCTCGGCGTCGATGCCGATCCGGCCCTTGAGCAGGCGCTTGGCGGCGGCCACGTAGATGTTGCCGGGGCCGGTGACGAGGTTGACCGGGCGGCACTCGTCGGTGCCGTACGCGAACATCGCGACGGCCTGCGCGCCGCCGGTGGCGTACACCTCGGTCACGCCGAGCAGGGCGCAGGCGGCGAGGATGGTGGGGTGCGGGGAGCCGCCGAAGTCCTTCTGCGGCGGGGAGGCCACCGCGATGCCCTCGACCCCGGCCTCCTGCGCGGGCACGACGTTCATCACGACGGACGACGGGTAGACGGCGAGGCCGCCGGGCACGTAGAGGCCCACGCGCTGGACGGGCAGCCACTTCTCGGTGACGGTCCCGCCGGGCACGACCCGTGTGGTGACGTCCTGGCGGCGCTGTTCGCGGTGGACCAGGCGGGCGCGGCGGATCGACTCCTCCAGCGCGGCGCGCACGGCCGGGTCGAGCGCGGCCAGCGCGTCGCTCAGCGCCCGCTCGGGCACCCGCAGCCGGTCGACCCTGACGCCGTCGAACCGCTCTCCGTACTCGATGACCGCCGCCGTGCCGCGATGGCGCACGTCCTCGCAGATCGGCCGCACGGTGTTCAGCGCCGCCTCCACGTCGAACTCGGCTCGGGGCAGCAGGTCGCGGTCGATCCCGCCCTCGGGGAAGGCGGCACCGCGCAGATCGATTCGGGAGATCACCCTGCCAAGTGTAGAGACCCGGGCATGGGGGACGTCCCGCGGTTCCACTCCGTGATACGCCGCCCGGGACGGGCCCGCCGCTGTCGCGGGCATGGCCTAGGTGTATTGATCACGAGCGTTGTTGACATGTGCCGGTGCTTGATCATGGCGAGGACCTCCGGTGTGGTGGAGCTGTCTAGGACTGCACCGCACGGAGGTCTTCGTGTCCCACCGTAATGCCCGGCTGACCGTTCACGGCAGACGGATCCTCGTCGAGCGTGTCCGCTCGGGCCGCCCGGTGGCGCATGTCGCCGCCGAGATGGGGATCTCGCGGACCACGGCCCACAAGTGGGTCAGGCGGTGGCGGGCCGAGGGCGAAGCCGGTCTGCACGACCGCTCCAGCCGGCCGCACAGGACACCGCACCGCACCCCGGCCGCGGTCGAGGCCCGCGTGTGCGAGCTGCGCCAGGCCCGCAAGCTCGGGCCGGCCCGGATCGGCCCGGTCCTGGGCATGCCCGCCTCGACCGTGCACCGGGTCTTGGCCCGCCACGGCCTGAACCGCCTGGCATACATCGACCGGCCCACCGGCGACATCATCCGCCGCTACGAACGCGACCGCCCCGGCGAACTGATCCACATCGACGTCAAGAAACCCGGCCGGATCCCCGACGGCGGCGGCTGGCGCACCCGCGGCCGCCAGGCCACCCGGGCCGGGAAACCGGGTGCCGGCTTCGACTACATCCACTCCGCCGTCGACGACCACACACGCCTGGCCTACAGCGAAGTCCACCCCGACGAGAAAGCCGCCACCTGCGCAGACTTCCTCCGCCGCGCAGCAGCCTTCTTCGCCACCACCGGCATCACCCGCATCGAACGCGTCCTGACCGACAACGCCTGGTCCTACCGCAAAAGCGCCCTGTGGAAGCAGGCCCTGGCCGACCTCGGCGCGACCGGCAAACTCACCCGCGCCTACCGCCCGCAGACCAACGGCAAGGTCGAACGCTTCAACCGCACCCTGCTCGACGAATGGGCCTACCAACAGCCCTACACCACCAACGACCAGCGGACCGCAGCCCTGGCAGACTTCCTCCACACCTACAACCACCACCGCACCCACACCGCACTCGGCGGCCAGCCACCCATCACCCGCGTCAACAACCCTCCAGGTCAATACACCTAGGGCGTGTCCGTAAAGTCGCGTCGTCCGCCCGGAGGGCGGGGCTGGCGGTGTCTGGTGCGTGCGATCGCAAGGCGTAGGGCCGTCCTCATAGTGGGCCTATTCGGATGAGCCCGACAACGCGGCGAGCGTGCGTGCCAGGCGCCGCCGGCCAGACGAGACTTTACGGACACGCCCTAGCGTGGCGGCGGGTCGTGGGAGGGGGAAGGGTGAGCGAGCGTCGTGGTGAGGGGCCGCCGGGCGACTGGACGGCTGTGGAGCAGGGGATGTGGCGGGCCTTCCGGCTCGGTGCGGCCTTCGGGGCGGGGGCCGGGGGGACGCCCGCGGTACGGGCCGACGCCGTCGCGCAGCTGCTGCTGGACGGGCCGCCGCCGGAGCCGGGGCGGGTGGCGGCGCTCAAACTGGCGGGCCTGCGGATCACCGGCCGTCTGTCGCTGGCGGGCGGCACCGTCGCCCCCTACGTGCAGTTCGACGACTGCCGCTTCGAGGACCAGGTGCTGCTGCCGGAGTGCCGGGCGGGCAGTGTCCGGCTGGTGCGCTGCCACCTCCCGCGGCTGGAGGCCGCCCGGCTCCAGATCACCGGTGACCTGCATCTGCCGCAGTGCGTCGTGACCGGCGGCATCCGCCTGACCGACGCCCAGATCGGCACCGACCTCCTGCTCAACCAGCTCACCGTCCGCCGCGACCGCCACGGCCGCGCCATCGCCGCCGACGGTCTCACCGTCGGCCAGGACCTGGACGCCGAACTCCTCGACCTGCGCGGCGAGTTCAGCCTCCGCAGCGCCCGCGTCGGCGGCCGTCTCAACCTGCGCGGGGCCACCCTGCGCAATCCGTACGGCCGCGACGCGCTCAACGCCGCCCGCACGACGGTCGAGCACACCGTCTACCTCACCACCAGTTGGCCCGCGAACCGCTCGCCCGACACGACCGCGGCTCCCGGCGGGACGGACCCCGCGGGCGGCGGCGAGCCGTCCGGCACGGCCCGCAGGGAGTTCAGCGCGGAGGGCGGGGTACGGCTGGACGACGCCCGGGTGGGCAACGCCGTGGTGATCGACCGGGCGCGGTTCCGGCTGGGGGAAGGGCAGCAGCTCTCGCTACGGCGCTTGCAGACGCCCGAGTTGCGGATCACCTTGGGGACGCCGCCCAGCGGGACGGTGTCGTTGGCGGGCGCGCGGGTGGGGCGGCTGACCGACGCGCCGCAGAGCTGGCCGGGGCCGGGGCAGGTCGATCTGACGGACTTCTCCTACGAGGCGCTGACCCCGCGCACCGCCTTCCCGCTGCGCGAGCGCGTCGCGTGGCTGAACGCGGCGACGCCGGAATACAGTCCCGGCCCGTACGAGCGGCTGGCCGCCGCGCTGCGGGCGGGCGGCGAGGACGCGCACGCCCGCGAGGTGCTGCTGGCCAAGCAGCGCCGCCGCCGCGAGTCGCTGCCGCCGGCCGGGCGGGCGTGGGGGTGGCTCCAGGACGTGACGGTCGGATACGGCTACCGGCCCGGCCGGGCGGCGGTGTGGATGGCGGTGCTGTGGGCGCTGGGAGCGCTGTACTTCGCCCTCCACAGGACGCCGCCCCCGGCGGGGAACGACTACCGGCCGCATTGGAGCCCCGCGCTCTACGCCCTTGACCTGCTCCTGCCGGTGATCGACCTCGGCCAGGACAACGCGTGGCGGGAGGTCGGCGTCAGCCAGTGGGTGGCCTCCCTGCTCACCCTGCTCGGCTGGACCCTCGCCACCACGGTCGCCGCGGGCGCCTCCCGCATGCTCAGCCGCGGTTGAGCACGGGCGGCTGCCCTCGGCCGCGGTCGGGCCGGACGACAGCCGTCAGGGCCGGGCGGGCCGGACGGCCGGACGACAGCCGTCA
Organism: Streptomyces sp. NPDC024632; assembly: GCF_055559175.1. Taxonomy (NCBI): domain Bacteria; kingdom Bacillati; phylum Actinomycetota; class Actinomycetes; order Kitasatosporales; family Streptomycetaceae; genus Streptomyces; species Streptomyces sp. NPDC024632. The sequence continues at coordinate 235,258 of NZ_JBVHLD010000001.1, forward strand.
GGGCCGGGCGGGCGCCGTGTGCGGGAGAGCCGGGCGGCAGCCATGAGGTGCGTCACCCCCGCTCAACCGATCGGCGGCGTTTCGGGGCCCGCCGCGGCACCGAGGGGCGCAGCGGATGCCTAAGGCGGGCGTACTGCCCGTACCCTTGCTCACTGTGACCGATCGTCTTCCGCTCTTCCCGCTCAGTACGGCGCTCTTTCCCGGCCTGGTGCTGCCGCTGAACGTCTTCGAGGAGCGGTACCGCGCGCTCGTGGGCGATCTGCTGGCGCTGCCCGAGAACGCGCCGCGGCGTTTCGGCGTGGTGGCGATCAAGAACGGCCAGGAGGTCGCTCCGACGGGCCAGGACGGCGGGGACACCGGTCCGGCCGCCGGTCTCGGCGAGGACCCGGAGGCGGCGCTGTACGGCTACGGGTGCATCGCGGACGCGGCGGGCATCGCGGAGCGCGACGACGGCGGGTACGAACTGGTGGCCACGGGTCTGATCCGGTTCAAGCTGCTGTCGGTGGACGCGAGCGGGCCGTATCTGACGGCCGAGTACGAGGAGCTGCCGGACGAGCCCGGCGCGGGCGCGGGCGCGCTGGCCTCCGAGGTCTCACGGGTGTTCGGCACGTATCAGAAGCGGCTGGCCGGGGCGCGCGAGCGCACCCTCGCGCCGGGGCAGGAGTTCCCCGACGACGCCACGGTGCTGTCGTATCTCGTCGCGGCGGCGGTGGTCGTGGAGACCTCGGTGAAGCAGGAGCTGCTGGAGGCGGCGGACACCGCCGCCCGACTGACGGCCGAACTGCGGCTGCTGCGCCGCGAGAGCGCGGTGATCGACAAGCTGCCGTCACTGCCCGCGGTGGAACTCACCCACCAGGCGATCAGCGCCAACTAGCGCGTATCAGGGGGTCGGCGATGGCGAAGAAGGCGCGTGCGGCCGGAGGCACCCCGGCCACGGTCGCCCTGGAGAAGGCGGGCCTGCCGTTCACCGTGCACGCCTACGCGCACGACCCGGCCTCCGAACTCTCCTACGGCGCCGAGGCCGCGGCGGCGCTGGGCGCGGCGCTCGGGGTGCCCCCCGACGAGGTCCGGGGCCGGGTCTTCAAGACACTGGTCGCGGAGGTGGACGGCGCTTTGACCGTGGCGGTCGTCCCGGTCGCGGGCTCGCTCGACCTCAAGGCGCTGGCCGCGGCGGTCGGCGGCAAGCGCGCCACGATGGCGGCGCCGGCCGACGCCGAGCGCAGCACCGGTTACGTGCTCGGCGGGATCTCCCCGCTGGGCCAGCGCAAGCGCCTGCCCACGGCCCTGGACGCCTCGGCGCTCGGCTTCCCCACGGTCTTCGTCTCCGCGGGCAAGCGCGGCCTGGAGCTGGAGCTGTCCCCCGCCGACCTGGTGACGCTCACCTCAGCGGTGACGGCCCGGATCTCCCGTATCTGACCGGGACGCCTCGACCTCGGCTTGAGCAGGAGAGCGTCACTGGGCCGGCGGCGGCGGAGGCGGCGGCGCGCCCCACGGCTGCGGCGCCACGTACACCGGCTGCGGGTCGCGCGGCCCGAAGAGCGAGGTCAGGCCCAGGTGCACCAGCATCGCCGCCGCCGACCAGGCGACCAGCGCGCTCTTGGCGCGCAGCTTCAGCGGCCCGTCGAAGACGACGTTCGGGCCGACCTCCTTGGCGTGTGCCTTGATGTGGACGGTCGGTCCGAGGGCGATGCCCAGCCGCCAGCCGACGAGGGAGGCGAGGACGCCGCCGACCGCGAGGCCGAGGACCACGGCGACGCCGCCGCGGCGGTACCAGAGGAAGACGCCGAGGGCGGTCAGCGCGCCCAGGCACAGCGCGATCAGCACGAAGGTGCCGTCGCCGCCGATCGCCTCTTCGCCCTCGGTGTCCTTGAGGTAGATGTACTTGCCGTCCGAGATCAGCGGGACGCGCGGTGACAGCCACGCCCACAGCAGCCCGAGGAACACCCCGCACACCGTGACGGCGACCGCGACGAGCGCGGCGCGGCCCAACTCGGCGACCGGTGAGGGCCGGTCCCCCTTGCCGTCGCCTCCACCGGGGCCTGCGCCCGGGTACGGCGGGAACGGCGGCGGCTGGTCATGCGGCGTCAGGGGTGCGGTCACCCGCCCATCGTGCCAGGTCTGCCTGTCCGTCGCTTCATCGGCAGGCCGCCCTGCGGTAGGCCCAGGTGGCGACGGCCAGCGAGCCGACGCCGACGGCCGCGCACACGGACAGGTCGCCGACGACCGCGGCCCAGTGCGGATGCCCGCCGAAGGTGCGGGCGAACGCATCGACGCCGTACGTGGAGGGCAGCAGATCGCGCGCCCAGGAGATCGGCGCGGGCATGTGCGAGGCGGGCAGCACGCCGAGCAGCAGCGCCGCCGACATGCCCAACTGGCCGAAGAGCGTGGCGATCTCCTGCCGCGGCGCGAGCAGCCCGAGGGCCGCGCCGAGGCCGGAGAGCGCGGCCCCGGCCAGCGGGATCACGACGGCGAGGATCCACAGATTGGCCAGCGGCAGATGGAACAGGACACAGCCCGTCACGGCGGTCACGAGGGTGCCGGGCACGGTGAAGGACGCGTACGCGCCCGCCGCGCCGAGGACGACGGCGGCCGGCGGCACCGGCAGCGTCGCGTAGTGGTCGAGTCCGCCGGACGCCCTGAGCTGTCCGAAGTACTGCGCGAGCAGATTGAGCGCGACGAAGGCGACCACCAGGACGCTGGAGCCCGCGACGACCGAGCGCGCCGCCTCCCCGTCCCCGCCGTCGACCACTCCGCGCATCATCACCATGATCCCGACGGACTGGAAGGTGGCGACGAACAGCAGCGGTATCCGGGCCACCCGGGCCCGCGAGAGCTGCGCGCGGTAGACCGCGCCGAAGGCGGGCCACAGCCGGGCCCGCGGCGCGAGCGGCGCGGCGCCGGACTGCTGCGCGGCGACGCCCCGGGGCGCGGGAACGGTTTGGGTGAGCACGCTCATACGCAGGCTCCACGCGTCGGTGCGGAACACGGCGGGGCCGTGTCGTACGGCGAAAGCACGGGGTCGCACCGCCTGGGGGCGGGTGCGTACGGCCGGAGGGCGGGGTCGTACGGCCGGAGGGCGGGTGCGTACGGCGCGACCGCCGGCCGGGGCGGCGCGGACCGCGGGGGGACCCGTCTCATGACTTCACCAGGCCCTCTCCCCTGCCGCCGAGCGCGAGGTAGACGTCCTCCAGGCTGGGCATCGCCAGGGTGAAGTCGTCCAGGGCGGCGAAGGCCGGTCCCCCGGTGACCTCGGCGACGGCGGCGCGGGCCCGCTCCTGGGGCAGCCGCAGCGTCCAGCGGCGGCCCGAGATGTCGGCGAGCGGGTGCAGGGCGGCGATGGCGGGCAGCGACATCGGCGGCTCGTCGCGCCACACGAGGTCGAGCCTGACCTCGTCGGCGACCAGCGACCGCAGGCCCGTGGGGGTGTCGCAGGCGATGACCTTGCCGTGGTCGAGCACGGCGACCCGGTCCAGGACGTTCTCCGCCTCGATGACGTTGTGGGTGACCAGCAGCACCGTCGCGCCGTACTCGGTCCTACGGCGGCCGACCGCGGCCCACACCGCGCGCCGGGCGACCGGGTCCATGCCGGTGGTGGGCTCGTCGAGGACCAGGACGGGCCGCTGGCCGACCAGGACGGCGGCGAAGCAGGCCAGCCGCCGCTGGCCGCCGGAGAGGCGCTTGATGGGGCGTCCCGCGATCGGGCCGAGTTCGAGTTCGTCCAGGACGGCGTCGCGTTCGGCGCGGGCGGCGCGCGCGCCCAGGCCGCGCAGCCGTCCGGTGGTCTCGGCGGCGAGCGCGACGGTCAGCTCGTCCAGCGCGGACGACTCCTGGCCGAGGTAGCCGACCAGCCGGGAGGCCCGGTCCGGGTGGCGTACGAGGTCGTGGCCGAGCAGGTCGATCGATCCGGCGTCGGGCCGCAGCAGGCCGGTGAGCTGGCGGACCAGGGTGGTCTTGCCCGCGCCGTTGGGGCCGAGGATGCCGAAGAGTTCGCCGCGGCCGACGTCGAGGTCGATGCCGTCGTTGGCGCGTACGACACCGGGCCTGGGCGCGGCGGCGGTCTCGGGTGCTTGGTCGGCGGCGGTACGGCGGCGGCGCAGCCCTCGGCCCCTGGCCGCGGAACCGGCCGGGTACGTTCTGACCAGACCGCGCACGGTGCACACCGTGTCGCGGGCTGTGGCGACCGCTGGGGGCGCCGTCTCCTCCGTGCCCGTACTCACGAGGATCGAGAGTACGCGCCGCACGCGGCATCCGGCGCAAGGGGGGCCCGGTTCACCCGCTTTCCCCTCGGACCCGCCCGAGGCGCGGGAGGGCGCGGGCCCGGCCGCTCACTCCCCCGCGGGTGCGTGCTCGGCGACCGCGTGGGCGTCGACCTCGCGCCAGAATCCGGCCCTGATCGCGTACCGGTCGTGCTCGTCGATCTGGTCGTCCTTGTGGGCGAGCAGGCCGAAGCGGGCGGCGTATCGCAGCAGCTCACCGTCTATGCGGTGCGGGACGCGGGGGTAGTGGGTGGAGAGCTGCTGGAGCTGGGAGGTGTCGGTGAGGCGGGCGATCCAGCGGCGGGCGAAGACCTGGCCGACCTCGAAAGGGTCGCCGCTGACCGCCGTGATGTCGGCCTCGCGGTCCGCCCAGCGCTGCTCGGCGGAGGTGAGCTGGGCGAGGGTGGGCAGGCCGCTGGTGTCGGGCAGGTCGGCGCCCGCGCCGCGGTCGGTCCAGCCCTTGTCCGACGACCAGCGCAGGGTGGCGCTGGGGGCCGGCTGGGCCGGCGGCGGCGCGGGGGCGGCGTGGCTGCGGCCGAGATCGGCGAGATCCTTCGGGGTGGGCACGGTGGGACCGGCGGGTTCCGGAGGGGCAACCTTGCCCGGCGGTGTGCTCTCGGCCGCCGCCGGTTCCGGCGCGGCGCCGTTCTTGCCCGGCCGCTCCTCCGGGGGCGCCAGCCGCTCGCCGCCCGAGGCCGACTCGGGCAGCGGCGCGGAGAGGATCGCGGCGATCTCCGGGCGCGGGCCGGGCGGCGGACAGACGCCGGGGATCTCGCGGGCCCTGATCGCCGCGGTGATCCACTGGCGGTCCAGCACGCGCCGCTCGTCGGCCTCCGCGACCAGGTCTTCCGACTGGTTGTAGTCCCCGTCGGCGGCCTGGACGGCCCACAGGTGGACGGCGACGCCGTGCTCCTTGGCGGACATCATGCCGGGCAGCAGATCGCCGTCACCGGTCACCAGGACGACGTCGGAGCACGCGCGGTTGCGGGCCAGCTCCGACAGCTCGGCGTGCATGGCGGCGTCCACGCCCTTCTGCGCCCACCGGCCGTCCGTCCGGGTGAGTGCGCCCAGTCGTACGGTCACCCGGGGCATCACCCGCAGCCGACGGTGTTCCGGTTGCGGAACCCGGTCGGGTGCGCCGTCGAACCAGTAGATCCGCAGCAGTGGCTGGCCGGTCTCCAACTCGGCACGTTCGCGCAGGCCAGCGACGACGGCGGCATGATCAACGGTGATCCGGGACCGGGAGGGTTCACCCGCCAACAGACTCGCCGCAGCACCCAGTAGGTAGCCTGCGTCCACCAGGACGACGCAGCGGTCCATGTTGCACCTCTTCCGGTCGCCCCCCGGCACGGATTTCCCCCGAGTCTGCCCGAATGCTCGGGGGTTATGACCTCGAACCCGATCATCGGCGTGGCGGTGGTCACTTTTCCGGCCGCCCCACTCCGTCAACTGCCCGAAATGCGCGCTTCGTACTCCCATGCAAATCTGATGGCGGCCGATGGGCCACCAGGCCAACGGCCGACATCCCCCACTAGGAGAGACGATCGTGGCTAAGAACAAGAACCAGAACCGTCAGCGCGAGAACCAGAACCAGCAGCGCGGCGCCGCCGCCACCGAGGAGCGGGAGCGCACGCAGCGCCCGATGGACGAGAACCAGCCGGAGATGGCGCCCGCGCAGGACTTCTCGCACAAGCAGAACAAGCAGAAGTTCGGCCACAACTAGTCCCACCGCGTGGTCGCGGGGGCACCCCTCCACCAGGGGTGCCCCCGCACTCACATCACGCGCGCCGGGCTCGCGCGGCCCGCGCCCCGGCGGTCAGCCCGCCTGCTGCTGCGCGGCGCCCAGGCACGCGGGGCCCAACAGGGCCTTGAGGTCGCCGAAGAGCGAGGGGTCCGCGGTCACCCGGTGCCGGTCGAGCCGCAGCACCGTGGTCGTGCGCGCGCCCTGGAGCTTCACCCGTACCTCGGTGTTGCCCTTGTGGCTGGAGAGCACTTCGCCGAGCCTGGCCACCAGCGGCGGGGTCACCTTGACCGTCGGGATGGAGATCATCACCGGCGCGTTGGTGCCCACGTCCGACAGGTCGGGGACCATCAGCTCCATCGCCACCAGCCGCGGGATGTCCTCCCGCTTGTCGAGCCGCCCCTTGACGAAGACCACGGCGTCCTCGACGAGTTGGGTCGAGACCAGTTGGTAGGTGGCGGGGAAGAACATGCAGTCGACCGAGCCCGCCAGGTCCTCGACGGTGGCGATCGCCCACGCGTTGCCCTGCTTGGTCATCTTCCGCTGGAGCCCGGAGATGATGCCGCCGATGGTGACGATCGCGCCGTCGGAGTAGTCACCGGCCAGCGCGGCGATCGCGGCGTCCGTCTTGTCGTTGAGGATGTGCTCGATGCCGAAGAGCGGATGGTCGGAGACGTAGAGGCCGAGCATCTCCCGTTCCTGCGCGAGCAGATACGTCTTGTCCCACTCGATGTCGGAGAAGACCACGTCCATCCCGAAGGCCGGGGTGTCGTCGCCCTCCTCCCCCGCGCCGCCGAACAGGTCGAACTGGCCCTCGGCCTCCTTGCGTTTGACCTGCACCACGTTGTCGATCATCGTCTCGAAGTGCTCGGTCAGACCGCGCCTGGTGTGCTTCATCGTGTCGAACGCGCCGGCCTTGATCAGCGATTCGACGGTCCGCTTGTTGCACGCCACCACCTCGACCTTGTCGAGGAAGTCCGGGAAGGTCGCGTACCGCCCCTTGGCCTTGCGGCTGCGGACCACCGACTCCACCACGTTCGTCCCGACGTTGCGCACGGCGGTGAGGCCGAAGACGATTGTGTCGTCACCGCGCGGTGTGAAGTTGGCGTTGGACTCGTTGACGTCCGGCGGCAGCACCTTGATGCCCATCCGGCGGCACTCGTTGAGATAGAGCGCCATCTTGTCCTTGTCGTCCTTGACCGAGGTCAGCAGGCCCGCCATGTACTCGGCCGGGTAGTTGGCCTTGAGATACGCGGTCCAGTAGGAGACCAGGCCGTACGCGGCGGAGTGCGCCTTGTTGAAGGCGTATCCGGCGAACGGCACCAGCACGTCCCAGACCGCCTGGATGGCCTGGTCGGAGTAGCCGCGCTCGCGCATGCCCGCCTGGAAGGGGATGAACTCCTTGTCGAGGACTTCCTTCTTCTTCTTGCCCATCGCGCGGCGCAGCAGGTCGGCCTGGCCGAGCGAGTAACCGGCCAGCACCTGGGCGGCCTTCTGCACCTGCTCCTGATAGACGATCAGGCCGTAGGTGATGTCGAGGACTTCGCGGAGCGGCTCTTCCAGCTCCTTGTGGATCGGGGTGATCTCCTGCTGCTTGTTCTTGCGCAGCGCGTAGTTGATGTGCGAATTCATGCCCATCGGGCCCGGCCGGTACAGGGCCGAGACGGCGGAGATGTCCTCGAAGTTGTCGGGCTTCATCATGCGCAGCAGAGCGCGCATGGGGCCGCCGTCGAACTGGAAGACGCCCAGGGTGTCGCCGCGCCCGAGCAGCGCGTACGTGTTGGGGTCGTCCAGCGGCAGGGACAGCAGGTCGATGTCGATGCCCTTGTTGGCCTTGATCGACTTGACCGCGTCATCCATGATCGTCAGGTTGCGCAGGCCGAGGAAGTCCATCTTCAGCAGGCCGAGCGACTCACAGCTCGGGTAGTCCCACTGCGTGACGACCGCGCCGTCGTTCTTCGGCGAGAAGATCGGCACGTGGTCGATCAGCGGCTCGGCGGACATGATCACGCCCGCCGCGTGCACGCCCATCTGCCGGACCAGGCCCTCGATGCCCTTGGCCGAGTTGATCACCTTGGTGACGTCCGGCTCGTTCTCGTACATCGCCCGGACCTCGCCCGCCTCGCTGTAGCGCGGGTGGTCCTTGTCGGTGATGCCGGAGAGCGGGATGCCCTTGCCGAGGACGTCGGCGGGCATGGCCTTGGTGATCCGGTCGCCCATGGAGAAGGGGTAACCGAGCACGCGGGCCGAGTCCTTGATCGCGGCCTTGGCCTTGATGGTGCCGTAGGTGGCGATCTGCGCGACCTTGTCGGAGCCGTACTTCTCGGTCACGTAGCGGATGACCTCGCCGCGCCGACGCTCGTCGAAGTCGATGTCGACATCGGGCATGGACACGCGCTCGGGGTTGAGGAAGCGCTCGAAGATCAGGCCGTGCGGGACCGGGTCGAGGTCGGTGATGCCCATGGCGTAGGCGACGATCGAACCGGCCGCGGAACCACGCCCGGGGCCGACCGCGATGCCGTTGTTCTTCGCCCACATGATGAAGTCGGCGACGACGAGGAAGTAGCCGGGGAACCCCATCTGGACGATGGTGTCCATCTCGTAGTCGGCGAGCTTCTGCCGGTCCTCGGGGATGCCGGCGGGGAAGCGCCGGGCCATGCCGCGGGCCACTTCCTCGCGGAACCAGGTCACTTCGGTGTAGCCCTCGGGGACGTCGAACCTGGGCATCAGGTTCTTCGTCTCGAACATGCCCTCGGTCTCGATCCGGTTCGCGATCAGGAGCTGGCTGTTGCGGCAGCCCTCCTGCCACGCGTCCGAGGAGTCGATCGCGTACATCTCGGCGGCGGACTTCAGGTAGTAACCGCTGCCGTCGAACTTGAACCGGTCGGGGTCCGACATGTTCGAGCCGGTCTGGATGCACAGCAGGGTGTCGTGCGCCGAGGACTCGTTGGCGTACGTGTAGTGCGAGTCGTTGGTGACGACGAAGGGCGCGTCGATCTTCTTGGCGATCTCCTCCAGGCCCGCGCGGGCCCGGCGGTCGATGTCGATGTCGTGGTCCATGATCTCGACGAAGAAGTTCTCTTTGCCGAAGATGTCCTGGTACTCGCCGGCGGCCTTGATCGCCTCGTCCATCTGCCCGAGCCGGATGCGGGTGGAGATCTCGCCGGAGGGGCAGCCCGTGGTGCCCATCAGGCCCTCGGCGTACTCGCTGAGCAGTTCGCGGTCCATCCGGGGCTTGCGGAAGTAGCCCTCGAAGGCCGCCCGCGACTGGGCGCGGAAGAGATTGTGCAGCCCGACGGCGTTGCGCGCCCAGATGGTCATGTGGGTGTACGCGCCCGCACCCGAGATGTCGTCCCGCTTCTGGTGCGGCGCGCCCCACTTGACGGGCTTGTTGTACCGCCGCGACTCGGGCGCCAGATACGCCTCGATGCCCATCACCGGCGTGACACCGGCGTCCTTGGCCTGGTGGAAGAAGTCGTACGCCCCGTGCAGATTGCCGTGGTCGGTGATGGCCACATGGCTCATCCCCATCTCGTTGCACGCCTTGAACATGTCCTTCAATCTCGCCGCTCCGTCCAGCAGCGAGTACTGGGTGTGGACATGGAGATGGGTGAAGGGCTGGTCGGTCACGGGCGGCGATACCTCCGGCGAGAGGGGGCGGACTGCTGGTGCGTCGCTGGCTGATTCTGGCGGCGCTGCGAGTCTACGACTCGGGTCCGACAACGCGGCGCGGCTCCCCGTACCGCCACCCGCGCCGGTCCGCCGGAGGAGTCCGCCGCGTGCCGGCCGCCCTCTGTAGTCCCATCCGTTACCCGCCTTTAGGTCACACATACGCTCGCGCATGGCACACTCTGTCGCCATGGAGGACATACGGCCGAGGCTGAGGGCGCTGCGCGCTGCCCTTTTCGCCGCGCTGTGCGTCACCCTCTCCTCCACCTCCCATGTGCTGATGTCGCACACCCCGCTGCCGCTGACCGTGGTCGGCGGCGCGTTCGGCGGTGTCTTCGCGCTGGCGTATCTGCTCGGCGGCCGGCACGAGCGCGGCTTCTGGCCGATCGCGGGCCTGATGGTCCCGCTGGAACTGGCCGTCGACACCGTCTTCACCGCGGGCCAGCAGGCCTGTTACGGGCCCGCGGGCGGCCCGGTGACCGGTTCGTGGTGGTCGTTCCACGAGACCTTCCTGTGCAACGGCGGCCAGGTCGGCGGCCAGGGGCTGTCCGCGGTACCGGGCGGCGCCGCCGCGGCGCAGATGCCGTCCACCGCGCTGCCGTGGCTGCTGCTGGCCGTCCATGTGACCGTCGGCCTGGTCGCGTCCTGGTGGCTGCGGCGCGGTGAGGCCGCGCTGCACCGGGTGCTGCGCGTGATGGCCGCCGCCGCCTTCCGGCCGCTGCTGCTGGCCGTGGCCGCCCGCACCGGGCTCGCGGTGCCGCCGCGCCGGTTCCGCCCGGCCGCCCGCGCCTCGGCGGGCCCGCTCGCCGCGCGCCCGCTGCTGCACTCCGTCGTACGCCGTGGTCCGCCCGTCGCGGTCGCAGTCTGACCGTCGTACCGGCACTTTCCTCTCATACCACCACGCGTCATCACGGAGATCCCCCATGAGCAGCAGGAACAGCAAGGCCAGCAAGCAGGCCGCCCGCGAGCGGCTGCGCGCGGAGCGCGAGCGCGAGGCGAAGCGGGCGAAGGTCCGCCGCCAGATATTCGTCGGCGTCGGCGTCGTCGCGGTGCTGGCCATCGCGGGCGGTGTCGCCGTCGCGGTCAACGCGGCGAACAAGCCCAGCTACTGGGAGTCCGCCAAGAAGGACAAGCTGGTCAAGCCCGCGAACACCTCGGGCACCAACGGCTCGACCATCGTGGTCGGCGACCCGAAGAACAAGAACAACCTCGACCTGTTCGAGGACCTGCGCTGCCCGGCGTGCGCGCAGTTCGAGCAGACCTCGGGCGCGGACGTCCTCAAGGGCGCCAAGGACGGCAAGTACAAGATCACGTACCACTTCGGCACGTTCCTGGACGGCAACCTCGGCGGCACCGGCTCCAAGAACGCGCTGAGCGCGGTCGGCGCGGCGGCCAACGTGAGCCTGGACGCCTTCGAGGCGTACCACACGCTGCTCTACTCCAAGGACCACCACCCGGAGGAGTCCGGCCCCGACCTGTTCGCGGACGACGCCAACATGATCAAGCTGGCGCAGTTGGTCCCGGCGCTCAAGGACAACGCCGCGTTCCAGACCGCGGTCAAGGAGGGCACCTACGACAAGTGGGCGCTGGACTCCTCCGACGCGTTCAACGCGGCGGGCATCAAGTCCACGCCGACCATCAGGCTCAACGGCAAGGAGCTGACCGCCGACGGCGTGATGGACCAGATCACGGCGGCCCTGAAGTAGCGGCACACCGCTCCGAACGGCGGGAGCCGGTCCCCTACGCGTACGGGACCGGCTCCCGCCGTTTCGCGCGGTCCGGTCTCCTGCGGCCCCGCGGTCCTACAGCCCGGCCAGGAAGTCCAGCGCGACCGCCCAGGTCTTCTCGGCGGCCTCGGCGTCGTGGTCCGGCAGGTCGGGGTCGGTGTAGAGGTGGCCGGCGCCCCGGTAGCGGTGCACCTCGACGTCGGCGCCGGCCTTGCGCATCCCCAGGTACCAGGAGTTCAGCCAGTCCTCCGGCTCGAAGGGGTCGGGGTCGGCGACATGGAGCTGTACGGGGATGTCGGTGGCCGCGTCGTCGGCGATGTCCGAGGTGCCGTGCAGGAGCAGCAGCCCGCGCGCCTTCTCGTCGCCGAGCGCCACGGTCTGCGCGAGGGCCCCGCCCAGCGAGAAGCCCGCGTAGACCAGCTCCCGCTCCGAGTACGGCGCCGCCGCGAGGACCGCCCGGCGCAGCAGCTCCTCGTTGCCGATCTCCTCGCGGATCGCCCGTCCCGCCTCGACGGTGTCCACGACCCGGCCGTCGTACAGATCGGGCACGACGACCTCGTGCCCGGCCGCCCGCAGCCGGTCGGCGGCGGCGTGCACGGCGGGACGCGGTCCGTAGACGGAGTGGAACAGGACGATCGTCACAGTGCTGCCTTTGTTCGGGTTCGGTACGCGACCATGGTGCCAGCTACCCTCCTTGGGCGGAGCGCCGCGATACGAAGACCCGATGATCCGGGTTTCCTACAAGAAAGCCGAGGTGGACGCGGGATGGTGATGGACAGCGCGCTGCGCCCGGTTCTCGTCGTCTGTGTGGCGGTCGGGGTCTCGCTGGTCGTGGGGTGGACCGTCGACCGCTCCCTGCGCAAGGTGGACGGCCGGCACCCGGAGACCCCGCTGTGGCATCTGCTGCGCCGCTGCGGCATACCCCTCCAGGTGGTGATCTGCACCGCCATACTGCGCGGCGGCTACCGGTCCGCCCATCTGTCGAAGGACCACGCGGAGGCCGTCGGCCAGTTCCTCGTGCTGGTGCTGATCGCCGCGTCCGGCTGGCTGGTGGTACGGGTCGCCGCCGCGGTCATCGACTCCTCGTACGCGCGCTATGTCGCGGTCAGCCACGACGTGCCCAAGATCCGCCGCCTGCGCACCCAGCTCACGCTGATCCAGCGGGTGTTCACCGCGATCGTGACGGTCATCGTCGTCGCGTCGATGCTCTTCACCTTCCCCGCGATGCGGACGGTCGGGGCGTCGGTGCTGGCCTCCGCGGGCATCATCGGCATCGTCGCCGGTGTGGCCGCCCAGTCCACGCTCGCGAATCTCTTCGCCGGTCTCCAGATCGCCTTCGGCGACATGGTCCGGATCGGCGACACCGTGGTCGTGGAGGGCCAGTGGGGTGTGGTCGAGGAGATCACCCTCACCTTCCTGAGCGTGCGCACCTGGGACGAGCGGCGGATCACGATGCCGGTGTCGTACTTCACCAGCAATCCGTTCGAGAACTGGTCGCGCGGCGACCCGCGGATGACCGGCACCGTCCTGCTGCACCTGGACCACTCGGCGCCGGTGGCGCTGATGCGCAAGCGGCTGCTGGAGATCCTGGAGAGCTGCGCGGAGTGGGACCGCAGGGCGTGGGGGCTCGTCGTGATCGACTCCACCCCGACCACGATCCAGGTCAGGGCGCTGGCCACCGCGAAGGACTCGGACGACATCTTCAACCTGCGCTGCATCGTCCGCGAGCAGCTGATCGACTGGCTGCGCTGCGAGCACCCGTACGCGCTGCCCCGGCTCAGCACCGCGCCCGCGCCCGGCCAGGAGCAGGACCCGGGCCGGGAGGCGGCCCCGGCGCCGGAATCGGGCGACCTGGGCCCGGGACCGGGCACCAGGTAAGAGGCTCTTACGCCCCCACGGGGCCCTCACGCTGCGGGGCGTTACGGCGGTGAGAGGCTCTCACCTGTCAGCCGCGCATCGAGCGCAGGTCGAGCTGGCGCAGCACCCGGTCGACGACCTCCGGGTCGTACCCCGCCTCGCTGCGCGCCGACAGCACCTCGTGCCGGGCGGCGGACATCATCTCGTCCTGGATGCGGCGGACCGACTTGAGCCGCTTGACGCGCTTGGCGTGGCTCTCGCGCCGCTCGTCGTCCACGATGTCCGGGCAGATCCGCGCGCCGAGGTCGAAGGCGCGGCGGTGCAGCAGCTCCGACAGGTCGTCGCTCAGCGGCTCGACGGACTCGATGTCGCGCAGCCGCGCCTTGGCGGCCGTCATGGCCCGCAGCGCCAGCATCTTCTCCAGGTCGTGCTCGGCGTCGATGTCGCTGCGCACCCCGAGCCGTTTCACCAGCCACGGCAGCGTCAGCCCCTGGAGCACCAGGGTGCTGAGCACCACCGCGAAGGCGATGAACAAGATCTCCGTGCGGGCCGGGAAGCCGTCGCCGCTGTCGGTGGTCAGCGGGATGGCCAGGGCCAGCGCGACGGACGCCACCCCGCGCATCCCGGACCACCACATGATGACGCTCTCGCGCCAGCTCATCGGGATGTCCTCGTCCAGGTCGCGCAGCTTGTGCATCTTGCGCGCCGCCCAGGTCGCGGGCAGCAGATACAGCAGCCGCACGCCGATGACCACCGCGACCACTATGGCGGCGTGCCGCACCATCGGGCCCCAGTCGCCCGCGCCGACCCGGAACACATTGTGCAGTTCGAGGCCGATCAGGCCGAAGGCGATGCCGGTGACGAGGGTGTCGACGATCTCCCAGAAGGTGTTGCCCGCCAGACGGGCCGTCACGTCGTCGGCCTCGAAGGCGTATTCGGCCAGGAACAGCGCGGTGGTGAGCACGGCCAGGACCCCGGAACCGCCGAACTCCTCGGCCAGCGCGTAGGAGGCGAAGGGCACCAGCAGTGACAGGCCGATCTGCAAGGTGGGGTCGCCGACCACGCCCATCAGCTTGTTGGCGCCCCAGCCGAGGGCCAGGCCGACCGCGATCGCGACCACGGCGGACAGCACGAGCTCCAGGGCCGCGTGGGGCGCGGAGAAGTTGCCGGACAGCGCCGCCGCGACGGCCACGTGGTACAGCACGATGGCGGTGACGTCGTTGAACAGCCCCTCGCCCTCCAGGATGGAGATCATGCGCCGGGGCAGTCCGAGGCTGCCCGCGACGGCCGTGGCGGCCACCGGGTCGGGCGGCGCCACGAGCGCGCCGAGCGCGAAGGCCCCGGCCAGCGTGATCTCCGGCACGACCGCGTCGGCGACCGCCGCCACCGCGGCCGTGGTGACGAAGACCAGCGCGACCGCGAGCAGGAAGATCGCCCGCCGGTTCGCGGCGAACTGCCGCCAGGAGGTGCGCTGTACGGACGCGTAGAGCAGCGGGGGCAGCACCAGCGGCAGGATCAGATCAGGGTCGATCTGGACGTTGGGCACCTGCGGGAGCAGCGCGAGGACCCCGCCGAGCAGCGTCATCAGGACCGGCGAGGGCAGCCCGATCCGGTCGCTGAGCGGCACCATGACGATGGCCGCGAGCATGAGGAAGAAGAAGAGAGCGAGCTGATCCACGGCGTCACGATGCCACACCGGCTCCGCGCCGCCGGACCCGCGGCCGCCCCGCCGTGCCTTTCACCGGCCCCGATACGGCTACTCGCTGTCGGCGCGGATCACGTCGAGCGCGTGCCGGAGGTCGTCCGGGTACTCGCTGCTGAACTCCACCCAGCGCCCGTCCGAGGGGTGTTCGAAGCCCAACTGCTTGGCGTGCAGCCACTGCCGGGTCAGGCCCAGGCGCTTGGCGAGCGTCGGGTCGGCGCCGTAGGTGATGTCGCCGACGCAGGGGTGGCGGTGCGCGGACATGTGCACCCGGATCTGGTGGGTGCGGCCGGTCTCCAGCTTGATGTCCAGCAGGCTGGCGGAGCGGAACGCCTCGATGAGGTCGTAGTGCGTCACGGACGCCTTGCCGTCGGCGACGACGGCCCACTTGTAGTCGTGGTGGGGGTGACGGCCGATCGGCGCGTCGATCGTGCCGCTCATCGGGTCCGGGTGGCCCTGCACCAGAGCGTGGTAGCGCTTGTCCACGACGCGGTCCCTGAACTGCGCCTTGAGCAGGGTGTACGCCCGCTCGGACTTGGCGACCACCATCAGGCCAGAGGTGCCCACGTCGAGCCGGTGCACGATGCCCTGGCGCTCGGCGGCCCCCGAGGTGGAGATCCGGTATCCGGCGGCGGCGAGGCCGCCGATCACGGTGGTGCCGGTCCAGCCGGGGCTCGGGTGGGCGGCGACGCCGACCGGCTTGAGGACGACGACGATGTCCTCGTCGTCGTGGACGATCTCCATGCCCTCGACCGGCTCCGCGACGATCCGCACCGGGGCGGCGGCCTCGGGCATCTCGACCTCCAGCCACGCCCCGCCGTGCACCCGCTCGGACTTCCCCGCGGCCGACCCGTCGATCGACACCTTGCCCGCCGCCGCCAGCTCCGCGGCCTTCGTCCGCGAGAAGCCGAACATCCGGGCGATGGCGGCGTCGACACGCTCGCCCTCGAGGCCGTCGGGCACGGGCAGGGAACGGATTTCCGGAACGGTACTCACCACACGAGTATGCCGGACCCGCCGCCCCCGGCCGTACCAGTGCGGGACCGGGCGCCTCCGGCGGGAGTCAGTCCTCGCGGTGGACGGTGCCGTCCGGGTCGACGCCGCGGAAGGAGAGCAGGACGATCAGGGCGCCGCCGCAGCAGATGGCGGAGTCGGCGAGGTTGAAGACGGCGAAGTGCTCGGGCGCGATGAAGTCCACCACCCGGCCCTGGAAGCCGCCGGGAGCGCGGAAGACGCGGTCGGTGAGGTTGCCGAAGGCGCCGCCGAGGAGCAGGCCGAGCGCGACGGCCCACGGCAGGCTGTGCAGACGGCGGGAGAGCCGGGCGATCACGACGATGACACCGGCCGCGATCATCGTGAAGACGATCGTCATGCCCTGCCCCATGCCGAAGGCCGCCCCGGCGTTGCGGATCGCGTCCAGCCGCAGGTAGTGGCCGAAGACGTTGACCGGCTCGTGGTTCTCCAGGCTGGTGACCACCCAGATCTTGGAGAGCAGGTCGAGGAGGTACGCCAGCGCCGCCACCCCGATCAGGGTGACGATCCGGCGCCGCCGCCGCGAGACGGCCTGCGGCCCGGCGGGCTCGTCGCCCCGCGCCGCCCCTTCCGTCCCGTCCGCCGCCGGAGCGGCCTGCTCCGACGGCTCGGCGACGCCCGACTCCTCGACGCCCGTCCCGCCGTCAGGCGTCGCGTCCGGCGTCTCCTCCGGCGTGGTGATGGTGCGCTCCGCTTCCGTCACGTGAGTCCCTCAGCCTTTGTGCTCCGTGCCCGCCAGGCCGAATCCTGACTGATGACGAGGGTACGGCACACCCGTACGACCGGGGCCGTCCGCGGGCGGAGCCCTCAGCGCCGCTCCTGCTTCTGCTTGCAGTCCAGGCACAGCGTGGCCCGCGGGAACGCCTGCATGCGGGCCTTGCCGATCGGATTGCCGCAGGACTCGCAGAGGCCGTACGTGCCCTCGTCCAGCCGTTCCAGGGCGTGCCTGGTCTGCGCCAGCATCTCGCGGGTGTTGGCGGCCAGCGCCATCTCGTACTCGCGCGTGATGTTCTTGGTGCCGGTGTCGGCCTCGTCGTCACCCGCGCCGTCGCCCGAGTCGCGCAGCAGGCCCGCCACGGCCGCCTCCGAGGAGCTGATGCCCTCCGTGAGCCGCTGGACCTCGCCCAGCAGCTCGGCGCGGGCCTCCTCGACCTCTTCCGGCGTCCACGGGTCCTCACCGGGGAGGACGGCCAGGCCGCCGGGGCCCGCGGTGCGGGCGGCGGGCACCGCGGACGCGGCCCCCGTGGTCGCGGCCGTACCCGCCGCGGTCTTCTTCGCTGCCACCTTGCCGGCTCCCGTCTTCTTCGCCGTACGGCCCGTCGCCGCCTTTTCGGCCGCCGCCTTCTTCGCGGCCGTCTTCTTCGCCGGCGCCTTCGCGGCGGCGGCCTTCCCTGCCGGAGCCGTTTCCCTGGCTGCCGTCTTCTTCGCCGCTGCCTTCTTCGCCGCCGTCTTCTTGGCTGCCTTCTTGGCCGGGGCCTTCTTGGCAGCCGCCTTCTTCCGCGGTGCCTCCTCGGCCGCGTCGCCCTCCTCCGCATCGATGGCGACCGTGACCGTACGCACGGACTTCCTCGCCGCCGCGGGCCCGCGGGCAGGCGCCACGGACGCCCCGGTCACACCGGGATGGTCGGAGCCGGCCGCAGGCCGTCCCCTTTTCTTCACGACCATGGCCGCGACCCCTTCACATCCGTGATCTTGTTCGCGAATCGTGCCGGAAACGGTAAATCGGCTCCGGACCCGCGGCAACGGGGCGCGCTGCCTGGCCGACCGGTCCGCCCCGGAGGGCGGGCAGGTCTGCATCCGTTGTGCCCAGCTCACCGCCAGGTATTCCGGTACCTGGCGGTAACGATCCGTGACAGTCGGCGTCGGGGCGCGCGGAGCAGGCCATTCGGGTCAGTGGGCGGCCCCGGTAAACCGTTCGGCCGGGCCGCTCCCAGCGCCGTACACTGAGCGCAGCGAAAGGCGTGGATGGGACGAGTAGCGCCGCACGCAGCCATGAGCGACCCGGGGACGGTGGAAGCCCGGGGGTGTGCGCGGTGCGAAGATCACCCCGGAGCCGCCGGAAGAAAGCCCGCGGGAGGCCCCTCAAGGCCCCCGGGCGAGTAGAACCGGCGTCGCTGCCCCAATGAGGGGGCGGTGGGTTCCCCGTGTGCGGGGCGCCTCCACCGCCAAGGAGGGTGGTACCGCGGGAGCGCTCGCTCTCGTCCCTTCGACGGAGTACGCACCAGTGTCCGCCGGAGGAAACCACCGATGAGCGACCACCAGACCGCGCAGGGACAGCCGCAGCCGCCGCAGTACCGGCCGGTGCCCGCCCAGGTCGACCTGCCCGCCCTCGAACACGAGGTGCTCGACCTCTGGAGCGAGCGGAAGACCTTCGCCCGTTCCGTCGAGCAGAGCCGCGGACTGCCCGACTGGGTCTTCTACGAGGGCCCGCCGACCGCCAACGGCATGCCCGGCGCCCACCACATCGAGGCCCGCGTCTTCAAGGACGTCTTCCCGCGCTTCAAGACCATGCAGGGCCACCACGTGACCCGCAAGGCCGGCTGGGACTGCCACGGGCTGCCGGTCGAGCTGGCGGTGGAGAAGGAACTGGGCTTCACCACCAAGCAGGACATCGAGGACTACGGCGTCGCGGAGTTCAACGCGAAGTGCCGCGAGTCGGTGACCCGGTACACCGACGCCTTCACCGACCTGACCACGCGCATGGGCTACTGGGTCGACCTCGACAACGCCTACCGGACGATGGACCCGGAGTACGTCCAGTCCGTGTGGTGGTCGCTCAAGCAGATCTTCGACAAGGGCTTGCTGGTCCAGGACTACCGGGTGGCGCCCTGGTGTCCGAAGGACCAGACCGGCCTGTCCGACCACGAACTGGCCCAGGGCTACGAGACGGTCGTCGACCCGTCGGTCTTCGTCCGCTTCCCGCTGACCGGCGGCCCGCTGGCGGGCGAGGCCGCGCTGCTGGTGTGGACGACCACGCCCTGGACGCTGGTCTCCAACACCGCCGTCGCCGCGCACCCCGACGTGACGTACGTCGTCGCCACCGACGGCACCGAGAAGCTGGTCGTCGCCGAGCCGCTGCTCGGCAAGGCGCTGGGCGAGGGCTGGACGGCGACCGGGCAGTCCTTCACCGGCCGTGAGATGGAACGCTGGACGTATCAGCGGCCGTTCGACCTCGTCGAGATCCCGGACGCGCACTATGTGGTGAACGCCGAGTACGTCACCACCGAGGACGGCACGGGCCTGGTCCACCAGTCCCCCGCCTTCGGTGAGGACGACCTCAAGACCTGCCGCGCGTACGGCCTTCCGGTGGTCAACCCGGTGCGCCGCGACGGCACCTTCGAGCCGGACGTGCCCCTGGTCGGCGGGGTCTTCTTCAAGAAGGCCGACGAGGCGCTGGTCGCCGAACTCCAGGCTTCGGGACGGCTGTTCCGGCACCTGCCGTACGAGCACAGCTACCCGCACTGCTGGCGCTGCCACACCGCGCTGCTCTACTACGCGCAGCCGTCCTGGTACATCAGGACCACCGCGGTCAAGGACGCCCTGCTGCGGGAGAACGAGAAGACCAACTGGCACCCGGACTCGGTCAAGCACGGCCGCTTCGGCGACTGGCTGAAGAACAACGTCGACTGGGCGCTGTCGCGCAACCGCTACTGGGGTACGCCGCTGCCGATCTGGCGCTGCGAGGACGGCCATCTGACCTGTGTCGGCTCGCTGGCCGAACTCGGCGAACTGACCGGCACCGACCAGTCCGGGCTCGACCCGCACCGCCCGTACATCGACGCGGTCACCTTCGGCTGCCCGTCCTGCGGCGGCACCGCGACCCGCGTCCCCGAGGTGATCGACGCCTGGTACGACTCGGGTTCGATGCCGTTCGCGCAGTGGGGCTACCCGTTCCACAACAAGGAGGTCTTCGAGCGCACGTACCCGGCGCAGTTCATCGCGGAGGCGATCGACCAGACCCGCGGCTGGTTCTACACGCTGATGGCCATCGGCACGCTCGTCTTCGACAGGTCGAGTTACGAGAACGTGGTCTGCCTCGGCCACATCCTCGCCGAGGACGGCCGCAAGATGTCCAAGCACCTGGGCAACATCCTCCAGCCGATCCCGCTCATGGACCAGCACGGCGCCGACGCGGTGCGCTGGTTCATGGCGGCCGGCGGCTCCCCGTGGGCGGCCCGCCGGGTCGGCCACGGCACGATCCAGGAGGTCGTCCGCAAGACGCTGCTCACGTACTGGAACACGGTCGCCTTCCAGGCGTTGTACGCCCGTACGTCCGGCTGGGCTCCCTCGGCGGCCGACCCGGCCGTCGAGGACCGCCCGCTGCTCGACCGCTGGCTGGTCGGCGAGCGGAACGTGCTGGTGCGCGAGGTCACCGACGCGCTGGAGTCGTACGACACCCAGCGCGCGGGCAAGCTGCTGTCGGCCTTCGTGGACGACCTGTCGAACTGGTACGTGCGCCGTTCGCGGCGCCGCTTCTGGCAGGGCGACCCGGCCGCGCTGCGCACCCTGCACGACGTGGTGGAGACCGTGACGCGGCTGATGGCCCCGCTGGTGCCGTTCATCACCGAACGGGTCTGGCAGGACCTGGTGGTGCCGGTGGTCCCCGGTGCCCCCGACTCCGTCCACCTCTCGTCCTGGCCCGTCGTGGACGAGCGGCACGTCGACCCGGCCCTGTCGGAGCGGATGCTGCTCGTACGGCGGCTGGTCGAGCTGGGCCGTGCCACGCGCGCGGAGTCCGGTGTCAAGACGCGTCAGCCGCTGTCGCGCGCGCTGGTCGCCGCCGCGGGCTTCGAGGGGCTCTCGGCCGAGCTGCGGGCGCAGATCACCGAGGAGTTGAACGTCAGCTCCCTGGCGTCGCTGTCCGAGGTCGGCGGGTCGCTGGTCGACACCACGGCCAAGGCCAACTTCCGCGCGCTGGGCAAGCGTTTCGGCAAGGGCGTCCAGGCCGTGGCGGCCGCGGTCGCCGCCGCCGACGCGGCGGCCCTGTCGGCGGCGCTGCGCGACGGCGGTACGGCCTCGGTGGTCGTGGACGGCGAGGAGGTCGCGCTCGCTCCTGAAGAGGTCATCATCACCGAGACCCCGCGCGAAGGGTGGTCGGTCGCCTCAGACTCCGGCGCCACGGTCGCGCTCGACCTGGAGATCACTCCCGAACTCCGCCTGGCCGGGCTCGCCCGCGACGCCATCCGGCTGATCCAGGAGGCCCGCAAGACCTCCGGCTTCGACGTGGCCGACCGGATCCACGTCCGCTGGGCCACGGCCGAGCCCGACGTCTCGACGGCCCTGTCCGCCCACGCCCCGCTCATCTCCGAGGAGGTCCTGGCGGACAGCTTCACCGACGCGTCGGCCGATGCCTCCTTCGGCCCGGCGTTCACGGACGAGTCCCTGGCCCTGACCTTCCACCTGCGCAAGAGCTGAGCCCCGTAGGGGGCGAAGTCCCCTACGCACGGTGGTCGTCGCACAGAACAGGGCCGGGCCCCGCGGGGAAAAAGGATTCCCCGGGGGCCCGGCCCTGTGTGGTGCGGGTCCAGCCGACCGCTAGGTCAGTTGTCGTCCTCGTCGATCAGGAAACCGCGCATCGGCGTCGGCGCCTGCTGCATCGGCTGCGGCGCCTGCGGCCGTACCGGTGCCATCGGCTGGGTCATGGCAGGAGACATCTGCTGCTGGCCGCCGTACGTCGGGCCGGGGGTGTGACCGCCGCCCATGCCCTGGCCGCCGTAGGACGGCGCGGAGCCCGCGTGTCCCATACCGGCGCCCGCGCCGGCCGGTGCCATGCCGTTGCCCATACCGCCGTTGCCCATGGATCCGCCCATCGAGCCGCCCATGGTGGACGCGGCCGGGAGGGAGGGAGCCGCGGGGGTGGTACGCGGCGGAGCCAGCGAGTCGTCGGCCTGGTTCTCGAGCTGACGGAGCTGGGACTCCAGGTAGGACTTCAGACGCGTGCGGTACTCGCGCTCGAAGCCGCGCAGGTCCTCGACCTTGCGCTCCAACGTGGCGCGGGCGGACTCCAGGGAGCCCATCGCGACGCGGTGCTTCTCCTGGGCGTCCCGCTCAAGAGCGTCCGCCTTGGCGCGGGCGTCCCGCTCCAGGCCCTCGGCGCGGCTGCGGGCCTCGCCGACGATCTTGTTGGCCTCGGAACGCGCTTCCGCGATGGCCTGGTCCGCCGTCTGCTGCGCGAGCGAGAGCACGCGGGCGGCGCTGTCGCCACCGGGTCCCTGCTGCTGCATCGGGTGGTGCTGCTGCTGTTGCTGCTGCATCGGGTGCTGGCCCATGGGGCCGGGTCCCTGCTGCTGCATCGGGTGCTGGCCCATCGGACCAGGCCCCTGCTGCTGCATGGGGTGCCCCATCTGCTGCTGCATCGGGCCGGGCCCGTGCTGCTGCTGGGCGCTGGGGCCGGGCGGCAACTGCGGCATACCGCCCTGCTGCTGCGGCGGACCCATCTGCTGCTGCGGCACCGGCTGCGGACCGGATATGGCAGCGGGCACCGGCCGGTCCTGCTGTTCGGGCTTGCGCATGCCCTGTTGCTGGTTCTGGGCGGCGGCACGGGTGGCCGCGGCCAGTTTGGCGCGCAAGTCCTCGTTTTCGCGGAGCAATCGAGTCAGCTCCGCCTCCACCTCGTCGAGGAAGGCGTCGACCTCATCCTCGTCATAGCCCTCTCGGAGGCGGACGGTCGTGAACTGCTTGTTCCGAACGTCCTCGGGGGTCAGCGGCATCTCTTCACCTCAACGTGATCGTCGACATATCGGGAGCCCGCACCGTTCACATCAAGTTCCCCACGACGGAGATCAGGATGTACACGATGATCATCAATACGAAGAAGGACAGGTCGAGCGCCACGCCCCCGAGACGTAGCGGCGGGATGAACCGCCGCAAGAGCTTGAGTGGCGGATCGGTGACAGTGTAGGTGCCCTCCAGGACCACCACCATCGCCTTCCCAGGGTGCCATGAACGGGCGAACTGGAAGACGTAATCCATCACCAATCGGAAGATCAGCACAAACAGGAAGCAGTACAGCGCGATGTACAGCACCTGGAGTGCGACACTCATCGCGCTTCCCTCTCCCCTGCTCGTCTTCGGCCCGGTGGCCGGGTCCCTGCGGTTGCGTCTCGTTCAGCTCTGGTTGAAGAACCCGCCCTCGGCGATCCGGGCTTTGTCCTCCGCCGTGACATCGACGTTAGCAGGCGACAGGAGGAACACCTTCTGCGTCACCCGCTCGATGCTTCCGTGAAGACCGAAGACCAGGCCGGCGGCGAAGTCGACAAGACGCTTCGCGTCCGTGTCGTCCATCTCCGTCAGATTCATGATCACCGGCGTTCCCTCGCGGAAGTGTTCCCCGATGGTACGGGCTTCGTTGTAGGTCCGGGGGTGCAGTGTCGTGATCCGGTACGGCTCTCGCTCTGACACGACCTTGGGCATGATCACCGGTGCGTTCTTCTCCAGGCTGTGACGTTCGGGTGTGATGGACGCCACGGGGGCGATCCGCGGTTCACGGGGCGCCGGGGCGTGTACGAGACGCGCCGGTTCGTCCTGCGACGACTGGTGCTGGCTCTGTGCTACGTGCTGCGGTACGTGCTGGCTGACCTGCTGCTGACGGCGAGGGGCACGCTCGGGGTCGGCGCTGGCCCGTGCTGCGGGCGGAGCGGCCATCTCGGGCTCGAACTCGTCGTCGGGGTCAAATCCCGGCCCGTCGTATCCGTCGTCCTCCACGAGGCCGAGGTAGACCGCCATCTTGCGCATCGCGCCGGCCATGCTCTGCGTCCTCTCAGCGGGGTTGCGGTCCTCGGCCGCCGCTCGGACGGCCGCCACACCATATTTATGCTGTGGTCCGACTTGTTGGTGACGTTACCCGAGCCCGGGACGGACTCCGAGTACCGCCGTACCGACGCGTACATGTGTCGCTCCGGCCGCAACGGCTTCGTCGAGGTCCTGGCTCATCCCTGCCGAGACCATGGTCGCAGCCGGATGGGTCTCGCGCAGGCCGGATGAGATTTCCATCAACCGATCGAAGGCGGCGCGGGGTTGGCCCGCGTATGCCCCGGCCAGCGGCGCGACGGTCATCAGGCCGTCGAGACGCAGCCCCGGTGCCGCCGCGATCGCGTCGGCGAGCGCGGCGACCGCGTCGGGTGCCACCCCGCCGCGCTCTCCCTGAGCGCCCGACTCCGCGTCCAGGGCGACCTGAACGAGGCACCCGAGCCGCTTTTCCGCGGCGGTCGCCGCGGTCGACAGCGCGCCGGCCAGCCGGAGCCGGTCGACCGAGTGCACATGATCAGAGTAACGGACCACTGAACGAGCCTTGTTGGTCTGCAACTGCCCCACAAAATGCCAAGTAAGCGGAAGATCGGCGCACGCCGCCGCCTTGGGCGCGGCGTCCTGGTCGCGGTTCTCCGCCACATGCCGGACGCCGAGGCCGGCCAGCAGCCGGACGTCACTCGCCGGGTAGGTCTTGGTGACCACGATCAGGGTCACGTCCGCGCGGTCCCGCCCGGCCGCCTCGCAGGCGGCGGTGATCCGCTTCTCGACACGGTCCAGATTCGCGGCGAGTTCCGCGCGCCTGGCGCCGTCCTCGGCCTCGGGGTCGGTCTGATGCTCGGTCACGCGGCGCCGTCCAGCCAGACATAGCCCGCCAGGCGACCGGTGACACCGTCGCGGCGGTAGGAGAAGTGATCGGCGGACTCCAGGGTGCACACACCCGCGCCCGGCCCGTCGGATGATCCGGCGCTCGGCCCGAGGTTCACTCCGGCGCGCGCGAGTTGGGCGCGCACCCCCGAAGCCACGTCGACCGCCGGAGTGCCCCAGCTCGTCTCGGCGTACGCCTCCGGCACCGCCCGGGCGACCTCGTCCCGCATCGCGGCGGGCACTTCATAGCACTTTCCGCACACGGCGGGTCCGAGCAGCGCGGTGATCCGCGCGGGGTCGGCCCCCCGCGCCGTCATCGCCTCGACGGCGGCGGGCACCACACCCGCGACCAGTCCCGGCCGTCCCGCGTGCGCGGCGGCCACGACACCGGCCACCGGGTCGGCGAGCAGTACGGGCACGCAGTCGGCGGTGAGTACGGCGAGCGTGAGGTCGGCGCGGGTGGTGACGAGCGCGTCGACGGCCGGGACCGGCCGGTCGCCCCACGGGGCGTCCACGACGGCGACCTCGCGGCCGTGCACCTGGTTCATCCACACCACCCGGTCGGGGTCGCGGCCGAGATCGGCCGCGGCGCGCTCGCGGTTGGCGCGTACGGCGGCGGGGTCGTCCCCCACCGCGCCGCCGAGGTTGAGGCTGTCGTGCGGAACGGCGCTCACCCCGCCCCACCGGTCGGTGAAGGCGAAGTGCGCGCCGCTCGCTGTCTGGCGGTGCCCTATCACTTCAAGAAGTCGGGTACGTCGAGCTCTTCG
Organism: Streptomyces sp. NPDC024632; assembly: GCF_055559175.1. Classification (NCBI taxonomy): domain Bacteria; kingdom Bacillati; phylum Actinomycetota; class Actinomycetes; order Kitasatosporales; family Streptomycetaceae; genus Streptomyces; species Streptomyces sp. NPDC024632. The sequence continues at coordinate 260,622 of NZ_JBVHLD010000001.1, forward strand.
GCCGCGGTGTCCTGGTAGGGACGGGCCGGCGGCACGTGCGGGGGCGGGACCGGGGTCGGCGCCTCCGCGACGGGCTCGTTGTCGCTGTCGCGGTCCGACGAGGCGACCGGGACACTGCCGAGGCCGGTGTACGAGGTCGCCGGGCGGGCGGGTTCGGGCTGGCTGGCGATCCGGGCGCCGGAGGCGGGGGTCGTGTCGCGGTATCCGTCGAGCGCCTTGGCGCTGCTCTTGGTGGGCGGCTGGCCCCCGTCGAACCCGGCGGCGATCACGGTGACCCGCACCTCGTCGCCGAGCGCGTCGTCGATGACCGCGCCGAAGATGATGTTGGCCTCGGGGTGGGCCGCCTCGCTGACGAGTTGGGCCGCCTCGTTGATCTCGAACAGGCCGAGGTCGGAGCCGCCGGAGATGGAGAGCAGCACCCCGCGGGCGCCGTCGATGGAGGCTTCGAGCAGCGGCGAGGAGATCGCCATCTCGGCGGCGGCGACCGCACGGTCGTCACCGCGTGCGGAGCCGATGCCCATGAGGGCCGAACCCGCCTCGGACATCACGGACTTCACGTCGGCGAAGTCGAGGTTGATCAGGCCGGGGGTGGTGATCAGGTCGGTGATGCCCTGCACGCCGGAGAGCAGGACCTGGTCGGCCGAGCGGAAGGCGTCGAGCACGCTGACCTGGCGGTCCGAGATGGACAGCAGACGGTCGTTGGGGATGACGATCAGGGTGTCGACGTTCTCCCGCAGCCCCGCGATGCCGTCCTCCGCCTGGTTGGCGCGGCGGCGGCCCTCGAAGGTGAAGGGGCGGGTGACGACCCCGATGGTCAGGGCGCCGAGCGAGCGGGCGATGTTGGCGACGACGGGTGCGCCGCCGGTGCCGGTGCCGCCGCCCTCACCCGCGGTGACGAAGACCATGTCGGCGCCCTTGAGCACCTCTTCGATCTCCTCGCGGTGGTCCTCGGCGGCCTTGCGGCCCACGTCGGGGTTGGCCCCGGCGCCGAGGCCCCGGGTCAGTTCACGGCCGACGTCGAGCTTGACGTCGGCGTCGCTCATCAGGAGGGCCTGCGCATCGGTGTTGATCGCGATGAACTCGACGCCCTTGAGACCGACCTCGATCATCCGGTTGATGGCGTTGACGCCACCGCCGCCGATGCCGACGACCTTGATGACTGCGAGGTAGTTCTGCGGTGCTGCCACGTCGAAGGCCTCTCGCCTCGAGTTACGTATCTTGTGGGACGGTCGGTACGCTCGCCGATGCCGTTCCGAACCCTAACCGTGAGGTTTAGGGTTACCAGTATGCATGTCCCATGTGTTCCTTGGGACGAGACACTAAGTCGACAAGCGGTAGTGGTTCAACGAACACGCCGAACCTACCGTTTTTCTTTTGACCCTATGTGATCACGTCACCGGCTGGTGGGCCAGGGGTCGAATAATGCCATAAGGGGCGTCAACTCCCTGACGCCGCAGGGGCGCTGGGGGCACTCACGTCGTAGTGGGAGGCGTGTGGCTGGACCTTCAGGAGCGCATTGAGCACCGCGGCCTTCCGCGCGCCCTGTTCCGCGCTCCCCCACATCACGCTGCGTCCGCGCGAGAGTTCGACGGTGATGTTGTCGTAGGAACGGACCCGGATCGCGGTCGCCTGGCCGTGCAGCGATTCCGGAAGATCGGCGGCGACCGCAATGGCGGCCCGCAGCAGGCTCTTTGTTCCGAAATGCCGAAGGCTCGGCGACTGATCCGGCGTCAATTGCACGAGCGGTACGCCGCGCGGCGCGGTGTCGACGGTCGCGAATCGCACACCGCCCGGGTCCACTTCGGTGAACTTGTCGCCGCTTTTCAGTACGGCGGAGGCCGTTCGTTCGGTCACTTTCACCCGGACCGTGTGCGGCCACGACCGTTCCACGTCCACATGGTCGATCCGCGGCAGCGCGGTGAGCAGCCGCCTGCGGACCGCGCCGGTGTCCACCGAGGCCAGCGCGCCGCCCAGCGGTACGCCCGCGGCGCGCTCGATCTGCTGCGGCGTCAGCACGTCGTTGCCCGTGACGGTCACGCGCGTGGCGCGGAACCAGGAGGAGCCGTAGACGGCCCAGGTGCCGCCCGCGACGAGGACGGTGAGGACGACCAGTGTGATGATCGCCGTCCGGCGGCTGGGGAGGGTCAGCCGGGGGCGCGGGCGCCGTCCGGCACCGGGCGCCGCCCCGTCCCGGTCGGCGCCGACCGGCTTCGCTTGCGTCCCGGTCACCCCGGTCACCCGGCCTCCCCGCGTCGACGGATGCGGAGCGCCTCCGCGCCCCGCGGGCCCTATCGTGCCAGGCCCGGTCCGCCGCGCCGCGGGACACGCCCTCGGCGCGGCGGCCACCGTCAGCGGCGGCCCGCGGCCACCGCCTCGTACACCATGGCGACCAGCAGGTCGTCCGCGTCGCGGCGGCCGAACTCGGCTGCCGCGCGCGACATGTCGTACAGGCGGTGCGGGTCCGTCAGGACGGGCAGCACGTGTCCCAGCACCCAGTCGGGGGTGAGTTCGGCGTCGTCGACCAGCAGGCCGCCGCCGGCCTTCACCAGCGGCTGGGCGTTGAGCCGCTGTTCGCCGTTGCCGATGGGCAGCGGCACGTAGGCGGCGGGCAGTCCGACCGCGGACAGTTCGGCGACGGTCATGGCACCGGCACGGCAGAGCATCATGTCGGCGGCGGCGTAGGCGAGATCCATCCGGTCGACGTAGGGCACCGGGCGGTACGGCGGCATGCCGGGCATGTTGTCGGACCGCGGGAGTTCGTTCTTGGGGCCGACCGCGTGCAGGATCTGCACGCCGGACTGCTGGAGCCGCGGCGCGACGGTGGCGATCACCTCGTTGAGCCGCCGGGCGCCCTGGGAGCCGCCGGAGACCAGCAGGGTGGGCAGGTTCTGGTCGAGGCCGAACGCGTGCCGGGCCTCGGGGCGGGCGGCGGCCCGGTCGAGGGTGGCGATGGTGCGGCGCAGCGGGATGCCGATGTAGCGGGCGTCGCGCAGCTTGCTGTCGGGGGTGGAGACCGCGACCGCGTGCGCGTACCGCGACCCGATCTTGTTGGCCAGGCCCGGCCGCGCGTTGGCCTCGTGCACGACGATCGGCACGCCGAGCCGCTTGGCGGCCAGGTAGCCGGGCAGCGCCACGTAGCCGCCGAAGCCGACCACGCAGTCCGCCTTGGTGCGTTCCAGGATCTGCTCGGCGGCCTTGATGGTGCCGCGCAGCCGTCCGGGGACGGTGATCAGTTCCGGGGTGGGGCGGCGCGGCAGCGGGACGGCCGGGATGAGCGCCAGTTCATAACCGCGTTCCGGCACCAGCCTGGTCTCCAGGCCCTTCTCGGTGCCGAGGGCCGTGATGCCCACGGTCGGGTCCTGCCTGCGCAGGGCATCGGCGAGCGCGAGCGCAGGCTCGATGTGGCCGGCGGTCCCCCCGCCGGCGAGTACGACATGCACCGAAATTCACCGCTCTCCGGACGGCCGCCTGGTGACGTACCGCCGCATCGTCCGTGTCATTGCCCCGCTGAAAGCACTACGCCCCCGCATGGCCAGGGCCGCTCGCGCTCCGGGCTCGTTTCTCGCGAAGGAGATGAGCAGCCCGATCGCGAACATGGTCGGCAGGATGGCTGAACCTCCGTAGGAGAACAGCGGGAGCGGGACTCCGGCGATCGGCAGCAGGCCGAGCACCGCACCGATGTTGATCACGGCCTGGGCCGTGATCCAGGTGGTCACGCCACCCGCTGCGAACCTGACGAAGGGGTCCTCCGTACGACCGGCCACGCGGATACCCGCGTAGCCTAGTGCCGCGAAGAGGGCGAGTACCGACAGCGTCCCCGCCAGACCCAATTCCTCCCCGGTTACGGCGAAGATGAAGTCGGTGTGCGGCTCCGGGAGTTCACCCCATTTTTCCACACTCGCCCCGAGTCCCGACCCGAACCAGCCACCGGAGGCGAGGGCGTAGATCCCGTGCACGGCCTGCCAGCACTGGTCGTTGGTGCCGGGGTCGGTGGCGGCGATGCAGTGCAGCCGGCCCATCCGGTTGGGGCTGGTGATGATGGCCAGGGCCGCCAGCGCCGCCGCGCCGGACAGCACGCCCGCGAAGAGCCTGGTGGGGGCGCCCGCGAGCCAGAGCATGCCGAAGAGGATCGCGGTGAGGATCATCGTGGTGCCCATGTCGCCGCCGAGCATGATCAGTCCGAGCAGCAGGAACGTCACGGGCACGAGCGGCACCAGCAGGTGCTTCCACTGGATCAGCAGATTCCGGTCGCCCTTGCGGGCGAGCAGGTCGGCACCCCACATCACCAGGGCCAGCTTGCCGAATTCGCTGGGCTGGATCTGGAAAGGGCCGCCGATGGAGATCCAGTTGGTGTTGCCGTTGACCGTCTGCCCTATTCCGGGGACCTGGACCAGGCACATCAGGAAGACGGCGCCGAGCAGCAGCGGGTACGCGAGCGCGCGGTGCAGTCTGACCGGCATCCGGGCGGCGGCGTAGAGCAGCACGGAGCCGAGGGCGACCGCGAGGAGCTGCTTGCGGAAGTAGTACGTGGACGGCAGGCCGTAGCGCAGCGCCTGGATCATCGAGGCGGAGTACACCATCACCAGGCCGAGCACGGTGATCAGCAGGGCCGCGCCGAGGATGACGTAGTACGCCGTCAGCGGGCGGTCCCAGGCGGCGCGTACCCGCTCGGGGAGCCGGGCGGCGCCCCGGAGCGCGCTGCCGCGCTGCCGGGCCGGGTACGTGCTCATACCCGCCCCCCGCGGGGGCGGTGCGCGGGGCGGCGGGGGGACGCAGTGGCCGTCATGGGACCTCCATCGGAGCGAGGGCGCCGCACGACACCTGCGGCTAGGGCTCGTCGCTGTCGCTGTCGGCGGCGCCCAGGCGCCGGACGGCTTCCGCGAACATATCGCCGCGCTCGTTGTAATTGGCGAACATGTCCATCGACGCACAGGCCGGTGCCAGCAGAACGGTGTCGCCGGGCTGGGCCCGGTCGCGTGCCACGGCGACGGCGGCGGCCATCGCCCCAGTGTCGGTCCGGCCCAGCTCGACCACCGGGACCTGGGGGGCGTGTCGCGCGAGCGCTTCACGGATCAGGGCGCGGTCGGCGCCGATCAGGACGGCGGCCCGCAGCCGGTCGGCGGACTTGATGACCAGGTCGTCGAAGACCGCGCCCTTGGCGAGGCCGCCGGCGAGCCAGACGATCGACGGGTACGCGGCCAGCGACGCCTCGGCCGCGTGGGTGTTGGTGGCCTTGGAGTCGTCGACCCAGGTGATGCCGTCGCGGGTGGCGACCTCGGCGATGCGGTGCGCGTCCGGGCGGAAGGCCCGCAGGCCCTCGCGTACGGCGGCCGGTTCGACGCCGTAGGCGCGGGCGAGGGCGGCGGCGGCCAGCGCGTTGGCGATGTTGTGCGGGGCCGGCGGGTTGACGTCGGCGGTCTCGGCCAGCTCCTGCGCGCTGTTGACCCGGTCGTCCACGAAGGCGCGGTCGACCAGGATGCCGTCGACCAGGCCGAAGTCGGAGGGCCGGGGCGCGTCGAGGGTGAAGCCGATCGCCCGGCAGCCCTCTTCGACGTCGGCCTCGCGGACCAGCCGCTCGGTCTCCGGGTCGGCGCGGTTGTAGACGCAGGCGACCTGGTTGCCCTGGTAGATCCGGCCCTTGTCGGCGGTGTACGCCGCCATCGAGCCGTGCCAGTCGAGGTGGTCGGGCGCCAGGTTGAGCACGGCGGCGGAGTGCGGGCGGATGCTGGGCGCCCAGTGGAGCTGGTAGCTGGACAACTCGACGGCGAGGACGTCGTACGGCTCGTCGCCGAGGACCGCGTCCAGCAGGGAGACGCCGATGTTGCCGACGGCCGCGGTGCGCAGGCCCGCCGCGGTGAGGATCGCGGCGAGCATGCGGGTGGTGGTGGTCTTGCCGTTGGTGCCGGTGACCGCGAGCCAGGGGGCCGCGCCGGGTTTCCTGAGCCGCCAGGCCAGTTCGACGTCGCCCCAGATCTCCACGCCCGCCTTGGCGGCGGCCGTGAACAGCGGGCTGCTCGGCTTCCAGCCGGGGGCGGTGACCACGAGTTCGGTGCCCTCGGGCAGGGTCGCGCCGTCACCGAGGCGCACGGTGATGCCGAGCGCCTCCAGTTCGGCCGCCTCGGCCCGCTGCCGCTCGCCCGCGACGCCGTTGACGACGGTGACGCGGGCGCCGAGGGCGTGCAGCGCCTTCGCGGCGGGCACGCCGGAGACGCCGAGCCCGGCGACGGTGACGCGCAGGTCCGTGAAGTCGGGGTTCACGAAGCCCTGCCCGGCGGCGGACGGGGAGGCCGGAGACGCCGGGGACGCCGGGGAGTCGGTCGTCACGACGCGGCCACCCAGCCCGCGTAGAAGATGCCGAGTCCGACGGCCATGCACATGCCCTGGATGATCCAGAATCTGACCACGACCAGGACTTCGCTCCACCCCTTGAGTTCGAAGTGGTGCTGGAGTGGCGCCATCCGGAAGACCCGCTTGCCGGTGAGCCGGAAGGAGCCGACCTGGATGATCACGGACATCGTGATCAGGACGAAGAGGCCGCCGAGGATGGCCAGCAGCATCTCGGTGCGGGAGCAGATCGCCAGGCCCGCGAGCGCGCCGCCCAGGGCCAGGGAGCCGGTGTCGCCCATGAAGATCTTGGCCGGTGAGGTGTTCCACCACAGGAAGCCGAAGCAGGCTCCCATCAGGGCCGCCGCGACCACCGCGAGATCGAGTGGGTCGCGGACCTCGTAACACGCGCCGTTCGCGCTGACCGGGGCCCCGCACCACTGGCCGTACTGCCACACGCCGATGACGGTGTAGGCGGCGAAGACCATGGTGGAGGCGCCGGTGGCCAGGCCGTCGAGGCCGTCGGTGAGGTTCACGCCGTTGGACATCGCCAGGATCATGAACAGCGCCCAGACCACGAAGATCACCGGGCCGATGGACCAGCCGAAGTCGGTGGTGAACGACAGCTTGGTGGAGGCCGGGGTCTGGCCGCGGGAGTCCTTGAAGTTCAGCGCGAGCGCCGCGAAGGCGATGCCGACGATGAGCTGGCCCGACATCTTCGCCTTGGCGCGCAGGCCGAGGCTGCGCTGCTTGACGATCTTGATGTAGTCGTCGAGGAAGCCGACCAGGCCCATACCGGCGAAGAGGAAGAGCACCAGCACGCCGGACATGGTCGGCTTGTCACCGGTGATCAGCTTGGTCGCCGCGTAGGCGATCAGCGTGGCCAGGATGAACGCGATACCGCCCATGGTGGGCGTGCCGCGCTTGCTGTGGTGCGCCTTCGGACCGTCGTCCCGGATCATCTGTCCGTAGCCCTTGCGGGCCAGCAGGCGGATCAACAGCGGTGTGCCGACCAGCGACAGGAAGAGCCCCAGGACGCCGGAGACGAGAATCTGCTTCACAGGGCGGCACCCTCACGGGCCGAGCCGTCGAAGCCGTCGGCTTCGAGCAGCGCCAGGGCGACGGACTCCAGGCCGACCGACCTCGATGCCTTCACCAGTACGACGTCCCCCGGGCGCACTTCGCTGCGCAACAGGTCGATCGCCGCCTCCGCGTCGGACACGTGCACCGACTCCTCACCCCACGAACCCTCGTTATAGGCGCCCATTTGCAGCCAGGCGGCTTCGGTACCGCCCACGGCCACGAGCTTGCTGACGTTGAGCCGGACGGCCAGCCGCCCCACCGCGTCGTGCTCGACGAGTGCTTCCCCGCCGAGTTCGGCCATCTTTCCGAGCACCGCCCACGTGCGCCCCCCGCGCGCCTGTGTGGATCTGCCCATCGCTGCGAGTGTGCGCAGGGCAGCCCTCATGGATTCGGGGTTCGCGTTGTAGGCGTCGTTGACGACCGTCACGCCGTCGGGCCGCTCGGTGACCTCCATGCGCCAGTGCGAGAGCGTGCCGGCCTCGGAGAGCGCGGTGGCGATCTCGTCGACGGGCATGCCCAGTTCACGGGCTACGGCGGTCGCGGCGAGCGCGTTCGACACGTGGTGCTCACCGTACAGGCGCAAGGTCACCTCGGCGCACCCGGTGGGTGTTCGCAGCGTGAAGACGGCCTGACCCCGGTCGTTGAGCCGGACATTCTCGGCGGTCACCTCGACGTCCACGCCGTCGACCGACCTGGCCGACTCGCCGAAGTACACGACGCGCGCCTTGGTACGGGAGGCCATGGCGCGGACCAGCGGGTCGTCGGCGTTGAGTACGGCGATGCCGCCCTCGGCCGCCGCGGGCAGCGCCTCGACCAGCTCGCCCTTGGCCCGGGCGATCTGCTCCCGGCCGCCGAACTCGCCGATGTGCGCGCTGCCGACGTTGAGCACCAGGCCGATCCGCGGCGGGGTCAGTCCGGTCAGGTAGCTGATGTGGCCGATACCGCGGGCGCCCATCTCCAGCACCAGGTGCCGGGTGTGCTCGTCGGCGCTCAGCGCGGTCAGCGGCAGCCCGATCTCGTTGTTCAGCGAGCCCGGTGTCCACACGGTGGGCGCGTGCCGCTCCAGGAGCTGCGCGATGAGGTCCTTGGTGCTGGTCTTGCCCGCGGAGCCGGTCAGCGCCACCACGGTGGCGCCCAGCCGCTCGATGACGTGCTTGGCGAGGGCGCCGAGCGCGGTCTGTACGTCGTCCACGACGATCGCGGGTACGCCGACCGGCCGGGTGGCGAGCACCGCCACGGCGCCCGCCGCGACCACGTCGGCGGCGAAGTCGTGGCCGTCGGCCTTGGCTCCGGCGAACGCCACGAAGAGCGCGCCGGGCACCACCTCGCGGGAGTCCCTGACCACCGGGCCGGTGACACGTACTTCCGTGTCCGGTATGTCGTGCGTGCTCCCGCCGACCGCGCGTGCGACCTCGGCGAGGGTGAGGGGGATCACAGTGCTTGTCGGTCCTTCTCGATCGCGGCGCGCAGCACCTCTCGGTCGTCGAAGGGGCGTACCTCTCCGGCGATGTCCTGGCCCTGTTCATGGCCCTTGCCCGCCACCACCACGATGTCGCCGGGCTCGGCCCGTGCGACGGCGGCGGCGACGGCGGCGGCTCTGTCGGGTTCGACGATGACGTGTCCGCGCTGCTGCGCGGGGACCTCGCACGCGCCGTTCAGCATCGCGGCGAGGATGGCCAGCGGGTCCTCCGACCGCGGGTTGTCGGAGGTCAGTACGGCGGTGTCGGCGAGCCGGGCGACCGCCGCGCCCATCGGCCCGCGCTTGGTGGTGTCGCGGTCGCCGCCGCAGCCGAGCACGGCGTGGATCCGGCCGCGGGTGGTCTTGCGCAGCGCGCGCAGCATCAGCTCCACGGCGTCGGTCTTGTGCGCGTAGTCCACGACCGCCAGATACGGCTGTCCCGCGTCGACCCGCTCCAGGCGGCCGGGGACGCCGGGGACGGCGGCGATGCCGTCGGCGGCGGTCTGCGGGTCGAGGCCCGCGGCGGCCAGCGCGGTGATCGCGGCCAGGGTGTTGGCGACGTTGAAGGGGCCGGGCAGCGGCGCGGTGGCGTCCACCCGCTCGCCCTTGGGGCCGAGCACGGTGAAGGTGCTGCCGTGCAGCCCCGCCTCGACGTCCTCGGCCCGCCAGTCCGCGTCCAGCCGCCCTTCGGCGGAGAAGGTGACCAGCGGCACGGTGGCCTCGCCGACCAGCCTGCGGCCGTACGCGTCGTCCAGGTTGACCACGCCGAGCCGGCTGCGGCGCGGGGTGAAGAGCTGCGCCTTGGCCTGGAAGTAGTCCTCCATGCCCGCGTGGAACTCCATGTGCTCGGGGCTGAGGTTGTTGAAGACGGCCACGTCGAACACCGCCCCGTCGACCCGGCCGAGCACCAGGGCGTGGCTGGAGACCTCCATGACCACCGACTCGACACCGCGTTCGCGCATCACGGCGAAGAGCGCCTGGAGGTCGGTGGCCTCCGGTGTGGTGCGCTCGCTCTTGATCCGGTCGTCGCCGATCCGGGTCTCGACGGTGCCGATGAGGCCGGTGCCGCCGTCGCGCGCGGCGCGCAGGCCGCCCTCGACGAGGTAGGCGGTGGTGGTCTTGCCCGACGTGCCGGTGATCCCGACCCGCAGCAGGCCGTCGCCCGGCTGGTCGTAGACGGCGGCGGCCAGTTCGCCCATCCGGGCCCGCGGGTCGTCCACGGTCAGGACGGGCAGTCCGGTGGCGGCGGCGCGCTCGGTGCCCGCCGGGTCGGTCAGTACGGCGACGGCTCCGGCGGCGGCGGCCTGCGCGGCGAAGTCCGCGCCGTGGAAGCGCGCGCCGGGCAGCGCCGCGTACAGGTCACCGGGGCGGACCGCGCGCGAGTCGTGCGTGATGCCGGTGACCTGCGCGGTGGGGCCGTCCGGCACCCGCGTACCGAGAGGTCCGGTGAGTTCCGCGAGTTCGTGCAGGGTTTTGGGGCGGATACGCGTCGGGCGCGGCGCGCCCGGCTGGGTGAGGGTGGGCTGATCAGCTTTGGGCACGGCGGTGAGGTTACCGGGCTGGCCGGGGTGCGAGCCAAAATTCATGATCACCGCGCCTTGTCCGTGCCGGGCTTCGCGGTGCCGGGCGGCGTCGCGGGCTGGGCCGGGTCGAAGTCGACCGGCAGATGGGGAGCCTTGGTGCCGGACGGCGGGACCTTCAGCGTCTTGAGCGCGAATTCCATGACCTGCTTGAAGACCGGGCCGCAGATGGAGCCGCCGAAGTAGCTGCCCCTGGTCGGGTTCTGGATCACGCAGGAGACCGTGACGCGCGGGTCGTCGGCGGGCGCGAACCCCAGGAACGACGAGGTGTAGCCCTTGTACTTGCCGGTCTCCGGGTCCACCCGGTTGGCCGTACCGGTCTTGCCCGCGACGCGGTATCCGGCGATCCGCGCGTGGAGTCCGGTGCCCTGTTCGTCGCCGACGACCGATTCGAGCATCGTGGAGAGCGTCTTGGCGGTCTGCGCGCTGACCACCCGGGTCTTCTTGGCCGGGTCCGCGGGGACGTAGCGGCCGTCGGGTCCCGTGGTGCCGCGGATCAGCGTGGGCTGGACGCGTACGCCCCCGTTGGCGATCGTCGAGTAGACCGAGGTGGCCTGGAGCGCGTTGACCGACAGGCCCTGGCCGAACGGGATGGTGAACTGCTGGGAGGCGTTCCAGTCCTGCGGCTTGGCCAGGATGCCGGGTGTCTCGCCGGGGAAGCCGATGCCGGTGGGGTCGCCGATGCCGAATTTCTTCAGGTACGAGTAGAGCACCCGGTTGGCCTGCGGCTGGGTCGTGCCGAGCTGCTGGCTGGCCAGGATGGTGCCGATGTTGCTGGACTTGGCCAGGACGCCGTTGAGCGTCAGGTACCAGGTGCCGTGATCGACGTCGTCGTGGAAGACCCGGTCGGCGCGCGGCAGGGTGCCCGGGACGGTGACCCGGGTGTCGGGGGTGGCGGTGCCGGTGTCGAGGATCGCGGCCATCGACATCAGCTTGCTGACGCTGCCGGGCTCGTACGCGTCCTGCATCGCCGCGTTGCCGAGCGCGCGCGGGTCGGCGTGGGCGAGGTCGCCGGGGTCGAAGCCGGGGGCGTCGGCCATGGCCAGCACCTCGCCGGTTCTGGAGTCCTGGACGATCACATAGCCGCGGTCGGCCTTGGACTTCTGCACCTGGGCGGTGATCGCGCTCTGGGCGGCCCACTGGATGTCCCGGTCCAGGGTCAGCTCGACGTCGGAACCGGGCACGGCGGGGTGTTCCTGGACGCCCGCGGTGGGCACCTGGCGGCCGTCGGACTGGGCGTAGCGGATCTTGCCGTTCTTGCCCGCGAGTTCCTTGTTGAGCATGGATTCGAGGCCGCCGCCGCCCACGCCCTGGCTGTTGACGAAGCCGAGGACGCCCGCGGCCAGGTCGCCGCCGGGGTAGACGCGTTTGGTGTGGGTCTCGCTGAAGACCCCGGCCAGCACGTTGGCGCCCTGTCCCCTGGCGTACGTGGCGGCGAACGCCTTCTTCAGGTCCTTGATCTGGTTCCAGACCTGCGGGGACTGCTGGCGGGCGATCACCTGGTAGCGGGACTTGGGGGTGGCCAGCGCCTTGGCGATGGCCGTCGGGTCGCCGCCGACGATCGGCGCGAGCAGTTCGGCGGCCTGGAGCGGCGCGTCCTTGGTCTTGGTCTGTTCCGGGGTGAACAGATACGGGTCGGCGGTGATGTCGTACGCGTCCACGGTCGTGGCCAGGTCGACGCCGGAGCGGTCGGTGATGGTGCCGCGGTCGGCGGTGACGTCGTGGGTCACCCAGCGGTTCACCGCGGCCTTGGCCGCGTAGGTGGAGGCGTCCACGGCCTGGACCTGGAGCAGCCGGATCACGAAGGCGGCCATCACCAGGGTGAGGGCGACGCCGACCAGCCGCAGCCGGGGCTTGGGCCTGCCGAGCTTGACCAGCCGGGGGCCGCGGGGGGCCCGCGGCGGCGGGGCGGTGCGGCGCGGGCGGGGGGCGGCGGGGCGCTGGCCGAGCCGCTGGCCCGCGCGCTGGGCGGGTCGGGGCGCGGCGCCTTCGGGGCGGGGGCGGCGAATCCGGCCCGCGGGGGCTCCTGCGGCTCCGGCCGCCGCGCCGCCCGCGTTGCCCGCTCCGGACGCGCGGGGGCGGGGCGCGCCGGGGCGCGGGGCGCGGCCCGGCTGCGGTCGTCTCGGCTCGCTCACCGGCCGGCCCTCCGCGCGGGGCGCGGGGAACGGGCGGTCGGGGAGGGTGGCTGAGGCTTCACGAAGTCACCTGCCGGGAGGAGTGGGAGTGGTCGTGGCGGCGGCGTGCGCGCCGCCGGGGGTCGTGGGGGCCGAAGGAGTGGTGCCGGGGGCGCCGGTCGGCGACCCGGTCGCGGCGGCGTCGGCCGCGCCGGTCGGGGTGCCGCTCGGCGGGGTCGCGGTGGGCGTGCCGGTCGGGGCCGGCGGCGCCTTGCTGGTCGGCGGCGGCGCGGGCGGCGCCGTGGCCTCCTCGGGGGTGCCCCGGACGCTGCCGTCCGGGTTGAGGAAGGCCGGGTTGCCGCCCGGCACCATGCCGAGCTGCCGGGCGCGCTGTTCCAGGCCGCCGGGGGCCGCGTACTGATCGACCTCCTGCTGGAGCTGCTGCTGCTCGTCCGTGTAACCGTTGGTCTCCTTTTGAAGCTTGTTCAGCTCGAAGGAGTCCTGGTTGACCGCTCCGTTGAGCAGCAGCAGGGAGAGCAGGCCGCCCGCGAGGAGGGTCACGACAAGAAGGACGAACGGCATACGGGCGGCGGTTGCGGACCGGGCGGACCCGCGGCCCGCGGACGGCCGTACGGACAGGCCGGGCGGGCGCGGCGGCCTGGGCACCCTCGCGGTCCCGCGGCGCGGCTCCCCGCGGTCCTGGCGCGGCGGCCGGTCCTGGCGGGCGGCCCGCTCGCGGGACGGTTCCTGACCGGCGGCCCGCTTACGGGGCGGTTCCTGGCGCGGGGCGCGGCCACGGGCGGGGTCCTCGCGCGGGGTGCGTCCGCGCGCCGGTTCCTCGCGTGCCCGGCCGTCGCCCGGCCGGCCCTCAGGTGACCGGTCCCGGCGTGCCCGGTCGTCGCCGGGGGGCCGTCGCCGGTCCCCCGGCCGGTCCTGGCTCACCGCGCGTCCTCGCGGATCCGCTCGGCGCCGCGCAGCCGGGCGGGCGCGGCCCGCCGGTTCTCGGCGATCTCGTCCTCGGTGGGCAGTTCCGCGCCGCGGGTGAGCAGCTTCAGGCGGGGCTGGTACTGCTCGGGCACCACCGGCAGGCCGGGCGGCGCGGTCGTGGCGGCCCCGGCCGCGAGGACCTGCTTGACCAGCCGGTCCTCCAGCGACTGGTACGACAGCACGGCGATCCGGCCGCCGACCGCGAGCGCCCCGACGGCCGCCGGGACCGCGCGCTCCAGCACCGACAGCTCGCCGTTGACCTCGATCCGCAGGGCCTGGAAGGTCCGCTTGGCCGGGTTGCCCCCGGTGCGCATCGCGGCCTGCGGCAGCGCCGTACGGATCAGCTCCACCAGGCGCGCGCTGTTGCTGAACGGCTCCCGTTCCCGCTCGCGCACCACCGCGTCCACGATCTTGCGGGCGAATTTCTCCTCGCCGTAGGCGCGCAGGATGCGCACCAGGTCGCCCGGCGGATACGTGTTGAGCACCTCGGCGGCGCTGATCCCGGTGGTCTGGTCCATCCGCATGTCCAGCGGCGCGTCCTGGGCGTAGGCGAAGCCGCGGCCGGCCTCGTCGAGCTGCATGGAGGAGACGCCGAGGTCGAACAGGACGCCCTGCACGCGGACGATGCCGAGCCGGTCCAGGACGTCGGGCAGCTCGTCGTAGACCGCGTGCACGAGGGTGGCGCGGTCGCCGAAGGGCGCGAGTCGCTCGGCGGAGAGCTTCAGCGCCTCGGTGTCGCGGTCGAGCGCGACCAGCCGGGCGGCGGGGAACGTGCTGAGCAGCGCCTCGCTGTGGCCGCCGAGGCCGAGGGTGGCGTCCACGACGACCGCGCCCGGCTCGGCGAGCGCGGGGGCCAGCAGGTCCAGGCAGCGCCGGAGCATGACCGGCACATGGCGCGGCTCGGGCTGCGCGGGGGTGGTGTCGCTCATGGGGCCCTTCTCGGCGGTACGAGGGACGTAGAACCGGGTCCCCGCCCGCTCGAAAGGAAACGTTCCCCTGGCACCGGGGAAGTGGTGCCAGCGGAGCGGCAGAGCGGGAGGAGGCCGGGCCGTACGTCCGCGCGGTGGTACGGAGTCAAGCGTGGGGTGCGCGCAGGTGCGCCGGGGCGCGGACCGGTCGGGCCGCGCTCACAGTAATCCGGGCGGAACCTCCTCGGACAGGGCCGAAAAGGTGTCTTCCTGGGCCGCGAGATAGCCCTCCCAGGCGGTCGCGGACCAGATCTCCACCCGGCTGCCCGCGCCGATCACCGCGCAGTCCCTGACCAGCCCGGCGTAGGCGCGCAGCGGCTGCGGCACCGTGACCCGGCCCTGCTTGTCGGGGACCTCGTCATGCGCCCCGGCGAACAGCACGCGCAAGTAGTCCCGCGCGCCCTTCGAGGTCAGCGGGGCGTCGGACAGGCTTCTGGTGGCGGCCTTGAAGCCGTCGACCGACCACACGCACAAGCAGCGTTCCTGCCCCTTGGTGATCACCAGTCCGTCGGCGAACTGCTCGCGGAACCTGGCGGGCAGCACCAGCCGGTTCTTGTCGTCGAGCCGCGGGGTGTACGTCCCGAGGAACATGCACACCTCCAGCAGACGGCACCACTTCGCGCCACTTTACTCCACCGGCCCCCACGGTCAACGCAGAGCGGAGCCGGGCGCGTCACGTCCCGCGCGGCCTCCGCGTCACCCCTCGCGTCCTCTCGCGTCACCCCTTTCCGGTGAGCCCCGGAGGGTGTGTGGGCTACCTCACACATCGTGGAATTGCCGATGCTTATCCTTTTTGAGCCGAAATTTCGTGGGAACTCACAGCAGGTGGAACGGCACCCGGAGCCGTACCGTCAGAGACATGTCGATATCTGCCAGTGGTTCCCCAGCGCCGACCGACGTCAGCGGCCGCTCCGGAGACACCGCCACCGCGTCCGTTACCGACCGGCTCGTCGCAGCCAACCAGCGCTACGCCGACGCGTTCCAAGACCCCGGCATGGATGCCAGGCCCGTTCTGAAGGTCGCCGTCGTGGCCTGCATGGACGCCCGCATCGACCTGCACCGGGCGCTCGGTCTGGAGCTGGGCGACTGCCACACCATCCGCAACGCGGGCGGCGTGGTCACCGACGACACCATCCGCTCCCTCACCATCAGCCAGCGCGCGCTGGGCACCCGCTCCGTCGTGCTGATCCACCACACCAACTGCGGCCTGCAGAGCATCACCGAGGACTTCCGTACCGAACTGGAACGGGAGGTCGGCCAGCGGCCGACCTGGTCGGTGGAGGCGTTCACCGATATCGACCAGGATGTCCGGCAGTCGATGAACCGGGTGCGCACCTCGCCCTTCCTCGCGCACACCGACGACGTGCGCGGGTTCGTCTTCGACGTGCACACTGGTCTACTCCGGGAAATCACGAACAAGTAACGGCAGGCGAGTGACGTGGGGTGCCGCGTAAGGGAAGAATGCATCGTGCGGCACCGCACTGCCTCGCCCGGCGCGAGCACGAGCGGCACGCAAGTGGGGTGGGCCGGTCCAGGGATGACCGTGTCCCGAGGAACATGGCCGAGGAGTACCGGGTGACGACCTTTGACGCACGAGCAAGCCTGAGCGATCTGACGACGACCGCTGACCGGGTGCGCCGCAGTGTGGAGAACGTGATCGAGGGCAAGCCCGAAGTCGTCCGCATCGCACTGACGGTGCTGCTCGCCGAGGGACATCTGCTGATCGAGGACGTGCCGGGTGTCGGTAAGACGATGCTGTCCAAGGCCCTGGCACGGTCGATCGACTGTTCGGTACGGCGCATCCAGTTCACACCCGACCTGCTGCCGTCCGACATCACCGGAGTGAGCGTCTTCGACCAGCAGCGGCGGGACTTCGAGTTCAAGCCGGGCGCGATCTTCGCGCAGATCGTGGTCGGCGACGAGATCAACCGCGCCTCGCCCAAGACCCAGTCGGCGCTGCTGGAGTCGATGGAGGAGCGGCAGGTCACCGTGGACGGCACCACGTACGAACTGCCGAGCCCCTTCATGGTGATCGCCACCCAGAACCCGGTGGAGATGGAGGGCACCTATCCGCTGCCCGAGGCGCAGCGGGACCGGTTCACCGCCCGGGTCTCGATCGGCTACCCCAGCCCGGACGCCGAGTTGAAGATGCTCGACGTGCACGGCGGTGTCTCGCCGCTCGACGACCTCCAGCCCGTCGCGCACGCCCACGAGATCGTCAAGCTCGTCGAGGCCGTACGGATGGTGCATGTCTCGGAGCCGGTACGGCGGTACGCGGTGACGCTGGTCGGCGCCACCCGCAACCACCCCGATCTGCGGCTCGGCGCCTCGCCGCGCGCCACCTTGCACTTGGTGCGGGCCGCCAGGGCCTCCGCCGCGCTGGACGGCCGGGACTACGTGCTGCCCGACGACGTGCAGGGCCTGGCCTCCTCCGTACTGGCGCACCGCCTGCTGCCCACCGCGCAGGCGCAGTTGAACCGGCGCACCCCCGAACAGGTGGTCGCCGAGATCGTGCAGCGCGTCCCGGTGCCCGACCCGGCGGCCGGCGGCTGGCCGCAGAAGCCGTCGGCCCGCCCGCAGGGCCTGCGGGGCCTGTGATGGCGACGCCCGGCGCCGGGACCCCGCCGCCGACCCGACCGCCACAATCCGCGCCGCAGCCGCAGCGCGGTCCGGCGCAGGGCCGCCAGGGCGGCCCGCCGGGCGCCGCGGGACCGCAGCAGGCGAGCGGCGGATTCCGTACCGCGCTCGGCGGACTCACCACCCGGGGCCGGTCCTTCGTCGCGGCCGGGGTCGCCGCCGGGATATGCGCCTACGTGCTCGGCCAGCCCGACCTGCTGCGGGTCGGACTGCTGCTGGCGATCCTGCCGCTGGTCTGCGTCGCCGTCCTGTACCGCACCCGCTACCGGGTCGCGGGCAGCAGGCGGCTCGCCCCGTCGCGGGTGCCCGCCATGTCGGAGTCCCGCGTGCACCTGCGGGTCGACAACGTCTCGCGCATCCCCACCGGACTGCTGATGCTCCAGGACCGGGTGCCGTACGTGCTCGGCCCGCGCCCGCGCTTCGTACTGGACCGGGTGGAGCCCGGCGGCCACCGCGAGGTGTCCTACCGGGTCCGCTCCGACCTGCGGGGCCGCTACCCGCTCGGCCCGCTGCAACTGCGGCTGACCGACCCCTTCGGCATGTGCGAACTGACCCGCTCCTTCAGCGCGTTCGACACCCTCACCGTGGTGCCGCGCGTCGAGGCGCTGCCGCCGGTACGCCTGGCCGGTGAGGCCAACGGCTACGGCGAGAGCCGCACCCGCGCGCTGGCCTTCGCCGGCGAGGACGACGTCATCCCGCGCGGCTACCGGCACGGCGACGACCTGCGCCGGGTGCACTGGCGCTCCACCGCCAAGTACGGCGAGCTGATGGTGCGCCGCGAGGAGCAGCCGCACCGCGCGCGCTGCACCGTCCTGCTGGACACGCGGCGCTCCGCCTACTACGGCGCGGGCCCCGACTCGGCGTTCGAGTGGGCGGTCTCGGCCGCCGCCTCGGTCTCCACCCACATGCTGGAACGCGGCTTCGCGGTACGGCTGCTGACCGACACCGGCAGCAGCGTCCCCGGCCCCGAGGGCACCGGCGGCTACGTCGGCGACTCCTCGGACATGGCGGGCGTCCTGCTGGACACCCTCGCCGTGGTCGACCACTCCGACGACCTGGCGCAGTCGCCCGGCTCCGGCTCCGGCCCCGACGCCGCCCACAGCGACGGCCTGTCCCGCGCCTACGAGGTGCTGCGGTCCAGCCACGAGGGGCTGCTGGTGGCCTTCCTCGGCGACCTGGACGAGGAGCAGGCGGCCAATGTCGGCCGGATGCGGCAACGAGCGGGCGGCGCCGTCGCGTTCGTCCTGGACAGCGACGACTGGACGGCCCGCGAGCCGGGCGCCAGGTCGGAGCCCCCGGCCGAGCACGGCGCGCGGGAGACCGGCGCCGAGGACGACGACACCCCGACACCGCTGCGGATGCTCCGCGAGGCGGGCTGGACGGTGCTGTCGGTACGCGCCGGGGACTCGCTGCCGGAACTGTGGCAGCGGGCCGACCGTTACCGCTCACGCGAGGAACAGCAAGAGGCAGGGGCCACAACATGAGCGGACGTGCCCGGCTGACGGTGTGTGCGGCGGCCGCCTCCGTGATGGCCGCCTGCTCGCTGCTGCCGCTGGCCACCCCCGCGGGCTGGATGTTCCAGGCCGTGCTCTTCGTGGCACTCCAGTCCGGGGTCGGTGCGCTGGCCCGACGGGTGCCGCTGGCCCGGCCGTTGACCGTCCTCGCGCAGGCGGTGGTCTCACTGCTCGTGCTGACCGTGATGTTCGCGCCGCACCAGGCGCTGGGCGGCGTCATCCCCGGTCCCAACGCCTTCGTCCACCTCAGCGACCTGGTACGCGACGGGCTGACCGACGTCAGCCAGTTCGCCATCCCGGCGCCCGTCACCCCCGGCATCAGGATGCTGCTGGTCGGCGGTGTGCTGGTGGTCGCGCTCGCGGTGGACGCGCTGGCCGTCACGTACAACAGCGCGGCCCCCGCGGGACTTCCGCTGCTGGCGCTGTACTCGGTGGCCGCGGGGCTGTCCAACGGCGGTGCGCAGTGGCTGTACTTCGTCGTCGCCGCCGCCGGTTACCTGCTGCTGCTCCTGGCCGAGGGCCGGGACCGGCTCTCGCGCTGGGGCCGCGTGTTCGGCGGCGGTCCGCCGGCCAACGGCTGGGGCGGCTCCGCCAACCCGGCCTCCGGCAGCCGGGCGCTGGCCCCGGTGCGCACCGGCCGCAGGATCGGCGTGATGGCGCTGGGCCTGGCCCTGGTCGCGCCCGCCGTGCTGCCGTCGCTGGGCAGCGGCCTGCTGGACACCTCGGGCACCGGTACGGGACCGGGGCGCGGCGGCACGATCTCCGCGGTCAACCCGGTGGTGGCCCTCCAGGACAACCTCAACCAGCAAGACAACCGCGAAGTCCTCTCGTACAGGACCAACTCCACCGATCTGTCCAGCATGTACTTGCGGATCGTGGCGCTCGACCAGTTCGACGGCACGCAGTGGCAGCCGTCGAAGCGGAAGATCGAGGACATCCCGTCGGTGCTGCCGCAGCCCGCGGGCATGGCCTCCGACGTGAAGTACTCCAAGGTCCAGACGACGGTGAAGGTCGACGACGGCTACGCGCAGGGCTGGCTGCCGATGCCCTTCCCGGCGCTGGGCGTCGACGTGTCGGGGCACTGGCGGTTCGAGCCCGAGGGCCGGACGATCATCGGCGACCGCGGGCAGAACACCTCGGGTCTGACGTACTCGGTCACGAGCATGCAGGTGCAGCCGACGGCCGCGCAGCTCGCCGCCGCGCCCCCGGCCACCGGACGGGTCGCCGAGGAGTACACCAAGGTGCCCGGCTCGCTGCCGAAGGTGGTCGCGCAGACCGCGCAGCAGGTGACGGAGTCGGCGAACAACGACTACGAGAAGGCGCTGGCGCTCCAGCGGTACTTCACCTCGGGCGCGTTCGTCTACAACACCAAGGCGCAGTCGGGCACCGGCGTGGACGCCATAGCGCGGTTCCTGCGCAACAAGGAAGGCTTCTGCATCCACTTCGCCTTCACCATGGCGGCGATGGCCCGCACGCTGCACATCCCGGCGCGGGTGGCGGTCGGCTTCACCCCCGGCTCGCAGCAGGGTTCGGACGGCACGATGTCGGTGGGCCTCAAGGACGCGCACGCCTGGCCCGAGCTGTACTTCGAGGGCATCGGCTGGACCCGTTTCGAGCCGACCCCGTACCGGGGCACGGCCCCCTCGTACACCCAGACCACGACGCCCTCGGGCACCAACGAGCCCGCCGACCAGGGGCAGCACGGCACGGCGACGACGCCGACCCCGACGCCGTCGGCGAGCGCGAGCTGCGGCAGCGACAACCGGGCGCAGAGCTCCTGCGACAACACGGCGGTGGCCGCTTCCGGCGGTTCCGGCGGCGGCGGGTTCGGCGGCGGCAGGATCGCCGTGCTCACGCTGCTCGCGCTGCTGGTGCTGGCCGTCCCGCTGCTGCCCATGCTCTGGCGGCGCCGACAGCGGTCCAGACGGCTCGGCGGCGGACGTGACAGGGCCGAAGGGCTCGCCCTGTCCGCCTGGCGCGAGGTGGTCGACACCGGCTGGGACTACGGCGTCCCGCCGGACGACTCCGAGACCCCGCGGCGGGCGATGGCCCGGCTGGTCCAGGACGGCGGTCTGACCGGCCAGGCCGCGGTCTCCGCGGGCGCCCTGGCCACGGCGGTGGAGCAGGTGCTCTACTCGCCCAGGCCCCAGCCGGTCACCGGGTTGCCGGCCGATGTCCGGCACGTCCGCGAGGGCCTGCACGCGGCGGCCGGGCGCCGCGGTCGCCTTCGGGCGGTGCTTCTGCCGCGTTCCTCCGCCCGGGTGATCTGGCACCTTTCTGACCGGTGGTCCGCGGTCACTCTCCGTCTGTCCGAGGCCGGGCATCGCCTTGTCGCTCCGCTGAGGAGGCGCCTGGCCCGCCAGGCGTGAGTCCCCACCGCGCGGGTGGGGCGCCCCTCAGGGGGCTGCGCTGTCCGCGCGGGGCGTGCCCCTGTCAGGGGCGGGTGGAACAGCGCGCCCGCCCCCAGGGGCCGGTGGTCCGGGAACGACCGGACTGCCCCGCCGGGGCGGGTGGTGACCTGCGGGAGCGCGGCCGGCGGCGGACCGCGCGGTTCCTCAGCGCGGTCGGCGACTGACCGCACGGTTCCTCAGCGCGGCCGGCGGCGGACCGCACGGTTCCTCCCCCAGCTAACGCTGGGAGGTGCCCCCAGCGCCCCTCCGGGGCACAAGCCTCGCGCCTCCACGGCCTCAGGGGCCGCGACCCTCAGGGATCGGCTCGCCGCACGGCGACAGGTGGGCGCACGGGGGGCAAAAAGATCGGCGCACCGTCGGGAGGGTGCGGGACCCTCGGACGGTGCGCCGTGCTGGCGGAAGTGACCCTCTAGCGGCCACCCTGCTGCTCGTCGCGGCGGCGCTGCCACCGCTCCTCGATCCGGTCCATGACCTTGCCCCGCTTGGCCTGGTTGCGGCGGCTGAGCCGCCGGCCGGGTGCGCCGGGGGCACCGGGAACCCCGGCGGCGGGCGCCGCCTCGCCCGGCTTGCCCGCCTTGCGCCAGCCGGTGACGGCCAGCACCGCACAGGCCAGCATGACCAGGAAGCCCACCACACTGATCCAGGGCTGCTTGGCGATCATGCCGCCCATGAGCAGCGCGATACCGACCAGGAAGCCCGCCACCGACTGGTAGACACGCCGCCTGGTGTACGTGCGCAGCCCACTTCCCTCAAGCGCCGACGCGAACTTGGGATCTTCGGCGTACAGCGCTCGCTCCATCTGCTCGAGCATGCGCTGCTCGTGCTCCGAGAGCGGCACGGAGTCCTCCTACTCGTCGGTCGCAGGGGGGCGACCGGTCCGACCCTTTCAGGATAGGCAGGGATTCGCCCCCATGAAACCCGCCCCACTACGCCAATCCGACGGGGGCTTCATTCCCCGTCCGCCGTTACGTCATGCCAGCATACGGTCAGCAATGGCGGTACGGGGGGCCTGTGACCGACTACTCCGGCCGGTGGCGGGGGCGGGTGAAGCGGAAGAGGTCCTTCCGGGGGTCGCGCGGGGTCCGTCAGCCGCGCTCGCCGAGGACGTGGAGCTGGGTGGCCACCGAGTGGAATCCGGGCTCCTCCGCCGCTGCCAGCTCCAGCCGCAGCAGCGCCTCCAGGGCGCCCGGCTCGGTGTCGACCAGGACGCCGGGGACGAGGTCGGCGAAGACCCTGATGCCGTGCACGGCGGCGGCCCGCAGACCCGCGTCGGTGACCAGCCGGGTGAGCTGGTCCGCGGTGTAGCGGCGGGGCAGCGAATCGCCGTCGCCCCATCGGCCGTCCGGGTCACCGAGGGCGTGCTGGGCCTCCGCGAAGTGCCCGGCGAGGGCGCGGGCCAGTACGGCGCCGCCGCGGCCCGCCGCGAGCAGGCTGAGGGCGCCGGAGGGGCGGAGCGCTCCGACCACGTTGCGCACGGCCTCCGCCGGGTCGTCCACGTACTCCAGGACGCCGTGGCACAGCACCATGTCCCAGCTCGCGCGGGGCACGATGTCGGGCAGCCCGTGGGTGTCGCCCTGGACGGCGCTGACCCGGTCGGTGACCCCGGCCTCGGCGGCTCGTCGCTCCAGTGCGAAGAGCGCGTCGGGGCTGGGGTCGACGACGGTGACGCGGTGGCCGAGCCGGGCGACGGGCACCGCGAAGTTGCCGGTGCCGCCGCCGGTGTCCAGGACGTCGAGTGCCGCCGTGTCCGCGGTCTTGGCCCGCCGTTCGAGAGCGTCCTTGAGGACCTCCCACACCACGGCGGTACGCAGACTGGCACGGGGGCGCATCGGGTCCACCCCTCCTTGACGGGACATGGCGCGCGGCTCCTCGCAGGGGCTGGTCACATCGGGCGGCTCCACTCTAGAGCCCCCGGCCGAGGTGGGGCCGCCGCGCGCGCGGCCGGGTGTCATGGTCCAGGTGCTCGTGCGTGACCAGGACGACGGGGCCGCCGCGCGCGGCCGGGTGTCAGTTGGCGCGTCTGCGGGGTGGCTCCGCGGCCGCGGGGGCCGGGATCAGGGGCGGCTTGCCCGCGAGCGCGGGCTGGAGGAGCAGCATGCGCTCCACCAGGCGCAGGAACATGGTCGCGGCGCGCAGCAGGTCGTCGGCGTCGCGGGGGCCCGCGGCTCCGGCTATGCCGGCCTCGGCGCGGGCCCTGCGGGCCGCGCCCGCCTCGAACAGGGCGCTCCACTCCGCCAGTTCGGGCGCGACCTCGGGCAGCACCTCCCAGGCGGTGCGTATCCGCTGGCGGCGGCGCGGGGCGGGCTCGGGTCGGCCGCGTACCGCGAGCACCGCGGCGGCGGTGCGCAGGGCGGCGAGGTGGGCGGTGGCGTAGCGCTCGTTCGGAGTCTCCAGGACGGCGGCCTCTTCGAGGCCGAGGTGTGCCTGGGTGAGCAGGTCAAGGGCGGCGGGTGACGCGGTGGCGCGGCGCAGCACAGGATGGATGTCGCTTACGGGAGCTGCCATGGCGAGCCTCCTTTCTCCATGCCACCCATAGTGGGGGCTACCACTGACAATCGGCCCTGACCTGGGGTAACGCCCGAAAACGGGACATTGGCGCGGTGGCCGGAATCCGCCGGGTGAACGTGCCCGTTGAACATGCCGGACGCCGGACAGGCAGAATCGGCACCATGACCACCGCACGACGCCAGGCCACTCGTCAGAAGCTGTACGAGGCCGCCGTCACCCTCATCGCCGAACAGGGCTTCTCCGCCACCACGGTCGACGAGATCGCCGAACGGGCCGGGGTCGCCAAGGGCACCGTCTACTACAACTTCGCCAGCAAGAACGACCTGTTCGAGGAGTTGCTGCGGCACGGCGTGGGTCTGCTGACCGTCTCGCTGCGCGAGGCCGCGCAGGACGCGGAGGCCAAGGGCGGCGGCAAGGTCGACGCGCTGGACGCGATGATCCACGCGGGGCTCGACTTCATCGTGCGCTACCCGTCCTTCACGCAGCTATACGTGGCCGAGCTGTGGCGCACCAACCGCGCTTGGCAGGACACGCTGATGATCCTGCGTCAGGAGGCGGTGGCGGTGGTCGAGAAGGTGCTGGGCGAGGCCGTGGCGGAGGGTGAGCTGAACGACGAGATCGACGTACCGCTGACGGCGTCCGCGCTGTTCGGGATGGTGCTGGTCGCCGCGCTGGACTGGCAGGCGTTCCAGCCGGAGCGCGGTATCGACGAGGTGCACGCGGCGCTGTCCCGGCTGCTCCAGGGCAGGGTCGGCGGGCGTTCGGCGCGCCAGTGAGCGGTCCGCGGGTGCGCTGTTCTGGCAGGGTCCGGTCCCCCGCAGGTCCGTGCCAGAACAGCGCCTCCCCCGTGCGCCCCCCGTTCACGTACGGACCGGTGTACTTCCGCCGCCCCGTGTCGGCGGTTCTGGCACCGAAGCCCGTCCGCGGTCCCCACTCTTCC
Source organism: Streptomyces sp. NPDC024632 (assembly GCF_055559175.1). Taxonomy (NCBI): domain Bacteria; kingdom Bacillati; phylum Actinomycetota; class Actinomycetes; order Kitasatosporales; family Streptomycetaceae; genus Streptomyces; species Streptomyces sp. NPDC024632. The sequence continues at coordinate 285,147 of NZ_JBVHLD010000001.1, forward strand.
GGTTTCCCGGCCGACGCCCCATCCGCGAACGTACTCAACCGCGCGTCTAGGTACGGATACTCATGACCGCGCGATTTCACTCGGTGACAGTGGGCGCGGTTCGCTAGAGTCCCGCGCATGTCCGTACTTCCGCTGGTCTTCACCAGCGGCTGGGCGAGCGGGATCAACGCCTACGCCGTCGTGCTGCTGCTCGGTGTGATGGGCAGGGCGGGTATCACCGACGAGGTGCCGCTTTCGCTCCAGCGCACCGATGTGCTGCTGATCGCGGCCGCCCTGTTCCTCTGCGAGGCGGTGGCCGACAAGATCCCTTACGTGGACTCGGCGTGGGACGCCGTGCACACGGTGATCAGGCCGGTCGCGGGCGCGGTGGTGGCGGCGCTGCTGGCCGGGCAGTCGGGTTCGCTGTCGGAGCTGGCGGCGGGCGCGGTCGGCGGGTCCACGGCGCTGGCCAGCCATCTGGTGAAGGCGGGCACGAGGCTGGCGGTGAACACCTCGCCCGAGCCCGCGAGCAATATCGTGGTCAGCCTCGCCGAGGACCTGGGCGTCGCGAGCATCGTCACCTTCGCGCTCTTCCATCCGCTGCCCGCCGCGATCATCGCGGCGGTGCTGCTGGTGCTCGGCATGACCGTCGTGCTCCTGCTGCTGTCCCGGATCCGGCGCGCGCTGCGCCGCCGCAGGGAGCGCAGGGAGCGCAAGAACCGGAACGGCACCCCGGCGCCCACCTGAGAGCCTGTCGGGCGGCCTTCGATACAGTCCCTGCCATGGCACGGATTGCGGTGATCGGCGCGGGTATGGGCTCGCTGGCGGCGGCGGCCAGGCTCGCCATCGGCGGCCACCGGGTGGTGGTGCACGAGCGGTCGGCGACGTACGGCGGCGGTGTGGGCCGGGTCGAGAGGGACGGTTTCGCCTTCGACACCGGCCCCGGTCTCCTGCTGCTGCCCGCCGTGCAGCGCGATCTGTTCGTCAAGACCGGCCGGGAGTCGCTCGAACAGTCCGTCGGTCTGGCGCAGGCCGATCCGGCCGCCCGCCACGTCTTCGCCGACGGTACGGATCTGACGCTGCCCAACGCGTCGCGCTCCGGGGTCATGGAGGCGCTGGACGGCGCTCTGGGCGCCGGAAGCGGCGAGCGGTGGAGCGAGGTCATGCTGCGCGCCCGGGAAGCCTGGGAGGCCACTCGCAGGCCCCTCCTGGAGGACGCGGTGTCCGGGGCGACCGCCGCGCTGCGCGAGGACCCGTATCCGGCGGCCGGGAAGCGCGGTCTGCTGCGCCGCCCGGCGCGGGCGCGGACCCTGTCCGCCGTCGCGGACGGCGAGTTGCGCGACCCCCGGCTGGCCGCGCTGCTGGAGAGCTATCCGCTCGACTACGGCCTCGACCCGCGCACCGCTCCCGCCTCCGCGACCGTACTGGCGTACGTGGAGCAGACCTTCGGGGTCTGGTACGTGCCCGGCGGGCTGCGGGCGCTGGCGGACGCGGTGTACGCGCGCTGTCTGGCGCGGAAGGTGGAGTTCCGGTTCGGCGCCGAGGTCACCGGGGTGCTGGAGAAGGACGGCCGGGCCGCCGGGGTGGAACTGGCCGACGGCGGTACGGCGGAGGCCGACTTCGTGGTGGCGGGCGCGCCGCTGCCCGCGCTCTACCGGGACCACGTGCTGCCCTGGGAGTCCGAGGACGAGTTGCCCGACTGGGGCCCGCGGCACCCGCGGGGCGTCCTCACCGTCCACATGGCGCTGCGCGGCGCGCGCCCGGCCGACGCCGTGCACCGTACGGTCGTGCACGCCCCGGACCGCGAGCGCGCGCTGACCTGGGCATTCGACTCCCCCGGCACCACGGACGCCGTCCCCACGGTGACGGTGCTGCGGCCCGACGACCCCGCGCTGCGCCCGGATGACGGGCACGAGGCGGTCACCGTGAGGGTGACCGTGCCGCCGCACGGCCGGGCCGGCCTGGACTGGACGGCTCCCGGCGCCGCCGACGCCGTCACCGAGCGGGCGGTGGCCGCCGCGGAGGCGGCCGTACCCGGCCTGCGGGAGCGGGAGTTGTGGCGGATCGTGCGGACACCGGCGGACACGGAACGCGAGACCGGCGCACCGGGCGGCTCGGTCCCCGCCCCGGCGCTCGCGGGCGCGCACGGCTCACTGCTGCGCTCCCCCAACGCCGACGCGCTGCCCGGTCTCTACCGGGTCGGCGGCTGGGCCCACCCCGGCGGCGGACTGCCGCACGCGGGCATGTCGGGCGCGATCGTGGCCGACCTGATCATGGGCGGGCCCGGCGGCAGCCGGTGAACGGGCGTGCGCCGCGCGCTCGTTGACGGCCCGCTCGACGGATTCCCGTCCGCTGTCCGCCTCTTGCCGCCCCCGTTACCGCCGCGAAGATCCTTAAGCGGGCCACCGCCCGGATTCAACCGATCGGACGGAAAAGCCCGGCGGGCGCTCCGGGGGCGCGCGGTGGCCGCCTAGCGTGAACGGCGGCCCGTGATCACCGAGCGGAAGGCCGTACGAAGCATGCCGCAGCCCTTCGAACTCCCGCAGTTCTACGTGCCGTATCCGGCGCGGCTCAACCCCCACCTGGAACGGGCCAGGGAGCACTCCAAGGCGTGGGCCCGCGAGATGGACATGATCGAGGGCTCAGAGATCTGGGACGAGGCGGACTACGACGCCCACGACTACGCGCTGCTGTGCGCGTACACCCATCCCGACGCGTCGGGTCCCGAACTGGACCTGGTCACCGACTGGTACGTGTGGGTGTTCTTCTTCGACGACCACTTCCTGGACATCTTCAAGCGCAGCCAGGACATGCAGGGCGCGAAGGCGTACCTGGACCGGCTGCCCGCCTTCATGCCGGTGGATCTCGGACAGCCGGTGCCGGAGCCGACCAACCAGGTCGAGGCGGGGCTCGCGGACCTGTGGGCGCGCACGGTGCCGACGATGTCGCAGGACTTCAGGGAGCGGTTCCACGAGAGCACGTACTACCTGCTGGAGGAGTCGCTCTGGGAGCTGTCCAACATCAACGCGGGCCGCGTCTCGAATCCGATCGAGTACATCGAGATGCGCCGCAAGGTGGGCGGCGCGCCCTGGTCGGCGAATCTGATCGAGCACGCGGCGGGCGCCGAGGTACCGGCGCGGATCGCCGGGAGCCGTGCGATGCGGGTGCTGCGCGACTGCTTCGCGGACAGCGTGCACCTGCGCAACGACCTGTTCTCGTACCAGCGCGAGATCGAGGACGAGGGCGAACTCTCCAACGCCGTCCTGGTCCTTGAGCGGTTCCTCGATCTGACCGCCCAGCAGGCAGCGGACCGGGTGAACGACCTGCTGACCTCGCGGCTGCACCAGTTCGAGCACACCGCTCTCACCGAAGTGGAGCCGCTGTTCGGGCAGTTCGGCCTGACCCCGCACGAACGTCTCGGCGTCTTCGCGTACGTCAAGGGACTCCAGGACTGGCAGTCGGGCGGCCACGAGTGGCACATGCGCTCCAGCCGGTACATGAACGGCGCGGACGGCAGTTCCCGCGCAGTGGGCGCGGGCGCCGGTATCGGCGGCGGCGCGATCGGCGGGCCGACGGGCCTGGGCACCTCGGCCGCGCAGATCCTGCACTCGCTGGCCGCGACCTTGCCGCAGCGCGCCCGGTCCTTCTCGCACGCCCCGCACCAGCGCACCGACACGGTCCGGCGCGCCGAGATCCACATGCCGTTCGAGACCACGCTCAGCCCGCACTTGGACACCGCCCGGCGGCACAACATGGAGTGGGGCCGGGCGATGGGCATCCTCGGCGCGGAGCCCGGCTTCCCCGTCCCCGGCGGGCTGTGGAACGAACGCAAGCTCGCCGACTACGACTTCGCGCTGTGCGCGGCGGGCATCCACCCGGCGGCCTCGCCGGAGGAGCTGAACCTCACCACGGACTGGCTGACCTGGGGCACCTACGGCGACGACTACTACCCGCTGGTCTTCGGCCGGTCCCCCGACGCCGGAGCGGCCCGGCTGGCCACCGAGCGGTTCAAGCTGTTCATGCCGCTGGGCGACGAGCCCGCGCCCACGCCGGTGAGCGCGCTGGAGCGGGGTCTGGCGGACCTGTGGCGGCGCACCGCGGGCCCGATGTCCCCCGACGCGCGGGGCAAATTCCGCTTCGCCGTCGAGGACATGTGCGAGAGCTGGCTGTGGGAGCTGGCCAACCAGAAGCAGAACCGGGTGCCGGACCCGGTCGACTACATCGAGATGCGCCGCAAGACCTTCGGCTCCGACCTGACGATGAGCCTGTCGCGGATCGGCCACGGTGACGCGCTGCCGGACGCCGTCTACCGCTCGCGGCCCGTGCAGTCCATGGAGGTGGCCGCCGCCGACTTCGCCTGCCTGCTCAACGACGTGTTCTCGTACCGCAAGGAGATCGAGTTCGAGGGGGAGATCCACAACGCGGTGCTCGTCGTGCAGAATTTCCTGGACTGCTCGCCGCAGGAGGCGATGGACGTGGTCGGGGATCTGATGGCCGCGCGGATGCAGGAGTTCCAGCACATCACCGAGAACCAACTGCCCACGCTCTTCGAGGAGTTCGCACTCGACGACGCGGCGCGCGAGGTGCTGCTCGGCTATGCGCAGGAGCTGCGCGACTGGCTGGCGGGCATCCTCACCTGGCACGAGGGCTGCCACCGCTACGAGGAGGAGACGCTGCGGCGGGACTTCCCGCACGTGGCCGCCGTGCTGCCCGCCCAGACCTGGGCCGCGCCCAACGGCCTGGGCACGGCGGCGGCCCGGCTGCCGTCACTGCTGCACGCGGCCCGCACCCAGGCCGGGTAGCGGGCCGGGCGGCGGGCCGAACTCTCAGTAGCGGTAGGGGTCGTACGGGTCGGCGTACTGCGGCTGCTGCTCCTGCTGGGGCGGTTGCTGCTGCTCGTACGGCGACTGGTACTGCTGCTGGGGGATGTACGGCTGCGTCTGCGGGTCGGGCTGCTGCTGGTACGGGTAGCCGTACGGGTCGCTGCCCAGCGGCTGTTGCTCCTGCTCCTGCTGACCGCCGTAGGTCTCGTACCGCGGCTGCGGCTGCGGCTGGGGATACGGGTACGGGTAGGGCTCGCCGCCGCCGGCCGGGGTGTCGTAGCCGTAGGGGGCGGGGGCGGGCTCCTGGTAGGCGCCCGGGTCGTAGCCGTATTCGTGGCCGCCCCAGCCGGACTGGTCGGAGCCGTCACCGGCGTAGGAGGCCGCCGCGGGCTGGGGTTCGCCGCCCCAGCCCGCATAGCCCTGCGCGCCGTACCCCTCGTAGCCGCCGCTGGTGTACGGGTCGGGGGTGTACGTCGACTGGCCGTCGTAGACCGGGTATTCGCCGCTGTCCTCGTGCATCGGGACCGGCTGGTAGATCTGGCCGGAGTCCAACGGCCGCCCGCCGCCGAACAGATCGGGCTCGTCCGCGTCGAGTTCGTCGCGCGGACCCGGCTGCCGGGCGGCGGCGAATTCCTCCGGGTACTCCTCCTCGACCGGGCTGACCTCCAGCACCGGCTCGGTCATCCCGCCCTTCCTGCGGCGGCGGCTGGAGCCGGGACGCCCGCCGAGCGCCCAGCCGGTGGAGAAGCCGCGCTTGTAGGAGAGCGTCACGAAGGACTGGCCCGCGCCGAAGGCGAGCGCGCCGAGCACGATGATGATCACATTGCGCTGGGACACGCCGACGACCACGCCCAGGAACCCGGCGAAGGCCAGTACGCGATAGCGCAGCCGCGCCTTGTACTGGAGCAGTACCTCACCGAGCAGCCACAGCGCGACGATTCCGAAGGCGACGTACAGCACCGAGTAGCCCATGCGCCCACTTCCTTAACTGGACCGAGCCGACTGTACCGAGCCGGTCACGTCCGCTGGTGCAGACCGAGGTTCTCGTAGATCTCCAGCGACGCTGTCGAGTGGTTAAGAGTAATGAAGTGCAGCCCCGGAATGTCCTCCGCCATCAGACGGCGGCACATCTCGGTGGTGAACTCGATGCCGATCGCCCGGACCGCGACCGGGTCGTCCTGCACCGCGAGGATGCGTTCGGCCAGGTCGGAGGGGAAGGGGGCGTTGCCGAGCTGGGCGAAACGCTCGATCTGCCGGACGTTGGTGACCGGCATGACCTCGGGAATGATCGGGGTGCTGCACCCCGCCGCGTCGACCCGGTCGCGCAGCCGCAGGTAGTCCTCCGCGTCGAAGAACATCTGCGTGATGGCGAAGTCGGCGCCCGCGCGGCACTTGTCCAGGAAGTGCCGGGTGTCCTCGGCCGGGTCGGTGGAGCGCGGGTGCATCTCGGTGAACGCGGCCACGCCGACGCAGAAGTCGCCGGACTCCTTGATCAGCCGGACCAGTTCCGCCGCGTACGTCAGGCCCTCCGGGTGCGGCACCCACTCCGCGAGCGGGTCGCCCGGCGGGTCCCCGCGCACAGCCAGGATGTTGCGGATTCCGGCGTCCGCGTACTGCCCGATGATGTTGCGCAGCTCGGCCACCGAGTGGTTCACGGCCGTGAGGTGCGCGCACGGGGTCAGCGTGGTGTCCGACACGATCCGGTCCGTGGCCCGCACCGTGCCCTCCCGCGAGGAGCCGCCCGCGCCGTAGGTCACCGACACGAACGTGGGGCCGACCGCCTCGATCCTGCGGATCGCGTTCCACAGCGTCCGCTCGCCCTTCTCCGTCCTCGGCGCGGCGAATTCGAACGAGTACGAGCGCTCGCCCCGCGCCAGGAGCTCACGGATCGTGATCGCCCGGTCTGTTCGCGTGGAAGGTGTCCCCAAAGCCATGCCTTGAAGGCTAGCCCCGGCTGGCCACCGTCCGTAACCGGACGGGGCGATATGACCTCGTACGTCCGTTTCCTGGCCACCGGCGGTCCACGGATTGGACACCGGGTGGGCTTGGCGCCCATGCCCGCGCCTTCCCCGGGGCTCGCCCCCCGTCAGGCCCCGCTGAAGCCACCCTCCCCTCCCGCGGGTCCCCGCTTTCCCGTGATGCGACCCCGGGCGGTCCCTCTGCCGGGGACGGCACACCGGGTTTTTAGGGGCGCGGGGAACTGCGCGCTCGGCCACGGCGGTGGCGGGCCTTTGAGAACCGGCCCCAGCGGGGCAGACGCTGTTGTTTCCGGGCTGACAGCCCGGTGGGGGCGGGCCGCGCAGTTCCCCGCGCCCCTGAAAAGATCGGCCAGCCGCCCTGGCAGAAAGACCGCCTCGGGGCCGCGCCCCGGAAAGACCGGCTTGCCGCCGGCGGGAGAGGACCGTCCAGGGGCCGGGCCCCGGGAATGCTCACCGCCTAGGTGTCAGGCGAGGGCGGCGCGGAGGGCGGAGGCCGCGCCGGCGGGATCGGCGGCCTCGGTGAGGGCGCGGACGACGACGACGCGGCGCGCACCGGCGGCGCGGACCCGGGCGATGTTGTCGAGGGAGATGCCGCCGATGGCGAACCAGGGCCGGTCGGTCGTGAGCCCGGCGGCGTGCCGGACCAGGTCGAGCCCCGGGGCCGGACGCCCCGGCTTGGTGGGCGTGGGCCAGACGGGCCCGGTGCAGAAGTAGTCGGCGCCGGGCTCCACGGCGGCGGCGTCCACCTCGGAAGGGGCATGGCAGGAGCGCCCGATCAGCACCTCGTCGCCGAGGATGGCGCGCGCGGCCGGGACCGGCAGGTCCCCCTGGCCGAGGTGCAGGACGTCGGCCCGGGCCGCGTGCGCCACGTCGGCGCGGTCGTTGACCGCGAGGAGCTTGCCGTGCCTGCGGCAGACCTCGGCGAGGACGGCGAGGGCCGCCAGTTCGGCCCCCGCCTCGATGCCCTTGTGCCGGAGCTGGATGACGTCCACCCCGCCGCTCAGTGCCGCGTCCGCGAACTCGGCGAGGTCGCCGCGCTCGGTCCTGGCGTCGGTGCACAGATAGAGCCGGGCGGCGGCGAGCCGGTCACGGGCGGTGCCCACGGCGGTGGCGGCGGCGGTGGTCGTCATGCGGGCGGTTCCCCCTGAGGCGTACGGGTTACACGGCGAGCGCCTGCGCTCGGCGCTTCACCTCGGTCCCGCGATTCTCGCGCAGTGCCTGGGCGGGGGTGCCGGGGAGGCTCGGGTCGGGCGTGAAGAGCCATTCCAGCGCCTCATCGTCCGAGAACCCGTCGTCCTTGAGCACGGTGAGCGTGCCGGACAGGCCCTTGGTGATGGCGCCTTCGCCGACGAAGTCCGCGGGCACCATGAGCACCTTGTTCTCACCACGGCGGACCGCGATGAGCTGGCCCTCCTTGATGAGGGGGCGAATCCGGGTGATGTCGAGTCCGAGCCGCTCCGCGACCTCGGGCAGCGTGAGCCACGAGGGGACGAGAGCGTCAATGTGTGCGTCAACCGACGAGAAAACAGTCACAGGACAAGGGTGCCACCCGCCGCCGACAACCGCTGCGGCACTGCGCCGTTAGCGGGACGCCCCGCTCAGCGCAGGGCCGCCGACTTGAGCTGCACCGCCGGGTCGGCGGCGAGCGCCGGGTCCAGCACCGCCGCGCGGGCGACCAGCTTGCGGGCCTGCGCCAGGTCCCGCGGCCGGTCCACGGCCAGCAGCGCGGCCAGGGCGCCGCCGCGCAGCCAGCACACCGACCAGGACGGGCTCGCCGGGTCGCCGCGCAGCAGCATCGTGTCGGCGCCCGTGTGGTGCCCTGCGTACTGCACGAAGCGGCCGAACTGCTCGGACCAGAAGTACGGCACCGGGTCGTACGCCTCGTCGCCGCCGAGGACGTTGGCGGCGGCGGTCCGCGGGCCCTGCACGGCGTTGTCCCAGTGGTGGATGAGCAGCCGCTCGCCGTAGCGCGCGGACGGGAACGACGCGCAGTCGCCGACGGCGTACACGTCGGACGCGGTGGTGCGCAGCCGGTCGTCGGCGAGTACGGCGCCGTCCGGGCCGAGGCCGACGCCGGAACCGGCCAGCCAGCCGGTGGCGGGCCTGGCGCCGATGCCGACCACGACGGCCGCGGCGGGCAGCCGGGTGCCGTCGGCGAGCACCACGGCGCCGGGTTCGACCTCGGCGACGGCGGTGCCGGTGAGCAGCCGTACCCCGGCGTCGGCGTACCAGGCCCGCATGTGGCCGGTGATGGTGGCGGGCAGCGCGCCGGACAGCGGCCGGTCCGCGGCCTCCACGACGGTCACCTCACAGCCCGCCTGCCGCGCCGCGGTGGCGAATTCGGCGCCGATCCAGCCCGCGCCGACCACCACGACGTCCTTGTGGGCGTCCAGCACCGGGCGCAGCGCCGCCGCGTCGTCCAGGGTGCGCAGCAGGTGGACGCCGGGCAGGCCCGCCGTGCCGGGCAGCGCCACGGGGTAGGCGCCGGTCGCGACGACGAGACGGCCGTAGCGCAGGCCGCCCTTGTCGGTGACGACCTCGTGGTCGCCTGGCCGCAGCCCCTGCGCCCGTACGCCCAGGCGCAGATCCACGTCCAGGGCGTCGAAGTCGACGTCGAAGCGGACGTCGGTGTCCTCGCCCGCCGTGCCGAGCAGGACCGCCTTCGACAGCGGCGGGCGGTCGTACGGAGGGTGCGGCTCGTCGCCGACCAGCACGATGCCGTCCCGCCAGCCCTGCTCGCGCAGGCAGACCGCCGTCTGCACCCCGGCCATCCCGGCCCCGACAATCACGACGTCGTTCACATGATTCACGGTAGTCGGTACGGGCCGCCGACGACGCCGGGCCACCCCCGGGCGGCGGGCGGGGATATGGTGTCGGGGCCAGAGAACACGCGGGAGCCCGGACGCACCGGGCTGAGAGGGCGGCTGGACGGCCGCCGACCGTACGAACCTGATCCGGGTCATTCCGGCGAAGGGAGGGCGGTATTCGATGGGTACACCTGAACCGGCGGCGCCGAGCGGACCGGCGGCTCCTACGGCCGCGCCGCGGAGTTCCCGCGCGGCGGCGTCGTACGACGTCCTGGTGGTGGGCGGCGGCATCATCGGCCTGGTCACCGCCTGGCGGGCGGCGCAGCGCGGCCTGCGGACCGCCGTGGCCGACCCGGACCCCGGCGGCGGCGCGGCGCGGGTGGCGGCGGGCATGCTGGCCGCGGTCACCGAATCGCAGTACGGCGAGCAGACGCTGCTGGACCTCAATCTGGCGTCGGCGCGCCGATACCCGGATTTCGTGGCCGAGTTGACCGAGGCGACCGGCCTCGACGTCGGCTTCCGCGCCTGCGGCACCCTGACCGTCGCGCTGGACGCCGACGACCGCGCGCACCTGCGCAATCTGCACGCCTTCCAGACCTCGCTGGGCCTGCCCTCGGAGTGGCTGAGCGGCCGGGACTGCCGCCGCCTCGAACCGCTGCTCGCCCCCGGTGTCCGCGGCGGACTGCGGGTGGACGGCGACCACCAGGTCGACCCGCGCCGTCTCGCCACGGCGCTGCTGCGGGCCGCGGAGCTGGCCGGTGTGATCCTGCACCGCTCGGCGGTGGCCCGCGTCGAGATCTCGGGCGGCCGGGCCGTCGGCGCGCTGCTCGACGACGGTACGGCGGTCACGGCCGGTCGTACGGTGCTGGCCGCGGGCAGCGACAGCGGCCGGATCGCGGGCGTGCCCGAGGCCGCGCTGCCGCCGGTACGGCCGGTGAAGGGGCAAATCCTGCGGCTGCGCATCCCGCCGGGCCACGCGCCGTTCCTGTCCCGTACGGTCCGGGCGGTGGTGCGCGGCAGCCATGTGTACCTGGTGCCGCGCGAGAACGGGGAGCTGGTACTCGGCGCGACCAGCGAGGAGTTGGGCTGGGACACCACGGTGACCGCGGGCGGGGTCTACGAACTCCTGCGGGACGCCCACGAGTTGGTGCCCGGCATCACCGAACTGCCGCTCACCGAGACCCTGGCGGGCCTGCGGCCGGGGTCCCCGGACAACGCCCCGCTCCTCGGCCGCGGCGCGCTGGACGGCCTGCTGCTGGCCACCGGCCACCACCGCAACGGCGTGCTGCTCACCCCGATCACCGGCGACATCATGGCGGAGGTGCTGGTCACGGGCGAACTGCCCGCGTACGCGCGGCCGTTCGCCGCCTCCCGCTTCGCGGCCGTCCCGGTGCCCGTCTTCCCGGTATCCGGTCCCCCGGCCGCCGCCGCCCGTGAGGAGCAGACCGTATGACGATCACGGTCCTGGTGAACGGCGAGCGCCGCTCCCTGCCCGCGCCCCTCGCCCTCGACGCCCTGGTGGCCGACCTCACCCCGGCCGCCTCCGGCGTGGCCGCCGCCCTCAACGAGACGGTCGTCCCGCGCGCCCGGTGGGCGGCGACGCCGCTGTCCGACGGTGACCGCGTGGAAATCCTCACCGCCGTGCAGGGGGGCTGAGGGATGACGACTTCCGCTGTCGACGTCAGCGACCCGCTGCGGATCGGGGACGCCGTCTTCTCCTCGCGGCTGATCATGGGGACCGGCGGGGCGCCGAGCCTGGAGGTGCTGGAGCAGGCGCTGCTCGCGTCCGGTACGGAGCTGACCACCGTCGCCATGCGGCGGCTCGACCCCACGACGAAGGGGTCGGTGCTGTCGGTGCTGCGGCGGCACGGCATCCGTGTGCTGCCCAACACCGCCGGGTGCTTCACGGCCGGTGAGGCCGTGCTGACCGCGCGGCTGGCGCGTGAGGCCCTCGGCACCGACTGGGTGAAGCTGGAAGTCATCGCGGACGAGCGGACGTTGCTGCCCGATCCGGTCGAACTCCTCGACGCCGCCGAGACGTTGGTGGACGACGGCTTCACGGTGCTGCCGTACACCAGCGACGATCCGGTGCTGGCGCGGAAGCTGGAGGACGTGGGGTGCGCGGCGATCATGCCGCTCGGGTCGCCGATCGGGTCGGGGCTCGGAATCCGCAACCCGCACAATTTTCAACTCATCACCGAGCGGGCCGGTGTTCCCGTGGTCCTCGACGCCGGGGCGGGGACGGCGTCCGACGCCGCGCTCGCCATGGAACTCGGGTGCGCCGCCGTCATGCTGGCCTCGGCCGTCACGCGGGCGCGGCAGCCGGTTCTCATGGCCGAGGGCATGCGTCACGCCGTTACGGCCGGGCGCCTGGCCTTTCGTGCCGGGCGTATCCCCCGCCGCCACTTCGCCCTCCCCTCCTCCCCGTCCGAAGGTCTCCCCTCCCTCGACCCCGAACGTCCCGCCTTCTAGGTCCAGGGCCCCGCGTCCACCGCGCACAGGACGTGCCCTCCGCCGCCCTTGAAGGATCGGCCCGCCGCCCTCCGTGAAGGGCCGTACAGGGGCGGAGCCCCGGGGAAGGGCGCCGACCCGGGCAGGGGGACCGGAGGTCACGGAAGCGTTGCGGCACGCAACAGGTGGGGTACAGACCGGGCGCGCAGCGCCGTTCGGGGCATTCCGGCCTCGTAGAATCGGCGATCGTGGACACGACCGTGCAGGACCCGCTCGTCGGGCAGACGCTCGACCGCCGTTACCGGGTCGAGGCGCGCATCGCTGTCGGGGGGATGGCCACGGTGTACAGGGCCGTGGACACCCGCCTCGACCGGGTGCTCGCGCTCAAGGTGATGCACCCGGCCCTGGCGACCGACACCGGCTTCGTCGAGCGCTTCATCCGCGAGGCCAAAGCCGTGGCGAAGCTGGCGCACCCGAATGTCGTCGGGATGTTCGACCAGGGCGCCGACGGCACCTATGTGTATCTGGCCATGGAGTACGTGGCCGGCTGCACGCTGCGCGACGTGGTGCGCGAGCGCGGGGCGCTCCAGCCGCGGGCGGCGCTGGACATCATGGAGCCGGTGCTGGCGGCGCTCGGCGCCGCGCACCGCGCGGGCCTGGTCCACCGCGACATGAAGCCGGAGAATGTGCTGATCGGGGACGACGGCCGCGTGAAGGTCGCCGACTTCGGCCTGGTCAGGGCGGTGGACACTCAGACCAGCGCGTCGACCGGCTCGCTGCTGGGCACCGTCTCGTACCTCGCCCCCGAGCAGATCGGGCACGGCGTGGTCGACCAGCGCACGGATGTGTACGCGTGCGGGGTCGTGCTGTACGAGACGCTGACCGGCCGCAAGCCGTACGACGGGACGACGCCCGCGCAGGTGATGTTCCAGCACCTCAACGAGGACGTGCCCGCCCCGTCCTCGGTCGTCGCCGGTCTGGCACCCGCGCTGGACGCCCTGGTGGCGCGGGCCGCCTGCCGTGACCCGCGGGGCAGGCCCGCGGACGCCGTGGACCTGCTGGCCGAGGTGCGCGACGTGCGGGCGGCGCTGACCCCGGCGCAGCTGGACCGCGAGCCCGCGGACACCATCGGCGAGATGAGCGGCGCCGGGTCCGAGGACCCGACCAGCGTCGTCCACCGCTATCCGTCGGCGGCCTTCGCGTCGGAGCCGATGCCCGCGTCCGCGCCGCCGGTACCGGCGGCGGCCGACAGCGGCGAGCTGAACCGTACGAGCAGGCTGCTGCTGCCGCCCCCGCCGCCCGAGGAGCCGCCCGCGGGTCCGCGGCAGCCGCGGCGGCGGGGCCGCGGGGACGGTGCGCCGCGGCGGCGCGGGCCGCTGGCGGTGGTGCTGGCGCTGCTGGTGCTGCTCGGGGTCGGCGCGGGCGTCTGGTACATCAGCGACGGGCAGTTCACGAAGGTGCCCGCGGTGCTGGCGCTGTCGCAGGCCGACGCGGAGAAGAAGCTGGACGCGGCGGGGCTGCGCGCGAAGGTGACACGGGACTTCTCGATCACGGTGCCGCGCGGCAAGGTGATCTCGACGGATCCGGGTCCCGGCAAGCGCGTCCGGGACAACGGCACGGTGACGCTGAAGGTCTCCAAGGGCCCGCAGCAGGTCCAGGTGCCCGACGTCCGGGGCAAGCCGCTGGAGACCGCGCGCAAGGAGCTGAAGGACGCGGGTCTGACGCCCGGCACGGTGGCCCAGGAGTTCAGCGAGGACGTGCCCCGCGGTCAGGTCGTCTCCACCGACCCCGCCGGCGGCATCCGCCGGGCGCCCGACACCCCGGTGGCGATCAAGGTGTCGCGCGGGGCTCCGGTCGACGTGCCGGACGTGATCGGCGACTCGGTCACCGACGCGCAGCAGCAGCTCGAGGACGCGGGTCTGAAGGTCGTCCTGGCGCCGGACAAGGTGTTCTCCGACGTCGCGGACAAGGACCAGGTCGCGCTGGCGTCCCCGGAGGTGGGGACGCAGGTCGGCACCGGCGACACGGTGACGATCACCGTGTCCAAGGGCCAGCAGCAGTTCGACGTGCCGGGCGTGACGGGCAAGAAGAAGGACGAGGCCAAGCAGATCCTCCAGGACGCGGGCTTCGACGTCCGGGTGATCACCGTGTTCTTCGGCGACACCGTCTTCAGCCAGTCCCCCGACGGCGGCGGGCAGGCGCCCAAGGGCGCGACGATCACCATCTGGGTGCGCTGATGCGCGTGGTGACGGACGCGCCGACGGGTGCGGCGGGCTGATGCGGTCGCGCAATCCGGTGGGCAGCCATGTGCCGGTGGCCGGCGGGCTGGCCACCGTAGGGCTGGGGTACGCGGAGCGGATCGGCGCGGAGACCGTCCAGGTCTTCGCGGCCAATCCGCGCGGCTGGGCGACTCCGCCCGGCAGCCCTGCCCAGGACGAGGAGTTCCGAACGCGCTGCGCGGAGCTGGACCTGCCCGCGTACGTGCACGCGCCGTATCTGATCAACTTCGGCTCGCACACCGAGGCGACGGTGGACCGCTCGGTGGAGTCGCTGCGGCACTCGCTGCGCCGGGCGCGGGCGATCGGCGCGCTGGGCGTGGTGGTGCACACCGGCTCGGCGACCGGCGGCAGGACCCGCGAGGTGGCGCTGGCGCAGGTGCGCGAGCGGGTACGGCCGCTGCTGGACGAGCTGACGCACGACGACGACCCGTGGCTGCTGCTGGAACCGACGGCGGGGCAGGGCTCCTCGCTGTGCTCGCTGGTCGCGGACCTGGGCCCGTACATGGCGGCGCTCGACCGGCATCCCCGGCTCGGGGTGTGCCTGGACACCTGTCACGCCTTCGCGGCGGGGCACGACATGGCGGCGCCCGGCGGGATGACGGCGATGCTGGACGAACTGGCGGCGACGGCGGGCGAGGGGCGGCTGCGGCTGGTGCACGCCAACGGCAGCAAGGACGTGTGCGGGGCGCGCAAGGACCGGCACGCGAACATCGACGCGGGCCATCTGGGCGCGGAGCCGTTCCGTGAGCTGCTGCGGCACCCGGCGACGGAGGGCGTGCCGCTGGTCATCGAGACGCCGGGCGGCCCCGAGGGGCACGCGTCGGACGTGAAGCTGCTGAAGGAGCTGCGCGGATAGGGGCTGTTCCCGCCCCCTCAGGAATACCCCCAGGGGGTATGTGGTTGTGCTGACCGCAAGGCACCGCACGCACTTCCTGAGGACGGGGACATCCCATGGCGTACGAGCACACGGCCCACGACCACGCGGCGCACGATCAGGGGGCTCACGGCCAGGCAGCTCACGACCACGCGGCCCACGACCACGCGGCGCACGCGCACCACGGCGGCAGCGGCGGCGGGGCGGGCTGGCGGACGGCCGCCCAGGCGACCCTGCACTGCCTCACCGGCTGCGCCATCGGCGAGGTCCTCGGCATGCTGATCGGCACGGCGCTCGGCTGGGACAACGTGCGGACGATGCTGCTGGCGATCGTGCTCGCCTTCGTCTTCGGCTACTCGCTCACCATGCGCGGCGTGCTGCGCGCGGGCCTGGACCCGCGCTCGGCGCTGCGGGTGGCGCTCGCCGCCGACACCGTGTCGATCATCTTCATGGAGCTGGCCGACAACGGCACGATCCTGGTCTTCCCCGGCGCCATGGACGCGACCTTGGCCGACGCCCTGTTCTGGGTGAGCCTGGCGCTCTCCTTCGTGGTGGCCTTCGCCGTCACGACCCCGGTCAACAAGTGGCTGATCGGGCGGGGCAAGGGCCACGCGGTGGTGCACCAGTACCACCACTGAGCCGCTACAGCTCGGGCCCGTCGCCCGGCTCCTCCTGGTACGAGTACCGCTGCTCGTTCCAGGGGTCACCGAGGTTGTGATAGCCGCGCTCCTCCCAGAAGCCGCGGCGGTCCGCCGTCATGTACTCCACCCCGCGGACCCATTTGGGGCCCTTCCAGGCGTAGAGGCCGGGGACGACGAGGCGGACCGGAAATCCGTGTTCCGCAGTGAGGGGTTCGCCGCCCTTATGGGTCGCGAATATCGACTTGTCGTCGATGAAGTCCTCGATCCGCAGATTCGAGCTGAATCCGTATTCGGCCCACACCATCACATGCGTGACGTCGTCGGCGGGCGGCGCCAGTTTCAGCACGGTATCGGTGGAAACCCCGCCCCATTCGATGCCGAGCATCGAGAACTTCGTGACGCAGTGGAAGTCGGCGACGACCGTGGCATACGGCAGCGCGGAGAACTCCTCGTGGTTCCAGCAGGTCTTGTCGTTGTCGGCGGTCGCGCCGAAGACCCGGAACTCCCAGCGGTCCGCCGTGAAACGGGGTACGGGGCCGTAGTGCGTGACCGGCCAGCCCCGCTGGATCCGCTGCCCCGGAGGAAGCTCCCCCGTCTGGCGTTCGGACTGACCCATGTCTCCATGGTGACAGACGGGGCGTGATGCTTCCGACCGGGCGGGGTCTTTCCGGGCAAGCCGGGCCCCGGAACGTAAGCCTGCACTTACTGGATCAGATGCCTGAGCAGTGCGAAGATGCGCGGAACCTGACAGCCCGATCGGAAGGACGGCGTTGCCATGCAGGGCGACCCCGAGGTCATCGAGTTCCTCAACGAACAGTTGACCGCTGAGCTGACCGCGATCAACCAGTACTTCCTGCACGCGAAGATGCAGGAGAACTTCGGCTGGACGAAGCTCGCGAAGTACACCCGGTCGGAGTCGTTCGACGAGATGAAGCACGCGGAGATCCTGACCGACAGGATTCTCTTCCTCGACGGGCTGCCGAACTACCAGCGGCTCTTCCATGTCCGGGTGGGCCAGACGGTCACCGAGATGTTCCAGGCCGACCGCCAGGTCGAGGTCGAGGCGATCGACCGCCTGCGGCGCGGCATCGAGGTCATGCGCGCCAAGGGCGACATCACCTCGGCGAACATCTTCGAGTCGATCCTGGAGGACGAGGAGCACCACATCGACTACCTCGACACCCAGCTCGAACTGGTCGAGAAGCTGGGCGAGCCGCTGTACATCGCGCAGCTCATCGAGCAGCCGGAATCCTGACGGACGGTCCCGCCGGCCGGCGCGCCGCGGTCCCGTAGCCGCGCTTCGCGGCCCCGGTCAGGCCGCCTGCGCGGCGGCGGGCGGCTCGTTGGCGCCGGGCACGGCGATCCGCTCGACGCGGGCCGCCGCCGGGACGTCCGGCTCGACCCGTGCCGCGGCCGGCTGCTCCGCGCCGCGGGCGTCCGCGAGCATCGCCGCGAGGCGCTGGGTGCGGGTGGTGGCCGGGGCGGCGCCGCGGCCGAGGAGGCCCTGGATGCGCTTGACGCAGGAGCCGCAGTCGGTGCCCGCCTTGCAGGCGGAAGCGATCTGGCGCGGGGTGCAGCGGCCGTCGTCGGCGTGCTGCTTGACCTGCTGCTCGGTGATGCCGAAGCAGGAGCAGACGTACACGCGGTCACCGCCGATCAGGGCCCAGGAGTGCCTCAGGAGCTGAGGTTACCCTTACCTTACCCGGCGCCCCTGGTCAGGAAAAGCGCCGAGGGGCGCGGATCGGTGTGATCCGCGCCCCTCTGGACGAAACGGCCGGTGGGGCCGCCGCGCGCTACTGCCCGCGGTACATCTCGGCCACGAGGAAGGCCAGGTCCAGCGACTGGCTGCGGTTGAGCCGCGGGTCGCAGGCCGTCTCGTACCGCTGGTGCAGGTCGTCGACGAAGATCTCGTCGCCGCCGCCGACGCACTCGGTGACATCGTCACCGGTCAGCTCGACGTGGATGCCGCCCGGGTGCGTACCGAGGGCGTGGTGCACCTCGAAGAAGCCCTTGACCTCGTCGAGCACGTCGTCGAAGCGCCGGGTCTTGTGGCCGGAGGCCGCCTCGAAGGTGTTGCCGTGCATCGGGTCGGAGACCCAGGCGACCTGCGCGCCGGACGCGGTGACCTTCTCCACCAGCGTCGGCAGCTTGTCGCGCACCTTGTCGGCGCCCATCCGCACGATGAAGGTCAGCCGCCCCGGCTCGCGCTCCGGGTCGAGGCGCTCGATGTAGGAGAGCGCCTCCTCCGGGCTGGTGCCGGGACCGAGCTTGATGCCGATCGGGTTGCTGATCCGGGACGCGAACTCGATGTGCGCCCCGTCGAGCTGCCGGGTCCGCTCGCCGATCCACACCATGTGGCCCGACACGTCGTACAGCCGGCCGGTCCGCGAGTCGGTACGGGTCAGCGCGGTCTCGTAGTCGAGCAGCAGCGCCTCGTGGGAGGCGTAGAACTCGACCGTGCGGAACTCGGCCGGGTCGGTGCCGCAGGCGGCCATGAAATTCAGCGCGTTGTCGATCTCGCGGGCCAGCGCCTCGTAACGCTGCCCGGACGGCGAGGACTTGACGAAGTCCTGGTTCCACGCGTGCACCTGGCGCAGGTCGGCGTAACCGCCGGTGGTGAAGGCGCGCACCAGGTTCAGCGTGGACGCGGACGCGTGGTACATCCGCTTGAGCCGCTCGGGGTCCGGGATGCGGGCCTCGGGGGTGAAGTCGAAGCCGTTGACCGAGTCGCCGCGGTAGGTCGGCAGGGTCACGCCGTCGCGGGTCTCGGTCGGCTTGGAGCGCGGCTTGCTGTACTGCCCGGCGATCCTGCCGACCTTGACCACCGGCACGGACGCCGCGTAGGTGAGCACCGCTCCCATCTGGAGCAGCGTCTTGAGCTTGTTGCGGATCTGGTCCGCGCCGACGGCGTCGAACGCCTCCGCGCAGTCACCGCCCTGGAGCAGGAACGCCTCACCCTTGGCCACAGCCGCCAGGCGACTGCGCAACTGGTCGCACTCCCCCGCGAAGACGAGCGGCGGATACGAGGCGAGGTCGGCGATCACATCGCGCAGAGCCTCGGAGTCGGGCCACTCAGGCTGCTGCGCCGCGGGAAGAGAATGCCAGGTGTTGTCACCGGCGTGGATATCTGCGTTCACGGTCACGGGCCCAACATTACGGGGTCGTGTCACGTGCTTATGGCCCCGCTCAGGAAGTGAGACGGACCCGGTGGCCACCATCGGTCGAAAACGGAGGCGAAAGGTCCGGCGGGCGACACGGACCCGGTCCACTCCTGCCCCTTCCGTGACTGCTAATGTCTGGCCGCCTAGGCCCGTCGGGCTGATTGCACGAGCGGTCCAGCAGCCGAAGGGGCCGTTCGCGATCCGCCGGACCGGCCCCAGGGCCGGTGACCGCCAAACCCCGCGGTCATCAAGGGGAGGGCGCGCGACTCGCGTGCCGGAATAGCCGAGGGCTGCGCGTTGACACGTAGACACCGCCGGAAGAAATCACTGATCGCTTACGGAGCCGCCGCCGTCGTGCTGGCCTCCGTCGCCACCTACGGCACCATCGCCATCGCGACACCGTCATCCGGGGGCGGGACGGACGCGAAGGCGGAGGGCTCCACCACCTCGTTGCAGGACGCCTTCGCGTCCGCGGCGAAGGAGTTCAAGGTCCCGCAGAGCGTGCTGATGGCCGTTTCGTACCAGCAGACGCTGTGGGAAGCGCACAACGGACAGCCGAGCACCACGGGCGCGTACAACGTCATGGGGCTGACCCAGGTCGAGCCCGAGGACCTGGAGGAGTCGAGCACCGCCGACAAGCTGGCGGAGGTGAACCTCAGCGGCGACCCGGTGGTCACCAAGCACTTCAACGCCGCGCGGGCGCTCAGGTCCGACCCGGCGAAGGTGAACACCGACGACCCGCGGCTGCACACGCTGGACGCGGCGGCCAAGCTGACCCGTACCTCGCAAGAGGACGTACGCACCGACGAGCGGCAGAGCGTCCGCGCGGGCGCCGCGCTGCTCGCGCGGTACCAGAAGGAGGCCACCGGCTCGCTGCCGGCCGACCCCGGCCAGTGGTACGCGGGCATCGCGCGCTACAGCCAGTCGACCGACCCGCAGGGCGCGCAGCTCTTCGCGGAGCGCGTGCTGGGCTCGGTGAAGACCGGCGTCAGCCGGGTCACCACCGACGGCCAGTCGCTGACGCTGCCCGCCGACCCGACGGTGCGGGTGGTCAAGCCCGCCAAGGTCCCGGTGACGGCGACGTTCGCGAGCACGGCGGCCGTCCCGACCCCCGAGTGCCCGGCCGAGCTGCACTGCACCTTCGACCCGGCCACCTACGCCAAGGCCGGTTCCGCGGCGGACGACTTCGGCAACTACAACGAGTCGAACCGGCCCGCCAACGGCGAGGACATCCGCTACATCGTCATCCACGACGCCGAGGGCACCTTCGCGGGCACCCTGGCGACATTCAAGGACGTGTCCCGGTACGCCAGCGCCCACTACGTGGTCGGCGGCCAGGGCCAGGTCGCCCAGGCCGTGGAGACCAAGAACGAGGCGTGGCACGCTGCCAACAAGACCGTGAACATGCACTCGGTCGGCATCGAGCACGAGGGCTACGCGATCAAGAAAGGCCAGTGGGTCTCCGAGCAGGAGTACCAGTCCTCGGCGACGCTGGTGAAGTACCTGGCCGCGAAGTTCAACATCCCGCTGGACCGTGAGCACATCATCGGCCACGACGAGGTGCCGGGCGTGCTCGACACCAACGTCAGCGCGCAGCACTGGGACCCGGGACCGTTCTTCGACTGGAACCACTACATGTCGCTGCTCGGCGCGCCCGACGGCGCCGGCGGCGCGGGCGGTCCGGTCAAGGCCGGCCAGCTCGTGCGGGTCGTCCCGCCGTACAGCACGGCGAACCAGCCGAAGCTGACCAACGGCGGCACCGCGGTGGCCGCGCAGCCCGCGAACTTCCTGTACCTGTACACCTCGCCGTCCACCACGGCCGCGCAGCCGACCGACCCGTACGTCGGTACGGGCCCGCTGCCGACCGAGGGCTCCAACTGGTCGAACAAGGTCCTCGCGGGCGGCGCCTACGTCGTCGCCGAGGCGCAGAACGACTGGACGGCCATCTGGTACGGCGGCAAGAAGCTGTGGTTCCGCAACCCCGGCGGCCAGTACACCTCGGTCGTCGCGCCGACCAGCGTGATCACCCCGAAGACCGGCGCGACCTCGATCCCGGTCTACGGCCGGGCGTATCCGGAGGACGCGGCGTACACCGGCACCAACGTGCCGGTGCAGTCGCAGAACAACGCGTCGCTGACGAAGTACAGCGTGCTGTCCGGGCAGGCGTACCCGACGGCGGGTGTGCAGAAGGCGGGCGACTACTGGTTCGCGGGGACCTTCGCGGGCACCGCGGCCGGTGACCGCACGCTGGTGCAGGGCAAGACGAACCTCTTCTACCCGATCCGCTACAACCACCGGATCGCCTGGGTGAAGGCCGGCGACGTCCAGCTCAAGACCAGCACGGCGGCGGACTCCGGCACCACGCGCTACAACCTGCTGGCCCGCGACGCCTCCGGCGGCCTGTACCAGTACCAGGGCACGGGCAGCGCGACCACGCCCTTCTACACGAAGTTCAAGGTCGGTCCCGGCTGGCAGATCTTCAACACGGTCACCGCGATGACCGCGCTGCGCGCGGACGGCACCGGTGACCTGGTGGCCCGCGACACCTCGGGCGTGCTCTGGTACTACCAGGGCAGCGGCAAGCCGTCCGGGCCGTTCAAGGCGCGGCTGAAGACCGGGGCGGGCTGGGGCGTCTACAACATGATCATCGGCGCCCGGGACATCACCGGGGACGGCAAGCCGGACCTGATCGCGCGCGACTCCTCGGGCAACCTGTGGCTGTACAAGGGCACGGGCAACCCGGCGGCGCCGTTCGCGGCCAAGGTGAAGATCGGTCCCGGCTGGAACATCTTCAATATGCTGATCAGCACGGGTGACATCACCGGCGACGGCAAGGCGGACCTGCTGGCCCGCGACACCGCCGGTGTGCTGTGGCTGTACAAGGGCACCGGCAGCCCCACCGCCCCGTACGCGGCGCGGGTGAAGGTCGGCGGCGGCTGGAACGCGTACAACACCATCGTCGGGGTCAGCGACCTCAACGGCGACGGGAAGCCGGACGCCGTGGCGCGGGACGCCTCGGGCACCTTGTGGTTCTACAAGGGCACCGGGACGGCGACGGGCGGACCCTTCGCTGCCAAGTCCCAGATCGGCGGCGGCTGGAACGCGTACAACCTGCTGTTCTGACCCACCGCCGCCGCGCGTGACCACGGGCCCGGCCCGCGGGTGGAACCGGCTGTCCCACCCGCGGGCCGTGCGCTAAGGTCGGCGGTATGAACGCGCCGACAACGACGATTCAGTCGCTGAACCAGAACTGGTGGTGGACCGCTCCTCCGGCGGCCCACTGATCGCGCGCACGACACTTCGCGAAGGCCGCCCCCAGGGGCGGCCTTCGGCGTTTCCCCGCCGGGCCGGCCGCCCCTTCCGAACTCCCTTGGAAGGAACCGCCGTGCACGTCACCCAGCCCACCCCGCACGCCCTCGTCGAGCGCCTGACCGCCCCCGGCTGCCCGCCGTTCGCGCTGCTGCACCGCCGTACGCCCGGCCGCCCGGACGAAGTGGTGGAGGTGCTGCTCGGCCCGGTCGGGTCCGTCGAGCGGCTGGCCGACATCCCGCTGCCGACGGGTGCGCCCGCCGACGGCTCCCCGGCCACCGACGCGCTCGCCCTCGTCCCGTTCCGGCAGATCCGCGAGCGCGGCTTCGACGTCCACGACGACGGCACCCCGCTGACCGTCCTGCGGCCCGACGAGTCGTACGCGTTCGCGCTCGCCGACCTGCTGGCCGCGCTGCCCGACCGCGAGGTACGCGTCGAGGGCGGCGACTTCGACGTGGACGACGACACCTACGCGGGCATCGTCGAGCGGGTCATCGAGGACGAGATCGGGCGCGGCGAGGGCGCCAACTTCGTGATCCGCCGCACCTTCCGGGGCACGGTCGCCGACCACGGCCCGGACGCGGCGCTCGCGCTCTTCGCCCGGCTGCTGCGCGGCGAGCGCGGCGCGTACTGGACGTATGTGGTGCACACGCCCGAGCGCACCCTGGTCGGGGCGAGCCCCGAGGTGCACGTACGGATGTCGGGCAGCGCGGTGGTGATGAACCCGATCAGCGGCACCTACCGCTACCCGGCCGAAGGGCCGTCGGCCGAGGGGCTGCTGGCGTTCCTGCACGACCCGAAGGAGGTGGAGGAGCTGACGATGGTCGTGGACGAGGAGCTGAAGATGATGTGCACCGTCGGCGACCTCGGCGGGGTCGTCGTCGGCCCGCGGCTGAAGGAGATGGCCCATCTCGCGCACACCGAGTACGAGTTGCGCGGGCGCTCCACCATGGACGTGCGGGACGTGCTGCGCGAGACGCTGTTCGCCGCGACCGTGACCGGCTCACCGGTGCAGAACGCGTGCCGGGTCATCGAGCGCTACGAGCCGGTCGGGCCCGACGGCGCGGGGCGCGGCTACTACGCGGGCGCGCTCGCCCTGCTCGGCCGCGACGCGGGCGGCGCGCAGACCCTGGACTCGCCGATCCTCATCCGCACCGCCGACATCTCCCCGGCCGGGGAGCTGAAGGTGCCGGTCGGCGCGACCCTCGTCCGGCACTCCGATCCGTACGGCGAGGTCGCCGAGACCCACGCCAAGGTCGCCGGGGTGCTGACCGCCCTCGGGGTCCGCCCGGCCCCCGCGGCCCCGGCGAGCGGGGTACGGCCGAGGCTGGCCGACGACATCCGGGTACGGGCGGCGCTGGACGCCCGGCGGGCGCACCTCGCCCCGTTCTGGCTGCGGATGCGGACCGCGCGCACGGACGAGGCGCCGCCGACCGGGCACGCGCTGGTGGTGGACGGCGAGGATACCTTCACCGCGATGCTCGCGCACGTCCTGCGCTCCTCGGGGCTGGCCGTGACGGTACGGCGCTTCGACGAGCCCGGTCTGCGGGAGGCCGCCCTGGGCCACCCGGGGCCGGTCGTCCTCGGCCCCGGGCCCGGCGACCCGTCGGACACCGCCGACCCCAAGATGCGGCTGCTGCGCGGCCTGGCGGCCGATCTCGTCGCCCGGCACCGGCACGGCATCCTCGGGGTCTGCCTCGGCCACGAACTGCTCGCCGCCGAACTCGGCCTCGACATCGTCCGCAAGGCGCGTCCCGCGCAGGGTGCCCAGGAGCGGATCGACTTCTTCGGACGCCCCGAGACCGTCGGCTTCTACAACACCTTCACCGCCCGCTGCGCCCCCGGTTCCGCCGTCGCGGAGGAACTGGCCATGCACCAGGTCGAGTTGAGCCTGGACCCCGCCACCGGCGACGTCCACGCCCTGCGCGGCCCCGGCTTCGCCGGCGTCCAGTTCCACCCCGAGTCCGTCCTGACCCTGAACGGCCCCGCCCTGGTGGCCGAGCTGCTGACGTCGGTGACGGTCGCAACCTGAAGGTCCGCCCGGCGGGCGGCGGTTCCTCGTTCCTCAGGGGCGCGAGGAACCGCGCGGCCACGTCCCACCGGCCGGTGGGAGGGATCAGACCGCGAGCGGCTCGGCCTGCGGGGCGAGTGCCGCCACGCTGTGGCTGATCGCGCAGCTCCCCGCACTCCTCGGGGGCAGCGTCATGAGCGCGGTCACCGCACGCAGCATCGACGCGCCGTCCGCCGTGCCGTCGAGCACGAGATCGGCACGGGCCCGGGACGGGGCGACGTAGGCCGCGTGGCGTTCGCGTCCGCTCTGAAGGTAGTTGAGGAGGGAGAGCCGCGGGTCCTGGCCGAGGACGTCGATCTTGCGGAGGATCTTCCGGGCCAGCCGGATGTCGTCCGGCGTGTCGACGTAGACGCGCCAGGTGGCGCGGGCGACGACGGCGGGGAGGGTGAGGGCGAACAGGCCCTCGACGACGACCAGCCGGTACCGCCCGCCGGAGGTCGCGGCGTCGACGGCCGCCGTGACGGCCCCCTCGTCGATGGAACCCGGATGGTTCCAGTCCAGCGTGTCGGCGCCCGAGGCGCTCCGCGTACGTACCCCGCGCACAGGATCGTGCGCGGGGACGTAGAAGTCGTCGAGATGGATGAGACCGACGGTCTCCGGGTCATGCCGCGCCAACGCCTCGGCAAGCGTGGACTTGCCGGATGCGGTGCCGCCTGCGACCGCCAGTAGGGGCACGTGCTGCCCACTCGCCACACCCGTCATACCGGGCGCTCCTCATGTGCTCAATGGGGGGAAACGAAGCGGCGGGACTGGACAGGTCCGATGCCGGGTGGAGGGAGAATAGGGCGAGGAGATCGCTGGTGACAAGCGGTGTCGGGCAAGCGACGGGCAAAAGAATTTCCGGCGGGGAGCAGCCCTAGCCGAAGAAGACGCCGACCTCCTCGTAGAGCAGCGGATCGACGGTCTTGATACGGGCGGTGGCGTCCGCGATCGGCACCCGGACGATGTCGGTGGCGCGCAGCGCGACCATCGTGCCGAAGTCCCCGTCCCGGACCGCCTCGATGGCGTGCAGGCCGAAGCGGGTGGCGAGCCAGCGGTCGAAGGCGCTGGGGGTGCCGCCGCGCTGGACGTGGCCGAGGACGGTGGTCCTGGCCTCCTTGCCGGTGCGCTTCTCAATCTGTTTGGCCAGCCATTCGCCGATCCCGGAGAGCCGGACGTGGCCGAAGGAGTCCAGGGTGCCGTCCTTGAGGACCATGTCGCCGTCCTTGGGCATGGCGCCCTCGGCGACGACCACGATCGGCGCGTAGCGGATCTTGAAGCGGCTCTCGACCCACGCGCAGACCTGGTCGAGATCGAAGCGCTGTTCCGGGATGAGGATGACGTTGGCCCCGCCCGCGAGGCCGGAGTGCAGGGCTATCCAGCCCGCGTGCCGTCCCATGACCTCGACGACCAGGACGCGCATGTGGGACTCGGCGGTGGTGTGCAGCCGGTCGATGGCCTCGGTGGCGATGTTGACCGCGGTGTCGAAGCCGAAGGTGTAGTCGGTGGCGTCGAGGTCGTTGTCGATGGTCTTGGGGACGCCGACGACCTTGACGCCGTGTTCGTCGTGGAGGGTGGCTGCCACGCCGAGGGTGTCCTCGCCGCCGATCACGATGAGCGCGTCCACGCCCTGTTCGACGAGATTGCGCTGGACGCGCTCCACGCCGCCCTCGACCTTGAGCGGGTTGGTGCGGGAGGACCCGAGTATGGTGCCGCCGCGCGGCAGGATGCCGCGCACGGCCGGGATGTCGAGCGGCACGATGTCCCCTTCGAGGGGACCGCGCCAACCGTCCCGGTAGCCGGTGAATTCGTACCCGTACTCCTGGACGCCTTTACGGACGATGCCGCGAATGACCGCGTTGAGACCTGGGCAGTCACCGCCGCCGGTCAGAACTCCGACCCGCATGGACTCTTCCCTTCGTCGCAAGCCAGCTGTGCCGGATGTGACAAACACCGGCCAAGCTAGCGTGACTTGGGTCACATGTCGCCGTCCAGGTCGCCGTCAAGACCGGCCTCGATCGCGTATCGGACAAGCTCGACGCGATTGTGGAGCTGGAGTTTGCCGAGGGTGTTCTGCACGTGGTTCTGCACGGTCCGGTGGGAGATGACCAGGCGCTGCGCGATCTGCTTGTAGCTCAGGCCCTTGGCGACCAGCCGCAGCACCTCGGTCTCGCGCTCGGTGAGCCGGGGCGCGGCGGGTTCGCCGGTCGTGGCGGGCGGCGGCACGGTCGCGAGCCTGCGGTACTCGCCGAGCACGAGTCCGGCCAGGCCCGGCGTGAACACCGGGTCCCCGACGGCGGTCCTGCGCACCGCGTCGACCAGTTCGTCGCGGCCCGCGGACTTCAGCAGATAGCCGGTGGCACCGGACTTCACCGCCTCCAGGACGTCCTCGTGCTCGCCGCTGGCGGACAGCACCAGGACGCGGACGGCGGGGTCGTCCGACATGACCTGCTTGCACACCTGCACGCCGGAGGCGCCGGGCAGGTTGAGGTCGAGGACGATCACCTGCGGGCGGGCGGCGCGCGCCCGCCTGATCGCCTCGGGGCCGTCGCCCGCGGTGGCCACCACCGTGAAGCCGGAGTCGGACAGATCGCGGGCCACGGCGTCGCGCCACATGGGGTGGTCGTCGACGACCATCACCGTCACGGACTGGTCGGTCATGCGGTCCTGCTTCCCTCTGTCTCGCTGAGTACGGGCACGGGCCGGGACACGGGGTCAGGGCCGGATACGGGCGCGGGGTCGGTGTCCTCCGGCTCGGACACGGGCGGGGGGCCGGGCTCGGACACGGGCGCGCGGTCGGGGTCGGGCTCGGCAGCAGGCTCGAACGCGGGCGCGGGGTCGGTGTGCTTCGACGCCCCCCTGGGCAGCCGCAGTTCGACCTCCGTGCCCTGGCCCGGCACCGACTCCACCACGGCGGTGCCGCCGAGGTCCCGCAGCCGGCCGCGGATCGACTGGGCGACACCGAGCCGCCCCTCGTCCTCCGCCGCGGCCAGCCGCCCCTCGGAAATGCCCGGGCCGTCGTCCCGCACGCTGACCAGCACCGCGTCCGGCTCGTCCTCGACCAGAATCCAGGCGTGCGCGCCGTCACCCGCGTGCTTGCGCACATTGTCCAGCGCCGCGCCCACGGCGGCGGTCAGTTCGGCCGCCGCGTCCGGTGCGAGCAGGACGGGCGTGCCGGGCGCGGACAGCGTGACGCTCGCCGAGGCGTACGGCGTGAGGAGCGTGGTGAGGTCGTGCGGGCCTGACGTCAGCGCGTCACCGGCGCCGCGCGCCTCGGGCAGCGGGCCGCCGGTGATCAGGGTGCGCAGCGCGGCCTCCTGCTCACCCGCCATCCGGCCCAGCTCCGCGGCCTCTCCCCCGGCCTGGTTGCCGCGCCGCTGCACCATGGCGAGCACCTGGAGGACGCCGTCGTGGATGTCGCGGGCCAGCCGCTCGCGCTCCCGGGTGGCGGCCTCGATCTGGAGGGCGCGGGCCAGGGTGCGCTCACTGGCCCGCGCGACCTCGACCACATAGCCGATGGCGATGCTCGCCACCCAGATCAGTACGACATTGTGCAGGGTGTCGCGGCTGGGGGTGCCGCGCTCGATCAGGTCAGCGGCGGCGACCAGCGTGGAGGCGACCGCGGCCCACCGCCAGCCGCCCTTGACGGCGAAGGCCAGCACCGAGCCCGCGGTCCATATCGACGGCAGCGTGAAGGAGCCCGAGTCGATCCTGGCCTGGGTGTCGACCACGGCGGTGAGCAGGATGCCGGTGATCGCGACCGTGAGGTCGATGGTCAGGAAGCGCTTGGTGCAGCGCTCGGCCGACATCACGCGGCCGAGCGTGGACAGCGTCCACACCGCGAGCACCAGCATGTACGCGCCGGCGCCGAGCGGGTGCAGCAGGTCGTTGTACGCGTAGACGTACAGCGACAGCGCGTAGCCGAGGGTCAGGACACGGTAGGCGACCAGCGCGCGCCACAGCGGCTGTTCGACGGACATCCTCATGCCGGGTCCCCTCCCCCGCGGCCGGTCACTGGCCTGCGGGTTGCTCCTGCTTTATGTCGCCGGGGCCGCCCTCGCCGGTTCCCCCGGTGCCGGAGTCCCCGGTGCCGGAGTCCCCGGTGCCGGAGTCCCCGCCCGTACCGGATTCCCCGCCCGTACCGGATTCCCCGCCCGTACCGGAGTCCCGGCCCCCCGCCTTCTCCAGTTCGGCGGCGCGCTTGGCGGCCTCGGCGATCTGGCGCTTGGCGGCGGTGGCGTAGATGTCCACGTACTCCTGGCCGGACAGCTTCATGATCTCGTACATCACCTCGTCGGTGACCGAGCGCAGGATGAAGCGGTCGCCCTCCATGCCGTGGTAGCGGCTGAAGTCCAGCGGCTTGCCGATCCGGATGCCGGGGCGGATGGAGAGCTTGGGCATCACCTGGCCGACCGGCTGCACCTTCTCGGTGTCGATCATCGCGACCGGGATCACCGGGGCGCCGCTGGCCAGCGCGACACGGGCGAGCCCGCCGGGCTTGCCGCGGTAGAGGCGGCCGTCGGGCGAGCGGGTGCCCTCGGGGTAGATGCCGAACAGCTCACCGCGCTCCAGCACCGCGATGCCGCTCTTGACCGCGGCCTCGCCCGCGCCGCGCGCGCCCGAGCGGTCCACCGGGAGCTGTCCGACGCCCTTGAAGAAGGCGGCCGTCAGCTTCCCCTTGACTCCGGGGGAGGTGAAGTATTCGGCCTTCGCGATGAAGGTGACCTTGCGGTCCAGCATCGCGGGCAGGAAGAAGGAGTCCGAGAAGGACAGGTGGTTGCTCGCCAGGATCGCCGGCCCTTCCCTGGGGATGTTCTCCAGGCCCTCCACCCAGGGGCGGAAGGCAGCCTTGAGCGGCGAGCCGATGGCGATCTTCATCGCACCGTAGAACAACCGAGGACCTCCTGTAGCCGACGGGAAGACCTTAACGCCAGTCGGGCCCGGTCTCTCCCCACGCACCCCGGCACCGCGGCCACGCCGTGACGACATCACGGCACCGTCGTGCCGCCGCCATGAAGGTGCCATGGTCACGCCACGGCCGCCCGGGCCACGCTCGCCGCGGCCACCGACGGGGCTTACCGCTTGGTATCCGGTCCGCGTACGCTGAACCTCTCACCTTCGTGTACCCGCGATCGCGCCCTCGAACAGGAGACCCACGGTGCCGCTCATGCCCGGAGCCGAGCCGTACCGCCATGACGGCGGCGAGATCGGCGTCCTGATCTGTCACGGATTCACCGGTACACCGCAGTCCATGCGTCCCTGGGGCGAATATCTGGCCGCCCGCGGGCTGACCGTCTCCGTTCCCCTGCTGCCCGGCCACGGCACCCGCTGGCAGGACATGCAGGTCACCGGCTGGCAGGACTGGTACGCCGAGGTCGACCGCGAGCTGCGGTCGCTGTCCGACCGCTGCTCGCAGGTCTTCGTCTGCGGTCTGTCGATGGGCGGCACACTGGCGCTGCGGCTGGCCGAGCGGCACGGCGCCGCGATCAGCGGGCTCGTGCTGGTGAACCCGTCGGTGAAGGCCGACAGCCTCCAGCTCAAGGCGGTGCCCGTGCTGCGGCACCTGGTGCCGTCGGTGCCCGGTATCGCCAGCGACATCGCGCGTGAGGGCGGCGCCGAGCTCGGCTACGACCGGACGCCGCTGCACGCCGTGCACTCGCTCAGCAAGTTCTGGCCCGTCGTGCACGCCGGGCTGCCGCAGGTCACCCAGCCGCTGCTGCTCCTGCACAGCAGGGTCGACCATGTGGTGCACCCGTCGAATTCGGCGGTGGTGCTCAGCAAGGTCTCCTCGACCGATGTCACCGAGCGGGTGCTGGAGCGCAGCTTCCACGTCGCCACGCTCGACCACGACGCCGAGCAGATCTTCACGGAGTCGTACGACTTCATCCAGCGGCTGTCCCGGCCAGGCGGGGAGCCCGCAGGGGACCTCGCCGAGGGCGGCGCGGCCGACGAAGCGGTAAAGGGGGGTACGGCCGGTGGCTGACCGCGAGGACGAGGGCACCGCACCGCAGGAGGAGCCGGCCCGTCCGCCGCTCGACGAGGACGCGGCGTGGGCCGCGCTGATCGCCGGCTACGACGACGAGCCCGAGCCGGGGTCGGTGGCGTGGCCGGACTCGGAGAACGTCACGGAGACGGCCTCGGGACCCACCACGTCGGGCACGGGTCAGCGGCCGGGCGACCGGTCGGCGGACGGCTCGGGGGCCGGCTCCGGGCGTGCCTCGGGGAACAGCCCGGGGGACGGCTCGGCGGACGCGGAGAAGGACGGCGAGAAGGACGACGAGGGCGAGGCCGGGACCGGCACGAAGGCGGACGCCGGACGTCCCGCGCTGCCCGGCTCCAGCCGCAGCATCGTCGTGCACCCGGTCATCCAGGGTCCGCGCGACTACGAACTGGCCGACGACGACGAGGACGCGCATTACGTGCCGCCCGAGCCGCCGCCGCTGCCCGACGCGGACGTCACCACGAAATTCGCCTGGATCGCGGTCCTGGGCGGACCGCTGCTCATGCTGGGCTTCGTCCTCTTCCAGGTCGAACTCACCTGGTGGGCCATCCTCTTGGGCGTCGGCGGATTCCTCGGCGGCTTCACGACGCTGGTCGCGCGGATGCGTACGGGAGAGGACGACGACGACCTGCCGGGCGGCGGGGCCGTCGTCTGAGGCCCCGCGTCCCTGACGAGGAGCGGCGGCGGGGCTAACCCGCCGCTTCCGCCTCGGCTTCGGCCTCGGTACCGGCCCGCGCGTCCGCCCCGGCCTCCGCTTCCGCGTCGCCCTCCGCTTCCGCCTCCATCGCGGTGGCGGGTACGCGGAGCGCGGCGAGCACCGGCATGTGGTCGGTGGCCGCGTACAGATCGGCCTCGTTGACTCCGGGCAGGCCCAACGGGACCCCGCAGCCCAGCACCTCGATGCCCGGTGTGCTGAAGACGGCGTCGATCCGCTGGAACGGCGCCCGGTGGTTGGTGATCTCGGCGCCCCACGGCGCGGTGGCGTAGCCGTCCTGGAGGACGTCGGCGATCCGGGAGAAGCCGGGGCGGTCCGGCGGCTCGTTGAAGTCGCCGCCCAGCACCACATACGGCTCGCCCATCGCGGCCACCCGGTCCAGTACGTATCCGGCCTGCTCGTACCGCTCGGCGGGCGACAGGCTCAGGTGGGTGGAGACGGCGGCCAGCCGCGCGCCGCCGATCCTGAGCACGGCGGTCGCGAACCCCCGCTGGTGCAGCGGGGGCCGGTGCGGCATGAGCGGATCCTCCACCCGCTCCACATGCGCGCGGAGCGAGGAAAGGATCATCGGGCCCGCGGCGGTCGCCCCGCCGGTCACGTACACCAGGCCGGACGCACGGGCGAGGCGGGCCGCGGCCTTACGCCATCGGAAGAACCGCGGAGCCTCTTGGACGAGGACGAGATCGGGGGCGCAGGCTCGGATCACCCGGGCCAGCGCCGCCGTGTCGTCCCGCATGGAACGGATGTTGTAGCTGAGCACGCGGACGACCGCCGAGCCCCCCGGCTCGGTGGCGGAACTCGGCAGATCCTCCACTGTCATCGTGTCAGCCCTGTCGTGCCAGGTCGGCCGCGCCCACCAGCCCCGCCTTGCCGCCGAGTTGGGCGGCCAGTACCTGCGCGTGCGGACGCCACTCCCCGCCGATCAGCCAGCGCCGGAAGGACTTGCGGATCGGGTCGAGGACCAGTTCGCCCTCGTCCGACACACCGCCTCCGACGATGAACGCCGACGGGTCGAAGAGCGAGGCCAGGTCGGCCAGCCCCGCGCCCGCCCAACGGGCCAGCTCGCGGAAGGAGTCGACGGCGACCGGGTCGCCCTGGCGGGCGGCGGCACTGATGTGCCTGCCCTCGATGCCGTCGACCGTGCCGTCGCCGAGGGCGAGCAGCACTTCCGCGTTCTCCGGGGTGGCGTTGGCCCGCTGCTTCGCGTACCTGACCAGCGCGCGCCCGGACGCGTACTGCTCCCAGCAGCCCTGACTGCCGCAACCGCACAGCAGCCCGTCGGGCACGACCCGGATGTGACCGAACTCGGCCGCGACGCCGAACCGGCCGCGCCGCAGCTTGTTGCCGATGATGATGCCGCCGCCGAGACCCGTTCCGAGCGTGATGCAGATCACATCGGAATGTCCCTGCCCGGCACCGAACCGGTACTCGCCCCAGGCCGCCGCGTTGGCGTCGTTCTCCACGACCACGGGGAGCCCGACACGCTGCTCGACCTTGTCCTTCAGTGCCTCGTGCCGCCAGTTGATATTGGGGGCGAAGAGGACGGTGGCGCGCTTGTCGTCGACATAGCCGGCGGCGCCGATGCCGACGGCTTCGATCTGGTGACCGGTGCTGACCTGGCGTACCGCCTCCACGATCGCGTCGATGACGCCCTCGGGAGTCGGCGGCGTCGGCACCTTGACGGTCTCGAGAATCGAGCCTTCCTCGTCGACCACGCCGGCCGCGATTTTGGTGCCGCCGATGTCGACGCCGATGGTGAGTCCCATGTGTCCCTCAGTTTTCGGTCGATCCCCGCTTAGGAGAACCGTACCGGAGGGGAGGTCAGTCGAGGTCGATGTGTTCAGTCGGTGAACTCGGAGCGCGGTCCTCGCCCGTCCACCGCGTCTCGTGTTGGGCCACCGCAGAGCGGTATGCGGCGAGCAGTTCGGCTCCCGCGGCCGTCAGATGGTCGAACACATCCGGATTACGGTCCTTGATGGGTTCGACAACTGAACGCACCTGGGACATGACGCCCTGGGCGGCCATCTGTACCGCGGGGTTCCGCAGCGCCCCCAGTTTGTCCGTGACGGCCTCGCCGAACGCCTCCGCGAGGCGGCGCAGCTCCTCGCCCGCGCTGCCGACTCCCTGCCCCGCCTGCTCGCGCCGTCTGGCGTGCTCGGCCGCGATGTCCTCGGCGCTGGCCTTCGCCCAGGCGTCGGCGTCGGGACGTTCCGTGGATTCGCTCATGATCGGCTCCAAAAGGGGCGCTCCGGGCTGGTTGCGTCGGCTCCCTCGACGGTACCCGACCGGCCGACGGGACAGCGGGTACCGGCGGCGGGCAGCCGGGAACGGGCAGCCGGCGCCGGGGAGCCCGGGGAGGGCCGGGGGCGCCCGCTCAGTTCGGCCAGAGCGCCGGGTCGGGCGTGAACCGTACGCGCAGCACGCCGTCCCGCAGCGCGGCGCCGGAGACCGTACAGCGGCGCAGGGCGGACGGCAGCGGCACGATCCGCCGGAAGCCGCCCGCGTCCAGGACGAGTTCGTCGCCGCGGCGGACCAGGTCGAGCCCTTCGCGGCTCGCGCCGGGCAGCGGCAGCGGCAGCGACCACACGAAGTGGCCCTCGGCCGCGAGGCGGTCGTCGACGGTCCAGGGGTCCGCGGCCCGCGAACCCGAGACACCGGCTCGAGGAGAGCGGTGCTCGAAGGTGTCGACGGCCAGCGCCGCCAGTTCCGCGGGTCCTCGCGGTTCCGCGCCCAGGTGCGGCAGTTCGCGCAGCGCCACCGCGTCGGCCGCACAGGTCTCGGCCATCGCCTTGAGCCGGTCCTGCTGGCGGGCGCCGAGCCCGGCGAGGAAGGGGTCGGCGGAGTCGGCGGGCAGCAGCCGGTTGGCGACCACGGCTTCGAGGCGGTGGCCGAACAGGGCGAGTCCGGTACGGGCGTCGCGCAGGACGCGCTCGGCGTGCGGTCCCGGCTCCACGACGACCGCCACGGTCGTCCCGGTGTCCTCGATCACCGACTGCACGGCGGACAGCTCGCGGTCGGCGCGGGCGGCGGCCTCGTACGCCCACTCGGCGGGCATCGGGACCCCGGCGAGCTGGGCGAGCACCGGGCGCAGCGCGCGGGCGGCCTGCCGGTCGGCGGGCAGCAACCGCCGCAGGTAGCGCCGCAGTTGTTCCGGCAGGGCGAGCAGCGCGACGGCGTCGCGCACGGGCGGCAGGTCGACGACGACCAGGTCCCACGGCGGCCGGTCGTCGTGGCCGACGGTGTGCACGTCGCGCAGCGCCCGCAGCAGGGCGAGCGCGTCGGCGCCGGGGACCTCGGTCAGCTCCTCGGGGTCGAGGGGGGCCGCGCCGAGCATGTCGAGCAGGGTGCCGATCCGCTGCTGGAGGTCGAGGGTGGCGGCCCGGTAGGAGGCGGCGGTGTCGACGGCCGCGACCCGCAGTTCCGGCACGCCGTCCACCGCGCTGGGGCGGCCGAGCGCGGGTGATCCGGACAGCGGTCCCGCGGCCTCGGGCGCGGCGGACAGCGGCAGCAGGGCGGCCACGTCGGCGCGGTCGCCGGTGAGCAGCACCGTACGGACGCCGTCGCGGGCGGCGGCCACGGCGGTCGCCGCCGCGACCGTGGTGCGGCCCGCGCCTCCGTGGCCGGTGACGAGCAGGGTGCGGGGCGGTCGCGGGGCGCGGGTCACCGGGTCAGGCCGGGTCGTCGGGCTTGGCGGCGGAGTCGGCCGCGGAATCCGGCACGCCGGCCGCGTCCCCGCTCTCGCCGCTCCCGGACTCGACGCGCTTCTTCAGGCCCGCGAGCGCCCGGTCGATGATGACCTTCTCCGCCTTGCGCTTGATCATGCCGAGCATGGGGATCTTGACGTCCACGGTGAGCTGGTACGTCACCTCGGTGCGCGTGCCGCCGTCGCGCGGCGCGAGGGCGTAGGAGCCGTCGAGGGTGCGCAGCATCTGGGACTTGACCAGCGACCAGCGCACCTCGGTGGCGCTGATCCAGGTGTACGCCAGGGTGTGGTCGTCCTTGATCGCCCCGGCGTCGAGCACCAGCCGGACCTGCTCGGCGCGGCCTTCGGCGTCGGTGGCGAGGACTTCCGCCTCCTTGACCTCTCCCGTCCACTCCGGGTAGCGGCCGAAGTCGGCGATGACGCCCATGACGGCGGCCGGAGCCGCCTCGATCGTGATGCTCGACTTCGTGTGTTCCGCCATCGCCGTAGCCCCTCCGGGACATCGCATGCCATTGCTGCTGAAGGCTACCGCGTGCAGGTGGGGCGGCCGTCACCGCTGCGGGCGCCGCCGGTCGCGTCCGGCGGCCGGGTCACCACTCCAGGACCCACGGCCGGCGGGTGTGGTTGAAATGCCCGACGTTGACGCATTCGGTGCGGCCGATCCGGGTGCGCGGCACCAGCGGCTGGTGGACGTGGCCGAAGAGCGCGAATTTGGGCCGGACGGTGTGGATCGCCTCCAGCAGCGCCTGGCTGCCGCGCTCGAAGCGCCGGGCGGCGGTGTCGTAGCAGAGTTCCGGGATCGCGGGCGGGATGTGGGAGCAGAGCACGTCGACCGGGCCGAGGGCGGCGACCTTGGCCGCGTACTCCTCCTCGGAGATTTCGTACGGGGTGCGCATCGGGGTGCGCAGGCCGCCGCCGACGAAGCCGAAGACCCGGCCGCCGATCTCGGCGGTCGCGCCGTCCAGGACGGTGGTGCCGGGGCCCGCGTACTCCGGCCAGAGGGCCGGGATGTCGACGTTGCCGTAGGTGGCGTACGTCGGGGCGGGGAAGGCGGCGAACAGCTCCGCGTACTGCTTGCGTACCGCGGACTCGATGGCGGTGCGCCGGTCGGTCCCGGCCCACAGCTCCTGGTCCAGGACCCTGGCCTCGTCGAAGCGGCGGGCGGTGCGCAGCTCGACCATCCGGTCGGCGTTGGCGACGCCGAAGAGGTCGGGGAAGATGCCGCGGGAGTGGTCGGCGTAGTCGAGGAAGAGGACCAGGTCGCCCAGGCAGACCAGCGCGTCCGCGCCGTCCCCGGCCCGGCTCAGGGCCTCGGCAGCGCCATGGACGTCACTCACCACATGGACCCGCATGCGGACACTTTATAGCCGGGCACGCCCTAGCGGGTCAGCGGCGGCCCGGCCGGGCGCTGGACTACTCTTCCGGGCAGGAACCCAGCCGCTCCGCCCCGGTGTGTGAAGCGCGTGTGATGTGTGTGTGACGCTGAGAACATCTGTACGGCCCCCCTATCGCCAGAGCTTTACCGATGGGTAACGTCCACGCCGTCCACATCTTCCCTCCGGGTGCGCCGTGGCACCGATGAGGAGCAGCCGCCTTGCGTGAGTTCAGTCTTCCGGCCCTGTACGAGGTCCCCGCGGACGCCAATCTGACGGATCTGATCCGCCGCAACGCCGCTCAGCATCCGGACACCGCCGTCGTCGCCCGCAAGGACTCCGCGGGCCGGTGGCAGGACGTCAGCGCGACGGGTTTCCTCGCCGAGGTGCGCGCCGCGGCCAAGGGTCTGATCGCCTCGGGCGTGCAGCCGGGCGACCGGGTGGCCGTGATGTCCAGAACGCGGTTCGAGTGGACGCTGCTGGACTTCGCTATCTGGAGCGCGGGCGCGGTCACCGTGCCGGTCTACGAGACGTCGTCGGCGTCCCAGATCGAGTGGATCCTCAGCGACTCGGGCGCGGTCGCGGCGGTCGTGGAGTCCGAGCCGCACGAGAGCGCGGTGGAGTCCGTACGGGAGCGGCTGCCGCGGCTCAAGCACCTGTGGCGGATCGACACCGGCGCGGTGGACGCGCTGAACGCGGCGGGTACCGACATCTCCGACGCGGTGGTGGACGAGCGCAGCGCGAGCGCGGGCGCCGACTCCCCCGCGACCGTCGTCTACACCTCGGGCACCACGGGCCGCCCCAAGGGCTGTGTGCTGAGCCACCGCAGCTTCTTCGCGGAGTGCGGCAACGTGGTGGAGCGGCTGAGCCCGCTGTTCCGTACCGGGGACTCCTCGGTGCTGCTCTTCCTGCCGCTGGCCCACGTCTTCGGGCGGCTGGTCGAGGTCGCGGCCGTGATGGCGCCGATCAGGCTCGGCCATGTGCCGGACGTCAAGAACCTCACCGACGACCTCGGCTCGTTCCGGCCGACGATGGTCCTGGGGGTGCCGCGGGTCTTCGAGAAGGTCTACAACACCGCGCGGGCCACGGCGGAGGCGGGCGGCAAGGGCAAGATCTTCGACCGCGCGGCGGCCACCGCGATCGAGTACAGCCGGGCGCTGGACACCACGGCGGGCCCGTCGCTGAAGCTGCGGTTCACGCACAAGGTCTTCGACCGGCTCGTGTACGCCAAGCTCCGCGCGGTCCTCGGCGGCCGGGCCACCCACGCGATCTCCGGCGGCGCGCCGCTGGGCGAGCGCCTCGGCCACTTCTACCGCGGTATCGGCTTCACGGTGCTGGAGGGCTACGGCCTCACCGAGTCCTGCGCGGCCACGGCCTTCAACCCCTGGGACCGTACGAAGATCGGTTCGGTCGGCCAGCCGCTGCCCGGGTCGACCGTGCGGATCGCGGACGACGGCGAGGTGCTGCTGCACGGCGAGCACCTGTTCACCGGGTACTGGAACAACGAGGCGGCGACCGCGGAGGCGGTCTCCGACGGCTGGTTCCACACCGGTGACCTGGGCTCGCTCGACGAGGACGGCTATCTGTCGATCACCGGCCGGAAGAAGGAGATCATCGTGACGGCGGGCGGCAAGAACGTCGCGCCCGCGGTGATCGAGGACCGGATCAGGGCGGACGCGCTGGTCGCCGAGTGCATGGTGGTCGGTGACGGGCGCCCGTTCGTGGCGGCGCTGATCACCCTGGACGAGGAGTTCCTGCCGCACTGGGCCGAGCAGCACGGCAAGGCGGGCGCGGGCGTCGCCGAGCTGGCGGCCGACCCGGAGCTGCTGGCGGCCGTGCAGCGCGCGGTGGACGAGGGCAACGCGGCCGTCTCCAAGGCCGAGTCGGTGCGGAAGTTCCGCATTCTGCCGACCCAGTTCACGGAGGAGTCCGGCCACGTCACGCCGTCGCTGAAGCTGAAGCGGAATGTCGTCCTGACGGACTTCGCGGCGGAGATCGAGGCCCTTTACCAGCGCTGAGGTTCTGTCCTCACACGCCGGACGGGCTGATTTCGGCGAGGGCGCTGTCCATGAGCCGCTCCGCGAGCGCGGTGATCGTCACGAACGGGTTGACGCCGATGGAGCCGGGGATCAGGGAGCTGTCGGTGACGTAGAGGTGGTCGTAGCCGCTGACACGGCCGTACGCGTCGGTGGCGCGGCCGAGCGGCAGGCCGCCCAGCGGGTGGTAGCAGAAGTCGTCGGCGAAGGCTTTGTTGCCGCCGAAGAGGTCGTAGCGGTAGATCGTGCCCTGCTTGCGGTTGATCCGGTCGAAGAGGGTCTTGGCGGCCTTGACCGAGGGCTGGTTCTGGGCGAGCGTCCAGTTCAGCCGGGCGGAGTCGGTGGCGGCGTCGTAGGAGAAGGTGCCGCGTTCGGGGTTCTTGGTGATGGCCAGGTAGAGGCTGATCCAGGTCTCGAAGCCGATCGGGAGCGGCGCGATCTCGGCGAAGACCGGGTTGCTCGCGTTGGACCAGTCGTCGATGCCCATGACGGGGATGGTGGACTGGTGCGCCCCGGTGGGATTCCACAGGTAGTTGGCGCGGGCGAGCATGATGTTGCCGTTGCCGCCCCAGGCGGTGCCCACGCTCGCGTTGAGTTGCGGGAGGGTGCCGGTCTCGCGGGCCCTGACCAGGATCTCGGTGGAGCCGAGGCTGCCCGCGGCGAGGAAGAGGTAGCGACAGCCGACCTCGCGGGTCTCCACGACCGCGCCGGTCAGGTCGATCCGGTCGACGGTGAGGACGTACGTGCCGTCGGCCGCTCTTCTCACGGCTCTGACCCGGCTGAGGGTCTCTATGGTGACGTGCCCGGTGCCGAGCGCCGAGGCCAGATAGGTCTTGTCGACGCTGCGCTTGCCGTGGTTGTTGCCGTAGATGACCTCCTGGTCCAGCGCGGACTTGGTGGCGGTGCCCGCGGCCTCGGCCTTCATGTACGAGAAGTCGTACACGTTCGGCACGAAGGTGGTGTTGAGGCCGGCGCTGTGGGCCTGGTCGCGGGAGACGCGGGCGAACTGGTACCACTCGGTGGACTCGAACCAGGCGGGGTCGACGGTGTTGACGCCGAGCATGGTGGTGGCGCGCGGGAAGTACGTGGAGTACATCGCGGTGGAGTCGACCTGCGGGAGGACTTCCTCGAAGTACGCGCGGGACGGGGTGACGGCCATGCCGCCGTTGACCAGGGAGCCGCCGCCGACGCCGCGGCCGACGTAGACGGACATGTCGCCGTAGTGCACGCGGTCCAGGACGCCGGGGTAGGGGGTGATGTCCTTGTTGACGAGGTCGAGCCAGAGGAAGGTCGCCAGCGGCGCCTCGGTGCGGCTGCGGAACCACATCGACCGCTGGTCGGGCGAGCTGGTGTTGCAGAAGATCTTGCCGTCGGCGGCGGGGGTGTCCCACAGCCGTCCCATCTCCAGGACGGTGGTGGTGACACCGCGCTGGCCGAGCCGGAGGGCGGCGACGGCGCCGCCGTAGCCGGAGCCGATCACGATCGCGGGGCTGAAGGTGGTGGCGGCGGGCTCCGCCTGCGCGGCGGACGCGGGGGTCGCGGAGAGCGCGATACGGGTGAGGCCGAGTGCTGCTGCGGTCTGGAGGGCGCCGAGTCCCAGAAAGTGACGGCGCGTCAGGTCTGATGTCATGCGCGCATGATGGGCGGGTCCGCGTGAACCCTCCATGCCCATGACGCATGGTCTTTTACGGCGGCCGGTTCTCGTACGACGACGGCGCCGGGACGGCGGCCGTGACCGCGCCCATCGGGTTACAGCAGGGACGTGAGCCGCTGCGCCAGCAGGTCCCAGCGCCAGGCGTCCTCGACCCAGCGACGGCCGCGCTCGCCCATCCGGGCGCGCAGTTCGGGGTCGCGCAGCAGGGTCAGGACGCGGTCGGCGCACTGCGCGGGCGAGCCGCCCGCGACCACCCAGCCGGTCTCGCCGTCCAGGACCGCGTCGGGCGCGCCGCCGGAGTCGCCCGCGATCACCGGCAGCCCGGTCGCGGACGCCTCCAGGTAGACGATGCCGAGCCCTTCGACGTCCAGGCCGCCGCGCCGGGTCCTGCACGGCATCGCGAAGACGTCACCGGCGCCGTAGTGGGCGGGCAGCTCCTCCCACGGCACGGGCCCGGTGAAGCGCACCGCGTGGCCGACGCCGGTCCGCTCCGCCAGCTTCTCCAGGTCCCCCCGGTACGGTCCGCCGCCGACGATCAGCAGCGCGGTGTCCGGCACCTCGTGCAGGATCCGGGGCATGGCCTGGATCAGCGTGTCCTGGCCCTTGCGCGGCACCAGCCGCGACACGCACACCACCACCGGGCGGTCGGCGAGGCCGAGCCTGGCCCGTACCACCGCGCCGCCCGAGCCGGGGTGGAAGGTCTTCTCGTCGACGCCCGGCGGCAGTTGGACCATCCGGGCGGCGGCGGCCGGGGTCAGCGCGGCGGCGATCCGGGAGCGGGTGTACTCGCCGAGGTAGGTGAGGGTGTCGGTGCCCTCGCCGATCCGGCGCAGCAGCGAGCGGCTGGCGGGGAGCTGCGCCCAGCCCGCCTCGTGCCCGTGCGTGGTGCCGACCAGCCGCCGCGCCCCGGCCTTGCGCAGCGCGGGCGCCATCAGGCCGAGCGGGGCGGCGGCGCCGAACCAGACGGAGGAGCAGCCGTGTTCCCGCAGCAGGTCGGCGGCGCGCCGGGTGACCCTGCGGGTGGGCAGCAGCATCGAGGTGCGGTCGCGGACCACGGGGAAGGGCTGCTCCGCGTCGAAGCGGGCGACCTCGGCGCCGTCCTTCCAGGTGGAGGTGTAGACGACGACCTGTCCCGGGTCCATCCGCAGCGCCATGCTGTGCACGAAGGACTGAATGCCGCCGGGCCTGGGCGGGAAGTCGTTGGTCACGATCAGGGTCTTGTCCATCGCCGCCGACAGTACCCGCTCACGCGGTGTTCACCCGGCTGGCCGCCACCGGCCGCGTCCGTCCCGCGACCGGGCCGCCGCTCACCGCATGATGCGTATCGTGACAAACACACATATCAGCGGTCGGGGCTGGGCCGTGCTCACCTGGGTCGTCACCCGAGCCGCGTTCTTGTTGTTCGTGTTCGAGGTCGTCCACTTTCCCGGCCAGTACATCGCCCACGATGTCTCGTCCGTCTACCACCGCTGGTACGGGGTGCTGAGCACGGGCAGCTTCCCGCTGCACGACGTGACCTGGCAGTACCCGCCGGGGGCCGCGCTGGTGATCCTCACGCCCGGCCTGCTGCCCTTCCTCAGCTACACCGCCGCCTTCTTCTGGCTGGCCTTCCTCGCGGACGCGGTGATCCTGGCGGTGCTGCTGCGCGACTCGCGGGTCAGGCGCGCCGGCCGGATGGCCGGGGTGTGGGTCTGGGTCGGCGGCGGCGCGCTGCTCGGCCCGATCATCTACGCCCGCTACGACGTGATGGTCACCGCCGTCGCCGTGGCGGGGCTGCTCCTGCTGCCGCGCCGCCCGAAGGCGGGCGGGGTGCTGGCCGGGGTGGGCGCCATGCTCAAGGTGTGGCCGCTGCTGCTGCTCATCGGGACGCCCCGCGGCCGTACCACCCGGCGGTCGTGGATCTCGGCGGCGGTGACGATGGCGGTGATCGCGCTCGCCTTCCACCTGGCCATGCCGGGCTCGCTGTCCTTCCTCACCTTCCAGCGCGACCGCGGCACCGAGGTCGAGTCCCTGGGCGCCACCGTCTTCCACATCGCCCGGCACTTCGGCTGGCACGGCACCGCGCGGATGCACTACGGGTCGGTCGAGTTCATCGGCCCGCATGTGCACCTGGTGAGCACCGCGGCGATGGCGCTGTCCCTGCTGGCCTTCGCCTGGCTGCTGCTGTGGCGGGTACGGGCCCGCTCGTACTCGGTCGCCACGCCCTTCGACGCGGCCTTCACCGCGGTGCTGGTCTTCACCACCACCAGCCGGGTGATCAGCCCGCAGTACATGGTGTGGCTGGTCGGCATCGGCGCGGTCTGCATGACGCTGCGGGAGTCGGTGGTACGGCGGCCGGTCGCGCTGATGCTGGGCGCGACGCTCTTCACCACGCTGGAGTTCCCGATCTTCTTCGAGGACATCGCCCACAGCGACAAGCTGGGCGTGGCGCTGATCGTCACCCGTAACGGCCTGCTCGTCCTGGCGTCCCTGAGCGCCTGCCGTCGGCTGTGGGCGGCCACCGTGCCGCGCCGCGCGGCGCGCGGCGCGGTCGAGGGGGAACCCGCCGACGCCCCGGCCGCGGTGCTGACCCGAGCCGAGCGGGTCGGGGTGCACGACAAGGGCTAGAACGTGTCCTGCGGGGCGGCCGGGCGCCAGGCGCGGGCGGCGGCGATGCGTTCGGCAGGGGTGGGGTGGGTGCCGAACATCAGGTGCAGGGCGCGCGGCGGGTCGGGGTCGCCGATGTTCGCGACCGTCAGGCGGCGCTGCATCGCGATGAACTCGGCCGGGTCCGCGGTCAGTTCGAGGGCGTGCCGGTCGGCGCGCCGCTCGACCCCGCGGCTCACCGCGCAGCCCAGCGGCCCGGCGACGGCGCCGCCGACAGTGGCGACGGCCGCCAGCAGCCAGGCGGAGCGCGGGTCCGCGAAGTCGTCGGCGCCCGCGAGGTCGAGCAGGGGCCGCCAGGTCACCACGGCGGCCAGGACGCACACGCCGACGGCCGCGCCCAGCGCGCCGAGCGCGGTGCCGCGCGGCACGTCCCGGTGCACGACGTGGCCGAGTTCATGGGCGACCACCAGCTCCACCTCGCGCGGCTGCGCCGTGGTCAGCAGGGTGTCGTAGACGACGATGCGGCGGGTGCGGCCGAAGCCGGACACGTACGCGTTGAGCGCGGTCGTACGGCGCGAGGCGTCGGCGACCAGCACATCCTCGACGGTGACGCCGTCGCGGGCGGCGAGCGCCAGCAGGGCGTCCCTGAGGGGGCCCGGCTCCATCGGCGTGAAGCGGTTGAACAGCGGCTCGAAGATCATGGGCGCCGCCCAGGACATCAGGACGGTCAGCGCGGCGGCGCCGAGCGCGGCCCACGCCCACCAGTGGCCGGTCGCCCCGGCGAGGGCGTAGACGGCGAAGAGCGCGCCGAAGGTCAGCGGCAGCGAGATCAGCAGGCCGCGCAGCACGTCCGCCCACCACCCGCCCCAGCCCTGCGTCACCAGGCCGAACCGGCGGCGCACCACGCGCCCGCGCGCCGCGAAGGGCAGCCCCAGCACCTCGGGCAGCAGCACCAGGGACACCGCCGCACCCGCCACCCGGCCGCCCCACGTCCCGCCGCCGAACGCCGCGACCAGCCCCGCTCCCCCGGCCGTCAACCCCAGCCCCAGCATCAGCCCCAGCGCTGCCACCCGCCCGCCGAGCGCGACCGGCCACACCCCCCGCCGCAAAGCCCGCGCCCGCCCGACCTCCTCCGCACTGAAGTCCCCCACCCCCGCGGCCGAAGACCCGGCATCCGCCGCAGGCGAAGATCCTGCTGGCGGCGGCGAGGTGTGCGGGGGGCGTCCTGGGGCGGCGTTCGACGGAGGCGGGGGCCGGTGGGCCGGGGGGTCCGCGGCGGGGTCACGGGTCATGGCAGCTCCTGGTGGAGGTAGGCGCGCCAGCGGGCGGTGAAGGCGGGGAGGGTGGTGCCGAGAGTGGTGCGCAGGTGGGAGTCGACAGTGCCGCCGGAGGCGACGGCGCGGTAGAAGGCGACGAGCGCGTCCGGGGACCACTGGTCGGCGATCAGGCGGCAGGCGAGCCAGCCGCCCTCGTAGGCGCGGGAGAGGCTGTCGGCGTCGGCGGAGTGGAAGTCGGCGTCGGCGGGCAGCGCGGCGGGGACGCGGCCCGCGGCGACGGCGGCGGCCAGCTCCGGGGCGAGCTCGCGGGCGGTGCGGCCCGCCGTACGGTAGGCGGTCCAGTCGGCGGCGCCCTCGGAGAGCCACAGCGGGGTGCGGGCGGTGGTCCACGCGCGGGTGGCGACATGCGTGGTCTCGTGGGTGAGCACGGTCTGCCGGCCGAAGGCGGAGAGCCCGCTGAACGCCTCGGGGTTGATGATCACCCGGTCGGAGCCGACCCGCGCGCTGCCGCCGCCCTCCCCCGTGGTGACGGCGGCGATGTTGCGGTAATCGGCCGGGTCCGCGGCGGCCAGCGCGGCCATCTGGTCCAGCGTGCTCGGCACCTCGACCACCACCTTGCCCGACCACCCGGCGCCGCCCCAGGTCCGCCGGACCTCCGGCACCGCCCGGTCGACGTCCTCGGCGTAGCCGCGCAGCCCGGCGGCGTCGCCGAGCCCGAGCACCAGGCTGTCCGTGCCGCGCACCACCGTCACCCGGCCCTGGTCCCACAGCTGTACGGCGCCGCGGTGCCCGGACGCGGCGCCGTCGTCGTCCCCGGCCACGTACCAGCTCCCGCCCCGCCGGGACAGCGTCAGGTAGTCGGTCGCGGCGACCGGCGCCGCGTCGAATCCGCTGAGCCGGTACCGCAGTTGGACCTCGGCCGCGGCCCGTACCGTGCCGTCGGCGGTCGGCGGCAGGCCGAACGCGCCGGTCCGCACCAGCCGGTAGGACCAGTCGGCCAGCGGCACGTCCGCGATGTCGGTGAACATCGCCTTCTGCCGGTCGAGGAAGCGCGTCGCCCGCGGGTCGATCCCGGCGAGGAAGGCCGCCCGGTCGTGGTGCAGCACCGCGGCGGCCCGCCGGTCGAGCGCCTGCCGGATCCCGCCGTCGGTGGCGTCCGCCGTGGGCCGCCCGCCCGAGGCGGTCCCGCCGCACCCGGCGACGAGCGCCGCCAGCAGCGCCAGGGACAGGCCGAGCGCCGCCGCCC
Organism: Streptomyces sp. NPDC024632; assembly: GCF_055559175.1. NCBI lineage: Bacteria > Bacillati > Actinomycetota > Actinomycetes > Kitasatosporales > Streptomycetaceae > Streptomyces > Streptomyces sp. NPDC024632. The sequence goes on from NZ_JBVHLD010000001.1 coordinate 330,091, forward strand.
GGACACGGGAAGCGGTCGGCGTACGTCGGAGGGGCGCCACGGCCATGGGCCCGATCGTACGGCCCCGAGGACGCCCCCTACGGCCGGGGCGCCGCGCCCTTACGGCCGGGTCACGGCCGTGATCGGCATCATGCCGACCGGGTCGTAGCGGACCCTGGCGCCGGGGTAGGGGGCGTGGATGACCTGGCCGCCGCCGACGTACATCCCGACATGGCTGGCGTCGCCGCGGTAGATCACCAGATCGCCGGGCCGCGCCTGGTCCAGCGGCACCCGCTGCCCGGCGTTCATCTGCTCCTGCGAGGTGCGCGGCAGCGCGACCCCGGCCCGTGCGTACGAGTACTGCATCAGGCCCGAGCAGTCGAAGGAGTTGGGCCCGGTGGCGCCCCAGACGTAAGGGGCGCCGACCATCTGGCGGGCGGCGGCCACGGCCATCGCGCCGCGCCCCGAGGCGGCGGGCAGATTCGGGATGGCCGGCAGGTCGGCGGTCGTACGGTCGCGGGAGGCGCGCCCGGCGTCCATGCCGGGCCGGTATCCGGCGCGCTGGGCGGCGGGCATCGCGTTGAGCAGCCGCTGGGCCTCGCCGAGCGCCCGCTGCACCGACCGCTTGCGGTCCTGGAGCACCGCCCCGGCCTTGTCCAGTTCGGCGAGCTTGCCCGCCGCCTGGGAGCGCTGCTGGAGCAACAGCCGCTCGGCCTCCTGGAGTTGGCGCAGCCGCCCGGCCTGCTGGGCGCTGAGCCGGTCCAAGGTGGTGGCCCGGTCCAGGTACTGGTCGGGGTCCGAGGACATCATCAGGGCGAGCGAGGGGTCGATGCCGCCGCTGCGGTACTGCTCGGAGGCGAGCGAACCCAGCTCCTGCCGCATGTCGTTGACCCGCTGCTGCCCCTCGGCGGCCCGGTCCTGGAGGGTGGTCAGGTCGGCGCGGAGCCGCTTGGCGTGCTCCTGCGCCGCGTTGTACTTCTCGGTGGCCTGCTCGGCCTGCTGGTAGAGCCGGTCGAGCCGGGACGCCGTGTCGGGTGCGCCCCCGCCGGGATCGGCCGAGGCGACCTGCGCCGCACCGCCGGACAGCGCCGCGGTGGCCGCGGCGGCCGCGGACAGCACGGTGACCCGGGTGGTGCGGGCGGCGAAGCCCGGCTGTGGGGAGCGTCGATGGGAAGCCACGGGAGCTGACAGTAGTCAGCGCGACGCGGAGAGTTCAAAGAAGGCGCGGCCCCCGCATCGCCGCGCCGCGCCTCCCGCCCAGGTCACACACCCGCACCGGGCGGCACCGGGCACTTGTTCATCACCCGAACGCCGTAGGAGTCCGAACGCCGTATGAACGCACCGGGGTCCGCGGGAGACTCCCGCGGACCCGTGAAATCGGTGAGGAACGACGCCGGAAGACGTCAGATGCGGACGCCGAACTGGAACGGCATGTTGCCGATCGACTCGTAGCGCACCGAGGCGCCCGGCTTCGGCGCGTGCAGCACCATGCCGTTGCCCGCGTAGAGGCCGACGTGGTGGTAGTCGCCGTAGAAGATGACGAGGTCGCCGACGGCGAGCTGGGAGGTGGAGTAGATCCGGGTCCCGGCGTTCGCCTGGGCCTGCGAGGTGCGCGGTATCGTCACGCCGGCCTGGTGGTACGCCCACGAGGTGAGGCCGGAGCAGTCGAAGGAGCTGGGGCCCGAGGCGCCGTACACGTACGGCAGGCCGACCCTGGACTGCGCGGCGGAGAAGGCGGCGGCGGCGCGCTGCGAGGCGGGCTTCGCGTCGCCGAGGTCCACGCGGGTGGTGGAGCGGTTGGCGCGGGCGTCGGCGGCGGCGATGGACGCGCGCTGCGCGGCCGTCAGCGAGTTGAGGATCTGCTGGGCCTGGGCCAGCTTGTCCTTCGCCTCGGCCTTGCGCTTGGCCAGCTCGGTGCGGGTGGTCTGGAGCTCGGTCAGCTTGGCGGTCGCCTCGGCGCGCTGCTGGTCCAGGGTCCGCTTGGCGTCCTGGAGTTGGTGCAGCGAGTCGGTCTGGATCGACGTGAGCTGGTTGAGCGTGGTCGCCTGGTCCAGGTAGTTGTCCGGGTTGGACGACAGGAAGAGCTGGAGCGACGGGTCGATGCCACCGCTGCGGTACTGGGACGCGGCGATGGCGCCGAGGCCGTCCCTGAGCTGGTTCAGGTGCTGCTGCTGCCTGGCCACCTGGTCCTGGAGAGTGCCCGCCTCCTTCTGGAGGGTGTGCAGCTTCTCGTTGGCCCCGTCGTACTTCTCTGAGGCCTGCTCAGCCTGCTCGTACAGCGCGTCCACCTTCGCCTTGGCGTCCTTGACGGTCGGCTTGGCGGGGGCGGCCTGGGCCGCCTGGGAGGTGAGGGCCACCGCGGCTGCGGCGGTGGCGGTCAGCACGGTCACGCGCGTGCGGCTTGCCGGCTTGGGACGACGGTGGGACGCCACGAAGGCGAGCTCCTTCTTCCTTCAGCCGCCTACCGGTTGACTGGCGGGCGGCCCCCGGCGCGCCATCCGGATTGGATGATCGACTGCGCGGAGGTTCGACGCCCGACCTTAGTGACCTATCTGTGATCGGTTCAAATCCTTGTTGGCAAAATCTCGACCGGTTCGCACATTCTTTACGACCTTCGTACGCGCAGTGAGGGTGGATCAACGCTCCGTCGACGATGGCGCGTTCGCGAACCGAATACTCGAACGAATAGTGATGTGTTCGGTGGTTCGGTGCTGCGGCGGTGCGGCGACCGGGAGCCGGGGGGCCGGAGGCGCGGGCGGCGCGAGCGGCAGGCGCGGTTCAGACGCGTGCGAGACGTTTCAGCAGCAGGACGGAGGCGACCGGGCGGGCGCCCGCCTTGGCCACGCCGTCGGCGACTTCGCGGTCCGCGGAGACGACCACGATCTGCCGGCCGGGCGGTTCCGCCCGCACCAGCCGCCGGATCAACTCGTCAGCGGTCTCACCGGCCTTGCTGAACAGCACCCGCACCCCGCGCGGCGGCGCGAGCAGCACCGGCATGTCCAGGTCGGCGCCGTCGAAGACACAGGTGACCTCGGCGCCGCTCTGCGCGGCCAGCGCCGCGAGCCCGCCGAGCAGCCGCAGCCGCTGTTTCTCCAACGGCATCGACGGATAGCCGGTCTTGGTGACGTTGTAGCCGTCGACGACGAGGTGCGCCTGCGGCAGCGCGAGCAACTGGTCGAGCAGCGCCGGGTCGGTCTCGGACAGCGCGCGGGTGGCGATGTCGCGCGGGCTGAAGGCCCCGGGCGCGACCGCGTCCACCGTGTCGGCGGGGCGTACGCCCAGGGTGTCGCGCGGCGGCAGGGCCAGTTCACGGCGGAGCCCCGAGGCCGCGTCGAGGACGGTGTCCAGCAGCAGGCGCAGCCGTACGTCCTCGATGCTGCGGCCCTCACGGGCGGCGCGGCGGCCCGACTCGACCGCCGCCTCGGCCTCGGCGAGCCGGGTGCGCAGCCGCCGTGCCTCGCTCTCCGCGGCGGCCTTGTCCTGGGCGGCGGCGGCCCGCGCCTCGTCCAGTTCCGCCTGGATCTTGCGCTGGGCGGCCTCGGCGCGCTTGACGTCGCTGAGGGCGCTGCGCAGCTTGCGGTGCACCGAGTCGCCCTCCTTGCGGACGGCGTCCAGTTCGGCGCGGGCCCGTACGGCGTCCGAGCGCAGCTGCGTGTGCAGGCCCTGGACCTCCTCGCGGAGCTTGGCCAGTTCGCGCAGCGTCTCCTCGTCGGCCCGCTCGGCGTGCGCCCGTTGGGCCTCCTCGCCCGCGGTGGTGACAAGCTTGGCCCAGCCCGCGGGGCGCAGCAGATAGGCCGCGGCGGCCACGTCGAGCGGGTCCGCGGCGGGCGGCGGGGTGCCAGCGTCCAGCGCCCCGGTCAGCTCCGGCTGCGCCTCGCGCAGTTTGCCCGCGACCTTGTGCCGGAAGGCCGGGTCGCCCTCCAGCGCGGTGGCCAGCGCGGTGGCCGCGTATTTCACACGTCTGGACGGGGTGAAACGGGCGTACGGCCGCAGTGAGACCGGCAGTTCGGCGAAGGTGAACCCGCCGAAGGCGTCGGCGGCGATGGCGACGACGCGGTGGCGTACGCCTTCGGGCAGCGGCCGGTCGAGCGCGGGTTCATGAGCGGCGTCGTCATGAGCGGCGTCGTCATCGGCAGTGACACCGGTATCGGCGGGGTCGGCGGTATCACCGGTGTCGGCGGGGTCACCGGGAGCGTCGGCGCCGGGGGCAGCGTTGCCGTCGGGAGCGCTGCCGGAGACGCTGCCGGTAGAGCCGTCGGGAGTGCCGCCGCCGTCACGGCCGGGCGGTGCTTCGGCGCCCGGTTCGTCGTCGGCCCGCGGTGTATCGGGATCCTGCGCCGCGGCGCCGGACGCGTCGGCGCCCGGCCCGTCGGCGGCATCCGTCTCGGACCCCCTCGCCTCGGCCCGCGGAAAGCCGCCGATACCGTCCACCAGTCACTCCCGTCCGGTTACACGGCGCCTCCCCGGCCCCCTTCGATCCCTCCGGCCGCCGCCTCTTGCATCCATTGTCCCCGTAAGGAGGCTCAGTCCCGCGCCGAACCGGTCTCCGCGTCCGCGCCGGAGTCCGTTTCCCCGGCCGTTCCCTCGGACGTTCCCGCGGCCACGGCCGCGCCCGGCCGGTCGACCAGCTCGATCTGGTCCGCGGCGTTGCACCAGCGGCACCGCACGGACTCGACCGTCTCGGTCAGCACGTCGGTCTCCTCGATCCGCGGCTCGCCGCCGAGGTCGAGATGGACGTACTCCACGACCCGCGTGGAGCGGGTCACGTCGAACCGGGTCAGATTGCCGCACTGCGTGCAGCGCCACCGGGTGGTGGCGGTGGGCATGGGCACCGGCATCGGTCCTGCACCTCTTCCTCGGTCGGGCGTATCAGTGCTGACGGGCGTACGTCGGGGTCACCTTACGGCCTCCGACCCGCGACGCGCTGCGGCGAGGCGGCCTATGTCCGTTACGACCGCTGCGTCATCATCGGTCCATGGTCATCCCGGTGTACGACAAGAACCCGGTCCGCCGCACGCCGGTCGTGACGTATGCGCTGATCGCCCTGTGCACCGTGGTCTTCCTCCTCGGACCGCTGTCCGGCTTCAACCCCTCCTACGGCACGGGCGACAAGCTCCAGTGCGCGCAGGCCGTCTACTTCGCGCACTGGGGTGTCATCCCCAGTGAGCTGTTCCACGGCCGGCTCCCGATGGACCGGCTCGACCTGCCCGCGGGCTGCGCGGCCCCGCACGCGTACGCGAAGTCGCCGCTGCTGTCGGTGCTCACGGCGATGTTCCTGCACGGGAGCTGGCTGCACCTGATCGGCAACATGCTCTTCCTCTACGTCTTCGGCGACAACGTCGAGAACCGGATGGGCCGGGTGCGCTTCGCGCTCTTCTACCTGGTCGCGGGCTATCTGGCGACGTACGGGTTCGCGCTCGCCAACCCCGAGTCGACGCAGAGCCTGGTCGGCGCGTCCGGGGCGATCTCCGGGGCGCTGGGCGCGTATCTCTATCTGTATCCCAAGGCCCGGGTGACGAGCCTGTTCCCCTTCCTCTTCTTCATCCCGCTGCGCTTCCCCGCGTGGATGGTGCTCGGCTTCTGGTTCGTCCTCCAGTGGCTCGCCGCCCAGACCGGCAACAACGGTCCGGGAGTGGCGTATCTCGCCCATGTCGTCGGCTTCGCCTTCGGGTTCCTGTGCGCCTGGGTGTGCTACCGGCCGCGTCGTAAGCTGAGCGTCGTAGTCGGGTCGACCCAAGGAGACATCCAGCCGTGATCACCGCGATCGTGCTCATCAAGACTTCCGTCGACCGGATTCCGGAGATCGCCGAGGCCATCGCCGCGCTGGACAACGTCAGCGAGGTCTACTCCGTGACCGGCACGTACGACCTCGTCGCGCTGGTCCGCGTCGCCCGCCACGACGACCTGGCCGACATCATTCCGGGCCGGATCTCCAAGATCCCCGGCGTCGAGGCCACCGACACCCATGTCGCCTTCCGCACGTACTCGCAGCACGACCTGGAGGCCGCGTTCGCGATCGGCCTCGACGCCTGAGGCTGATTCCCTCTACGGATTCCGCCTACGGGTTCGTCCTACGGATTCGGCCTGCGCTCCCGGTACGCGGTCACGCGCGGGCCGCGTCCAGCAGCGGGCCCAACTCCCGTGCGGCGGTGGTGAGGGCGCGGACGTCGCGCTCCGCCCTGGCGATCAGGATCGCGCCCTCCAGGGTGCTGATCATGAGGGTCGCCAGCGGTACGGACCGGTCCTCGGGAACGCCCATGCCGGTCAGCGCCGCGGCCACCGGCGCGGTCCAGGCCGCGAAGGCGGCGGCGGTCGCCTTCCGGGTGGACTCGGTGGTCCGCGCGCAGTCCACCGAGGCGGCGGCGACCGGGCATCCGGCGTCGAAGCCGTCGGCCGCGTACTCGTCCGTCCACTGGCCGACCATCGCGGCGAACAGCCCGCCGGGGGTCGGCTCGGGCAGCGCGGCCAGGAAGCGGGCGACGCGCTTGGCGGCGTAGTTCCCCGCCCAGGCGACCGCCTCGTTGACGAGCTGTTCCTTGCCGTCGGGGAAGTAGTGCTGGAGCGAGCCGCGCGGGGCGCCCGCGTGGGCGGCGACCTCGCGCATGCCGGTCGCGCCGACGCCCTCGCGCCGGATGAGCTGGGCCGCGCTGAAGACCATCCGCTCGCGCGGTCCGCGTTCTGACCCGGCCATCGTCGACACCTCCACGGAGCTACTGCGTTCCGACCCCCGCCGCCCGGGTCGTCCGGGCCACCTTATAGACGGCGGTCAGACCGTCCGGGGTGTACGACGCGCGGACCGGTTCCAGGCGGCGGCCGAGCGCGGCGAGCAGGCCCCGCCTGCCGTGCGGGACGTTCACCGTCACGTGCTCGACACCCCTGGCCCGCGCGCGGGCGAGCAGCAGGCCGACCATGGCGGTGCCGACGCCCCGGCGCTGCCAGGCGTCCACGACCAGCACGCCCAGCTCGCCGCCGGTTCCCGGCCCGGCGGTGTCGTCCGCCGCGAAGCCCGCGATTCCCACCAGGCGGTCCCGGCCGCCGCGGTACGCGACCACGGCGTCGTGCGCCGCGGGCGGTCCTGCCAGCAGACGGTCCAGGTGGGCGCGGGGGAACTCGCGCGCGCCGCCGAGGAAGCGCAGCCGGACCGTCTCCGGGGAGCAGGCCGCGAAGAGGGCGGCCACCGCGTCCGCGTCGGCGGGCCTGAGCAGGTCGATCCCGTCGGCGGGAGCGGCCGTCCGCCGCTCCGCACCCTCTATGACCACTGTCATAACGACCAGTATTATGACGGCTGTCATAAACAGCAAGAGAGGCGGCGGTGCGTCGTGGACATCGGTTTCCTGGGGCTCGGGGTCATGGGCCGGCCCATGGCGCTCAATCTCCTCCGCGCCGGGACCCCGCTGGTGGTGTGGAACCGCAGCGCGCCCGCCGCCGAGGCCCTGCGGGCGGCGGGCGCCGAAACCGCCGACAGCCCCGCCGACCTCTTCCGCCGCGCCGGGACCGTCTTCGTGATGCTCGCCGACGGCGCCGCCATCGACTCCTGCCTCGGCCGCGGCACCCCCGCCTTCGCGGCGAACGTCGCGGGGCACACCCTCGTGCACATGGGCACGACCTCGCCCGAGTACTCGCTCGGCCTCGAAGCCGAGGTCCGCGCGGCGGGCGGCCGCTACGTCGAGGCCCCGGTCTCCGGCTCCCGCGCCCCGGCCGAGGCGGGCCGCCTGGTGGCGATGCTCGCGGGCGAGGACGCCGCCGTCTCAGCGGTACGGCCGCTGCTGGCACCCATGTGCCACGAGACCTTCGCCTGCGGGCCGGTGCCCGGCGCCCTGCTCATGAAGCTGTCGGTCAACCTCTTCCTGATCACCGTGGTCACCGGGCTCACCGAGGCGTTCCACTTCGCCGAGCGGCACGGCGTCGACGCCCGTCAGTTCCTCGCCGTGCTCGACGCGGGACCGATGGCCAGCGGCGTCTCCCGTATGAAGTCCCCGAAGCTGCTCGCCCGCGACTTCACCGTCCAGGCCGCCGCCGCCGACGTCCTCATGAACAACCGCCTCATCGCGGAGGCCGCCCGCGCCTCCGCCACCGCCACTCCCCTGCTCGACACCTGCCTCGCCCTGTTCACCGAGACCGCCGCCACCGACCCGGCCGCGGACATGATCGCCGTCCTGAAGGCCATCGAGTCCCGCACCGAAGGCGCCGTTCGTGTTCGGCCGGACAGGCGCTAGCGCCTGTCCGGCACGCAGCGGCCGTCCTCCGTGCGGTAGTTCCACTGGGCGCCGTCGCGCACGAGGGTGCGGACGGCGTGGACGAAGCGGTCGACGTGCTCCTCGGGGGTGCCCGCGCCGAAGCTCACGCGGATGGCGTTGAGGACGCGCTCGCCGGGCGCGGCCTCGGGAGCGCCGCACTCGCCCGGGTCGTCGCCCTCGGCGCCGAGGAGCGTACGCACCAGCGGGTGGGCGCAGAAGAGACCGTCGCGGACACCGATCCCGTACTCGGCGGAGAGCGCGGCGGCGAAGTGCGAGCTGTTCCAGCCCTGGACGACGAAGGAGAGCACGCCGACCCGGGGCGCGTCCTCGCCGAACAGGGAGAGCACCCGCACCTCGGGCACGGAGGCGAGCCCTTCCCGCAGCCGGGCGAGCAACCGCTGCTCACGGGTGACGAGTTGGTCGACCCCGGCCTCGGTCAGCGCCTTGCAGGCCGCGGCGATGGCGTAGACGCCGATGACGTTCGGCGACCCGGCCTCGTGCCGCGCCGCGGTGGTGTGCCACTCGACGTCGACTCCGCCGTCCGCGCGCCGCGCGACCTTGCGGCTGGCGCCGCCGCCCGCGAGGTACGGCTCGGCCTCGCGCAGCCAGTCGGCGCGGCCCGCGAGGACACCGGAGCCGAAGGGCGCGTACAGCTTGTGGCCGGAGAAGGCGACCCAGTCGACGTCGAGCGCGGCGATGTCCACCGGGTGGTGCGGGGCCAGTTGGGCGGCGTCCAGGACGATACGGGCGCCGTGCCGGTGCGCGGCGGCGGCCAGCTCCCGTACCGGCCACAGCTCACCGGTGACGTTGGAGGCGCCGGTGACGCAGACCAGCTTGGGCCCCTTGGGGGCGCCGTGCAGGGCCACGTCGAGCGCGGCGACGGCCTGCTCGGGCGTACGCGGCGCGCCCAGGACGGTGACCCGCGCGTCGTCCCGCGTCTGCCACGGCAGCAGCGAGGCGTGGTGCTCGGTCTCGAAGACGAAGACGTGGGTGCCCGCCGGGATGACGGCGGCGAGCAGATTGAGCGAGTCGGTCGTCGAACGGGTGAAGATCACCTGGTCCTCGGCCCGACAGCCGAGGAATTCCGCGACCGTGACCCGGCTCTGCTCGAACAGGTCGGTGGAGAGCTGCGAGAGGTAGCCGGCGCCGCGGTGCACGCTGCCGTAGTAGGGGGCGTAGGCGGCCACGTCGTCCCACACCCGCTGGAGCGCGGGGGCGCTGGCGGCGTAGTCGAGCGCGGCGTACGTCACTTCGCCGCCCGTCACGAGCGGCACGAGGACGTCCCGGCCCAGAACGGGCAGCGGGGTACAAATCTCACGGTCGGTGGCAGCGATGGACACAGTCATGGCGATCTCCCGGATTACGGCAGGCGAAATCACCGCACATCTGAAGCCGAAAAGGAATGGCTCGCGGTACAGAAGCGCGGGATGGAAACGTCGAACGAAAGGCGGAACGGCGGAACCGGGCCGACAGGCCCTATCGCATTCGCTTGCTCATGAAAGAACTCCCCAAGTCCGGCTTGCCATGAGCCTCGCTGCTCACGGCCTGGTCATCACCCGGGGCACCCCGCCTCGGACGGAGGGTTGCCGGACAGCGAGCCGGGGCCTTGACGCTGTCACTCGTGACCTGGACAGCATTCTGCCACAAGGCGCCGAACGCACAAGACGCCGTCCAGAAATTGGACAGCGTCGTGTGCTCGGTCCCCGGGGGACCTATCCGAATTCCGCCACAGTGGCGATTACGCGTTGCTCGCCGCCGCCCACCGCTCCAGCGTCGCCGCCGCCGCGCCCGAGTCGATCGACTCGGCCGCCGTCACCAGACCGGCCGCGATCTGCTCCTCCAACGGCCCGCTGCCGGGCCGCAGGGCCACCAGCGCCGCCGCCGAGTTGAGCAGCACGGCGTCCCGTACGGGCCCGGTCTCGCCCGCGAGCAGCCGCCGGGCGACGTCCGCGTTGTGGGCCGCGTCGGCGCCGCGCAGCGCCTCCACGGGCACCAGGGGCAGGCCGACGTCCCGCGGGTCGAAGGCGGTCTGCTCCACCTTGCCGTCGCGCACCACCCACACCTGGGAGGTCGCGGTGGTGGTCAGCTCGTCCAGGCCGTCGTCGCCGCGGAACACCAGTGCGGACGAGCCGCGTTCGGCCAGCACCCCGGCCATGATCGGCGCCATCCGCGGGTCCGCGACCCCGGTGGCCTGCGCCCGCACCCGGGCCGGATTGGTCAGCGGGCCGAGGAAGTTGAAGACGGTCGCCACCCCCAACTGGCTCCTGGCGGTGCCCGCGTGGCGCAGCGCGGGGTGGAATTTGATCGCGAAGCAGAAGGTGATGCCCGCCTCCTCCGCGACCTCCACGACCCGCTGCGGCGTCAGTTGCAGATTGACGCCGAGCTCTCCCAGGACGTCGGAGGCGCCGCTGGCCGAGGACGCGGCGCGGTTGCCGTGCTTGACGACCTTCGCCCCGGTGCCCGCGACCACGATCGCCGACATGGTGGAGATGTTGACGGTCTTCGCCCGGTCGCCGCCGGTGCCGACGATGTCCACGGTCGCGCCGGGCACCTCGATGGTGTTCGCGTGCGCGTACATCGACCGCACCATGCCGGAGACCTCTTCGACGGTCTCCCCCTTCGCCCGCAGCGCGACGACGAACCCGGCGATCTGCACGTCGCTCGCCTCGCCGCGCATGATCGCGTCCATCGCCCACGCGGTGTCGTCCCCACCCAGATTCCGCCCTGCCAGCAGCGTGGTCAGCACGTCCGGCCAGGACCGCGTCGCCGGACTCTCGCCGCCTGCCGGGGTCACAACGCTCATGGTCCACGCTCCTGGTGGTGGGATGGGGAACTGCGCGCTCAGCCTATCCGCGCCGCGGGGCCCGACGGCTCCCTGCCCGCACTGCGGACGGCGGACGCCGAAGGGCCGGGCCCGGGACTCCCCTGAGGGGGATTCCCGGGCGCTGGTCCTGGGTGGGTTTGCTTCACGGTGGTGGGGCCGTCGTGGGGGTGTTCCCCCGTTATTTTCTCCTCCCTCTCGGCCCC
>NZ_JBVHLD010000001.1:341343-355888 GCF_055559175.1 Streptomyces sp. NPDC024632
GGGGGGGGGAGAGAGCGCCTCCACCTTCCCCCGCTAGGTGGGCCCCCTTTCTCTTCCTCCAACCGGGCATGCGCAGAGCCGCCGCCGCCAACCCCCCCCCCCCCCCCCCGCCCCCCCCCCCCCCCCGGCCCGTGGGTGGCTCAGCTCAGCGGCGGCGGCTCAGTGGTGGCCGTGTCCGCTGGTGATCTCCTCGTACTCCTCGGCCGTGGGCTTCGGAATCTGGCTGTGCTCGCCGTAGAAGCCGCGGGAGAGCTTGGCCCGCGCCTTCTCGATCGGGTTGAGCTTGCGCTCCACGCCGTTCTCGTCCACCTCGGGGCCCGCGTCGATCGGCTCCGGCTGGACATGCGCGGTGAGGATGTGCCGCTGCTCCTGCGAGATCGGCTCGTGCACCTCGATGTACTCACCGTGCGGCAGCCGCTTGATGATGCCGGTCTCGCGACCGTGCAGCACCTTGTCGCGGTCACGGCGCTGGAGACCCAGGCAGATCCGCTTGGTGATGATGAAGGCCAGGACCGGCGCGACGAAGAAGCCGACGCGGACGAACCAGGTGATCCAGTTGATCGACAGGTGGAAGTGCGTGGCCCACAGGTCGTTGCCGCCACCGATCAGCAGCACGAAGTACTCGGTCAGCCAGGCCACACCGAAGCCGGTGCGCACCGGGCGGTTGCGCGGCCGGTCCAGCAGGTGGTGTTCGCGCTTGTCCCCGGTGACCCACGCCTCGATGAACGGGTAGACGGCGATGGCCGCCAGCACCACCGGGAAGACCATCAGCGGGATGAACACGCCCAGGACGAGTGTGTGTCCCCAGGCGTTGATCTCCCAGCCGGGCATCACACGGATCAGGCCCTCGGAGAAGCCCATGTACCAGTCCGGCTGGGCGCCGGTGGACACTTGGTCCGGCCGGTACGGTCCCATCGACCAGATCGGGTTGATCGACACGGTCGCGGCGATGGCCGAGATCACGCCGAAGACCAGGAAGAAGAAGCCGCCCGCCTTCGCGGTGTAGATCGGCAGCAGCGGCATGCCGACGACGTTCTTCTCGGTCTTGCCCGCACCCGGGAACTGCGTGTGCTTGTGGTAGAAGACCAGGATCAGGTGGGCGGTCAGCAGACCGGCCATCAGACCCGGCAGCAGCAGGATGTGGATCGAGTAGAACCGGCTGACGATGTCGTGGCCGGGGAACTCCCCGCCGAACAGGAAGAACGACAGGTACGAGCCGACCACCGGGGTGGCGAGCACCGCGCCGTCGGCGAACCTGATGCCGGTGCCGGACAGCAGGTCGTCCGGGAGCGAGTAACCGGTGAAGCCGGTGAACATGCCGAGGAACAGCAGCGTCCAGCCGAACAGCCAGTTGATCTCACGCGGCTTGCGGAAACCGCCGGTGAAGAACACGCGCATCATGTGCACGATCATCGCCGCGATGAAGATCAGCGCGGCCCAGTGGTGGATCTGCCGGATCAGCAGACCGCCGCGCACCTCGAAGCTGATGTGCAGGGTGGAGGCGTACGCCTCGGACATCCGCACGCCCTGGAGCGGCGCGTACGGGCCGTGGTAGACGACCTCGTTCATGCTGGGGTGGAAGAACAGCGTCAGATACACACCCGTGAGGATGAGGATGACGAAGCTGTAGAGGCAGATCTCGCCCAGCATGAAGGACCAGTGGTCCGGGAAGATCTTCCGCATGTTGGCCTTGGCCAACTTGTAGATACCGAGCCGGGGGTCAGTCCACTCGGCGGCCCGCTGGCCGACCGGCTTTTTGCCCCGACGGGTCGAGCTTTCCGTCGTAGTACTCATCCGCGCTCCCAGAATGCCGGACCGACGGGCTCATCGAAGTCGCCGAGAGCGACGAGATTGCCCTCACCATTGACGCTGATCCGAAGCTGCGGCAGCCGGTGCCCCGCCGGGCCGAAGATCACCCGCGCGCCGTCCGACAGGTCGAACGTCGACTGGTGGCACGGGCAGAGCACGTGGTGCGTCTGCTGCTCGTAGAGGCTGATCGGGCAGCCCACGTGTGTGCAGATCTTGGAGTAGGCCACGATTCCCTCGTGGGCCCAGTCACGCTCGCGCTTGTCCTTGATGTCGTCCGGCTTGATCCGGACGATCATCAGAGCCGCCTTGGCGATCTGCTCCTGGAAGTCCTCCTGGGACTCCTCCAGACCCTCGGGCATCGCGAAGGTGAGCGAGCCCACCACGATGTCCTCGGGGCGCAGCGGCTTGTTCGTGTTCTGGTTGATCAGCACCTTGCCCTTGGCCCACAGGGTGTGCCGGAGCTTGTCCTCCGGCAGCGGGCCGAGGTCGCGCAGGATCACGACACCGGCCAGCGGGACCAGGGTCAGGGCGCCGAACATCGTGTTGCGGATCAGCTTGCGCCGTCCGAACCCGCTCTCGCGGGCGCCCTGCGCCCACTGCTGCTCGATGTTCTCGCGCAGTTCCTCGTCCGCGCCCGCCGCGTGGCGTTCGTCGGCGAACTCCTCGTCGGACATCAGGGTGCGGGCCCAGTGGACCGCGCCCGCGCCGATGCCCAGCAGCGCCACGGCGAGCGTGAGGCCGAGCGAGAAGTTCAGCGCGCTCACGTTGCCGAACGGGAAGATGAAGACGATCTTGTCGACCGGGAAGATCACGAAGCAGGCGATGAACGCGACGGTGCCGAGCATCGACAGGCCGAACAGCCCCGCCACGACCCGCTCGGAGTGCTTCTCGGCCCGCTCGTCGATGTCCTGACGGCGGTACTCGTGGGGGGGATGGCCGGGGTTGGCGAACGGGTCGTCGGGGACCGCTGGTTCGCTCCCGTGAGCGCCGTGCTCACTTGGCAGGTTCTCTGACACGTCTTTGTGAGATCCAGTCTCGCTCATGACTTCTTGGCCTTGGTCGTCCGGGCGGCGATCCAGGTGGTGCAGACGAGCAGGAAGCCGAGGCCGAAGACCCAGGCGACCAGACCCTCGGACACCGGACCGATGCTGCCCAGCGAGAGACCGCCGGGGTTCTTCGTCTCGCTGCTGTTGACCTCGTGGAGGTACGCGATGATGTCCGCCTTCGTGTCCTGCGGCATCGTGCTGTCCGGGAAGGACGGCATGCTCTGCGGACCCGTCAGCATGGCCTCGTAGATGTGCTTGGGCGAGGCGCCCTGGATCGTCGGCGCGTACTTGCCGTTGGTCAGCGCACCGCCCTTGCCGACGAAGTTGTGGCACTGGGCGCAGTTGGTGCGGAACAGCTCCCCGCCCTTGCCGGCGTCCGCGCCCGCGGGGTTGTACTGGTCCTTGCTCGGCACGGCGGGGCCGGGGCCGAGGGACGCGATGTACGCGGCGAGCTGGTCGATCTCGGCCTGGTCGTAGATGACCTTCTTCTTCGGGATCTGCGCGCCGGGCTGCTGCGCGGGCATCCGGCCGGTGCCGACCTGGAAGTCGACGGCGGCGGAGCCGACGCCGACCAGGCTCGGTCCGTCGGAGCTGCCCTGGCCCGAAGTGCCGTGGCAGCTTGCGCAGCCGACGGAGTACAGCTTCTTGCCCTCAGTGATCGCGAGGGACTGGGCCGCGTCGTCGGCCTGCGCCTTCGGCGCCGGCGCGAGCGCGGCGTACAGCCCCCCGGTGACCGCGAGCGCGAAGAGTAGGACGACAAGCGCCGCCAGCGGGTGGCGCCGTCGTGCGGAGAGCTTTTTCACGGATTACCCCGGTGTCAGGATCTCTTGCGTCGATGCTTCTGGAATGTGTGTGCGGTGTGCGACCGGCTACTTGATCAGGTAGATCGTGGCGAAGAGGCCGATCCACACGACATCGACGAAGTGCCAGTAGTAGGACACGACGATGGCTGCGGTGGCCTGCTGGTGGGTGAACCGCTTGGCCGCGTACGTCCGCCCGAGTACCAGCAGGAACGCGATCAGTCCGCCCGTCACGTGCAACCCGTGGAACCCGGTCGTCAGGTAGAACACCGAGCCGTAGGGGTCCGAGCTGAGCGAGATGCCGTCCTTCTTGACCAGTTCGGTGTACTCGAAGATCTGCCCGCCGATGAAGATCGCACCCATGATGAAGGTCACGATGAACCAGGAGCGGAGCTTCTTCACGTCGCCGCGCTCAGCGGCGAAGACGCCCATCTGGCAGGTGAAGGAGGAGAGCACCAGGATCGTCGTGTTCGTCGCCGAGAACGGGACGTTCAACGCATGGGCGTGTTCCTTCCAGAAGTCGGCACCCGTGACCGACCGAAGGGTGAAGTACATCGCGAAGAGGGCCGCGAAGAACATCAGCTCGGAACTCAGCCAGATGATGGTTCCGACGCTGGTGAGGTTCGGCCGGTTGACCGACGGGTGCGCGTGCCCGGTATCTACTGCTGTTGCTGTCGCCACGTCCGACATTATGTCGGTCGCTTATCTGGCGCTGACTCCGGGGGGTGCCATTCGGTGTGTCAAGGCCCGCAGGAGACCCGCGTGGCCTAGCGCCGCCGTCCCCCGAAGGAGGGATGACGGTGCGTCGGACGACCGGGCCGCCGATCTTCGCGGGGTACGAACCCTCCTCGCGAAGGCGCTGGCGGGAGTAGCATCCGACGCACTTGAGAACGCCTTCACGAGGAGGAACCACGATGCAGGCGACCGCCACGGTGCTGGTCTACAGCGACGACGCGAACACCCGGGAGCAGGTCCGGCTCGCCGTCGGCCGCAGGCCCGCCGCCGACCTGCCGCCGGTGGAGTACGTGGAGTGCGCGACGATGCCCGCGGTTCTCACCGAGTTGGAGCGCGGCGGCATCGACGTCTGCGTCTTCGACGGTGAGACCTCCCCCGCCGGCGGCATGGGGGTGTGCCGTCAGGCGAAGGACGAGATCTTCCGCTGCCCGCCGGTGCTGGTGCTGATCGGCCGTCCCCAGGACGCCTGGCTGGCGACCTGGAGCCGGGCCGACGCGGCGGTCGCCCACCCCGTCGACCCGGTCGCCCTCAGCGAGTCCCTGGCGGGGCTGCTGCGGGCCAGGCTGGCTCCGAGGACCACGGCCGTGGCGACGACGGCGCACTGAGCGCCGCGGCGGCCGGTCAGAGCGCCTGGGGGCGCAGCCGGGCCGGGTTGGAGACGGTGGCGGTGGTGGCGGTGTTCTGCGTCGCCGCGGACTGACCCGCGGCGCCGAGGGCACTGCCCTTCTTCCACTGCGCCCAGCTCAGATTCCAGTCGCCGAAGCCGTTGTCGAACGGCGTCATCGTGTCGCCGAGGCTGTGGGTGACCTCGACGATGTCGCCCTGCCGCACGTTGTCGAAGAACCAGTGGGCGTTGTCCATGCTCATGCCGGTGCAGCCGTGGCTGACGTTGGCGTACCCCTGCGAGCCCTCGGACCACGGCGCGGCGTGCACGTATTCACCGCTCCATGTCACCCGGGTGGCCCAGTAGACCGGCAGGTCGTAGGAGTCGGAGCTGCCCGCGGCGATGCCGATGCTCTCGCTCTGCATCCGGACGAACTGCTCCTTGCCGAGCACCACCTTGACGCCGTTGCGGGTGGAGAAGCCGGGCTTGCCGGTGGTGACGGGGAGCGTACGGACCACCTTCCCGTTCCGCTTGAAGGTCATCTGGTGGGTGCCCGCGTCGGTGAGCGCCTCGACCCGGTCGCCGGTGTGCAGCTCCAGGGACTTGTCGGTGCCGCCGTAGAGCCCGTCCTGGACGCGTACGCCGTTCAGGGTGCTGGTCACGTCGATCGTGGCGTCCGCGGGCCAGTACGTGCTGGGCCGGTAGTGCAGGGTGCGGTCGTCGACCCAGTACCAGGAGCCGGGGGCGGCCTGGGGGGTCGAGCTGACCTTGAGGTTGCCCTCGACGGCGGCGCGGGCCGCCGGGTCCTTGACCGGGACGCTCAGCTCGGCGGTGATCGGCTGTCCGACGCCGTACGTACCCGCGTCGGGGCCGAAGGCGACGTGCAGTCCCGCGTCCGCGGGCGTGGTGTCGAAACCGAGCGTCTTACGGCCGGGGCGGCCGTCGGAGTCCTCGGTGCTCACCCGGACCGTGTAGTGCGCGCCTGCGGCCAGCGCGCCGGTGGAGTGCCAGCTCAGGCCGTCGGAGCCGAGTTCGCCGCGTACGTAGCGCCCTGCGGCGTCCGTAGCGGTCACGTCGGTTATCCGGCTCCCGTCTTTCTTGATGGTCACCTGGAGTGGTTTGGACGGGTCGGCCTTGCCTCCGGCCGCGGAGCCGAACGCGACCTTGGCGGCGGCGTCGTGCGGCGTGGCGGCGAGCGGATTGCCGCCGCCGCCACAAGCGGTGAGCCCCACCGCGAGGGGCGCCACCAGCAGGGAGCAGCGCAGCGCGTTACGGCGTAGAGAATTGTGGCTCATGCACTCAAGTTAGGAACAACCGGGTGATTTCGCTCGGTGGATACGTGCAAAAGAGGTCGGGCGCGCGAACGGGCGGGCCCGGACACCTGAGTCGGTGTCCGGGCCCGCCCGTACTTCTGTTCCCCGGGTGACGCGGGTCCCGTGGGGGCCGCGTCACCGCCCTGCCCGGCTACTGGGTGCGGTTCTCACCGCGGTAGTACTCGAACACCCAGCCGTACACGCCGATCAGGATCACCGGCAGCGAGACGAACAGCAGCCACCAGCCGAAGATGATGCCCATGAACGCCAGCGCGCCGCCGGTGGCCAGCGCGAGCGGCTGCCAACTGTGCGGGCTGAAGAAGCCCAGCTCGCCGGCGTCGTCCGCGACCTCCGCGTCCTCCCGGTCCTGCGCGCCGGTGTCGGCCCTGCGCGCGGTGAACGCGAGGTAGAAGCCGATCATCGTGCTCAGCGCGAAGGCGAGGAAGAGCGCCGTGGTGCCCGCGGGCTCCTTGGACCACAGGCCGTACACGATGGCCGAGGCCAGGATGAAGACGGCCAGGCCGAGGAACATCTTGCCTTGGACCCTCACTGACCGGACTCCTTACGGTCGTGGTGCAGGTCGCCACTGACGCCCGAGAGCGCCTGGTCGGGACCCCGGTTGACGAGCGAGTCGATCGCCGAGATCTCCGGGTGGTGCAGGTCGAACGCCGGGGATTCGGAGCGGATGCGCGGCAGCGTGGTGAAGTTGTGCCGCGGCGGCGGGCACGAGGTGGCCCACTCCAGCGAACGGCCGTAGCCCCACGGGTCGTCGACTTCGACCTTCTTGCCGTACTTGGCGGTCTTCCACACGTTGTAGAGGAACGGCAGTATCGACAGACCGAGCAGGAACGAGCTGATGGTGGAGATGGTGTTCAGCGTGGTGAACCCGTCCGCCGCCAGGTAGTCCGCGTACCGGCGCGGCATGCCCTCGGCGCCCAGCCAGTGCTGGACGAGGAAGGTGCCGTGGAAGCCGAAGAACAGCGTCCAGAAGGTGATCTTGCCGAGCCGCTCGTCCAGCATCTTGCCGGTCATCTTGGGCCACCAGAAGTGGAAGCCCGCGAACATCGCGAACACGACGGTGCCGAACACCACGTAGTGGAAGTGCGCGACCACGAAGTACGAGTCCGAGACGTGGAAGTCCAGCGGCGGCGCCGCCAGGATGACACCGGTCAGACCACCGAAGGCGAAGGTGATCAGGAAGCCGATGGACCACAGCATCGGGGTCTCGAAACTCAGTGACCCCTTCCACATCGTGCCGATCCAGTTGAAGAACTTCACACCGGTCGGCACCGCGATCAGGAAGGTCATGAACGAGAAGAACGGCAGCAGCACCCCGCCGGTGACGTACATGTGGTGCGCCCACACGGTCACGGACAGACCGGCGATGGAGATCGTCGCGGCCACCAGGCCGATGTAGCCGAACATCGGCTTGCGGCTGAAGACCGGGATGACCTCGGAGATGATGCCGAAGAAGGGCAACGCGATGATGTACACCTCTGGATGGCCGAAGAACCAGAAGAGGTGTTGCCAGAGCAACGCGCCGCCGTTGGCGGCGTCGAACACATGCGCCCCGAATTTCCGGTCGGCCTCCAGGGCGAGCAGCGCGGCGGCGAGCACCGGGAAGGCCAGCAGGACGAGGACACCGGTCAGCAGCACGTTCCAGCAGAAGATCGGCATGCGGAACATCGTCATACCGGGTGCGCGCATGCAGATGATCGTGGTGATGAAGTTGACCGCGCCGAGGATGGTGCCGAAGCCGGACAGGGCCAGGCCCATGATCCACATGTCGGCGCCGATGCCCGGCGAGCGGACCGCGTCCGACAGCGGCGAGTACGCGAACCAGCCGAAGTCGGCCGCGCCCTGCGGGGTCACGAAGCCGCCGACCGCGATGAGCGAGCCGAACAGGTAGAGCCAGTAGGCGAACATGTTCAGCCGCGGGAACGCGACGTCGGGGGCGCCGATCTGCAGCGGCATGATCCAGTTCGCGAAGCCCGCGAAGAGCGGGGTCGCGAACATCAGCAGCATCACGGTGCCGTGCATCGTGAACGCCTGGTTGAACTGCTCGTTCGACAGGTACTGGTTGCCCGGCCGGGCCAGCTCCGCGCGCATCAGCAGCGCGAGCACGCCGCCGATGAGGAAGAAGGCGAACGACGTGATGAGGTACATCGAGCCGATCGTCTTGTGGTCCGTGGTGCTCATCCACGTGACGATGACCGAGCCGGGCTTGCGCCGGCGTGCCGGGATCTCGTCCGCGTAGGAGTCGTCCGCCGCGGCGGCGCCCTGCGGTTCGTTCAGAATGCTCATGTGGTCTTGGGCTCCGAGTTCTTCGCGTTGCCCGTGGTGGCGATGCCCGCCGGGATGTACCCGGTCTGGCCCTTCGCCGCCAGGTCCTTGAGGTGCTGCTTGTACTCCTCGGGCGAAACGACCTTCACGTTGAAGAGCATCCGGGAGTGGTCCACACCGCAAAGCTCGGCGCACTTGCCAAGGAAGGTGCCCTCCTTGCTCGGAGTCACCTCGAAGACGTTGGTGTGGCCGGGGATGACGTCCATCTTCATCAGGAACGGAACGATCCAGAAGGAGTGGATGACATCACGCGAGGTGAGGACGAACCGCACGCTCTCTCCCTTGGGGAGCCAGAGCGTCGGACCGGGGTTGCCGGTGTCCGGGTTCCTGCTGGCCGGCGTGCCCACGTCGTAGACGCCCTCGGCGCCGGGGGGCAGCAGCAGCTTGTTCGCGGGGATCTCGGACAGTTCCTTCGGCACGCCCGTGGGGGTCGCCGGGTTGCCGTCCACGTCCTCGACGTAGTTGAAGCCCCAGCTCCATTGGAAGCCGACCACGTTGATCACGTGCTGCGGCTTCTTGGAGGTGTCCAGGATCTTCGACTCGTCACGGGCGGTGAAGTAGAACAGCACCGCGATGACGATGATCGGGACGATCGTGTACAGGGCCTCAAGGGGCATGTTGTAGCGCGTCTGCGCGGGGACCTCGACCTTGGTCCGGCTGCGCCGGTGGAAGATCACGCTCCACAGGATCAGGCCCCAGACAAGGCAGCCGGTCACCAGCGCGGCGGCCCAGGAGCCCTGCCAGAGCGCGAGGATCCGGGGTGCCTGTTCCGTGGCAGGACTGGGCATGCCGAGGCGGGGATAGTCCTTGTACGAGCAACCAGTGGCGGTCGCAAGGACCAGGCCCGCGGCCAGCGCCCGCGGCAGCCATCGCCGCACCGGGCGCCGCGACGAGGGGGTACCTCCCACGCCGTTCTGGCCGTGGGGGAGGTCGGAGCCGTTGGGACTCACGTAGCGCCTTCCCGAGAGTCTCGCCCGAGCGTCCGGGTGCCCGGCCGCCTGCTGGTCGGTCGGTCCGTGCACGGGCAATTAGGTGTGGATGTTTATGCGGACCAAACCCTACTGGACGCTATTTGAGGTCACGCGGGGAGGGGGTACAACGCGCCGGGGCACACCCCGAAGGGATGGAATCCCGCACTCCGGGGGCCTTCTGACAGTGCGCCCGGCCGGTCGGCGCGGGCGGGTTGTAGCGTGCTGAGGTGTCCTATTTCGATACGGCTTCGGCCGCTCCGCTGCACCCAGTCGCCCGGCAGGCGCTGCTCGCCGCCCTCGACGAGGGGTGGGCCGACCCCGCGCGGCTGTACCGCGAGGGGCGCCGGGCGCGGCTGCTGCTCGACGCGGCCCGCGAGGCCGCGGCGGACGCGGTCGGCTGCCGCCCCGACGAACTGGTCTTCACTCCTTCGGGGACACGCGCGGTGCACACGGGTGTGTCCGGCGCCATGGCGGGCCGCCGTCGGACGGGCCGTCAGGTGGTGGTCTCGGCCGTCGAGCACTCGTCGGTGCTGCACGCGGCGGAGGCGTACGAACGGGTGACGGTGGGCGTCGACCGGTCGGGGCGGGTGGCCGCCGCGGACTTCGCGGCAGCGCTGCGCGCGGACACCGCGCTGGCCTGCCTCCAGTCCGCCAACCACGAGGTGGGTACGGTGCAGCCGGTCGCGGAGGCGGCGGCGCTGTGCCGGGCGGCCGGGGTGCCGCTGCTGGTGGACGCGGCGCAGTCGCTGGGCTGGGGGCGGGTCGAGGGCGAGTGGTCGCTGCTGACGGCGAGCGCGCACAAGTGGGGCGGGCCGTCCGGGGTCGGGCTGCTCGTGGTCCGCAAGGGCACCCGCTTCGCGCCTCAGGGGCCCGCGGACGAACGGGAGTCGGGGCGCGCGCCCGGCTTCGAGAACCTGCCCGCGATCGTCGCCGCCGCCGCGTCGCTGCGGGCGGTGCGCGAGGAGGCGGCGCGGGAGGCCGTCCGGCTGACGGCGTTGGTGGACCTGATCAGGTCGCGCGTGCCGCGGGTCGTGCCGGACGTGGAGGTGGTCGGCCACGGCACGCTGCGGCTGCCGCACCTGGTCACCTTCTCCTGTCTGTACGTCGACGGCGAGGCGCTGTTGACCGGTCTCGACCGGGCCGGTTTCTCGGTGTCGTCCGGATCGTCGTGCACGTCGAGCACGTTGACGCCCAGCCATGTGCTCAAGGCGATGGGTGTGCTGTCCGAGGGGAACGTACGGGTGTCGCTGCCGCCGGGGACCGCCGCGGAGGACGTCGAGCGCTTCCTCGCGGTGCTGCCGGGGGTCGTGGCCGAGGTCCGCTCGGCGCTGGGCGCGCCGTCGGCCGCGTCGGCCGGGCCCGGCCGACAGGGCGGGCGGGAGCCGCGGGAGTCCGCTCTGGTCGTGGACTCGCTCGGCAAGCTCTGCCCGATCCCGGTCATCGACCTCGCGCGGGTCATCGACGACGTGCCGGTCGGCGGCCTCGTCACCGTGCTGTCCGACGACGAGGCCGCCCGGCTCGACATCCCCGCGTGGTGCGAGATGCGGGCCCACGACTATCTGGGGGAGCGCCCGGCGGAGCGCGGCACCGCGTACACGGTGCGGCGCAGGGCCTGACGGGCGCTCATCCGGGAGCGTTCAGCGCGCGCCGAGGTGCGTGCGGACCTCTTCGGCGGCGGTGTCGCCGTACGCCTTGCTGAAGCGCTGCATGAAGTGGCCGCGGCGCAGCTCGTACTCCTGGGTGCCGACGGTCTCGATGACGAGGGTCGCCAGCATGCAGCCGACCTGCGCGGCGCGTTCGAGGCTGACGCCCCAGGCGAGCCCGGACAGGAAGCCGGCGCGGAAGCCGTCGCCGACGCCGGTGGGGTCGGCCTTGGTCTGCTCCTCGGCGCAGCCGACCTGGACGGGCTCCTCGCCCTTGCGGTCGATCCGGACGCCGTGGGAGCCGAGGGTGGTGACGCGGGTGCCGACCCGGTCCAGGATCTCCTCGTCGCTCCAGCCGGTCTTGGCCTCGATGAGGCCCTTCTCGTACTCGTTGCTGAAGAGGTACGCGGCACCTTCGAGCAGGACGCGGATGTCGTCGCCGTCCATCCGCGCGATCTGCTGGGAGAAGTCGGCGGCGAAGGGGATGCCGCGGGTCCTGCACTCCTCGGTGTGCCGGATCATCGCCTCGGGGTCGTCGGCGCCGATCGAGACCAGGTCGAGGCCGCCGACGCGGTCGGCGACGGCCTGGAGCTCGATCAGCCGGGCCTCGCTCATGGCGCCGGTGTAGAAGGAGCCGATCTGGTTGTGGTCGGCGTCGGTGGTGCAGATGAAGCGGGCGGTGTGCAGCACCTCGGAGATCCGTACGGACGAGGTGTCCACGCCGTGCCGCTGGAGCCAGGCGCGGTACTCGGCGAAGTCGTTGCCCGCCGCGCCGACCAGGATCGGCGAGGTGCCGAGCTGGCCCATGCCGAAGCAGATGTTGGCGGCGACCCCGCCGCGCCGCACGTCGAGACCGTCCACGAGGAAGGACAGCGAGACCGTGTGGAGCTGGTCGGCGACGAGCTGATCGGCGAAACGGCCGGGGAAGGTCATCAGATGATCAGTGGCGATGGATCCGGTTACGGCGATACGCACGGCGGCAGGCTCCTGCGGGGGATCGACGAGAAGAGCAGGCGTCCCACGCTACCGGGTGCGCCGTAGCAGTCGGACACGGCGAAACTACCCGATAGTAGGGCTTTCTCGATGGTCCGCCCGTGCCTAGGGTCGAGGTATGAGGTCTACCCCCGCCGCACCCGTGCCGTCCTCCGCTTCCGCCCTTTCGGCCACGCCTCCGGTGTCCGCGTCGTTCCCGCTCGCCGAGCCCGAGTCGCTCGACCAGTTGCTCGGCGACTGCCGCCGGATGGCCGCGCACTGGCACACCCCGGCCGCCAAGGCCCAGGCCGTGGTCGCCCCCGCCAGCCTGCACGGCATCGTCGTCCCGCCCGCCTCCGCGCACGTGGTGCGCGGTATGGCCGAGTTCGGCGACTAGGGCCTGTCCGGCGTATCACGAAACGGCCCCTTCGGCGGGGCCCGCGTCGCCGTTCCCCCGGACGGCGCAACGGGCCCGGCGGAACCGGAATCCGGCCCGCCGCGTCAGATCCGCATCTGACGTACGGAGCCGAAGGAGCACGCGGTGAGCACCGAACGCGACGACGACAACGCGGACCCGACGACGGAAGAGCCCCGCCCCGAGCGGTCCGCGCCCCGGCCACGGCTGTTGGTGGCGGCGGTGGCCGCCGCCGTCCTGCTGGCCGGTGGCGGCGGGGCGTACTGGGCGGCGACCGCGAACGAGGGCGGTCACCCGAAGGCCGGGCCGGCCCCGCTGCGGCTGAACGACGCCCCCGGCGAAGGCTCGGGCAGCGCGGACGGCGGCGGCGCGGACAACGGGACGAGCAGCGGTCCGGCGAGCGGCGGCACGTACACGCTGACCGGCTCGCTGCCCAAGGGCCCCGACTCCGCCGCGGTCTACCGCGGGGAGGGTCCGGTCGTCGCGGCCGACGCGGAACGGCTGGCGAAGCTGCTCGGGATGAGCGGCCCGGCCACCGCGCAGGGCGACTCGTGGCGGGTGGGGCCGGGCGACGGCGCGGGGCCGACGCTGCTGGTCACCAAGGCCGCGCCGGGCACCTGGTCGTACAGCCGGTACGGCGCGACCACCGTCAACCCGGCGGAACCTGCCTATCCCCCGCGGCCGGTGAACCCCGGCGGCCCGGAGAAGAGCGGCCCGGGGACGGACACCGGCACGGACACCGGCTCCAGCGGTTCGAGCAACGCCGGCAGTCCCGGCACGAACGGACCGGTGTCCTCCGCCCCCGCGAGCGGTACGACCTCGACGCAGGC
Organism: Streptomyces sp. NPDC024632; assembly: GCF_055559175.1. Taxonomy (NCBI): domain Bacteria; kingdom Bacillati; phylum Actinomycetota; class Actinomycetes; order Kitasatosporales; family Streptomycetaceae; genus Streptomyces; species Streptomyces sp. NPDC024632. Next base: position 354,825 of record NZ_JBVHLD010000001.1, read on the forward strand.
GCCGACGCCCGAGCCGCCGGTGTCCGAGCAGCGCGCGAAGGCGGTGGCCGCGCCCGTACTGGCCGGTCTGGGCCTGTCGGGCGCCACGGTCGACGCGCACGAGACGGCGGGCGCGCTCCGCGCGGTGACGGCCGACCCGGTCGTGGACGGCCTGCCCACGCACAACTGGAGCACCGGCCTCGACGTCGGCTCCGACGGGCTGATCACGCTGGCGCACGGCCGCCTCTCGGCGCTCGACAAGGGCGACAGCTATCCGGTGGTGAGCGCCGCGCAGGCGCTGAAGGACCTCAACGGGCAGGTGATGCACCCCGATCACGGGATCGCCGCCTGTCCGGCGAAGTCGGCGCCCGCGCCGAAGCCGAGCGCTCTGCCGACCACGCCCGGCGAGGACAGGACGCTCCCCCACACGCTGCCGTGCGTGCCGGGCAACGGCCATCCGATGGACGTGCGCGGCGCCGAGTTCGGCCTGTCGCTGGACTACGTGTCCGGCGCCCAGGTGCTGGTGCCGTCCTGGCTCTTCGAGGTCGCGCAGCCCGGTGTGAGCCGGTCGAGCGTGGAGGCGCAGCCCGCGGTGGACCCGGCGTACATCCAGCGTGACGCGCCCGGTACCGCCGTGCCGCCCTCCGGCGTGCCGGAGCAGCCGAGCGGGCCCGCCCAGCGGCACCACACGGTCGGTCTGACCACGTACCACGCGGACGGCGGCACGCTGTCGCTGACCTTCTACGGCGGGGTGTGCAGCACGTACAGCGCGAAGGCCGCGGAGTCGGCGGACGAGGTGCGGGTGACGGTGACCGCGGCCGACAAGGGCGGCACGTGCGTCACGCTCGCCAAGGAGTTCACCGAGAAGGTGACGCTGGACAAGCCGCTCGGCGGCCGTACGGTGGTGGACACCTCCAGCGGGCACCCGCTGAAGGCGCGCTGAGCGCACCGCCTAGGCCGGGCACACGTGAAGGCGGGGGGGGCCCCCCCCCCGGGGGTCTTCTCCCTCCTTTTTCCCTTTTGTGTGGTGGGGGGGCAGTGGCGTGCGTGGGTGCGTGGCCCGCATTCCCCCAGACAAGAGGAAA
>NZ_JBVHLD010000001.1:355898-365401 GCF_055559175.1 Streptomyces sp. NPDC024632
AAGACGGGGTGGGGGCTCGCTTTCCCCCCCCCCCCCCCCCCCCCCCCCCCCCCCCCCCCCCCCCCCCCCCCCCCCCCCGGACCGGTTAGCTGAACGAGTCGCCGCAGGCGCAGGAGCCGGTGGCGTTCGGGTTGTCGATCGTGAAGCCCTGCTTCTCGATGGTGTCGACGAAGTCGATCGAGGCGCCGCCCAGGTACGGGGCGCTCATCCGGTCGGTGACGACCTTGACGCCGCCGAAGTCCTTGACCACGTCGCCGTCGAGCGAGCGCTCGTCAAAGAAGAGCTGGTAGCGCAGTCCCGAGCAGCCACCGGGCTGGACGGCGACGCGCAGAGCGAGGTCCTCACGGCCCTCCTGCTCCAGCAGGGTCTTCACCTTGATGGCGGCAGCGTCGGACAGGAGGATGCCGTCCGTCGTGGTGGTCTCGTCCTGAACCGTCATGTGCTTCTCTCCCGGGTTGTACGGACTGCTGGCTACCGACTGCTAACCGGCAACCGCGCGGATTCATTCCGTGCGTGTCGAGGTCCGCTACGACTTATTCCCCTCCATGCTCGCACACCGCGGCGGCGGCGAGGGAGGGCGCGGGGAGCGGTGAGAGCGAATGCGTCACATTGACGAAACCGGCATCGTCAATCTGACACGAACGGGCTATCATAGATAACGTCAAGTAGACGAAAAGGTCTGCGCTGCAAAGAAAGGGCTACGGGCCCGTGACCACGACGCAACCGCTGGACGTACAGCCCACGCCTCTCGCACTCCTCCTGCTCGGCCGGGAGTCCGACCCCCGCAGCGAGCGCGGAGTCGAGTGCCCCGGGGACCTGCCCGCACCGTCCGACCCGGACCTGGTGGAGCGCGCCCGCGCCGCCAAGGCCCGCCTCGGCGACAAGGTCTTCATCCTCGGCCACCACTACCAGCGCGACGAGGTGATCGAGTTCGCGGACGTCACCGGCGACTCCTTCAAGCTCGCGCGGGACGCCGCCGCCAGGCCGGAGGCCGAGTACATCGTCTTCTGCGGTGTGCACTTCATGGCCGAGTCGGCCGACATCCTCACCTCGGAGCGGCAGCAGGTCATCCTGCCCGACCTCGCCGCGGGCTGCTCGATGGCCGACATGGCCAGCGCCGAGCAGGTCGCGGAGTGCTGGGACGTGCTCGCCGAGGCGGGCGTGGCCGACGTCACCGTGCCGGTGTCGTACATGAACTCCTCCGCCGACATCAAGTCCTTCACCGGCCGCCACGGCGGCACCATCTGCACCTCGTCCAACGCCCGGCGCGCGCTGGAGTGGGCCTTCTCGCGGGGCGAGAAGGTGCTCTTCCTCCCCGACCAGCACCTCGGCCGCAACACCGCCGTACGCGACATGGGCTTCTCGCTGGACGACTGCGTCGTCTACAACCCGCACAAGCCGAACGGCGGTCTGACCGTCGAGCAGCTCCGCGCGGCCAAGATGATCCTGTGGCGCGGCCACTGCTCGGTGCACGGCCGCTTCTCGCTGGAGTCGGTCGAGGACGTCCGCGCCCGGATACCCGGCGTCAACGTCCTGGTGCACCCCGAGTGCAAGCACGAGGTGGTCGCGGCGGCGGACTACGTCGGCTCGACCGAGCACATCATCACGATGCTGGATGAGGCCCCCGCCGGTTCCGCGTGGGCGCTGGGCACCGAGCTGAACCTGGTGCGCAGGCTCGCCAACTCCCACCCCGACAAGCAGATCGTCTTCCTCGACAAGACCGTCTGCTTCTGCTCGACGATGAACCGGATCGACCTGCCGCACCTGGTGTGGACGCTGGAGTCGCTGGCCGACGGCAAGCTCGTCAACCGCATCCAGGTCGACGCGGAGACCGAGCACTTCGCGAAGCTGGCACTGGAACAGATGCTGGCCCTGCCGTAACGCGCGGCGCGATGATGGACGCGTGATCCTTCGACCGGTACGTGACGACGAGGAGGACGCCGAAGTCGTGCGGGTGATCTCGTCCGCCGCCTTCGGCGCCTCGCACGTGCTGAAGGGCGAGGCGCCGCAAGGGCCGTTACCGGCCGCGGAGATCGCCAGACAGCACAGCACCACCCGGCACCTGGCGCGCAGCGACCCCGGCGGCTGCTGGCTGATCGAGGACGGGACGGCGGGCCCGGTCGGGGTCGCGCTGTCCACCCGGCGCGAGGGCACCTGGGGCCTGTCGCTGCTGGCCGTGGTGCCCGGCGCGCAGGGCAAGGGCGTCGGAAAGGCGCTGCTCGCGCGGGCGTTGGTGCACGGCAGGGCGTGCCTGCGCGGCATCATCTGCGGCTCGCGGCACCCGGTGGCGGCCCGTACGTACCGCAGGGCCGGTTTCACGCTGCACCCCGCGATGCGGCTCACGGGCCCGGTGGACGCGGCCGGTCTCAAGCCGCCGGACGGCGCGGTGCACGAGGGCACCGCCCGCCACCGCGACCTGCTGGACTCCCTCGACCGCAGGACCCGGGGCGGCGCGCACGGCGCCGACCACGAGGAACTGCTGCGCCACCACCGGCTGTTCGTGGTCGACGACCTCGCGGGCAGCGGCTACTGCTACCTGCGCGGCGGCAGCGTCGAGCTGATCGCCGCCACCTCGCGGCGTCTTGCCTCCCGCCTCCTGACCGCCGCGCTGCTGAGCGTCCCCGAGGGCGAGACCGCCCGCGTCGACCGGCTGACCGCCGAGCAGGACTGGGCCCTGGACGTCGGGATCGCCGCCGGCCTGGAGATCGCCAACGCCGGATTCGTCTGCCTGCGCGGCATGCGCCCGCCGATGCCGTACATCCCCTCGGAGACCTTCCTCTGAGGAGTCTGACGAGGCGGCTCCGCTGCGGGCGGGCGGGCGGTGGCGGGGCGGGCGGTGGCGGGGCGGGCGGTGGCGGGGCGGACGACGGGCCCGGCAGGGGGGGCGCGGTCAGCGGGGGTGGGGGCGGACCAGGCCCGACTCGTAGGCGGCGACGACCAGTTGGGCGCGGTCGCGGGCGGCGAGCTTGGCCATGGTGTGGTTGATGTGGGTCTTGACGGTGAGCGGGCTGACGCCGAGGCGCGCCGCGATGGCCGCGTTGGACAGCCCGCCCGCCACCTCGATCAGCACCTCCCGCTCCCGGACGGTCAGCGCGTCGAGACCGGCGACCGTACGGACCCCGGCGTCGATCTGCTGCGACACGAAACGCGCGATCAGGCTCTTGGTGGCGGACGGCGACAGCAGCGCGTCCCCCGCCGCCACCGTCCTGATGCCGCCGAGCAGTTCCTCCGGCTCCGCGCCCTTGCCGAGGAAGCCCGCGGCCCCCGCGAGGATCGCCTGCACCACGTACTCGTCGGCCTCGAAGGTGGTCAGCACCAGCACCGCGACCTCGGTCAGCTCCGGGTCGGCGGTGATCTCGCGGGTGGCGGCGAGGCCGTCGGTACGGGGCATCCGGATGTCCATCAGCACCACGTCGGGGCTTGCGGTCCTGGCCAGTTCGACCGCCTCCGCGCCGTCGGTGGCCTCCCCGACCACCTCCATGTCGGGCTCGGACTCCACCAGGACGCGCAGCGCGCCGCGCAGCAGGGCCTGGTCGTCGGCGAGGACGACGCGCAGCGGTCCCCGCGCGCGCTCGTCGGCGAGGCGGCCGGTGCCGATCATCCGGCGCTCCCCTGGGCGCGCGGCGGGACGGCCGGGGCGGCGGCCGGGTGCGGGGGCGTGGAGAGCGGGAGCCGGACCCAGACGCGGAAGCCGCCGCCGGGGCGGGCGCCGGTGCGGCACATGCCGCCGAGGGCGCTGGCCCGTTCGTGCATGCCGAGCAGGCCGTGGCCGCCGGGGGCGCCGTCGTGCGGATCGGCGGGACACGGCGGGCCGCCGTCCCCCGTACCGCCCGCGCCGCCCGTACCGCCTGTACCGCCTGCACCGCTGCCGCGCCGGGGCCCCGGCAGCGCGCCGGACGGCAGCAGCGAGGCGGCCTCGCCGGGCGCGCCGTCGTCGTCCACCACGACTTCGAGCACGCCCGGCTCACGGCGGATGCGGACGACGGCGCCCGCGCCGGGGCCCGCGTGCTTCTGCACGTTCGTGAGGGACTCCTGGATCACGCGGTACGCGGTGAGGTCGACGCTGGCGGGCAGCGGCGGCACGGCCGGGTCGTCCGCCGCGCTCCCGCCCCGCTCCCCCGGCCCGGCACGCGCGTCCTCGCGCACCTCGTGGCCGTCGACCGCGCATTCGACGGTGACGCGCAGCCCGGCGCGCAGGAAGCCGTCGAGGAGCTGATCGAGGACGGCGAGGCCCGGCGCCGGTTCCATCGGCGCCTCGGGCTCTCCCGACTGGCGCAACAGGCCGACGGTGGCGCGCAGTTCGTGCAGGGCGGACCGGCTCGCCTCGCGGACGTGCGCGAGGGCCTGCTTGGCCTGGTCGGGCCTGCTGTCCATGACGTGCGCGGCGACCCCGGCCTGCACATTGACCAGGGCGATGTGGTGGGCGACCACGTCGTGCAGCTCGCGGGCGATCCGCATCCGTTCCTCCGCCACCCGCCGTCTGGCCTCCTCCTCGCGGCTGCGTTCCGCGCGCAGCGCCCGTTCCTCGACGGCGGCGACGTACGCGCGGCGGCTGCGGGCCGCGTCACCGGCCGCCGCGGCCATGCCCGTCCAGGCGAAGACGCCGAAGTTGGACTGCCCGTACCAGGGCCCCGGGCCGCAGGACATGGCCAGCGCGGTCAGTCCGACGCTGACCAGCAGGCCGGTCACCCAGGTGGTGTGCCGGTCGGTGCGGGCGGCGACGGTGCACAGGGCGAGGGCCACCGCGAAGATCACCGGGATCCGGCCGTCCACCGGGCGCAGCGCGATGAAGACCGCGGAGAGCACACAGGTGAAGACCAGCACCGCCCACGGGACGCGGCGGCGCAGGACGAGCGACCCGCAGGCCAGCGCCGCGAGCGCGGTGTCGACCAGGCCGAGCCGGTACGTCTGGATCCCGGCCACCGTGCCGGCCAGGATCACCGCGAAGACGAGGGCGGCGAGACCCGCGTCAGCCGTCCCCTGATGCGCCCGCAGCCAGCGGCTGGGGCCCACGAGAGGATTCCTCGGCGGAAGCGGATACTGCACGGTAGGCAACGGTACGGGAAGCCCGGCGCGCCCCGTACCCGCCCGGTGCCCCGCCCTCAGCCCGGGATCAGTCCGTCGTCGTTGAGCAGTTCACGGACCTCTTCGAGGCTCGCGTCCGGCGACGGCAGGATCAGTGTCGACGGCTCCAGGGAGTCGTCGGGCACCGGCTCCCCGAAGCGGCGGACCGCGTCGAGCAGCGCGCCCAGCGTGCGCCGGAAGCCCTCCTCGTCCCCGTTCCTGACCTCGGCGAGCAGCTCGTCGTCCAGCTTGTTCAGCTCGCCGAGATGGCTCTCGTCGAGCCCGACCTAGCCCTCCCCCATGATCCGTACGATCATGACGGCCTCCTCCGTAACCCTGCTGACGTGCCGCCCGGCGGCCGAGCCTGCCTGTCCTGCGTACCCCTGCGGCGCGCGTCCTGTCCACGTCCACCGCAGTCCACATCCACCGCTGGTCACGACCTACCGCCGGTCATGACCTCCTGCCGGTGAGACCTACTGCTTGTCGAACCGCGGGGTGTCCTGCGGTTCGGGCTTGGCGGCCTGACCGCCCTGCCCGCCCTCGATCGCCTGCGGCGCGCTGCCGCCGGCCAGCTCGGCCTTCATCCGCTGGAGCTCCAGCTCGACGTCGCTGCCGCCGGAGAGACGGTCGAGCTCGGACTGGATGTCGTCCTTGGCCAGACCGCTGGGGTCGTCGAGCGCGCCCGAGGCCAGCAGCTCGTCGAGAGCGCCCGCGCGGGCCCTGAGCTGCTCGGTCTTGTCCTCGGCACGCTGGATCGCCATGCCGACGTCGCCCATCTCCTCGGAGATGCCGGAGAACGCCTCGCCGATCTGGGTCTGCGCCTGGGCCGCGGTGTACGTGGCCTTGATGGTCTCCTTCTTCGTGCGGAAGGCGTCCACCTTGGCCTGGAGCCGCTGGGAGGCGAGCGTGAGCTTCTCCTCCTCGCCCTGGAGCGTGGTGTGCTGCGTCTCCAGGTCGGCGACCTGCTGCTGGAGGGCGGCCCGGCGCGACAGCGCCTCGCGGGCCAGGTCCTCACGGCCCAGCGCCAGCGCCTTGCGCCCCTGGTCCTCGTAGGTCGACGACTTCTTCTGCAACTCCGTGAGCTGCAATTCGAGCCGCTTACGGGAGGTGGCGACGTCCGCCACGCCCCGCCGTACCTTCTGCAGCAGTTCGAGCTGCTTCTGGTACGAGTAGTCGAGCGTCTCGCGCGGGTCCTCGGCCCTGTCCAGGGCCTTGTTGGCCTTCGCGCGGAAAATCAGTCCCATCCGCTTCATGACACCGCTCATGGGCCTCGCGCGCCCCCTTCTCCGGCAACTGCTCCAGCATGCCTCAGCACCTCTACAGACCCCAGCCTACGGGCCCTGGTTCCATTACCGCACTGTTCGGGTGCGGATGCGGTCATCCGTAGGGACGATCACGGTTCGGTGACCTCAGGCCCAAGGAGTAGGTGAGGGGCTGGGGCCGGGCCCGGGAACCACGTAACCTGGAGGTGTGTTCCGACGTCGTTCCGAAGATGAGCAGGTCTCGACCACCGCGGTGATCGAGGACCAGGTACGTGACCCGCAGGCTCCCAAGGGTCGCCCCACTCCGAAGCGCAGTGAGGCCCAGAGCCAGCGCCGCAAGGCCGTCACCGCGCCGACCGACCGCAAGGCGGCCACGCGGCAGGCCCGCGACGCCCGCCGCACCGAGATGGCCAAGCAGCGCCAGGCGCTGGCCGGTGGCGACGAGCGGTATCTGCCGGTCAGGGACAAGGGGCCGGTGCGCAAATTCACCCGCGACTACGTCGACTCGCGGTTCCGGGTGGCCGAGTTCTTCCTGCCGGTCGCGGTCCTGATCCTCGTGATGAGCATCATCGGCTCCCTCCAGAGCCTGTCGCTGCTGCTGTGGCTGGTCGTGATCGTGGCGATCGTGGTCGACTCGTTCGTCACCGCGTTCCGGCTGCGCCAGCAGCTGCGCAAGCGGCTCCCCGACAAGAGCCACAAGGGCGCCGTCGCCTACGGGCTGATGCGCACCCTCCAGATGCGCCGTCTGCGGCTGCCCAAGCCGCAGGTGCAGCGCGGCGACCAGCTCTGAACGGCGGCGGATCCTGAACGACGCGAGGGCGGCCGACGCCGCCGGTTTCGGTCCGCCCGCTCCGGGCGGGGACGACCCGTCCGCCGGGTCCTTCGGCGCGGTGACGCCGTACGGGTCGGCGTATCCGGGCGGCGCGTACGGCTTCGGGACTCCGGCCGCCGGTGTGCCCGTCCCGCCCCCGGCTCCCGCCGCGGAGCCGCCCGGCGCGGGCGGCTTCTCCGGCGGCGCGGGCAACTGGCTGGCCGGGCTCGACGGCCTGCGCAACACCGTCAGGCAGGAGCTGGTCTCGCGCCAGCTCGACGAGCGCCTCACCGCGCACTTCCCGCCCAGCGGCGGCGCGCACGCCCGGCACCAGCGGTCGCTGCGCGTGCTGGACATCGGCCCCGGCCAGGGCACCCAGGCGCTGCGGCTGGCCCGCGCGGGCCACATCGTGACCGGTCTGGAGTCCGACCCGGCGATGCTCACCGCCCTGCGGGCCGCGGTCGCCGCCGAGCCGCAGGACGTACGCAACCGGATGGCGCTGCTGCGCGGCGACGGCCGCCAGACCGGCCGCCACTTCGGGCCCGCCTGCTTCGACGTCGTGCTCTGCCACGGCGTGCTCATGTACGTGCCCGACCCCGAGCCGCTGCTCGCCGCGCTCGCCAGGGTGCTGGCCCCCGGCGGCCTGCTCTCGCTGCTCGTGCGGAACGGTGACGCGCTGGCCATGCGGCCGGGGCTGCTCGGCGACTGGTCGGGCGCCCTGGGCGCGGTCGGCGCCACCGGCTACACCAACCGGCTCGGCCTGACCACCCGCGCCGACCGGCGCGAACGCCTCACGGCGACGCTCGCCGGGATCGGTGTGCCCCTCCAGGCGTGGTACGGGGTGCGGGTCTTCACCGACACCGCGCCGGACGGCGCGCGCCCTCCGCAGGACCCGCACGAGCTGGCCCAACTGCTCGACGCGGAGGAGGCCGCCGGGCGGACCGATCCGTACCGCGCGGTGGCCGCGCTGCTGCACCTGTGCGGCGTGCGCTGCTGACCGCGCCTGCGTGAAGGCGTCCGTACGGAGGTCCGCGTTATGGCCGCGTGGAGGCCCGAGTGAGGTCCCGCGGGGAGGCCCGGGCGGAGGACGGTGTCCCGGCGGGGGCGAGACCCGTTTGGCCGTGCGGGCCGGGTCAGGGGCAGCTTCAAACGTGACAATTCAGGCATGAGTGGATCGCGTACCCCTTGGCACCGCACCCGGTTCCTGCTGCCCGGCGCCGCCGCCGTCTGCGCGACGGCGATGTTGGCCTCCGGTTGCAGCTCCGACTCCGGCTCGGCGGCGAGGTCGGCCCCCGCCACGGTGGCGCCCGCGGCCGACACGTCCTCGTCGGGGAGCAACGACCTCCAGACGTCGTACGAGAACACCGTGAAGAACGTGCTGCCGTCGGTCGTGCAGATCACGACGAACTCCGACCTCGGCTCCGGGGTCGTGTACGACGACAAGGGCGACATCGTCACGAACGCCCATGTGGTCGGCACCGCGAAGAGCTTCCAGGTCAATCTGGCCACCGGCGGCAAGGCGCTGGCCGCGACCCTGGTGGCGACCTACCCGGCCGAGGACCTGGCCGTGATCAGGCTGTCGTCGCCGCCGAGCGGTCTGCACCCGGCGAGCTTCGCGGACTCCTCGAAGGTGGCGGTCGGCCAGATCGTGCTGGCGATGGGCAATCCGCTGGGGCTGTCGAGCAGCGTCACCGAGGGCATCGTGTCGGCGACCGGCCGCACCGTCAGCGAGGGCGCCACGGGCGGCGGGACCGGCGCGACCATCCCCGACATGGTGCAGACCTCGGCGTCCATCAATCCGGGCAACAGCGGCGGCGCGCTGGTGAACCTCGCCAACCAGGTCATCGGCATCCCCACGCTGGCCGCGACCGACCCGCAGCTCGGCAGCGGCTCGGCGCCCGGCATCGGCTTCGCGATCCCGTCCTCGACGGTCACCCGGATCGCCGGCCAGATCATCAAGGACGGCAAGGTCGTGGACTCCGGCCGGGCGGCGCTCGGCATCACCGTGCGCGGCGTCGTGGACAACGGGCTCCAGCCCGCGGGCGCCGCGATCGTCTCGGTGACCAAAGGGGGCGCCGCCGAGAAGGCCGGGCTCAAAACTGGCGACGTGATCACCAAACTGGGCTCGACGCCGATCACCACGGCGCAGACGCTGACCGAGGCGCTGGCCTCGTACAAGCCGGGCGACAAGGTGCGGGTCGGCTACGAGCAGGACGGGGCGGCGAAGACCGTGGAGGTCACGCTGGGCTCGCTGTGAGCGCGGTACGGCATGACGACGGCGGGGGGGGGGGACGGGGGGGGGGGGGGGGGGCCACCCCGCCCCCCAGCACCCCCATGTCCCCCCCCCCTCCCTCCCCCCTCCCCCC
>NZ_JBVHLD010000001.1:365411-413237 GCF_055559175.1 Streptomyces sp. NPDC024632
TGGCTACACAGCACCCTCCACTCCCCTCTTTCCTCCCCTACCGCCAAGCCCCCCCCCCCCCCCCCCCCCCCCCCCCCCCCCCCCCCCCCCCCCCCCCGCCGTCGTTCCGGACAGGCCCCGAGGTCAGTCCTCGTCGCCGTGCAGGCTCATCGGGCCGTAGATCTTGGTGTCGCCGTCGAATAGGTGGACCTGGTCGGTGCCGCCTTCCAGCAGTTCCTTCCAGACCTCGCCCACCCAGGACTCCGCGTCGCCCTGTGTGGTGAACTCCTCGGGCTGCACCGCGGGCTGCACCTCGGTGCCGTCGGCCTTCTCGAACCGCCACGTCCACGCCATGTGTGTCTCTCCTCGGTCCCGTCGGTCCACCGTGCCGCCCGCACTCCCGTTCCCGCCGCCGCGAGCTGCGGGGATCACCGGGCGCGTGCCGCCTGCACCGCAGCGTATCGGGAGTCCTCGCCGTATCGGGAGTCTCCGCATGGCGGACCCCGCGCGCCCGGCGCGGCAGGACGCGAGACGATCGTCCCGTGGAACTGACTCTGCTCGGCACCGGCGGCCCCGAGGGGCTGCCGCTGCCCGACTGCCCCTGCGCGGCGTGCGCGCTCGCCGTCGGCGCGGGCGCGCGCGGCGCGACCGCCGTTCTGGTGGACGGTGTGGTGCTGCTCGACCTGACGCCCGGGGTGGCGCTGGCCGCGGCGCGGGCCGGGCACACGCTCGGCGGGCTGCGCCTGGTGCTGCTCTCGCACCCGCACGACGGCCCGGCCGTGGAGATCCCGCCGGGGCTGCCCGCCCCGACCCGCGTCCCCGACGGGCAGCGGCTCGCGCTGATCACCGGGCACCATGTGCAGGCCGTCGCCATGGACGCGCCCGGCACCGGGTACGCCGTCGAGTCCCCCGACGGGCTGCGCGTGCTCTACCTCCCGCCGGGCGGCGCGCCCGCCGGGACGCCGGACGGGCAGGTGCCGTACGACCTCGTCCTGCTCGACGCCGTCGGACGGCCGGACGCCCTCGCCCGGCTGCGCGCCGCGGGCGCCGTCGGGCCGACGACCGATGTGGTCGCCGTCCACCTCGACCACGGGGCGCCGCCGCGGCCGGAGCTGGGCCGACGGCTGGCGGCCCTCGGGGCCCGCGCGGTCCCCGACGGTACGACGCTGACCGTCGGGGACTACCAGGAGGTGCCGGACATCCCGCGCCGGACCCTCGTGCTGGGCGGGGCCCGCTCGGGCAAGTCCGCCGAGGCCGAGCGGCGGCTGGCCGGTTTCCCCGGGGTCCTCTACGTCGCCACCGGGGGGTCTCGCGACGGCGACGACGAGTGGGCCCGCCGGGTGGCCGCCCACCGCGAGCGCCGGCCCGCCTCGTGGCGCACCGAGGAGACCTGCGACCTCGTCCCCCTGCTGACCGCCCCCGGCCCGCCCCTGCTCATCGACTGCCTCGGCCTCTGGCTCACGTCCGTCCTCGACAAGGCCGACGCCTGGGCGCCGGGGGCTTCCCTCGACGAGGTCCGCGGCCGTACCGCCGAGCTCGTCGCCGCCTTTCGCCGCACCCCGCGCACCGTCGTCGCCGTCTCCAACGAAGTCGGCTCCGGCGTTGTCCCCTCCCACCCCTCCGGCCGCCTCTTCCGCGACGAGCTCGGCCGTCTCAACGCCGCCGTCGCCGCCGAATCCGAATCCGTCCTCCTCCTCGTATCCGGCCTCCCCCTCCCCCTCCGCTGACCCCTTCGCCCGGACGGCGAACCGACCTTCTAGCGGCGCGGGGAACGCTCCCGCACGACACCACCCGCCCCGGCGGGGCAATGCGGCCGTCCCCGGACCACCCGCCGATGGTGGGTCGCCCGCGCAGTTCCCCGCGCCCCCCACGGGGCGAGGCGTCTCTTGTCCGGGCGCCAGCCACGTGTCTTTAGGGGCGCGGGGAACGCTCCCGCACGACACCACCCGCCCCGGCGGGGCAGATCGGTCGTCCCCGGACCACCCGCCGGTGGTGGGTCGCCCGCGTAGTTCCCCGCGCCCCCCACGGGGCGCACCGTCCTTCGCGCGGACGGCGAACCGACCTTCTAACGGCGCGGGGAACGCTCCCGCACGTCACCACCGGCCCCGACGGGGCAATTCGGCCGTCCCCGGACCACCCGCCGGTGGTGGGTCGCCCGCGCAGTTCCCCGCGCCCCTGACGGGGCGCACCGTCCTTCGCGCGGACGGCGAACCGACCTTCTAGCGGCGCGGTGAACCCGTGAGGCCACGCCGGCGAGGCGACCGGTAGGGTTCCACGGGTGAGCGGCATCGACTTGGACGACTTCGGCTCCCTCGTGGAGCGGCCCGACGCTGGGGTTCGACGCGACTCGCAGGAGCGCTGGCAGAAGCTGGTGCGTCCGGCGGGAGGGCTGGGGAAACCGGCCGAGCTGGCGGACTGGCTGGCGGCGGTGCGCGGCGAGGTGCCGACCGGGCCGATCGCGGCGCCGCGTGCGCTGATCTTCGCGGCCGACCACGGCGTGGCCTCGCTGGAGGTGTCGGCGCGGAAGGCCGGTACGGCCACCGAGTTGGTGAAGGCGGTGCTGGACGGCACCGCACCGGCCAGCGTGCTGGCGCGCCAGTACGGCGCGCACGTCGACGTCATCGACATGGCGCTGGACTGCGACCCGTCCGAGCTGCCGGACTACGTGACGGCGCACCGCGTGCGCCGCGGCTCCGGCCGGATCGACATCGAGGACGCGCTGACGCGGGAAGAGGCCGAGCAGGCGTTCCGGGTCGGCATGACCGTCGCGGACGAGCAGGCGGACTCCGGCACGGACCTCGTACTCCTCGGCGACCTGAGCGTCGGCGGCACGACGCCCGCCGCCGTACTGATCGCGGCGCTGTGCGGCACGGACGCCTCCGTCGTCACCGGCCGCGGCTCCGGCATCGACGACCTCGCGTGGATGCGCAAGTGCGCCGCGATCCGTGACGCGCTGCGCCGGGCCCGCCCGGTCCTCGGCGACCAGCTCGCGCTGCTGGCCGCGGTCGGCGGCGCCGACTTCGCCGCGATGACCGGCTTCCTGCTCCAGGCGGCGGTCCGCAAGCTCCCGGTGGTCCTCGACGGAGTCGTCAGCGCCGCGTGCGCGCTGGTCGCCCAGCGGATCGCCTTCCGGGCGCCGGACTGGTGGCTGGCGGGTCACGCCAGCGGCGAGCCGGGCCAGGCGAAGGCGCTGGACCGGATCTCCCTCGAACCGCTGCTCGACCAGGGCGTGCACCTCGGCGGCGCGGCCGGCTCCCTGCTGGCCCTCCCCCTCCTCCAGGCCGCGGCGGCGCTGTCGGCCGAACTCCCGTACCCGGCGGAGAAGCCGGCCCCGGAGCCGGAGCCGGACCCGGAGCCGGAGAAGGACACCGAGGACGCTGAGGAAGCCAAGGACGCCGAAGAGGCAGAACCGCAGGCAAAGGCCGAGACGGAGCCGGCGCCGCAGCCGGAAGCCGACCCCGCCTCGTAACCGAAAGCCCCTCGGCGGAACCGTCCCCGCCGAGGTGCGAGCGGCCCGGCGCGACCCCAAATCGGGCATTACGTCATAAAATCCCCTCCTATGGGAACGGGCAGCACCACCAGCACACAGCCGCGCCCTCACGCGTGTCCGGGACGCGCGGCCACCTTCGCCGTCCGCTACCTGCGCACCGTCGCGTGCGTGAATCTCCTCGGCGCCGTCTGGGTCTCCTTCGGCCAGGACATCCGCCGCCACAACGTCGAGGACTACTTCACCCCGTACCTGCTGAGCGCGGGCTTCACCTCCGGCGCCTTCGCCCTCTTCCTGGCCGTCACCATGCGCCGCCGCAAGCGCGCCGCGTGGATCCTCAACCTCGTGCTGTGCGGGCTGTTCCTGGCCGCGCTGTCGGTCAGCATGGTGTGGCCCGACATCCACCGGCACGCGCAGAACTGGATCTCGCTGGCGCTCACCGCCGCCTTCCTGGCAGCGCTGCTCGTCGGCCGCGGCGAGTTCCGGGCGAAGGGCGACCCCGCCAACCCGCGGGACGCGGCCCTGGTGGCCGCCGCCGGTCTGCCGCTGGCCGCGCTGCTCGGCACCGCGCTGGTCACGGTCACCAACGACGACCAGGGCGCGGGTTTCGGCGACTGCCTCGGCTACGCGGTCCTGCGGCTAGTGTCCCTGGTGCCGGACGACAGCGGCTCGCTGACCATCTCCACGCCCGGCTGGGTGGACGTCGTCATCAACGCCATGAGCGCCCTGCTCTTCCTGCTCGTGCTCTTCGTCGCGTTCCGCTCGCCGCGCGGCCGGGCGCTGCTGTGCCCGGCGGACGAGGAGCGGCTGCGCGGCCTGCTCGACCGGCACGGCGACCGCGACTCGCTCGGCTACTTCGCGCTGCGCCGCGACAAGAGCGTCATCTGGTCGCCCAGCGGCAAGTCGGCCATCGCCTACCGGGTGGTGGGCGGTGTCTCGCTGGCGTCCGGCGACCCGATCGGCGACCCCGAGGCATGGCCCGGCGCCATCGAGGCGTGGCTGGCGGAGGCGGCGGGGCACGCGTGGGTGCCCGCCGTGATGGGCGCGAGCGAGGAGGCCGGTACGGTCTACGCCCGGCACGGCCTGGACGCGCTGGAGCTGGGCGACGAAGCCATCGTGGACACCGCCGAGTTCACCCTTGAGGGCCGCGCGATGCGGACGGTCCGGCAGGCGTACAACCGGGTCGCGCGCTCCGGCTGCACCGTACGCATCCGCAGGCACGCCGACATCCCGGCCGCGGAGATGGCGGCGCTGCTGGAGCGGGCCGACCGGTGGCGGGACGGCGGCACCGAGCGCGGCTTCTCGATGGCGCTGGGGCGGCTGGGCGACGCGGGCGACGGGCAGTGCGTGATGGTCGAGTGCCACGACGGCGACGGCGTGCCCCGGGCGCTGCTGAGCCTGGTGCCGTGGGGTCCGCGCGGGCTGTCGCTTGACCTGATGCGGCGTGACCGGGGCGCGGACAACGGGCTGATCGAGTACATGGTGATCGAACTCGTCCAGCGGGCGGACGAGGTCGGCGTGGAGCAGATCTCGCTGAACTTCGCGATGTTCCGGTCGGTCTTCGAGCGCGGCTCACGGCTCGGCGCGGGGCCCGTCCTGCGGGTGTGGCGATCGCTGCTGACGTTCTTCTCGCGCTGGTGGCAGATCGAGTCGTTGTACCGGGCGAACGCCAAATTCCGCCCGATCTGGGAGCCCCGCTATCTGCTCTTCGGCAAGTCCAGCGAACTGCCCCGGATCGGTATCGCGGGCGCCCGCGCCGAGGGTTTCCTCGAAGCGCCCAGAATGCCGTCGCCACTGCGCCGCAGAGAACGGTTCACCGCCAAGTGAGGGGCCCCGCGCGGGCCGCCGGGGGGCCCGGCCCCGCGGAGGCGCGGTGAGCGCGTCCGACAAGGTGCGGGAGTTCGCGCGCGCCGAGTGGGGGCAGATGGCGTACGACGTACGCGACCGGCTCTGGGCGCGCGGGCTGCGGGCGATTCCGCTGACGCTGTGGTCCTGCGTGGGCATCCTCTGCCTCCAGCTCGTCCAGCACGCGCAGGGGCCGAGCGACTGGGTGGACCGGCTCGGCGGCATCTACTGCACCCTGCCGTGGTGGAAGGCGCTGCTGCGCACGCCCCTGTCGCTGTTCATCCCCGATCCGACGCTGCCGATCTGGGGGCTTGTCATCCAGGTCGTGGTGGTCTTCGGGATCGCCGAGACGACGCTGGGCGCGCGCCGGACGCTGGCCATCGCGCTGTACACGACGCTGGCCGGCACGACCTTCGCCCGCTACTCGTACTGGGTCGGCCCCGACGGCTTCCTCGGGCTGCCCGTCGTCGAACTCATCGGCCGCGACACCGGGCCCTCCGCCGCGGTCGTCGCGCTCGGGGTGTACGTCGCCTGCCGGTACCACGCCTGGTGGACGGCGGCGGCCGTGGCCATGTCCATGGTCATCGAGGTGCTCGCCCTCGCCAATCTCGCCGGTTACGAGCACCTGACCGCGATCATCGCCGTCCTGCTGCTCTTCGCCGTCGAGACCTGGTGGGCGCGGCGGCGGCGCCGTACCGATTCCTCCGGGGACGGCCCCTCGGGGGACGGCGGCGACGACCACGCCGACCTGGTGCGCTGAGCCCGCGGCCACGCTGACCTGGCGCGATAGCCTCACGCGGTGACCGAACCCGAACCCGAACCCGTGTCCGGGCCCTTGCCCGAGCCTTTGCCCGAGCCCTTGCCCGAGCCCGGCGGCAGGGCGACCGTCGGCGACGCCCTGCGCTTCGCCTTCGGCACGCTCAGCGTGCTGCCGGTGACGGTGACGCGCTGGGACCGGGCGGCGGCGCGCGGCGGGATGCTGGCCGCGCCGCTGGTCGGCGCCGTCGTCGGTCTCGGCGCCGCGCTCGGCGGCGGCGTCCTGACCGCACTCGGCGCGAGCCCGCTGCTCGCCGCCGTCGGGGCGGTCGCCGTGCCCGCCGTCGCCACTCGCGGCCTGCACCTGGACGGGCTCGCCGACACCGCCGACGGTCTCGGCAGCGGGCTGCCCGCCGAGGGGGCGCTGCGCGTCATGAAGCAGTCCGACATCGGGCCCTTCGGCGTCCTCACCCTCGTGCTGGTCGTGCTCGCCCAGACCGCCGCCCTCGCCTCCTGCTACGCGCACGGCTGGCGTTACGGCTGCACCGCCGCCGTGCTGTCCGCCGTCCTCGGCCGCGCCGCCATGACGCTCGCCTGCCGTACGGGTGTACGCGCCGCCCGGCCCGGCGGCCTCGGCGCCGCCGTCGCCTCCGCCGTGTCCCTGCGGGGGGCCTGGTCGGCCGGCGTCCTCTGCTGCGCCCTCGCCTGCGCCGCCGGCCTCCCCTTCGGCGGCCTCACCCCCCTCCGCGCCGGCCTCTCCGCCGCCCTCGCCCTCCTCTGCGCCGAACTCCTCCTCCGCCACGCCGTCCGCCGCCTCGGCGGCACCACCGGCGACGTTTTCGGCGCCCTCTGCGAAACCGCCACCACCACCTCCCTCCTCCTCCTGGCCCTGCGCTGACCCCCTCCGGGCCGTGCGGTGACCCGCGACAGCGTTCCCCGCACCCCTGAAAAGACCGGCTCGCCACCCGGACGAAAGACAGTGCGCCCCACCAGGGGCGCGAGGAACTGCGCGATCAGCCCCCACCGGCGGGTGATCCGGGGACAACCGAACCGCGACGCCGGGGCGGGTGGTGACCCGCGGGAGCATCGTGGCTTGTCGCGCAGTTCCCCGCGCCCCCAAAAAACTCGGCGCACCGCCCTGCGCCACGCGACGCCTCGCCCAGGACGTGCCCCGAAGGGGCGCGAGGAACTGCGCGAGCAACCCCCCACCGGCCGGTGGCCCGGGAACAACCGAACTGCCCCCCCCGGGGCGGGTGGTGACCCGCGGCAGCGTTCCCAGCGCCCCTCAAAAGACCGGCCCGCCGCCCGGACAAAAGACAGTGCACCCCACCAGGGGCGCGAGGAACTGCGCGAGCAACCCACCACCGGCCGGTGGCCCGGCGACAACCGAACTGCCCCGGGGCGGGTCATGACCTGCCGAAGCGTCGTGGGTGAGCGCGCGCACGCGGCGGCAGGTGGGGGGCGGGGAGGAGTGGCGGGAGAGGGGTGGGTGGGGGAGCGCGCCGCAGGCGTAGGGTCGGGGATTGGGCAACGGGCGCGTGCCGCCCCGCTGATGTGGCGGAATACGATGCCCGGGGCCGGGCCGGGCCAACCAACCGGCCGCAGCACAGGACCTCGACCGAATAGGACCCCCTCCACCGTGACTGCTCTGACACTCAGTACCTCCTCCGCCGCAGCGTTGCGTGCGGACGCCGTCGTCGTGGGCGTGACCAAAGGGGCCAAGGGCCCCAAGGTCGCACCGGGGGCGGAGGCGGTGGACAAGGCGTTCGACGGAAAGCTGGCCGCCGTACTGGAGACGCTGGGCGCCTCGGGTGCGGACGGCGAGGTGACCAAGCTCCCGGCACCCGCGGGCCTGAAGTCCGCGGTGGTGGTCGCGGTCGGCCTCGGCGACACCCCCGAGGACGGCACCGGCTTCGACGCCGAGGCGCTGCGCAGGGCCGCGGGCGTCGCCGCCCGCGCGCTCGGCGGCGCGAAGAAGGCGGCGTTCGCGCTGCCCGCCGCCGACCCGGCGGACCTGGAAGCGGTCGCCACCGGCGCGCTGCTGGGCGCGTACGCGTTCACCACGTACCAGGCCGAGAACGGCAAGGGCACGCTCGGCGAGGTCGCCGTGACCGGTGCCAAGCCGCGCGACAAGGCGCACAAGGCCGCGGCGGCCCGCGCCGTCGCGGTGGGCGCCGAGGTGAACCGGGCGCGCGACCTGATCAACACCCCGCCCAACGACCTGAACCCGAAGGCGTTCGCCGCCGCCGTACAGGCGGCGGGCAAGGAGCACGGCCTCAAGGTCGAGGTGCTGGACGAGAAGGCGCTGGCCAAGGGCGGCTACGGCGGCATCCTCGGCGTCGGCCAGGGCTCGGCGACGCCGCCCCGGCTGGTCCGGGTGGCGTACACCCACGCCAAGGCGACCCGTACCCTCGCCTTCGTCGGCAAGGGCATCACGTACGACTCGGGCGGCATCTCGCTGAAGCCGCCGGGGCACAACGAGACGATGAAGTGCGACATGAGCGGCGCCGCCGCGGTGTTCGCCGCGGTCGTGGCGACCGCGAAGCTCGGCCTCGAGGTCAATGTGACCGGCTGGCTCGCGCTGGCCGAGAACATGCCGGGCGGCGGCGCCACGCGCCCCGGCGACGTGCTGAAGATGTACAGCGGCACGACGGTGGAGGTGCTGAACACCGACGCCGAGGGCCGTCTGGTGCTGGCCGACGCGCTGGCCCGCGCCTCCGAGGAGGCCCCGGACGCGATCGTCGACGTGGCGACGCTGACCGGCGCGATGGTGCTGGCGCTGGGCGAGGGCCGGTTCGGCATCATGTCGAACGACGACGGCTTCCGTACCCGGATCCACACCGCGGCGCTGGCCGCGGGCGAGGACTCCTGGCCGATGCCGCTCCCCAAGGAGCTGCGCAAGACCTTCGACTCCCCCACCGCCGACATCGCCAACATGGGTGTGCGGCCGGGCGGCGGCCTGATCGCGGGGCTGTTCCTGAAGGAGTTCGTCGGCGAGGGCATCACCTGGGCCCACCTGGACATCGCGGGCCCCGCCTTCCACGAGGGCGCGCCCTTCGGCTACACCCCCAAGGGCGGCACCGGCACCGCGGTCCGCACCCTGCTCAGCCTGGCCCACCAGGCCGCGGACGGCGATCTCCTCTGACCGCCGCGCCGCACCCTGCTCCGAACAGGTGAGATAGGTCACTTACGGCCCCGGACGGCGCGTCCGGGGCCGTATTCGACGGGTCTCACCCCACAGGCCGATGACCCGTCCGCCGCGAACAAGTGCGAAGATGTGGTTCGGCACGACAGGGCCCCCTTTTAGACAAAGCGGCCGAACCAAAGCCGCCGCCCGGTCATGGTGGACCGGCTCCGGCGAACCCATGCATGGAGGACGTGACGTGGCGAACGACGCCAGCACTGTTTTCGACCTAGTGATCCTCGGCGGCGGCAGTGGCGGCTACGCAGCCGCGCTGCGTGCCGCGCAACTGGGACTGGACGTCGCCCTGATCGAGAAGAACAAGCTCGGGGGCACCTGTCTGCACAACGGCTGCATTCCCACCAAGGCGCTGCTGCACGCCGGTGAGATCGCGGACCAGGCTCGCGAGAGCGAGCAGTTCGGCGTGAAGGCCACCTTTGAGGGCATCGACATCGCGGCCGTCCACAAGTACAAGGACGACGTGATCGCGGGCCTGTACAAGGGCCTCCAGGGCCTGGTGGCCTCGCGCAAGGTGACGTACATCGAGGGCGAGGGGAAGCTGTCCTCCCCCACCTCGGTGGATGTGAACGGCCAGCGGATCCAGGGCCGGCACGTCCTGCTCGCGACCGGTTCCGTACCGAAGTCGCTGCCGGGCCTGACCATCGACGGCGACCGGATCATCTCCTCCGACCACGCGCTGGTCCTGGACCGGGTGCCGCAGTCGGCGATCATCCTGGGCGGCGGCGTGATCGGCGTCGAGTTCGCCTCGGCGTGGAAGTCCTTCGGCACCGACGTGACCATCGTCGAGGGTCTGCCGCACCTGGTGCCGGTCGAGGAGGAGAACAGCTCCAAGCTGCTGGAGCGCGCCTTCCGCAAGCGCGGCATCAAGTTCAACCTGGGCACCTTCTTCCAGAGCGCCGAGTACACCGACAGCGGTGTGAAGGTCACCCTGGCGGACGGCAAGACCTTCGAGGCCGAGGTGCTGCTGGTCGCCATCGGCCGCGGCCCGGTCTCGCAGGGCCTGGGGTACGAGGAGCAGGGCGTCGCGATGGACCGCGGCTATGTCCTGGTCGACGAGTACATGCGCACCAACGTGCCGACGATCTCGGCCGTCGGCGACCTGGTCCCGACGCTCCAGCTCGCGCACGTCGGCTTCGCCGAGGGCATCCTCGTGGCGGAGCGGCTGGCCGGTCTCAAGACCGTGCCGATCGACTACGACGGTGTCCCGCGCGTCACGTACTGCCACCCGGAGGTCGCCTCCGTCGGCATCACCGAGGCGAAGGCCAAGGAGCTGTACGGCGCGGACAAGGTCGTCACGCTGAAGTACAACCTGGCGGGCAACGGCAAGAGCAAGATCCTCAAGACGTCCGGCGAGGTCAAGCTCGTCCAGGTGCGCGACGGCGCCGTCGTCGGCGTCCACATGGTCGGTGACCGGATGGGTGAGCAGGTGGGCGAGGCCCAGCTCATCTACAACTGGGAGGCGCTGCCCGCCGAGGTCGCGCAGCTCATCCACGCGCACCCGACCCAGAGCGAGGCGCTCGGCGAGGCCCACCTGGCCCTCGCGGGCAAGCCGCTGCACTCGCACGACTGACCCTCCTCCACGCCACCCCATCCGCACAGATCGTTAGGAGTAACCGCAACCATGGCGGTTTCCGTAACCCTGCCGGCGCTCGGCGAGAGCGTGACCGAGGGCACTGTCACCCGCTGGCTGAAGGCCGAGGGCGAGCGCGTCGAGGCCGACGAGCCGCTGCTCGAGGTCTCGACCGACAAGGTCGACACCGAGATCCCCTCCCCCGCGTCCGGCGTGCTCGCGTCCATCAAGGTCGCCGAGGACGAGACGGTCGAGGTCGGCGCCGAGCTGGCCGTCATCGACGACGGCAGCGGCGGCGGCGCGCCCGCGGCTGCCCCGGCTGCGGCGGCCGAGCCCGAGCCCGCCCAGGCGCCCGCGGCTCCCGAGCCCGCCCAGGCACCTGCGGCTCCCGAGCCCGCTCAGGCGGCTCCGTCCACCGAGCAGGCGGCGCCCGCGCCCGCCCCGACCGCCGAGGCGGCCAGCGGTGGCGGCGGCGCGAGCGGCACCGACGTCGTCCTGCCCGCGCTCGGTGAGTCCGTCACCGAGGGCACCGTGACCCGTTGGCTGAAGGCCGTCGGCGAGAGCGTCGAGGCCGACGAGCCGCTGCTGGAGGTCTCGACCGACAAGGTCGACACCGAGATCCCGTCGCCGGTGGCGGGCACCCTGCTGGAGATCCTGGTCCAGGAGGACGAGACCGCGGAGGTCGGCGCGAAGCTGGCCGTGGTCGGCGCCGCTGGTGCCGCCCCGGCCGCGGCTCCCGCGCCCGCGGCCCCGGCTCCCGCCGAGGCACCCGCCCCGGCTCCGGCTCCGGCCCCCGCGGCTCCCGCCCCCGCCGCACCGGCTCCCGCACCGGCCGCTCCGGCACCGGCCCCCGCGCCTGTCGCCGCCGCACCGGCTCCCGCGCCCGCCGCACCCGCGCCCGCCGCTCCGGCTCCGGCGCCCGCTCCGGTGGCCCCGGCCGCCCCGGCTCCCGTCGCCACCAGCGGTGACGACGGCGCCTACGTCACCCCGCTGGTCCGCAAGCTCGCCTCGGAGAGCGGCGTGGACCTCGGCTCGGTGCGCGGCACCGGCGTCGGCGGCCGCATCCGCAAGCAGGACGTCATCTCCGCCGCGGAGGCCGCCAAGGCCGCCGCGTCGAAGCCGGCGCCCGCCGCGGCCCAGAAGGCGGCGCCCTCGGTGTCGCCGCTGCGCGGCCAGACGGTCAAGATGACCCGGATGCGCAAGGTCATCGGCGACAACATGATGAAGGCCCTGCACTCGCAGGCGCAGCTCACCAGCGTCGTCGAGGTGGACCTGACCCGCGTGATGCGGCTGCGCAACGCGGCGAAGGACGCCTTCGCGGCCCGTGAGGGCGTGAAGCTGTCCCCGATGCCGTTCTTCGTCAAGGCGGCGGCCCAGGCGCTGAAGGCCCACCCGGTCATCAACGCCCGGATCAACGAGGACGAGGGCACGATCACCTACTTCGACTCCGAGAACATCGGGATCGCGGTGGACTCCGAGCGCGGTCTGATGACCCCGGTCATCAAGGGTGCGGGCGACCTCAACATCGCCGGTATCGCCAAGAAGACCGCGGAGCTCGCGGGCAATGTGCGGGCCAGCAAGATCACCCCGGACGACCTGGCGGGCGCGACCTTCACGATCAGCAACACCGGTTCGCGCGGCGCGCTGTTCGACACGGTCATCGTGCCGCCGAACCAGGCCGCCATCCTCGGTGTCGGCGCGACCGTCAAGCGCCCGGTGGTCGTCGAGACCCCCGACGGCACGGTCATCGGCGTCCGGGACATGACGTACCTGGCGCTCTCCTACGACCACCGGCTGGTGGACGGCGCGGACGCCGCCCGTTACCTGACGGCGGTCAAGGAGATCCTCGAAGCGGGCGAGTTCGAGGTCGAGCTGGGCCTGTAAGGCCGCACACGGGCCTGTACGGCGTGTATGACGGAGCCCCCGTCCCTCTTCCGGGACGGGGGCTCCTTCGCGTCCCGGCGGGCCCCCGCAGCTGCCTGCGGGGAGGCAGCGCCGCTTCCTGGTCGTATCGTCTATGTCACGCAAACCGTGAAGGAGCGCCCCATGGCCCCTGCCGTCGTCCAGCACCTGGTCGTCCACAGCCTGCGTGAGCAGATCCGGGAGCACATCCTCGAAGGCATCGTGAGCGGGCGCTGGAAGCCGGGCGAGCGGATCGTGGAGCGCCGGATCGCGGTGGAGCTCCAGGTCAGCCAGACGCCGGTGCGGGAGGCGCTGCGGGAGCTGGAGACGCTGCGGCTGATCGAGTCCGCGCCCAACAAGGGCGTACGCGTACGGAGCCTGACCGCCGCCGACCTCAAGGAGAGCTATCCGGTGCGCGCCGGGCTCGAACAGGTCGCCGCGGAACTGGCCGCGGCCCGGCTCGCCGCCGACCCCGCCGCCCTCGAACGCGAGGTGGCCGCCCTGCGCGACGCCGACGCCGCCCTGGACAGCGAGGCCCAGGTCAGGCACACCGTCGCCTTCCACCACGAGCTGGTGCGCGCGGCCGACAACGCCGTATTGCTGCACGCCTGGGAGTCGCTGGGCATCGAGGTCTGGACGACGCTGTCCATCCGCTGGCTGAGCCCGGAGCCCCGCCCGTACGCGGCCGAGCACCAGGACATAGTCGACGCCTTCGTACGCCGCGACCCGGACATCTGCGGTCTCATCAAGTCCCACGTCCTGAGCTGCGCTCCCCAGGTCTGACGACACCCCCGCGGCCCCGGCGGCCGGCGGTTTCCGTGACATGCAAGGCCACAAGGCCGAGGCACCCCGTGCCTTAAGGTCTGGCACCCCGTGCCGTCTTGGAATTACTGGCCCGGAAGCCATTGATCGATCATCGATCGTCGGCGTATCGTCGTCGGTGGGGAACAGCCCTGTCGTGCCGACAAGCGCATTCCCCACCCCCAACCTCCGTTCGAAGGCGGCACCCATGCCCGACGACGTACGCCCCCCGCGGGGCCAGCTCGACCAGATCCCGGACCGCGACCCGGAAGAGACCTCGGAGTGGCTCGCGTCGCTGGAGGCGGTCGCCAAGGCGGCCGGTCCGCACCGGGCCGCGTATCTGATGCGTCGCACCCTGGAAAGCGCCGGGGCGGGCGTCGGGCTTCCGTCGCTGCTCGAAACCGAGTACATCAACACGATCCCGACCTCCGCCGAGCCCGCCTACCCGGGCGACGAGGCACTGGAGGCGCGGATCACCGCGTGGAACCGGTGGAACGCGGCGGCCAT
The DNA here is from genome assembly GCF_055559175.1 of Streptomyces sp. NPDC024632. Lineage (NCBI taxonomy): Bacteria > Bacillati > Actinomycetota > Actinomycetes > Kitasatosporales > Streptomycetaceae > Streptomyces > Streptomyces sp. NPDC024632. Next base: position 379,461 of record NZ_JBVHLD010000001.1, read on the forward strand.
GGTCACCCGCGGCAGCCGCCTGGGCCTCGGCGGCCACATCGCGACCTTCGCCTCGGCGGCCTGGCTCTACGAGACCGGCTTCCAGCACTTCTTCAGGGGCAAGGAGGGCGCGGGCAGCGGGGACCAGCTCTACCTCCAGGGCCACGCCTCCCCCGGCATCTACGCCCGCGCGTTCCTCGACGGGCGGCTGACCGAGGGCCAGCTCGACCGCTTCCGCCAGGAGGCGAACGGCGACGGCCTGCCCTCGTACCCGCACCCGCGACGGCTGCCCTGGCTGTGGGAGTTCCCCACCGTCTCGATGGGCCTCGGCCCGCTGTCGGCGATCTACCAGGCGCGGTTCAACCGCTATCTGGAGCACCGCGGCATCAAGGACACCTCGGACTCCCACGTGTGGGCGTTCCTCGGTGACGGCGAGATGGACGAGCCCGAGTCGACCGCCGCCCTGGCGCTGGCCGGCCGCGAGGGCCTGGACAACCTCACCTTCGTCATCAACTGCAATCTCCAGCGGCTCGACGGCCCGGTCCGCCCCAACTTCAAGATCGTGCAGGAGCTGGAGTCCCAGTTCCGCGCGGCGGGCTGGAACGTGGTCAAGTCGCTGTGGGGCGCGGCCTGGGACGACGTGCTCGCCCAGGACGTGGACGGCGCGCTGCTCAAGCGGCTGCGCGAGGTCCCGGACGCGCAGTTCCAGACGTACGCCACGCGCGACGCGGTCTATCTGCGCGAGCACTTCTTCGGCGCGGACCCCTCGCTGCGCACCATCGGCGCCCGGCTGACCGACGCCAAGCTGACCGAGCTGTTCCAGAGCTCGCGCGCGGGGCACGAGCCGCGCAAGGTCTACGCGGCCTACCGCGCGGCCGTCGAGCACAAGGGCGCGCCGACGGTGATCCTGGCGCAGACCGTCAAGGGCTGGACGCTGGGCGCGGGCTTCGAGTCGCGCAACGCCAACCACCAGATGAAGAAGCTGACGGGCGCTCAGTTCCGTACGATGCGCGACCTGTTGGAGCTGCCGATCCCGGACAGTGCGCTGGACGCGGACGTGGTCCCGTACTGGCACCCCGGGGAGAACTCGCCCGAGGTGCGGTACCTGCGCGAGCGGCGGGCGGCGCTCGGGGGTCTCGCCCCGGCCCGCAAGGTGGTCGCCAAACCGCTGCCGCTGCCGCCGGACAAGGCGTACAAGGCACTGGAGAAGGGTTCAGGCACGCAGGAGATCGCCACCACGATGGCGTTCGTGCGGCTGGTCAAGGACCTGATGCGGGAGAAGGAGACCGGCCGCCGCTGGGTGCCGATCGTCCCCGACGAGGCCCGCACCTTCGGCATGGAGTCGCTGTTCCCCTCCGCGGGTCTGTACTCGCCGAAGGGGCAGACGTACGACCCGGTCGACCGCGACCAACTCCTGTACTACAAGGAGGCGAAGGACGGTCAGATCCTCAACGAGGGGATCACCGAGGCCGGTTCGCTCGCCGACTTCACGGCCGCCGCGACCGCGTACGCGACGCACGGCGAGCCGATGATCCCGTTCTACATCTTCTACTCGATGTTCGGCTGGCAGCGGACCGCCGACCAGTTCTGGGCGCTGGCCGACCAGCTCGGCCGCGGCTTCGTGATCGGCGCCACCGCGGGCAAGACCACGATGACCGGCGAGGGCCTGCAACACGCCGACGGCCACTCGCACTTGATCGCCTCCACCAACCCGGCGGCGCTCTCGTACGACCCGGCGTTCGCGTACGAGGTCGCGGTGATCGTCCGCGAGGGTCTGCGGCGGATGTACGGGCCGGACGCCGAGGACGTCTTCTACTACCTGACGGTCTACAACGAGCCGAAGGTGCAGCCCGCGATGCCCGAGGGCGTCGAGGACGGCATCCTCAAGGGCCTCTACCGCTTCCAGCAGGCGCAGGACCCGGCGGCGGACGCGGCCAGGCTGCAACTGCTGGCCTCCGGCACCGCGATCCACTGGGCGCTGGACGCGCAGCGGATACTGGCGCAGGAGTGGGGTGTGGCCGCCGACGTGTGGTCCGCGCCGTCCTGGACCGAGCTGCGGCGCGAGGCGCTGGAGTGCGACGCGGCCCGGCTGCGCGGCGAGGAGCGGGTGCCGTACGTGACGCGGGCGCTGGAAGGCGCGCCGGGTCCCGTGGTCGCGGTCAGCGACTGGATGCGGGCGGTGCCCGACCAGATCGCGCAGTGGGTGGAGCAGGACTGGACGTCGGTGGGCACCGACGGCTTCGGCCTGTCCGACACCCGCGACGCGGCCCGCCGCCACTTCGGGGTGGACCCGCGGTCCCTGGTGGTCGCGGCGCTCGCCGCGCTCGCCCGGCGCGGCGACATCAAGCCCGAGACGGTCAAGGAGGCCGCCGAGCGGTACGGCCTCTAAGGCCGATGGCGGACGGGCGCGGTACGCGTCCCGTCCGCGCCCCGAACAGCCCTGGTACGGCCGCGCGCGGACCTTCGCACCCCGCGCGGCCGTATCCGCCTCAGAGAATATTCATAGGTTTCAGCAGACGTTTCCGGCCACCCCCGAGTCACCCCGTGCCACCGGCCGCGGCGGCCCTCCGCAGAGCCCGCGAAACCGCGCGCGGCCCGTACCGTACGGGTTGTGCGGCGGTACGGGTGCGGCCCGGTGGAACGCGAGAGGTGCGTGAATCGGCTAGCGCCCGCTCCCGTCCTGGCCGGAAAGAGATTGCGGGCGCATACAGCTACCGGCTACGTTCCCTCGGATGCCACCAAATCCCAGCCCTCTGACGGCTCCGACCGCCGAGGATTTCCGCGCCTGGCACCGGGTGCAGTCGGCCGCTCTCGCACACGACCGGCCAGGTGAGCCCGTGCTGTCCGCCACCGCCCTCCAGGCGAAGCTGACGACGACGGGGAACCGCAGCAGGCTGCTGCTGTGGCTGGTGCGCAACGCGAACGAGGAGCCGGTGGCCACCGCGACCCTGCGGCTGTTCAGCGAACCGGGGCGCAGCCACCTCGCCGAGGTCAGGATGACCGTCCACCCCGCCTACCGGCGGCTGGGCACCGGCTCGCGGCTGCTGTCCACGGTGACCGAGGCCGCGGCCGAGGCGGGCTGCCGCAGCGTGGTCACCGAGGTCATGGCGGGTACCCCGCACGAGGGATTTCTGGCCACCCGCGACTTCCATCCGGTCCTGCGGCTGACCTGGCAGCGGCTCGCGCTCGACGACGTACCCGACCGTATTCACAAGCTCCCCGACGTCCCGCACCCCGGCTACCGGCTGACGTCCTGGGACGGCGTCGTCCCCGACGCGCTCGCCGAGAGCTTCGCGGACGCCCGGCGCGCCATGGACGACATGCCGACCGGCGCAATGGACTTCGGCGAGGTGCGCTGGGACGTGGCCGCGGTCCGCGAGGCCGCCGAGGTGATCGCCCGGCGCGGCGAGCAACTGCTGACGGTCGCCGCGGTGGACGCGCTCGACGGCTCCGTCGCCGGTTACACCGAGCTGGTGATCCCGGCGGAGGGCGCGGGCACCGCCCAGCAGTACGACACGGCCGTCCTCCCCGCGCACCGCGGCCACGGCCTCGGGCTGTGGGTGAAGGCCGAGATGCTGCGCCGGGTACGGGAGGAATTCCCGCAGCTCACCGCCGTGCAGACGGACAACGCCGACGACAACCGCCACATGCTGGCCCTCAACACCGCGCTCGGCTTCCGGCCGCTGCGCCGCACGGTCGAGTACCAGCTCACCCTCGGTCGGCGCTGACCCCCCGGACCTCGTACAGTGGGCGACCCACCCCGCACGGATGGAGTCCGTAACGACACGGGCGCATCCGGGGCACTCCGCGTGCGGGTGCGCGCGGCAACCGGGAAGCTGGACCAGTGATGGACGAGACGGAGTTCTGGGAGATCGTCGACCGTACGCGAGAGGCGGCGGACGGCGATCCGGAGGAGCATGCCGACCTGCTGATCGAGCGGCTGGCCCAGCTCGACCCGGATTCCGTGGTGGACTTCGCCCGGCACTTCGAGACCCGGTTCGTCCGGGCCTTCCGCTGGGATCTGTGGGGCGCCGCCGACATCATGCTGGGCGGCGCGGACGACGAGTCCTTCGACTACTTCCGCTGCTGGCTGATCGGCCAGGGCCGCCATGTCTTCGAGGGCGGTCTGGCCGCCCCCGACGACCTGGCCTTCCTCGTCACCGAGTTCGACCCGGAGACGGACGGCGACGCGGAGGATCTGGGCTACGCGGCGGACGAGGCGTACGAGCAGCTCACCGGGGTCCGGCTGCCGGACCTCGAACTCCCGCAGCCGGACCAGCCGGAGGGCGAGTCGCTGGACATGGACGACGAGCGGGCGATGGCGGAGCGGTATCCGCAGCTGTGGTCGCGCTTCGGCTGAGCCGGTTCTGGCGGCGCGGTTCTGTCGGGTTCTGTCGGTTCTGTCGGTTCTGTCGGCGCGACTCTGTCGCTCGACTCGGCTTTGTCGGCGGGGCTCTGTCGACGGGGCACCGTCGGCTCGGTTCTGGCGGCGCGGTTCTGTCGGCTCAGACCGCCGTGAGGTCGACCGCCCGGCCCATCAGGACGTCGTCCACGTAGGCGCCGTCCAGCAGGAACTCCCCCGGCAGCACGCCCTCCACGGCGAAGCCGACCGACTCGTAGAGCCGTCGGGCCGGGGCGTTGTGCCCCAGCACCCGCAGGGTGATCCGGACGGCGCCCTGCCGCCGCGCCTCGGCGACGGCGGCGTCCATCAGCGTGCGCGCGATGCCGCGGCCGCGCGCCCAGGTGTCGACGGCCAGACCCTGTATCTGCCGCACATGCGCGTTGCAGGCCAGGGCGGTCGGCGGGACCAGCTTGAGATATCCGGCCAGCCGGCCCTCGGCCTCGGCGACCAGGACGTACCGGTGTCCGTCGGGCGAGCCGTAGAAGGCGGCGCCGGGCGCCGGGGCTGGCTGTACGGAGTGCAGCGGGGACCAGGTACGGGCGTCGAGGGCCGCGAGGGCGGAGTCGTCGGCGCGGGTCGCGGGCCGGACGGTCGCTGAGGTCATGCCGGTCACTGTGCCATGGCGCGCCGCGCGCCGGCATCGGACGTCCCGGGCCGTCGGCGGGCACAATGCGACTATGCGTATCGCAGTCACGGGTTCCTCCGGTCTGATCGGCTCCGCCCTGTCCCGCTCGCTCGCCGCGGACGGCCACGACGTCGTACGGCTGGTGCGGCGCGCGCCCGTCGGTCCCGCCGAGGTGCGCTGGGATCCGGCGCGCGGCACGGTGGACACCGCGGGTCTCGAGGGCTGCGAGGCCGTCGTGCACCTGGCGGGCGCCGGGATCGGCGACCGCCGCTGGACCGACAGCCGCAAGAAGGAGCTGGTGGACAGCCGGGTGCTCGGCACCGGCGCCGTCGCCAAGGCCGCCGCCGCGCTCGACACCCCGCCTCGGGTCCTGGTCAGCGCGAGCGCGATCGGCATCTACGGCGACACCGGCGACACGGCCGTCGACGAGGACAGCCCGGTGGGCAGCGGCTTCCTGGCCGAGCTGTGCCAGGAGTGGGAGGCCGCGGCCGATCCCGCCCGCGCGGCCGGCATCCGTACCGTCCACCCCCGTACGGGCCTGGTCGTCGCCAAGGGCGGCGGCGCTTGGGCGCGGCTGTTCCCGCTGTTCAAGGCCGGGCTCGGCGGACGCCTGGGCGACGGGCGGCAGTTCTGGAGCTTCATCGCCCTGCACGACGAGGTGGCCGCCATTCGCTACGCGCTGGACACGGCCGATCTGTCCGGGCCGGTCAACCTCACCGCGCCCGAGCCGCTGACCAACCGTGAGATCACCGCCGAGATGGGGCGCGTCCTGCACCGCCCCACCGTGGCCGCGGTCCCGGAGTCCGTCCTGCGCCTGGTCCTCGGCGAACTGGCCCAGGACGTCACGGGCAGCCAACGCGTCCGCCCCAAGCGCCTCTTGGACTCCGGCTTCCGCTTCGCCTTTCCCGAATTCGCGCAGGCCGTGACGGCGGCTCTCGCCGAATAGCCGCTGCCGCGGCGCCTACGACGGCGGGGCGGGGCGTCGCGCGGGCGGAGGGGCGGCTCGCGAGCGGCGGGCCGTCGCGCGGGCGGCGGCCGGATTGGCGACCGGGCCGGAGAGGCGACCGGGCCGGAGAGGCGACCGGGCCGGAGACATTCGGCCGGGGGTGCCGAAAAGCGCTGGATAAGGGCTGGAATCGGCGGGTTGCCCCGGCATCAGATGGCTTTGATGAGGGCATGACCTTTACCAGCGTTCTGCGACGCCTCGGGCGTGACGCCGACGTGAGCGGGGATTCGAACCCGACCTCGGGGAGGGGCACAGTGCTCTCACCAGCACGCCGTGACGTCGCGGGAATCGTGGACGTCGTCGTGATCGGCGCAGGCATATCCGGGCTGTCCGCCGCGCATCAACTCATCGGCGGCGGCCTGTCGGTCACCGTCCTGGAGGCCGCCGACCACGTCGGCGGCCGCATGGCCACCGACGTGGTGGACGGCTTCCGGCTCGACCGCGGCGCTCACCTGCTCAACACGTCCTATCCGGAACTGCGCCGCACGCCGGGGCTGCGGGGGCTGCCGCTGGCGCCGCTCGCGCCCGGCGCCCTGGTCAGAGCCGACGGGCGCGGTTACCGGGTCGGAGACGCGCGCGGCTCCCGTACCGTTCGCGGCTCGGCCCGTGCCCCGATCGGCTCCACGCTGGACCGGGCCCGGCTCGGCACCACCCTCAACCGCCTTGCCGCGACGCCCGCCTCACGGCTCGCCAGCCGCCCCGAGACGACCGCCGCGCGGGCGCTGAGCGCACGCGGTTTCGCGCCGCGGACCGTCGAGGGCTTCGTACGGCCGCTGCTGGCCGCCCTGTTGTGCGACCCGGAGCTGCAAACCTCCAGCCGCTGCGCCGACTTGGTACTGCGCGGCTTCGCCCGCGGCCGTACGTGCCTGCCCGCGACGGGCGCGGCGTCCGTACCGCGGCGGCTCGCCGCGGGGCTCCCGCCGGGCGCGGTACGGCTCGGCACGCGCGCGGTGCGGGTCGCCGTCAACTGCGTGCAGACCGAGGACGGCACCGAACTGCCCTGCCGGGCCGTGCTGGTGGCCACCGGGGCGCGGGCCGCGGCCGAACTCCTGCCGGGGCTGCGGGTGCCGTCCTTCCACGAGGTCACCGTGCTGCACCACGCGGCGCCCGTCCCACCCGTACGCGAGCCGGTGCTCGTCCTCGACGCCGACCGCATGGGGCCCGTCTCGCACACTCTCCCGGTCAGTGAGATCGACCCGAGCCGGGCGCCGGCCGGGCGCGCCCTCGTCACGTCCGTCGTCCTCGGGCCGCCGCCCGACGGGGCGGGCGACAAGACCGTCCGCGCTCACCTCGCCGAGCTGTACGAGACCTCCACCGACGCGTGGGAGCTGCTCGCCGTCCACAACGATCCCGAGGCCGTGCCGGCCATGCCCGCGCCCCACGATTTGCGGCGTCCCGCCCGGCTCCTCGACGGTCTCTACATCTGCGGTGCCCACCGCACCACCAGCACCCCCCAGGGCGCCCTTCTCTCCGCGCGCCGCGCCGCCCACAGCATCCTCCGCGACGCCGTCCCCCACCCCGCCGACACCCCCACCCCCCAGGCCGCCTAGCCCCTGCCCCACCGGGGCCTCTTCTTCGCCCGCGCCACCGTCAGTGGCCGAGCGCGCAGTTCCCCGCGCCCCTGAAAAGATCGGCTCGCCGCCCGGCCGAAAGACAGTCGCCCCGCCAGGGGCGCGAGGAACTGCGCGGCCCGCCCCCACCGGCCCGGTGGACCGAACACAACCGAGCTGCCCCGCCGGGGCCGGTGGTGACCCGCAGGAGCATCGTGGCTGAGCGCGCAGTTCCCCGCGCCCCTAAAAGACCGGCTCACCGCCCCAACGAAAGACAGTCGCCCCGCCAGGGGCGCGAGGAACTGCGCGAGCAACCCACCACCGGCCCGGTGGACCGAACACCGCCGAGCTGCCCCGCCGGGGCCGGTGGTGACCCGCAGGAGCATCGTGGCTGAGCGCGCAGTTCCCCGCGCCCCTCAAAAGACCGGCTCACCGCCCGGCCGAAAGACAGTCGCCCCGCCAGGGGCGCGAGGAACTGCGCGGCCCGCCACCACCGGCCGGTGGTCCGGGGAGCCACCGAACCGCCCCGGCGGGGCGGGGGGAACGTCAGGGGACCGCGCCCCTGGGGGGGACCCACTTGCGGGAGGTGGGTAAGGGACCGTGACCGGAGGTCGTCATGGGGCGACCAGCCCCAAGGCGACGGCGCGGTCGCGGAAGGCGCGAACGGCCGCGGCATCGCGATACGGCTCGAGGCGCCGCCCGAAGTCCCGCACGTACTCGACGGCGCGAGCCGACCGCATCTCGGTGGCCTGATGCATGACCTCGATGCCGAGAGCACAGGCGACGTCCACCTCCCCGAGCCCGAGGCGAGCGGAAGCGAGCACGGTGCGGCAGAAGAGCCGGCTGCGGGCGTACGCGGGGGCGCGGAGCTGGAGGGAGCGCTCGGCGTGCTGCGCGGCGGCCCGGTGCAGTTGGAGGTCCCGGTGGCAGTGCCCGAACTCGTCGGCGAGCTGGGCCTCGTCGAAGAAGCGCGCCCAGGAGGGCACCTCGTCACCGGGGCGGGCCGCCCCGAGCGAGCGTTCGGCCCGCGCGAGCGCCGCGGAACACGCGCGGATCTCACCGAGCAGCCCGTGCCCGCGCGCCTCGGCACTGTGCAGCAGGGCCTGGACGACGGCGGGCGCGCCGGAGCCGACGCCCTGCTGGGCGACCCGGGCGAGCTGGACGGCCTCGCGGCCGTGCCCGAGGTAGACGGCCTGGCGGCTCATGGTGACGAGCACGTAGCCGCCGTAGACCCGGTCCCCCGCGGCCTGCGAGAGCCGTAGCGCCTGGACGAAGTAGCGCTGCGCGAGCCCGTGCGCGCCGATGTCGTACGACGTCCATCCGGCGAGCCGGGTGAGGTCGGCGACGGAGGAGAACAGGCGGCGGCCGAGTGCCTCGCCGTAACTGCCGCGCAGCATCGGCTCGGCCTCGTGCTCCAGGTAACGGACGAGGGCCTGGCGGGCGTGGCCGCCGCCGTACGCGTGGTCGAGGCCGCGGAAGAGGTCGCCGACGGCGCGCAGGGCGGCGATGTCACCGGCCCCGACCTTGGCGCGGGGCGGCCCGGCCTTGGCCGCGAGCCCCGGCCCCGGCGCGGGTCCGGGCGCGGCGGACGGTGGGAGCCCCAGGGGGCCGGGGCCGCGGCTCTGCGCGGGCACCCGTACCGGCGTGGCGTCGGCGCCCCGCGCGACCCTCTCGTCGGCGCGGCCGATCAGCCAGTCGCGGCTGGGCACAACGAGCCCGGCCGCGGTGAAGGCGATCTTCCGCAGCTCCGTCTGGTTGCCGGTGTCCTTGCGCCACAGGCCACTGACGATGTCCACCGCCTCGTCGGGCGACCCGGCGAATTCGAGGCCCGCGTAGACCGGCGCGCACGCGTCGAGCCCGAGGTCCTGGGCGGAGAGCCGGCGGCCGAGCCGTTGGGTGAAGACCTCGGCGATCAGCGCGGGTGTGGTGCCGCGTGGCTGCTGGCCGCGCAGCCAGCGGGTCACCGAGGTCTTGTCGTACCGCAGGTCGAGGCCGTGCTCTATGCCGAGCTGGTCGACCCGGCGGGCGAGCCCCGCGTTGGAGAAGCCTGCCTCCGCGATCAACGAGGCGAGTCTGCTGTTGGGACGGGTCGGGGTTCGCTGCGTGGAACGGTCCGTCATCGGCAGTGCGGTCCACTTCCTGGGACTGGGGAGGTAACCGGAACGGCGTGAATGTAACGGTCGGTACCGGGAAGCTCACCGTAAGACCTCGTTATTCGCCCGAATGGGCGATAAGGACCCTCAAGGGTCGGTAAACCGCCCCGGTCGGTCGGAGGCACCGTGCTATGGCGCCGCTCTCAAGCCCCGCCCCCACAGGACGGGAAGCTTCGGCCCCGCTCGGGCCCCACAGACCCGCCGCCGTACAGTGGCAGAGGCGCGAAACAAGCACCGCCGGGCACGCAGAGGAGTGGTCATGGGGTTTCCGCAGAACGCCGCGCGGACGGACGAGCTGCGCTTCGTCCACCTGGGGTTCGGGGCCGACGCCGTCGAGTACACCGAGGCGTGGCAGGAACAGCGCCGGGTGCACGCCGCACGCGTCGAGGACGAGATCCCCGACACCTGCCTGCTCCTCGAACACCCGCCGGTCTACACGGCGGGACGCCGTACGACCGACAGCGAGCGCCCGCTGGACGGCACCCCCGTGGTCGACGTGGACCGCGGCGGCAAGATCACCTGGCACGGCCCCGGCCAGCTCGTCGGCTACCCGATCCTGAAGCTGCCGCGCCCGGTCGACGTGGTCGCGCACGTACGCCGCCTGGAAGAGGCGCTGATCCGTACCTGCGCCGAATTCGGTCTGGAGACCACGCGCGTGGAGGGCCGCAGCGGGGTGTGGGTGCTCGGTGACCCGGTGGCGGACCGCCCGGCGGTCAACGGCCTGACCCTCGACCTCGACCCGCGGGTGGGAGCGGGCTCCCCGTCGAAGGGGGGCGAGGACAGCGAGTTCGACCCGCGACTGAACGGCCCCGAGTACGCGCCCTCCAACGCCGGACAGCGCCGCGAGGACCGCAAGCTCGCCGCGATCGGCATCCGCGTCGCCAAGGGCGTGACGATGCACGGCTTCGCGATGAACTGCGACCCCGACAACACCTGGTTCGACCGAATCGTGCCCTGCGGCATCCGCGACGCGGGCGTCACCTCGCTCTCCAACGAACTGGGCCGCGACATCGGCGTCACCGAGGTGCTGCCGGTGCTGGAACGGCACCTGGCGGACGTCCTGGGCGCGGTCGTGCCGCTGCCGCGGGCCGTATAGCCGGGGCGGTGGGCCGTACGACGGGGGCTCACGGGCCGTATCGCCGGCCGTACAACCGGGGGCTGACGGCCGGGGCCGGTGGCCGTACCGCCGGGCCTCGGCGGTAGCAGGTATCCGGCCGGGAATGCGGCTACGACACGGCTGGTTGCTTCCAGAGGAAGCCGCACGGATCAAGCCGTACGAATCACGGGCGTACTCTGGTGTTCGCCGAAGAATCGAAGCTTTAGGGAGCCGGTCGTGTCCGCAGTCGCACCCGACGGACGCAAGATGCTGCGCCTGGAGGTCCGCAACAGCCAGACCCCCATCGAGCGCAAGCCCGAGTGGATCAAGACCCGCGCCAAGATGGGCCCCGAGTACACCCAGATGCAGAAACTCGTGAAGAGCGAGGGGCTGCACACGGTGTGCCAGGAGGCCGGCTGTCCCAACATCTACGAATGCTGGGAGGACCGCGAAGCGACCTTCCTCATTGGCGGCGACCAGTGCACGCGGCGCTGCGACTTCTGCCAGATCGACACCGGCAAGCCGCAGGCGCTCGACCGTGACGAGCCGCGCCGCGTCGGCGAGTCCGTCGTCACGATGGACCTCAACTACGCCACGATCACCGGCGTCGCCCGCGACGACCTGGAGGACGGCGGCTCCTGGCTGTACGCGGAGACCGTCCGGCAGATCCACGCCATGACGGCGGCGCGCGAGGGCGGCCACACCAAGGTCGAGCTGCTCATCCCCGACTTCAACGCCGAGCCCGCGCAGCTCGCCGAGGTCTTCGGCTCCCGCCCCGAGGTGCTCGCGCACAACGTCGAGACGGTGCCGCGGATCTTCAAGCGGATCCGCCCCGGCTTCCGCTACGAGCGCTCGCTCGAAGTGATCACCCGCGCCCGCGAGGCCGGCCTGGTCACCAAGTCCAACCTGATCCTGGGCATGGGCGAGGAGCGCGAGGAGATCAGCCAGGCGCTCCAGGACCTGCACGACGCGGGCTGCGAGCTGATCACCATCACGCAGTACCTGCGGCCGTCCGTGCGGCACCACCCCGTGGAGCGCTGGGTGAAGCCCGCGGAGTTCGTGGAGCTGAAGGAGGAGGCCGAGGAGATCGGCTACGCGGGCGTCATGTCCGGGCCGCTGGTCCGTTCCTCGTACCGCGCCGGACGGCTCTTCCAGCAGGCCGTGGACAAGCGGCTGCGGGAGGGCGAGCGGCTGGCCGTGGGCCCGGTGGCGGCGCCCTCCGTATGACCCGGCCGTGACCCCGTCATGGCCCCGGCCGTGACCCCCGTCATGGCCCCGTTCCGACTCTCGGTTCCGACCCTCGTCGTGTGAGTCCGCTCACCGCCGACGACGCCCCGCCGGGCGAGTGACCTGGCGGGGCGCCGTGCTGCCGGACCGATGCTTTCATGCGAGATTGACCGAGTGGTCACCGACTGGTAACACGTTGTGGCGACCCTGGTGTCACGCACGGGGCTCTTCGAGTCACCGGCGCTGCCCGCACCACGCGCGTCATCACGTACCGCCCGCACCTTCCTACTCTCAGCTCTCAGCCGCATATGAGGGGGACGCCATGCCGTCCGAGTCCGTGCACATCCGTCCGGCCGTGGCGCTGCGCGCCGTGGAGTCCTTTCTGCTGCGCGGCGGGCAGCAGACAGCCCGCCGTAACGCCTGGGCAGCCGTCGTCGAGGACCGCCGCAGGGCCCGGGACCGGCGGGAGGCGCAGCACGAGATGGACGCCCTTGTGAGCGCCGCACGGGGAAGCGCCCTCAACGACTGAGCGGGCACCCCCCTCGCGTATCCTGAGCGGCATGGCGAGGAAGGAAACACCCGAGAACCCCGAGAATTCTGGACGACTGAAGCAGATCGTCCAGACCTACAAGATGACCAGGCAGGCCGACCCCAAGGTCGGGCTTGTCGTTGCGGCTGTGGGAATCGTCACCTTCGGTGTCATCCTCGCCCTCGGCTTCTTGATCGGTCACCCCATCTACGCAGGCATCCTTGGCTTCCTGCTGGCCTTCCTCGCGATGGCGGTCATCTTCGGCCGCCGGGCCGAGAAGGCCGCGTTCGGGCAGCTCGAAGGCAAGCCGGGCGCCGCCGCGGCCGTTCTGCAGAATGTCGGACGCGGCTGGACCGTCACCCCGGCCGTCGCGATGAACAAGAGCCAGGACGTGGTGCACCGCGCCGTCGGCAAGGCCGGTGTCGTCCTGATCGGTGAAGGCAACCCGAACCGTGTGAAGGGCCTGCTGGCCGCCGAGAAGAAGAAGGTCAACCGGGTCGTCTTCGACGTGCCGGTGCACGACTTCATCGTCGGCAACGGCCCGGACGAGCTGTCGCTGAAGAAGGTGCGCACCACGCTGCTGAAGCTGCCGCGCGTGCTGTCCGGCCCGAAGACGACCGAGGTGAACGACCGGCTGCGGGCGCTCGGGGATCTGATGAGCAACATGCCGATCCCGAAGGGCCCGATGCCCAAGGGGATGCGGATGCCGAAGGGCCGCTAGGCGGTCGGGGCACGGAGGTCGTTGTACGAAGGGGGTCCGGGGACAGCGTCCCCGGACCCCCTTTTCTGCGCCTTCTTCTGCGTCCCGGCTGGGTCAGATCCGTACCTGTACGGACTTGGCGGCCTTGTCGTGCAGGCCGCGGGTGTCGCGGTCCCAGATGACGGCGGGGACGACGAGCAGCAGCAGCGCCGTACGGATGACGACGGCGACGGCTCCCAGACGGCCGCCGTCGAGGCGTACGACGCGCAGGCCCATCAGCCGCTTGCCCAAGGTGGTGCCGACGGTCAGCAGCAGGACGACGCTGACCACGCCGAAGACGACGAGTGTCCAGGTATTGGACTTGCCGGCGTCACGGTGCGCGATCAGGCCGTATGCGATCAGCAGGCAGAGGAACCAGTCGATGAAGAGCGCCACGACGCGGCGCCCCACCGGCGCGATGGAACCCGGCCCGTTCTCCGGCAGTCCGAGGCGCTGCCCGCGGTAGCCGAACTCCACGCCCATCTGCTCGGCGGCGGCACCCGGGCCCGACAGCCACGATCCGATTGCATCCCTGTTGTCCACCCGACCACGGTAACCCGGCGCCGTCCGCGGCCCTACAGCGCGGTCGCGGACGGGGCCTTCCGGACGCCCACCCGTACGGCGCTGCCCGGGTGCCGCCCCGGCGTCGCGGTTAACGCCTCGGAAACAAATGGGTCATGCTGGAGAAATCCCTGATCCCTATGGTCGGGGCAGTGTGCGCCACCGCACTGGCGCGCCTCGAGTTGTCAACCCGACCCGTGGGGCCGGGCCTAGGAGGAGTGGGATGTTCCAGAACGCCGACGACGTCAACCGGTTCATTACGGACGAGGACGTCAAGTTCGTCGACGTCCGGTTCTGTGACCTGCCCGGCGTCATGCAGCACTTCACGGTCCCGGTCTCGACGTTCGACCCGACCGATGAGCTTGCTTTCGACGGCTCGTCGATCCGCGGCTTCCAGGCCATCCACGAGTCGGACATGGCGCTGCGCGCCGACCTCTCGACGGCCCGCGTGGACCCGTTCCGCCGGGACAAGACGCTCAACATCAACTTCTTCATCCACGACCCGATCACCGGCGAGGCGTACAGCCGTGACCCGCGGAACGTGGCGAAGAAGGCCGAGGCGTACCTCGCCTCCACCGGCGTCGCCGACACCGCGTACTTCGGCCCCGAGGCCGAGTTCTACGTCTTCGACAGCGTCCGCTTCCAGACGTCGGCGAACGAGTCCTTCTACCACATCGACTCCGAGGCCGCGGCCTGGAACACCGGTGCGGTCGAGGACAACCGCGGCTACAAGGTCCGTTACAAGGGCGGCTACTTCCCGGCCCCGCCGGTCGACCACTTCGCCGACCTGCGCGCCGAGATCTCCCTCCAGTTGGAGGCCTCCGGCCTCCAGGTCGAGCGCCAGCACCACGAGGTGGGCACCGCGGGCCAGGCGGAGATCAACTACAAGTTCAACACGCTGCTCGCCGCGGCCGACGACCTGATGCTCTTCAAGTACATCGTGAAGAACGTCGCGTGGCGCAACAACAAGACCGCGACCTTCATGCCCAAGCCGATCTTCGGTGACAACGGCTCCGGCATGCACGTCCACCAGTCGCTGTGGCAGGGCGGCACGCCGCTCTTCTACGACGAGCAGGGTTACGCGGGCCTGTCCGACATCGCCCGCTACTACATCGGCGGCATCCTCAAGCACGCGCCGTCGCTGCTCGCCTTCACCAACCCGACGGTGAACTCGTACCACCGCCTGGTCCCCGGCTTCGAGGCCCCGGTCAACCTGGTCTACTCGCAGCGCAACCGGTCCGCCGCGATGCGCATCCCGATCACGGGTTCCAACCCGAAGGCCAAGCGCGTCGAGTTCCGCGCCCCG
The DNA here is from genome assembly GCF_055559175.1 of Streptomyces sp. NPDC024632. Lineage (NCBI taxonomy): Bacteria > Bacillati > Actinomycetota > Actinomycetes > Kitasatosporales > Streptomycetaceae > Streptomyces > Streptomyces sp. NPDC024632. The sequence goes on from NZ_JBVHLD010000001.1 coordinate 394,634, forward strand.
GACCCGTCCTCGAACCCGTACCTCGCCTTCTCCGCCCTCCTCCTCGCGGGCCTCGACGGCGTCAAGAACAAGATCGAGCCCGCCGAGCCGATCGACAAGGACCTCTACGAGCTCGCCCCCGAGGAGCACGCGGGCGTCCCCCAGGTCCCCACCTCCCTCCCCGCCGTCCTCGACGCCCTCGAGGCCGACAACGAGTACCTCCAGGCCGGCGGCGTCTTCACCTCCGACCTGATCGACACCTGGATCGACTACAAGCGCACCGCCGAAATCGCCCCGATCCAGCTCCGCCCGCACCCCCACGAGTTCGAGCTGTACTTCGACATCTAAGCCCGGGCTGCCGCCCCGTGCGGCAACCCCCACCAGATGCACCGGAGCCCCGCCACCTCCCTCCCGGAGCGTGACGGGGCTCCCTCGCGTCGGCGGTGGAATCGATCCCCGGGACAGCTCCCGTCAGGCCGGAGAAAGCCAGCTGGCTGCGAGGATGACGTCCGCGTGGGCATCGGGCCGCGCTGCCCGTGGTCGTGGTCGGCCGGGTGGCTTCTGCTGATGGTGGTGTGTGCGAGGGGCGTCGGTTATTCGCCGGTGGCGCCGTCGATGGCCTCGCGGAGGAGATCGGCGTGGCCGAGGTGGCGGGCGTACTCCTCGATCACGTGCTCGAGGACGAAGCGCACGTCGGTGGCGCCGAATTCCGGGTTCGGCATGATGCGGGTGAGGTCGGCGGTCACCTTCGTGAAGAGCTGCCGCGACTCCTCGCACGACGTCAGGTAGTCCTCGTAGACGTCCTCGGCGGACGTGGCGTCCGACTCGTCGTACCACTCGTCGCCGTCGGGGGTGGTGTAGATCCGGTAGGGGAAGAAGCGAGGCGCGGTGTCGGCCAAGGTCCGCTGGAACCAGGCACGTTCGACTCCTTGCAGGTGGCGCATGAGTCCCAGCAGCGTCAACGCCGAGGATCGCAGCGGGCGTTGGCGCAGTTGGGCGTCCGTGAGGCCCTCGCACTTCCACAGGAAGGTCGCCCGGTGGTAGTCGAGATTCGAGGCGATCACCTCCAGCCAGGAGCCCGACAGCACGCGGTCGGGCCGGACGATGTTCTGCACCACGATGTCGCTCACGCTGGGGTCTCCCTACCGGTCGTGCTCGGCCGAGTTCGTACGTCCCCAGGAAGACCTCACCGCGTGCCGGAACTCATCGCCCGCCCGCGATTCGAGGAGAGGCGGCCAGGAGCGCGCCGCCGATCTCCACCGCGAGACCGGCGGAGGGCTCAGTCCGCGTCCGTGTCCGCTGTTTCGCTGGGCGTCGGCGGCTTCTTCTCGTCGACGGCTTCGCTGTATGAGGCCAGTACCTCGTCCATCACCTCGTCCTCCAGGGTCTCCCTCTGGTAGAGCGTCTTGTCCTCGGCGGGGGTGGTGCCCGGCTCATCCGTCATGACCTTCGCATGTCCGCGACGACGAGGTTGATACCGACCAAGGTCGCCTCCGATCCGCGGGAGACGCTCCGTAGGGGGCTCCCCACGCCGCCGGACACGGTCCGTGGGGGCGGGGTGGGGTTGGGGGGAAGGCGGGCGAGGGGGTGTATACCGTGTATACGATGGGGTGGGGCTTCTGGCCCATGGGTTTGAACTGATGACGGAAGGCAGGCACGTCAGCATGCTCACCACGGATTCCATTCTCGGATCGGCCACATGGATCGACATCGCGGCGAAGGACACGGTGGCCGCGGCCGGGTTCTACGGGGCGGTGTTCGACTGGACGTTCCACCCGGCGGGGCCTGACGCCGGGAGTTACGGGACCTTGCAGAAGGACGGGAAGATCGTGGCGGCGCTGGGGCCGCTGGTGGACGAGGGGGCGACCCCGGCGTGGACGGTGTACTTCGAGACGCCGGACGTGGAGGCCACCGCGAAGGCGGTCGCGCAGGCCGGCGGGGCGGTACGGGCCGAGCCGTTCGACGCGCGGGACGCGGCGCGGATGGCGGCGGTCACCGATCCGGGCGGGGCGGAATTCGCGCTCTTCCAGCCGAAGGCCCTGAAGGGGCTGGAGACCACGTCGGTGTACGGGTCGCTGGGGTGGGTCGAGCTCCAGACGGCGGACCCGGCCGCGGCGCTGGAGTTCTACCGCGGGCTGTTCGGCTGGCGGGGGGCGGACACGCAGGTGGGTGACGCGCCGTACACGTTCGTCTCGACCTCGGAGGGCGACCAGGGGGACACGGCCTTCGGCGGCATCACGGCCGCGCAGGAGGGTGTGAGCCCGCGCTGGGTGCCGTACTTCGACGTGGCGGACGCGGACGACATCGTCACCCGCGTCCAGGGCGCGGGCGGGACGGTGCTGGTGCCGACCGTGGACGTGCCGGGCATCGGCCGGATCGCCTGGTTCGCCGACCCCTCGGGCGCGACCTTCGCCGTACTCCAGCCCGCCTGATCCCGGCTGTCCCGCGCCGCCCCGGGGCCGTACGCCCCGGGGCGGCGGTCTGTCCGGGGCGGGTCGGGCGGCGGCAGGGCAGACTGGGGGTATGCCTGAATTGCCGGAGGTCGAGTCCCTGAGCAGGTTCCTGGCCGAGCAGCTGGTCGGCCGTACGGTCGAGCGGGTGTACCCGGTCGCCGTGCACGCGCTCAAGACGTACGACCCGCCGATCGGAGCGCTGGAGGGGCGGACCTTCGACGCCGTGGGGCGGCACGGCAAATTCCTCGACCTCACGGCCGGGGAGCTGCACCTCGTAGTCCACCTGGCGCGGGCCGGGTGGGTGCGGTGGACGGAGAAGATGGCGGACGCGCCGCCGCGCCCCGGCAAGGGACCGCTGGCACTGCGCGTACGGCTCACCCCTGTAGCGGGAAACGGGGACGGGGCCGGAAGCGACACCGAAACCGACGCCGGAAGCAGGGCCGGAACGACTGGCGGCGAGGGAACCGGCTTCGACGTCACCGAGGCCGGCACCCAGAAGGGCCTCGCGGTCTACGTCGTACGGGACCCGCTGGACGTTCCGGGCGTCGCACGCCTCGGCCCCGACCCCTTCGCCGCCGACTTCACCCTCGCGGCCTTCACCGAACTGCTGGCGGGCAAGCGCAGCCAGATCAAGGGCGTGCTGCGCGACCAGAGCGTGATCGCCGGGATCGGGAACGCGTACTCCGACGAGATCCTGCACGCGGCGCGCATGTCGCCGTACAAGCTGGCCGCCACGCTCACCGAGGACGAGGTGGCCACGCTCTACGACGCGGTCGGTACGACGCTGGCCGACGCCGTCGAGCGGTCGCGCGGGCTGCCGCTGCGCGATCTGAAGTCGGAGAAGAAGAGCGGGCTGCGGGTGCACGGGCGCAAGGGCGAGCCGTGTCCGGTGTGCGGGGACACGATCCGCGAGGTGTCCTTCAGCAACTCGGCGATGCAGTACTGCCCGACGTGCCAGACGGGCGGCAAGCCGCTGGCGGACCGGCGGATGTCCCGGCTGCTCAAGTAGGCGCACACGTGAGCTCGCGCGATCACTCCACCAGTCGCTCAGGCAGGCGCTCAAACAGGCGCTCAAGCGCTTGCCCGCGCGGCTGCCCAAGCGGCCGGTCAACTGGTGCCGCACGGGCCCGCGTCGAGGTCTCGCCCGCTCAAGTGCGGTACGCCCCGCTCCGGTTCGGCGGACGCCGGGGTTCCGAGTTGGTTGACCGGCGACGTTAACCGTTGGTAGCGTAATGAGGCAAAAATGTGATCACCTGCTACCGGGTGTGGGCTCCTGCCATGCCAGGTGGATACCAGGGGAGTGCCAGGTGTGATCGAACGCGATGGGGAACGCTCAGGCCCGTAAGTGCTCCCGCAGTCGCCCTCGTTGGCCGTTTTCGGCCGGTCGGGGTGGCGTCGCGTTGTGGAAAGGCGCCCGCTCGGGGGCAGGCCGCCGATGTGGTTCTTACTCGGAAGAGACACGGGCGGATTTATGACTTCGGAAATTCTCCACCATTCGCGTCGCATGCCGTTTCCCGCGCGGCTCCGCGTGGTGTTGTTCATGGAGGACCAGATCCTGCGCCTCGGGGTGCAGGCGATCATGTCGGGTCTCGCGACCGGTGTGGAGACGTACTTCGCGGCGAACGAGTTCGACTTCATCGGCAAGGTGCGCGAACACGCCCCCGACGTGGCGGTGTTGACCGCGACCAACCGGCGGCTGTGGACGGTCGTCGGGGAAGCCGGGAGCACCGGGGCGACCGGAAGGGTCGGGACCGCCGGGGGTGTCGGGACCGCCGGGGGCGAGAACCCGTCACCACGGCTGCTGTTGGTGATCGAGCAGCATCAGACGGGGGACCTGGCGGGGCTGCCCGCCGACGGTTATCTGATCCGGCAGGACCTGTCGGCGGCCGGAATGGCCCGCGCCCTCGACCAGTTGGCGGCCGGGGAGATGGCGATTCCGGTGGAGCTGGGCCGCAGCCTCATCCAACAGGCGGCGGCAGCGGCCCCGGTGAAGCGGCGCGGGGCGCTGACGTCACGTGAGAACGAGACGCTGGTGCTGCTGGTGCGCGGCCTGAGCAACAAGCAGATCGGCAGGCGCCTGTTGATCTCCGAGCACGGCGCCAAACGGCTGGTGAGCAGCGTCCTGCTGAAGCTCGACGCCACGAACCGGACCAGCGCCGTCGTCAAGGCGATCAGGATGGGGCTGGTCGACGAGGCGACGCTGGCGGACACCGCGAACTGACGGCTGCGCCCGCCCGCGTGAGACGTGAGCCCGTACGGACAGGGGCCGTACGGGCGCGGGCGGCGCTACGGCCACAGGCGGCGCGGGCGCGGGCCGTACGAGCGGAGACGGCACCGGCACCGGCACCGGCACCGACAAACGAGCGGCGGCCGCACGCGCCCACCTCGCCCGGCCGCAGGCCCCAACGGCTCGCCTCACGCGCCCGCCGCGAACACCCGCGTAAATTCCGTTGAACATTCGGCGTACGAGGCGGCCAACCCCGCCGTACCGCGCGGGCGCGCGGCTAGTGTCAGCGGCCGTGACCTCCGTTCCCGACATCGACGACGGCGCCGGGACCTCCGCGCGGCCGGCCCCCGGAACCGACCGGGCGCCGGGCCTGGACGCCCGCCCGGAAGCGGTCCCGACGCCCCACGGCCCCGGCGAAGGCGACCACGACCGCGACGGCGACCGCACGACCACCCCGTACCCCCTCCCCGTCCGCCTCGCCGCGGCCCTCCTCGGCCTCGCCGCCGTCGCCGCCATGTGCTGGAGCGGGCTCAACCACGACGTGCGGTACGTCCTCGGCGGCATGCGGGCGAGCGGGCGCGGCGGGATTCCGGCGTCCGGCACCTTCGTGCACCGGCCGCTCGCGTACCGCTGGCCGCTGTCGTGGCTCGACCACCTCACCGCCGGGCCGGTCGCCGTGCGCGAGGCGTCGATACGGCTGCTGGTGATCGTCGTCGCGGCGGCCGTCGTGTGGTGGCTGCGCCAGGGCCTCGCGCGCCATCTGCCGCGCCGCGAGGCGAACGCGGTGGCGGGAGCCGTGGGGCTCGCGCTGCTCTTCGCGCCCGCCTGGGACTTCCTCCAGCCGGAGTGGGTGGCCGTGCTGTGCGCGGTGGCCGGTCTCGCCGCCGCGCTCGCGCCGCGCCGCACCTGGGTGGCCGTCGGCCTCGGCGGCGTGCTGGTCGCGCTCGCGGTGCTGGTGAAGTACACGACCGCGCCCACGGCGCTGCTGCCGCTGGGCGCGCTCCTCGTCCTGGACCGGAGGCGCGGCTGGCTGACCACGGCAGCCGCCGCCGTCGCCGCCGCCGCGGGCTTCGCGCTGGCGATCCTCGTGCAGCCGCGCGAGTGGCGCTGGTTCAACGAACTGTCGGCGCTGAACCCCAACACCCCTTTGCAGAACGGCCTGCACTCCGCCGACGTGCACGCGCTGATCACCACGGTCGGCACCGAGGCGCTGATGAACCCGGTGGTGGCGCTGCTGCCCGCCGCCGTGGTGCTGCTCGCGCGCGGCAGCGCGTCCCGCGCCGCCCGCTGGGCGTGGCCGCTGCTGACGGCGGCCGGGGTCGCGGGCGTGCTGGCCGCGCTGGTGGTGCAGGGGCAGTGGTTCCAGTACCACCTGGCCGCGCTCCCGGTGCTGGCCGCCGCCCTGTGCGGTCTCGCCGTCGCCCGCCGCCCCGACCTGCCGCTGCTCGCCGGGGCCCTGCTGCTCGGCGTCGCCGTCCCCCTGATCGCCGGGCAGTCCTGGAACTGGCGGCACGCGCACGAGACGGCCGCGTACACGCTGGTCTCGGCGGTCGTCGTGGCGACGCTGCTCACGGCCTCGCTGCACGGGCGAGCACGGGTACGGGTACAGGTACGCGTACAGGCACGGGTACCCGGACAGGTGCCGGTACGCGCCCCCTCCCCCGGCCTCCTCCTCCGCTCCGTCCCGGCCCTCGCCCTGCTCCTCGCGCTGGCGATCCCGGTGTGGCCGACGACGCCGTACTCGTACGACACCCGGCACTCGACCTTCACCTCGCTCGAACGCGCCGACACCCGGCACGAGTTGACCCGGCGGCTGACCGGGGTCCGGCACCGTATCGGCGCGGACACCCCCGTCACGTACCTGGCGTTCGGCGACATCGGCTATCTGCTCGGCAACCCGACGCACTGCCGCTACCCGACGCCCGACTTCCTCCAACGCACGCGCTACGACCGGTCGATCACCAGTCAGGTCAGCTACCGCGAGAATCTGCGCTGCCTGAGCGACCCCGCCTCGCGCTACGCCGTGCTCGACACCTTCTGGTTCCCGCTGGGCCAGGTCGCGCCCGAGGCGGCGGACACGATCCGCGGCCGGTTCGACTGCCACCGGCCCGTCGCCGCCCTGCCCGCCTACCACTTGGTGATCTGCCCGCGCCGCTGACCCGCTGTCGGCGGCCCGGACCGGGGGTTGTCCCCACCGGGCGTTCGGGTGACAGCTCCATCGATCATGGTGCGCGGCGCGGGTTGGATGGACGCAGTCCGCACGGGGCGGGCCCGGGTCGTCCAACGGGGAGCCGTCATGAGGGTGTCGTTGTCGGGGAAGCGCACGATCGTGGCGGCGTGGTCGGTGGCACTGGCCGCGTCGGCGCTGGCGGCGGTGCCCGCGCACGGCTCGGGCGGCCGACACCACTACGGGCAGGGGGACTTGCGCGGCGACCTGGCCGCGGTGCGGGCCGCGGGGGACGGCCAGGTCAATGTCGTGGCGCGGGTCGACACCCCGGACGGGCCGCTGCGGGCGCGGTTCGGCACGGCGGGACGCGGCTCCAAGGAGCCCGTCCCGTGGGAGCCGGAGTTCCGCGCGGCGAGCACCACCAAGACCTTCACGGCGGTCGTGGTGCTCCAACTGGCCGCCGAGGGCAAGCTGTCGCTGGACGACACCGTCGAGCACTGGCTGCCCGGCGTGGTGCGCGGCCACGGCAACGACGGCTCGCGGATCACGGTGCGGGACCTGCTGCGGCAGACCAGCGGGCTCTACGACTACGTGGCCGACCCGTCCGTCCAGGACCGGCTCTTCCACCACTTCGACGAGAACCGCTACGACGTGACGCCCGCCCCGCAGCTCGTCGCCCTCGCGATGAGCCACCCGCCGCTGTTCACACCGGGACCGGCGGGTACGGCCCGGCAGTGGGCGTACTCCAACACCAACTACCTGCTGGCCGCGATGATCGCGGAGAAGGCGAACGACAGGGCGGAGCGGACGGCGGGCGGATCGGGCGCCACCTGGCGGGAGTTGGTCGAGCATCGCGTCATCGCGAAGCTGGGCCTGCGGCACACGTACATCCCCGGCGACAATCCGTTCCTGGTCGGGCCGCACGAGCGGGTGACCGTGGACGCTCCCGGCGGCGGGGTGCTCGACGCGACCGAGCTGAGCTTCCAGCACACGGCGGACTCCGGGGTGGTGAGCACGCCGGGCGACCTCAACACCTTCTTCCGGGCGCTCGCGACCGGCGAACTGCTGCCCGCCGAGCAGTGGCGGGAGATGCGCGAGACGGTGCCGTACGACGATCTGCCGGTGCCGCCGTCCGGCAGGCAGGGCGGTTACGGGCTCGGGCTGCGGGTGGTCCCGCTGAGCTGCGGCGGCGTCTCCTACCTGCACGAGGGCGACGGTTTCGGCGTGTACACCCGGCCCGCCGTGAGCGCCGACGGCCGCCGCGCGGTGACGGTGTCGGTGACCACCACCACCGCGCTGATCGACCAGGACAAGGTCAATCGCGCGGTGGAGGCGCTCACCGACGACGCGCTGTGCGACCGTCAGGCGCCGTGACCCGCGCCGACGGCATCACGAACGGCGCGGGTCGCACTCCGGTCAGGCGCTGTAGACCTCCAGTTCGGAGAGCTGCCCGGCGGGCCAGCCGGTGTTGGCGGTGAAGTTCAGCCGCACGTAGCGCGCGGTGACCGCCGACGGCAGGTTGATCGTCACGGAGTTCCCCGACGCGGGGTTGAACGTGTAGTTCTGCGCGGGGATCTGGGTGGTCAGCGGGACGCTGGGGCCGGCCTGTACGGAGATGGTCTGGGAGCGGGTGCTCCAGGCGGTGGGCGGCGGCAGCTTGAGCACCAGCCGCTTGACGGTGGTGGTGAGGCCGAGGTCGACCTGGATCCACTGCGGGAAGGCGTTGTTGTTGCTCTCCCAGTACGAGTTGGGATCGCCGTCGACCACGTTGCCCGAGCCGTAGACCTGGGTGTGGCTGCTCTCCGAAGTGGCCTTGCCCAGGGCGAGGTTGGTGCCCGGCGGCACGGTCGTCGCGTCGGTGGTGACGCTGACCTGGTTGGACGCGGGGGACACGTTGCCCGCCGCGTCGACGGCCTGGACGGTGAAGGTGTAGGCGGTGGACGGGCTGAGCCCGGTGACGGTGGCGGTCGTGGCGTTGCCCGCCGCGCTGGCCGCCTGGGTGCTGGTGGAGCCGGTGACCCGCATGATCCGGTAGCCGGTGACGCCGACGTTGTCGGTCGAGGCGGTCCAGGCCAGCGCGGCGGTGGTGTCGGTGTGCCCGGTGACGTGCAGCGTGCCGGGCGCGGTCGGCGGTACGGTGTCGCCGCCGCCGGAGACCAGCGGCTGGGTGGGGCGGACCGCGGTGAGGGCGATCTGGCCCTTGAGCATCTTGCCGCCGTCGCCGGTCAGCCGCAGGTAGTAGTCCGAGGAGCAGGCCGTACCGTCCTCGTCCAGCGCCAGGAAGCCGGAGTTGGTGGGCGTCCACGCCTGGGACTCGGCGGTCTTGGCGATCTGGTTGCCCTCGTTGTACTCGTCGAACATCGAGATGTAGATGCCCTGCACCCCGGCCCGGCAGACGTTGTAGAACTGCCGCCACATGAAGTCGCCGTGCGCGCGCTGCCGTCCGGAGACGTCACCGGGCAGGACGCACGGCTGGTAGTCGATGCCGTGCGCGGCGCAGTCGGCCTCGTCGCCGACGGTGTAGGTGTTGTAGGCGTTGTCGGAGTCGCCCGCGTTGCCGATCGCGCCGACCATCCACGGCGAGATCATGTTGAACGCGTGGTAGACGTCCGAGTAGCCGGTGCGGGTGCCCGCGCCGCCGGTGCGCCACTCGCGCGGCACCCCGCCGATGACGTAACAGCCCTGTCCCTTGAACCAGTTGATGACGTCGATGCAGGCGTCGGTGCTGAACGGGTGGTTGTTGTCGTTGAAGCCGAAGCCCCAGATGCAGACGACCGGCTTGCCGTTCTGCGTCGCGTACGCCGAGGAGGCCGTGTGGGCCTTCATCTTGTTGGTCCAGTCCGTCTTGATCTCGGACTGCATGTTCGTCCAGCCGGTGACGTCGTACATGATGTAGAACTTCCGGCTGTGCGACTCCGCGGCGCTGCGCACCTTGGTGGCCATCGCGTCGCGCGTCGGGCCTTCGCCGCCGGTGGGGTTGAAGCGCTGGAGCGCGGCGGTGTCGATGCCGTACTGCTGCATCCACTGGAAGTGCGTGTCGACGGTCTGCTGGTCGTAGGACGAGAAGAGCGTCGCGGGCTGGCCGTTGCCGAGGGCGGCGTATCCCGTCTGGTAGGTGTGGGTGTACTCGCGCATGTCCGGCCAGCTACTGATGCCGGTGTTGGACGGTGACGGGGTCTGGCCCCAGTTCTGCGTCCAGTGCCACCAGCCGTTGATCGGGGCGCCGTCGCCGATGCAGGCGAACCAGCCCTGATAGCCGACCGTGACCTTCCCGACCACGTCTCCCGGCCCGCTGGCCGCTGTCGCGCTGCCCGCGGCCGCGGTCTCCGCGACACCTAGGGTTCCTGCCGCAGTGGCCGCTATGGCGGCTTGCAGGAAGACCCGGCGTGTGACACCCATCTGGACTCCTCCGATCGGCTGTCAACTCCCGCCGCCCGCGCGGCCGTCGGGCACTCGGGTGAGTGCTCGGGCGAGTGCTCTGCGGCAGGGGCCGGAAGTCTGGTGCGGGGGATCGTAACGACAGGGTTACGTGAGCGCAATAGATCGCGCAGCAGGCGAAATAATTGACAGAGATGACGCAAGAACCGTTCTGTCGTGGTTTTCGGTGGTGCCGCGCGGGATGGGCGCAAAGGTTCACAAGATTGGAACCGGGATCTCAGCGGAATCCAAGAAACGATTCATACGGTCCTCCGCATGGATGACGAACAGACGTCCGGCGGAGCTGGGGGTGACGCCGGGAGCGGGGCCGGAGACGTGGCCGGAGACGTGGCCACGGACACAGCCTGGGACGATGCCGGGAACGAGACGGGGAGCGGGGCCGCCGCGCACTGGTGGACCCGGCGGCCCCTCGTGGTGTCCACCACGACACTCGCGGTGATCGCGGTGCTGACGCTGGCCACCGTCATCCAGTCGCCGTCCGCGCGGGCCGGGGCGGACGGAAAGGCGACCAGCGGCGCGACGGACAAGGCGTCCCCCTCCCCCGCCCCCACCACCGCGAAGCCCTTCACCCCGGCGCAGGCGCCCTCGACCGCCACGCCCTCGACCGCCACGCCCTCGACCACCACGCCGCCGACCACCACTCCGCCCTCCCCCTCGGCCGCTCCCCCGCAGAAGACGACGGCCACGCCCGCGCGGGACACCCAGGCCGAACTGCGCGCGGCGATCAAGGCCCTGTCCGACACCGGCTCCGGGCACTTCTCGGTCGCCGTGACCGAACTGGGCGGGGACAGCGACGACAGCGGCAGCACGGTCGCCACGTACGACAGCGGCGACACGACCGCGTACGACACCGCGAGCATCGTCAAGGTCGACATCCTGGCGGCGCTGCTGCTCCGGCATCAGCGCGCGGGCACCCAACTGACCTCCGAGCAGCGCGACTTGGCCACCGACATGATCGAGCAGAGCGACAACGACGCGGCGCTCGCGCTGTGGGAGGCCATCGGCGGCGGCCCGGGGCTGGCGTCCGCCAACGCCTCGCTCAGCCTGAGCCACACCACCCCCGGCAGCGGCGAATTGTGGGGCCTGACCCAGACCACCGCCGCCGACCAGATCACCCTGCTGCGCGCGGTCTACGGCGACGGCGACGACTCCCCGCTCAGCGCCGCCTCACGCGACTACATCTCGGACCTGATGCACGCGGTCACCGCCGACCAGCGGTGGGGCGTGTCGGCGGCCGACTCCGACGGCGGCGACTACGCGCTGAAGAACGGCTGGCTGCCGCGGAGCGCCACCGGCCTGTGGGACGTCAACAGCATCGGGAAGGTCGAGCACGACGGCCATACGCTGCTGGTCGCGGTGCTCTCCGGCGGCCATGTGTCGGAGCAGGACGGGATCGCGCTGGTGGAACGGGTCGCGGAGGCGGCGGCGAAGGCCGTGACGTAAGGAGAAGGCCCGTCCCGCAGGAAGCCAGGAAGCCAGGAAGCCGCCCAGGGGTGCCCGGGACTCCGGCGCTCAGCCCGCCGACCAGGCGATGACCGGCGGTACGACGCGGGCGCACAGCGGGTGCCCCTTGGGGTCGGTGAGACCGAGGCGCCCGGTGAGCCGCCCGGACCGTACGGCGGCGGCGAGCACGTCCGGCTCGACGGCTTCGAGCAGCAGCTTGGCGCGGCGGAACACCGCGAAGGACCCGTCCGCGCCGACCCCGCCCCACGACAGATAGACGAAGCGCCCGCCCGGCCCGCCCTGCACGTAAGGGCCGGTCAGCTCGGTGCCGTCCGCGACCGTCCGCGCGACGCACTCCAGCGTCCATACGGCGCGGTCCGCGTCGCCGGGGGTCGGGTCGAGCAACTCCCCCGGTTTCGCGCGCCGTTGAACGGCGACGTGGATGTCCGTGTATCCGGGTAAGCCGGGGGCGGCGGCGCAGGCGCGACCGGGAAGGCCGGTGCCTTCGATGCGGAGCGTGACGGGCGTGGAGGTGCCGGGCGTCGCTGGGGCCATGCGGTCATTCTGGCATTCCGCGCGTCCGGCCGGACGGGTTTGTCAGTTTGGATTGACGCGACATCGCGCGTCAGCCTAGCCTGACACCCATGGATACCAACAGTGTCTCCGCGGCCGTGAACTCGGACGACCCCGCGGTCGGCCTGCGGGCCGTCGGCGCGCTGCACCGGCTCGCCGAACAGGTCGAGGCCGCGCATGTGGCGCTGGCCCGCCGGAAGGGCTGGTCGTGGGAGCAGATCGGCGACGCCCTCGGGGTGTCGCGTCAGTCGGTGCACGCGAAGTACGGAAAGTGAGGCCCCCGATGCCGGAGAACACCGCTCACGCCCGGTTCAAGCTCGTCATGGAGCAGGCGGGCGAGGAGGCCGCCCGGCGCGGCGACCGCCGGATCGGCACCGATCACCTGCTGCTCGCGCTGCTCCGCGACGAGTCCGCCCAGCCCGCCCGCGCCCTCGGCGTCACCCTCGCCGAGGGGCACGCGGCCCTCGAAGCGCTCGACCGGGCCGCCCTCGGCTCGCTCGGCATCCACCTCGACATCCCCCTCGCCCCGCCGCCGGTCCGCGGCCGGCGGCGTATCACCCTCAATTCGGCCGCCCGCGCGACCGTCGTCGCCGCCAAGCGCGAGGCCGAGCGCGAGCGGCGCGGACGCCGTATCGAGCCCCGCCATCTGCTGCTCGCGCTCCTGCCCGCCCCGCACCCCGACCCCGCCGCGACGCTGCTCAGCGCCCTGGACCTCGACCCGGCCACCGTCCGCGAACGCCTGGCGGGCTGCTGAGCCCACCGCCGCCGGGCGGTCCTACGCCTCCGCCGGAGCCAGATCGTGCGGCGCGATGCCCAGGACCCGGTGGAGTTCGCGCTCGCCGAGCGCCGTGACCTTCACCGCGCGGCCGGTGCCGATACGGGTGGCCCAGGCGCGGGTGAGGACGAGGCGGCAGAGTTCGGCGCCCGCGGTGCCGCCCAGGTGGGGGCGCCGCTCGGTCCAGTCGAGGCAGGGACGGGCCAGCGGGCGGCGGGACGAGGGCGGCCCGGACAGATCCGCGCCGAGGCCGGTGAACCAGGCCACGCCGTCGTCGGTGAGGGCGAAGCCGGTGTCCTGCCGGAGCAGGCCGTTGCCGGTCAGCGCGTCGGTGAGGGCCACGCCCAGCCGGCCGGCGAGGTGGTCGTAGCACGTACGGCCGCGCGCCATCGCCCGGCCCGCGCTGTGCGCCCGCAGCCCGGCGCCCGTGGTCCGGGGTACGGCGACAGCCACCCGTTCCGCCATGTCCTCGACGAATCGGGCCGCTTCGGGACCGGCCAGGCGTACGTAACGGTGCCGCCCCTGGTGTTCGCGGGCCAGCAGCCCGCCGTCGACCAGGCGGGTCAGGTGCTCGCTCATGGTGGACGGCGCGACCCCGCAGTGCCGGGCCAGCTCCCCGCTGGTCCAGGCCCGCTTGTCCAGCAGCGCCAGGCAGACCGCGGCCCTGGTCTCGTCGGCCAGGAGCGCGGCGAGGGCCGCGAGCCGGGGGACGGCGGGGTCGGCGAGCGCGGGCGTACGGGGGTCGCCGGTCCTCGGCGCCCCCGGGGTCCTGGTGCGGGTGGTCATGTCCCCATCCTCACCCCGCGACGTTTCGGCGGCCACCGAAAGGCGGGGGCGGGAGGGCGCGGGGTCCGAGGCGCTACGGGGACGGGCGTCGGTGCGGGGACGGGGGTGGATACGGGGTTGGGCGTCGGTGCGGGGTTGGGCGTCGCTACGGGAACGGGCGTCGCTACGGGAACGGGCGTCGGCACGGGAACGGGCGTCGGTACGGGTTCGACCGTCGGCGGGAACCGTCCTTCGGCCCCGAGCCCGGGCCCGCGCAACGGACGGCGGGCCCGGGCCGGTTGGACCGGCTGCTCGTGTGACGAGGCGTCAGCCGGTGGGCGCGGCCACGTCGATGAGCACCTTGCCGATGACGCTGTCCTCCACCGCCTGGTGGGCTCGGGCGGTCTCGGCGAGCGGGAAGCGGTGGAAGGGCAGCCCGGCGTCGGGGCCCGCGTGGAGGGCGTCGTCGGCGACGGCGGCCGTGACCGCCGCGACGGCGTGGGCCTTGGCGGCGGGCGGGACCGTGTAGACCAGGACGCCCTGCCAGCGGAGGTTGAGCGCCATGGAGGGGCGGACCGGCACGGCGGCCGAGGCGTCGTCGTCGGCGTAGAAGGCGATGACGGCGTCGGGGGCGGCGACGGCCCGGTCGAGGGCGGCGTTGGCGGCCGGGGCGACCTCGACCACGATGTCGACGCCGTCCGGGGCGATCCGGCGGATCTCGGCGGCGGCGTCCTGGGCGCGGTAGTCCACGACGTGATGGGCTCCCGCGGCCCGCGCGAGGTCGCCCTTGGCGGGTCCGCTGACCGTGCTGACGACGGTGGCCCCGGCCCAGCGGGCGAGCTGGATCGCGGCGTTGCCGACGGCGCCCGCGCCGCCCGCGACCAGGACCGTACGTCCGTCGAGGGCGCCGGGGGCGAGGCGCTCGGGGCCGCCGTCCGCGACGGTGAGGGCGCGGTGCGCGGTGAGGGCGGGGATGCCGAGGCTCGCGCCGAGGTCGAAGGAGGCGTGGTCGGGCAGGGCGACGGCCTGGCCCGCGGGCAGCGCCACGTACTCCTGCGCGGTGCCGTCCGCGCGGCCGTACGCGGCCTCCCAGATCCAGACGCGCTCGCCGATCCGCGTCTCGGGGACGCCGGAGCCGACCGCGTCGATGACGCCGGAGCCGTCCTGGTTCGGCACCTGCGCCGAGGCGGGGGCGGTGTTGCGCCGCGACTTCCAGTCCGTCGGGTTGACGCCGGAGACGTGGACGCGGACCCGTACCTCGCCGGGTCCCGGCTCCGGGACCGGGCGCTCGGTGAGCGTGAGGACGTCGGGGCCGCCGTTGCTGGTGTAAGTGATCGCCTTCATGCCGCGTACAAGTGACGTGCCCGCCCGTTTCTTCCCCGTGGCCGGAATCCACTGGTCCATTTGATCCGCCCGCCGCGTAAATCCCGGTGCCCGCCGGGCCGCCGGGTGATCCTTGGCCGCAAAGCACCGGCCAGGCCGACCCTGGCCGGGACCACCGGCCGGGCTGCCCCCTGGCCGCGGCTATGAGGCGGCCGGGACTTCCCCGGCCGCGACCACCGGCACGACCTGGAGCGCCCATGACCACTCCGGATTCCCCCGTCGACCGCACCGGCACCTTCTACGAGGCGGTCGGCGGCAGTGACGCCCTGCGCCGCCTCATCGACAGCTTCTACGAGCAGGTCCTCGTCGATCCGCTCCTCGCCCCGGTCTTCGTGCACTTCACCCGGGCCCATGTCGACCATGTCGTCGTCTGGCTCACGGAGGTCTTCGGCGGCCCCGCCGAGTACACCGCCCGCCTCGGCGGCCACCAGGCCCTGCTCTCCCAGCACCTGGACCTGCGGATCACCGAGGAACAGCGGGCGCGCTGGGTGGAGTTGATGCTCGCGACCGCCGTGAAGGAGCTGCCCGCCGACGCGTTGCTGCGGCAGCGCTTCGCCGAGTACATCGAGTGGGGCACGCGGATCGCCATGTCGGTCTCCCACCAGGAGAGTTCCGATCTCGGCGACCCCGGTCCCGTACCGCACTGGGGCTGGGACGGGCTGGCGCGATAGTCCGGGTATTCCGTGAGTAAAAATTCGTCGCCGCCGGCTCCGGCGGGCATATTCGGAATAGCCCCGTCCGAAATTCTCCCCGGCGGGAATCGGCAGGTGGACGTTTGCGCATTCACCGCTCAACCCCTTTACGGGGCGGCCGAGTTCGGAGTCGTAGCCCTTTTGGGCAGCTGTTCGCCCGGCGAGCGCGCTTGTTATGGTGCCGGGCATGAAAACCTCCGAAACGCTGACACCGTTACTGCTCGATCATTTCGGCCAGAACCAGCACGAGGAGAACGTCGAGCTGCGCGCGCTCGGCCCGGTGGCGCTGGTGGAACTGCCCGGCGGGGTACCGGCCTGGGCCGTCACGCACCACGAGACGCTGCGGCAACTGCTGGTCGACCCGCGGGTGTCGAAGGACCCGCGGCAGTGGCCGCGCAACACCGAGGGGCGGCTGCCCGAGGACTGGCCGCTGCTGAACTTCGTCAGCCTCCCCGGGATACTCACGCGGGACGGCGCCGAGCACCGGCGGCTGCGCGCGCTCGCGGGCCAGGCGATGACGCCCCGCCGAACCGCCGCGCTGCGCCCGCGGATCGAGGAGCTGGCGCACCGCCTGCTGGACGAAGCGGCCGCGCGCGGCGACGAGTTCGACCTGCGCGAGGATTACGCGCTCCCGCTGCCGGTCAAGGTGATCGCCGAACTGCTGGGCCTGCCGCCGATGGACGGCGAGCGGCTGCGTACGCTCTCCGACGCCGTGCTCAGCAGCCACCCCGCGGCCAAGGGCAACCAGACGCAGGAGGCCCAGGACCAGCTCCTGGTCCTGCTCGCCGAGGCGGCACAGGCCAAGCGCGAGAGCCCCGGCGACGACCTGACCAGCGCGCTGATCGCCGCCAGCGAGGAAGGCGACCGGCTGAGCGAGGACGAGGTCGTGGTCATCATGCTCACCGTGCTGGTCGGCGGCCACGAGACCACCGTCAACCTGATCACCAACGCGGTCAGGGCGCTGCTCGCCAACCCGGGACAACTGGCACGGGCCCGGTCCGGCGAGGTCTCCTGGGGCTCCGTCATCGAGGAGGTCGTGCGCTACGACTGCCCGGTCGGCCACTTCCCGCTGCGCTACGCCCTCGAGGACATCCCGGTCGGCGACGTGGTGATCCGGCGCGGCGAGGCCATGCTCGCCTCCTACGCCGCGGCCGGCCGTGACGACCAGCAGTTCCCCGACGCCGACAGCTTCGATGTCGCGCGCCCCAATTCCCGCCAGCTCTCCTTCGGCAACGGCCAGCACTTCTGCATTGGCGCCGGACTGGCGCGGCTGGAGGGCGAGATCGCGCTGAGCGTCCTGTTCGAGCACTTCCCGAAACTGCGGTTGTCACGGCCGTCGGGGTGCCCGGTGCGGTCGTTCATCATCAACAGCGCCAGCGAACTGTGGGTTTCCGGTTCGGGCTCGGGTTCTTGACTCCGGTTTCAGCTCGGGTTCTTAACTCCGGTTCCAGCTCGGGTTCCAGCTCGGACTCCGACTCCGGCGAATGGGCCGTAATTTCCTGGGCTCCGCTGACGCCTTCGGTGGACACGAGGGTTCACCTCTGCTCGTAAACTGAAGGCGTGGCATTCATGAGCACCCCGCACCGCTGCTTCCCGTGACCGGGAGCCTTCGAGGGCGATGCCGGACGGCGTCGCCCTCCTCGGCGTGCCCATAACGCCGCCTTCTGGCTCGTTCCGCCCGCGGAGCGGGAATCCGGGCGCGCGCGGGCGCGGTCCCTTCCCTTCACCGTTGCCAGGAGTGCTCTCCATGCCCGTGCCGCTTCCGCCTGCCCTCGCACAGATCCTCGATGTCCTGCGCTGCCCGATCTGCCGCGGCCCCCTCCGGCCGGACCGGGGCGCGTTGCGCTGCCCCGCGGGCCACACCTTCGACCTCGCCCGCCACGGCTACGTCGGCCTGCTGACCGGCACCCGCGCCGTCAGCGCCGACGACGCCGCCATGGCACAGGCCCGCGCCCGCTTCCTGGCCACCGGCGCCTACCTCCCCATCCGGCACGCCGTGGCCCGACTGGCCGCCGACGCCGGGCCGGGCACCGTCCTGGACGTCGGCTGCGGCACGGGCTACTACCTGGCCGGTGTGCTCGCCCGGCTCACCGACGCCCGCGGCCTGGGGCTCGACGCCTCGGTACGCGCCCTGCGCTCGGCCGCCCGCGCCCACGAACGAGCCGCCGCGGCGAGCTGGGACGTCTCCCGCCGCTTCCCGGTCGCCGACCGCGCGGCCGACCTCGTACTGAACGTCTTCGCGCCCCGCAACCCGGCCGAATTCCGCCGGGTCCTGCGCCCGACGGGCCGTCTGATCGTCGTCCGTCCGACCGACCGCCACCTGGCCGAACTGCGGCACCGCGTACGGGCCATGGTCACCGTCGACCCCGCCAAGGAACAACGCCTGCACCACGCCCTCGACCCCCACTTCATGGCCGCCAGGACCGAGCGGGTCGACTACCTCGCCCCGCTCACCGGGTCCGACGCCCTGGACCTGGTGGGCATGTCACCGAGCGCCCGTCACGTGAGCCGCGCGGACGCCGGGAGCGGCCCGCTGCCAGGTCACGTGACCGTCTCCGTCCTGGCCACCGTCTACCGGCCGCGGTGACCGTCCGGGGGGGGGGGGGGGGGGGGGGGGGGGGGGGGGGGGGGGGGGGGAGGGAGAGGGGAGGGGGGGGGGGGGGGGGGGGGGGGAGGGGGGGGGGGAGGGGGGAGGGGGAGGGGGGGGGA
>NZ_JBVHLD010000001.1:413247-465780 GCF_055559175.1 Streptomyces sp. NPDC024632
CCCCTCCCCCTCCCCCCCCCCCCCCCCCTCTCCCCCCCCCCCCCCGCCCCCTCCCCCCCCCCCCCCCCCCCCCCCCCCCCCCCCCCCCCCCCCGCCAGGATCTCGGTGACGCGCAGGCCGAAGCGGGCGTCGCAGGCGTGCGGAGTGCCGGAGGTGAGCGCGGTGATGGCGTGGGCCAGGGAAGCCGTCGCCTCGCCCGCGACGCCGTCGGGGTAGGCCACGACGCCCTGGCCGCCGCGCAGTTCGATGACCACGCCCGCGGCGGCCGGCGGCGCGGTCAGCGTCAGGGTGGAGGTGCTGGAGGCACCAGATTCGTGACGGAGCGTCAAATGTACGGTGTCGCCGGGGCCGTTGGCCGCGGTGACGGCGGTGACGTCCCCGAGTACAGGCAGCAGGACGGACAGCGCGTGCGGGCCGACGTCCCACAGGCCGCCCTTCTCCCGCCGCCACGGCGAGTCCGCGAAGGGGTTCTCGTCTCCGGTGAAGACGGCGCTGTACCAGTCCGCGCGGCCGGTGTACCACTCGCCGCGCGCCGCCTGCTCCTCGATCCACCCGGCTGTCGCCGGGTCGAAGCGCAGGGTGAAGAAGACCACCGACCCGACTCCGGCCGCCGTGACGGCCTCGGCCACCGCCTTCGCGTCCTCCACGGTCGTCGCCACCGGCTTGTCCAGCAGCACGTGGCGGCCCGCGCGGGCCGCCGCCACCGCCAACGGCGCCTGCAAATGCGGCGGCAGCGCGACCGCCACCGCGTCCACATCCGCGATCAGCGCCTCCGCGTCCCCGTACGCCCGCGCACCGAACTGTGCCGCCACCTCAGCCGCCGCCTCCGGCCTCCGGCCCCAGACCCCGACGAATTCCACCTCCGGGTGGGCGGCGAGAGCGGGTCCATGGGCGAGCCGGGCCCAGGGGCCGGTGCCGAGAAGTCCGAAGCGCATGGTCATGACGGCGAGCCTACCGGCGTCCCGCCCGGTCACGGCTACCCGGCGGGGTCCGCCGCCAGGGTGCGGCTGCGCGAGGGGCCGGGCTCCTGGGGTGCGCTTGCGTGAGGTTGGTTCGCCCTTACGGCACCGCTGCGCGGTGGGGTTCGCCGCTGAGTGCGGCTGCGCGGGGGGGCTGGGCTCCTGGGGTGCCCCTGCGCGGGGGCTGCGCCCCTCCGGTACCGCTGCGCGGTGGGGTTCGCCGCCAGGTCACCGCCACGCGCCGGGGTTCGCTGCACGGGTGACCCTGCGCGGGGGGCTGGGCTCCTGGGGTGCGCTTGCGTGAGGTGGGTTCGCCCCTACGGCACCGCTGCGCGCTGGGGTTCGCCGGTGGGGTGCGTTTGCGCGGGGGGCTGCGCCCCTCCGGTACCGCTGCGCGAGGTGGGTTCGCCGGTAGCCAGCGAGCCGAAGGCGGCGCCGGTGTTGAAAGGGAGAACGCGCACAGCGACCGAGGAACGAGGGAGCGAGCACGATCGACCGTCGACACCGGATTTAAGCCGCCGGAGGCGAGAGGGCGGCAAAAAAAGGGGATCGCGGTGAGCTGACACAAGAGGGCTCGCACGCACGGTGAGGATGCGCGAGGCGGTTCCCCGCACGGTGGGCTCACGCAGGACGGCTCACACGCACGTGTTCACCGTGGGCGGATCCGTCTCGCGTGAGGTCGCCGTGGGGTGCCTGCCCCCGGGGTCAGTTGACCGTGGTGGGTGCCGACTCGTACCAGTTCATCGTCGTGCGAACCGTCTCGCGCAATCTCGCCCTGGGGGTGCCGTCTCCCGTGGGGCCACCATGGTGGGTGCCGTCTCGTACCAGCTCACCGTGCGTGGGTGCCCTCTCGCGCGGCTGAGCGTTGCGGGTGAACGTGGGTGGGTGCCGTCTCGCGCGGGCTCACCGTGGTGCGAACCGTCTCGCGCATCCTCACCCTGCGGGGGAGCCGTCCTTTCTATGCGCACCCCGATCCCCTTTTTTTGCCGCCCTCTCGCCTCCGGGCGCTTAGATCCGGTGTCGACGGTCGATCGTGCTCGTTCGCTCGTTCCTCGCTCTCTGTGCGCGTTCTCCCTTTCAACACCGGCGCGCCCTTCGGCTCCATGGCTACCGGCGAACCCACCTCGCGCAAACGTGGCCCAAGGGCTCAGCCCCACGCACAAACACACCCCAGCGGCCAACCCCACCTGCGCAGCCCTGCCGCAAGGGCTCAGCCCCGCGCGCAAACGCACCCCAGCGGCGAACCCCACCTGCGCAGCGGGGCCGCAAGGGCTCAGCCCCACGCACAAACGCACCCCAGCGGCGAAGCCCACCGCGCAGCGGTGACAGGCGGGGCTCCTGGGGCGTTGCCGCTGGTCACGTAGGGGCGTTCACAGTGGGTTAACACGGGGGCAACAGTCGGGAAAAGGGATTTTGCGACGCTGCGGGTGGCTCGATCAGCGCAGCTCGGCCAGCACCCGCGAAGACTGTTCGTTAAGGATGGCGTCCCGTGACCTACAAGGCTGAGTACATCTGGATAGACGGCACCCTGCCGACCGCGAAGCTGCGTTCCAAGACGCGCATCCTGGCCGACGGCGCCGAGCTCCCGATCTGGGGCTTCGACGGTTCCAGCACCAACCAGGCGGAGGGCCACGCGTCCGACCGCGTACTCAAGCCGGTCTCCTCGTTCCCCGACCCGATCCGCGGCGGGGACGACGTCCTGGTGATGTGCGAGGTCTTCAACATCGACGGGACGCCGCACGAGTCCAACACGCGGGCCGCGCTGCGCGAGGTGGCGGAGAAGTTCGCGGCGCAGGAGTCGCTGTTCGGCATCGAGCAGGAGTACACGTTCTTCCAGGGCTCGCGTCCGCTCGGGTTCCCCGAGGGCGGGTACCCGGCGCCGCAGGGCGGCTACTACTGCGGGGTGGGCGCGGACGAGATCTTCGGCCGTCCGGTGGTCGAGAAGCACCTGGAGAACTGCCTGGCCGCGGGCCTGGGCATCTCGGGGATCAACGCCGAGGTCATGCCGGGGCAGTGGGAGTTCCAGGTCGGGCCGCTGAGCCCGCTGGAGGTCTCCGACCACCTGTGGGTGGCGCGCTGGCTGCTGTACCGCACGGCGGAGGACTTCGGCGTCTCGGCGACGCTGGACCCGAAGCCCGCCAAGGGCGACTGGAACGGCGCGGGCGCGCACACGAACTTCTCCACCAAGGCGATGCGCGAGGGCTACGAGGCGATCATCGAGGCCGCCGAGTCGCTGGGCCGCGACGACAAGCCGCTGGAGCACATCAAGAACTACGGCGTCGGCGTCGAGGCGCGGCTGACCGGCGCGCACGAGACCGCTCCGTGGAACGAGTACAGCTACGGCGTCTCCAACCGCGGCGCGTCGGTGCGTATCCCGTGGCAGGTCGAGGTGGACCAGAAGGGCTACATCGAGGACCGCCGCCCGAACGCGAACATGGACCCGTACGTGGTGACGCGGCTCATGGTGGACACGTGCGGTACGGCGCTGGAGAAGGCCGGACTGGTCTGACCTGCGTCAACTCCGTTGTACAGGGCGCCCGTCACGGTCAGGTGACGGGCGCCCCGGCGCGTCGGGACCGCCGCGCGCGAGCGGTATCTCGTGACCATCGGATGATCCACTCGTTTGACAGGGCGTGAACACGCGCTCAGCAGAAAGCGATTCCGCCGATGACGAGCCCGGCCCGGTCGCTGTGGAAGAGGCGGAGGCGGCGCTCGTCGAGCACTACCCGCGCCTGGTACGGCTGGCGTATCTGGCGCTGCCCACCGCGCTCGGCACGCATCGCAGAGTGCTGACCGCGCACCGCCTGGTGCAGCGGTCGCTGCCGCGCGACCGGCGGTATCCGCCGGGGACGGCGGGTGCGACGGACGGGCCGCGCGGTGAGGCGTACGCGCTGCTGCGGCACGAGGTGTTGCGCGAGGCGCTGGCCTACGGGCGGCACGGCGGCGGCCGTTGGGGCTGGCGGGAGCGTGTGCGTACGGCCGCCGCCGGTGGTACGGCGCTGCCGCAGGTCGTCGGCTTGCGGCTGCATCCGCGGGCGGGCGGAAGCGAGGAGTTGGCGCTGGACCGGGCGCTGGCGGAGTTGGCGCCCGAGGCGCGGGCGGCGTTCGCGCTGCGCGGGGTCGAGGAGTTGGCCGACGCCGAGGTACTGGCAGTGCTGAGGGCCGCGGGCGCGGCCGATCCGCGCGGCGCGATGCGGGCGGCGGCGGCCGTCAAGGGCGGCCAACACCTGCTGACGGCCGGTGAGTTCGATCCCTGCACGCTCCAGGTGGGGCCGACCGACCTGCTGCGGCGCAGGCAGCGCAGGCGCGCGGGGCTGGTGACCGGGGCGGCCGTCGCGGTGGCCGCCGTGCTGGTGTCCGGCTGGGCGGTGTGGGGCAGCGGCGGCGACGGCGGTACGGCGTCGTACGCGGCGCCGGGCTCTCCCGCGTCCGGTGCGGGGGACGCGGCCCGCGCGCTCGATCCGGCCGCTCTCGTACGGCCGGACGCGGCGCTGTGGGCGTCGACCGCGCGGATGGACTTCACGGCGTGGCCCGCGCGCGGCGGCCGGGCCGACGACAAGGCGCTGCTCGGCCGGGCGCTCGCGGTGTGGGCGCGCCCCGGCGCGGACGTGGACGTCTCCTCGACGCCCGGCACTCCGCGCAACGCCCCTGCCCAGCCGCCGCAGTTGCTCTTCGCGGGGAATGTCGACGCGGCGGCGGTGGTGATCTTCTACGACGGTCTGCGGATCGTCCGTTACGCGCAGCCGCGCAGCGGTTCGGGGCGCGCCGCGCTGGACTTCGCGCAGGTGCAGGACGCCGATGTGACGACGGCGGCGGCGGTCGTGGTCGACCGGGTGGACGGCAACACCCGTTTCCTGACCGCCCCGTGGATCGCGGACGCGCAGACCCGCGATCTGATGCGGCCCAACGTCCTCGGCGCGCCGCTGCACCGCGACGCGGACGGGGTGACCGATCCGGTACGGATGCCGGGCGCGGGGGCCGCCGCGGGTGCGTGCGGCAGCGCCTGGCCGGTGGTGCAGCTCAAGTCGTCCTCGAGGATCGTGGAGAGCCACACCTTCCTGCTGACCGACCTCGGCGACCTGTCGCCGGTCCACCTCACGTACACCCCGCCTCCGGGCGGCGGTGTCCCGGCGCGGCAGCCGCGTGAGGCCACCGGGGCTCAGGCGCTGGTCAGTTGGGCGCACAACGCCTGCTACCTGGGCGAGTTGCGCGGGCAGGGCGTGAAGGCCGTCAACAACTGGGAGTTCGCCCGTACCCCGCTGCCCGAGGGCGGCGGGGAGGCGTCCTGGACCTGCGCCCGCGCCGACACCTGGCGCGGGCCGGGGCAGGCCACCGTGACCTTCGTCCCGCCGTCCTCCCCCGCCGCCGCGCCCGGCACCGTCGCCGGCCGGCAGACCGACGGCAACGCGTGCAGCCGCTTCGGCCAGCACGTCATGGCGGGCGTCATGTGGCAGTCCCCCCGCTCCCACTGGTACCTCGTCGCCGCGGGCAGCCGCGACGTCACCCGGATCACCGCCACCGCGGGCGTCCACGCCTCCGCCGACGGCCCCTACCTCTCCACCCGCGCCCCCCGCGGCACTCGCGCCACCCTCACCGCCCACCTCACCACCGGCGCCACCCTGACCCCGCTCCCCGCCTCGTAGCGCCCGGCGCCGCCGGGGCTATTCGTGGGCCGGTTGGGGGGTGGGGGCCGGGGTGGGGACGGTGAGGCGCATGCGGACGTGGTCGCCGGTGCGGCCGTCTTCCTGCCAGCCCTGGTGGGTGTAGAAGGCGCGGGCGCGGGCGTTGGGGGCGAAGACCTCCAGGCGGGCGGTGGTGAGGCCCGCGGCCTGCCAGACGGCGACGCAGGCGCGGTGCAGGGCGGTGCCGGTGCCGGTGCGCCAGACGGAGGGGTCGATGTGGAAGTGGAAGAGGGTGTCCTCGTCGTGCCGGGCGGCGAGCACGGCGAAGCCGACCACCCGGTCGTCCCTGACCGCGCACAGCACGGTCCGGTCGTCCGAGGAGATGGCCCTGGCCGTCCCCACGCGCTGTCGTTCCAGCTCCGCGGGGCCGCTGTACTCCTCGGCCGGGAGGTGGCCCGCGTAGTAGCTGGCGCGGGCGCGGGCGTGGATGTCCGATATCGCGCTCAGGTCTTCGGGCGTGGCAGGGCGGACCCTGATGTGCGGGGAGCTCATATGGGCGTGGACGCATCCAGGGCAACATTGGTTCCCTCCGGCGTACGACCCGGCCGTAAAACTTGACGCGCCAAGGGGAGCCCGCGGTTCCCGCCGTCCGCGATTCAGTGCGGAAACGGCCGGATCGCGGGCTCCCCTCACGGGCGCTCGACGGTCCTCAGCGACCGGTCCTGAACACCGCCACCGTCCGCCCCGGCACGGTGAAGGTCCCGGTCCCCGCCGCGTACGTCGAGGTCCTGACGACCGGGTCGGTCCCGGCCGCCTGCACCGGGTGCAGGGCGTACGAGGTTCCGCGCGCCGCCTCCACCCGCTGCTTCTGCGTCGTCGGCGTCGCGTTGAAGACGATCACCAGGTCGCCGGCCTTCATGGTGATGACGCCGGGCGTCTCGTCGGGGCCCGACAGCGGGAAGGAGACCTGCTGTTGGACCTGGGCCGCGGTGCCGAGCCGGAAGGCGGGCTCGGCGGTGCGGATCCGCAGCAGATCCTGGTACGCGGCGGAGGCCGCGGTGATCTGCGCGCAGCCGGGGCTGAGCTGGGGCTGCGTCAACAGCGGCTTGGCGTAAGGCCACTTGGCCTGGTTGTCGGCCGCGGGCGGAAGTCCCCGGCCGAAGCCGGTGCCGTCGGCGCACTGCCAGTGGATCGCGTTGAACCAGTCCCCGGAGTCGAAGGAGTTGCGGTCGAGGGACTTGGAGCGCAGCAGGTCCGAGCCCGCCTGGTAGAGCGCGGGCCCCTGGGAGAGCGCGGCGGTCGCCTCGGCGACGACCTGCATACGGGCGCGGTCGGCGGCCGAGGTGCCGACGGGGAGCTTGAAGGCGAGGGCGTCGTAGAGGGATTCGTTGTCGTGGGCGTCGACATAGGCGAGGGCGTCGCCCGGCGCGTCGGCGTATCCGGCGGGTGCGCCGTTGTAGTCGATCTCGGCTCCGGTGACCCGCCTGCCCGCCGAGTCGGTGAAGCCGAACTCCTTGAGGTTGCCGGTGAGTCCGACCTTGATGAGGTCCTGGTAGTGCAGCAGCCGGGCCTTCTGCTCGGCTGGCGTGCCGTTGTTCACCGAGGAGTTGGGGTCGGTGTAGAGGCCGGAGGCGAAGCCCTGCACGCCGGGGTCCTCGTCGAACGGACTGCCGCCGCGTACGGCGTCGCGCGCCCGGTCGGAGAAGGTCGCGATGCCGGTGCCCGCCATGTTGGCCTGGGTGGCCTGGACGAAGCGGGCGTCGTCGGCGACCTCGCCGAAGTTCCAGCCCTCCCCGTAGAGGATGATCTTCTTCCCGTCCACGCCGTCGTGACCGGGCGTCAGCGCGTCCAGCGCCTTGCGGACGGCGAGGATGTTCGCCTTGGGGTGGTGGCCCATCAGGTCGAAGCGGAAGCCGTCGACCTTGTACTCCTTGGCCCACGTGACGATCGAGTCCACGACGAGCTTGCCCATCATGGTGTTCTCGGGCGCGGTGTTGGCGCAGCAGGTGGAGGTGGCGACCGAGCCGTCCGGCATCAGCCGCTGGTAGTAGCCGGGCACGATCTTGTCGAGGACGGAGGTGTCGGCCTGGCCCGCCGCCGAGGTGTGGTTGTAGACGACGTCCATGACCACGCGCAGGCCCGCGTTGTTGAGGCCCTGCACCATCTGCCGGAATTCCGTGGTGCGCTGCGGCCCGTCGGGGTTCTTGGCGTAGGAGCCCTCGGGCACGGTGAAGTGGTACGGGTCGTAACCCCAGTTGTAGGCGTCCTTCGCCGCCGCCGCGGTCACGCACGCCTGCTGCCGCTCGCTGTCGGGCGCGTACGAGGCCAGGTCGCAGGCGGGCCTCGCCTGGTCCCGCTCGCGTTCGGGCACCGTCGAGAAGTCGAAGGCGGGCAGCAGGTGGACGTAGTTGACGCCTGCCGCGGCGAGCGCCTTGAGGTGGGTCATGCCCGCGGACGAGGTGTCGGTGAAGGCGGCGTATTTCCCGCGGTCGGCGGCCGGGACGGTGCTGTCGGCCACCGAGAAGTCGCGGATGTGCAGCTCCTGGATCTGCGCCCGGCCGATCGGCGCCGCGGCCGGTTTGGCCTGCCGCTCCCAGCCCTTGGGGGCGAGCTTCGGGTCGTCCAGGTCGACCAGCAGGCTGCGCTCGGAGTCGGCGGTCAGCGCGACCGAGTAGGGGTCGGTGACCTTGTTGACCACGAGCTTTTGGACGCTGGGCGCCCAGACGGTGACGTCGTACAGATACGTCTTCCCGGTCCACGACCGGCTGCCGGTCACCGACCAGACGCCGCTGGCCTTGTCCCGCCGCATCGGTACGGTCCTGCCGTCGATCTCCACGCTCACCCGGTGCGCGGTCGGCGCCCACAGCGACAGCCGCGGGGTGCCGTGCGTGAAGACCGGGCCGAGGGTGTCCTTCGCGGCGGCGGCGCCGTAGACCGCGTCGAGCACGCCCTGGGTCTGGACGCCCGTCGCGGCCAACAGGGCTCCGTTGGCGGCGCGTTGGGTGGCGATGATCTGGCCGCTGAGCGCGTCGGTGGCGCGGGCCCGGTCGCGCGGGTCGATCGTGAAGGCCGAATACCCCTTGAGCTGCGGGTACTTGGCGAGCTGGGCGGCGGTGAGACCGGTCGCGGTCTTCGTCAGCCGCAGCCACTTGCCCTCGCTCGACAGCGCGCCGTCCTTGACCGTGATGCCGCCGTCGGGCGCGTAGACGAGCTGCTGGGACGCCGCCGCGGCGGAGGTCTGCCAGGCGACGGTGTCACGGTCGATCCACTGGGCCTGCGACTTGGTGAGGTCCAAGTCAGCTCCTGATCCCTGGGGTTGCGGCAGGAGATACTTTTCCGTGCCGCCGAGCAGCCACACCTCGTGGCCGGTCCCGGTCAGGTCGAGCGACTGGTCGCTGGGCAGGTCCTTCGCGTCGCCGTTGTGCAGGATGTAGCTGAGCGAGGTGGCGCCCGCGGCGAGCGGGACCTCGTACACCGCGCCGTAGGAGTCGATCCGGGCCGGCCTGACGGGCGAGGACCAGTCGGTGGGGGTGGCCGCGCCGGTCCAGACGTGCAGGCCCCAGCCGGTGTAGTCGCCGTCCGCGCGGTGGTAGTGCAGGACGGCCTTGCCGGTGTCCTGCGGCGGGTAGGCGCCGTCCGGCGCGGTCGTGGCCACGTCCGGGCTGCCCTGCTTGATCCACACCTCGCCGGTCGCGGTGAGGCCGATCGCGCGGTCGCCGTCGGTGTCCTTGACGCCGTCCTTGTTCACGACGATGAAGCCGACATCGGACGCGCCGGGCTTGAGCTTCACATAGGCGAAGGCGCCGTACGCGTCACGGCCGGTGAAGGCGTGGCCCGCCGGGTACGTGGTGGCCTCGCCGTCGGCGATGTCGCCCCAGGTGTACAGGCCCCAGTCCGCGTAGTCGCCGTCGGTCCGCTGGTAGTGGACCACCGCGTAGTCGTGGCTGATCGCGGTGGGCGGCGGGGTGACCGGGGTCGTACCGGTGCTGGTCGCGGCGGTGGCCGCGGCCGTACGTCCGGCGGCGTCCACCACAACGGCCTTGTAGCGTACGGGCGTTCCGGCCGCCGTCTTCGGGTCGATCGTCTGCGTCACCTTGTACGGGGCGTGGTCGGCAGAACCGAGCACCTGCCACGTGGCGTTGCCGGTCTGGGCGGCGAAGACGACCCGGTTGAGGCCGCCGCCGCTGACGTCGGCCGTCAGCTCGACGGTGCCGGTGGCGCCCGCCTCGGGTGCGGTCAGCGTGATCGTCGGCTTCGCGGTGGGCGTGGGCAGCGCCTTGGCGGCCTGGTAGACCACCGAACTCAGCGCGGGCACCGTCACCTTGAGCGAACCGTCCGCGCCCGTGGTGAGCGTCCCCGTCGTCCCGTACAGCGCCCGGTACGCGGCCTTCGCCGCGCCCGCAGCCGGGATCGTGACCGTCTTCGCGGCCGTCGCGTTGTTGACCGCCACCAGGTAGTCGTCACGCGTCTTCGCGTCCGTGCGGGAGTACGCGTAGACACCGGCCGCCGTGCCGGGCTCCGCGTACCGCTCGGTCTGGACCCCGTCGCGCAGCGCCGGGTGGTCCTTGGTGAGCTTCGACAGCGCGGCGATGGCGCGGTAGAGCGGGTGCGTCGGGTCGTACGCGTCGTCGGCGTGCGTGCGCGCCGTACCGATCTCGTCGTCGTCGAGGTAGTCGGCGACCTGGGAGGCGAACATCGTCTGCCGGGCGTCCTTGTCGCCGCCCGCGCCCGTGAAGCCCTGCTCGTCGCCGTAGTAGACGACGGGGTTGCCGCGGCCGAGGAACATCACCTCATTGGCCAGCCGGTCCCGCCGCACCAGTTCGGCGTCGTCCGCCGCCGGGTTGTCCTGCTTCAGGAAGGAGCCGATCCGGCCCATGTCGTGGTTGCCGAGGAAGGTGACCTGCTCGTACGCGTTGGCCTTGTCCGTCGTGTAGCGGTAGTCCTGGCCGTAGACCCCGGCGAGCTTCGCGGGCGCCGCGCCCTGCGAGGCGTAGGCGCGGGCCGCGTCCTGGAAGGGGAAGTCGAGCGTCGCGTCGAGGCGGCCTTGCGTGACGTACGGCGAGGTGATCGCCGGGTCGGCGGAGTACGTCTCGCCGAACATGAAGAAGTTCGGCCGGCCGTGCCTGGCCGCGTAGTCGTCCAGCGCGGTCGCCCACTGCGTCCAGAACGGCAGGTCGACGTTCTTGACCGTGTCGATCCGGAAGCCGTCGATCGCGAAGTCCTTGACCCACTTCTCGTAGATCCGCTCCATGCCGCTGACGACCTCGGGCCGCTCGGTCCACAGGTCGTCCAGGCCGCTGAAGTCGCCCTGGTCCGCGCTCTCGCCCGCGAAGGTCGAGTCGCCTCGGTTGTGGTACATCGTCGGGTCGTTGAGCCAGGCCGGCACCTTCGCGTTCCTCTGGTCCGCGGGCACGATGGGCGTGCGCGGGAACGACGCGGTCGTGACCTTCGGGAATGTCGCCTTCCCGGCGCCGTTCCCGCCGTCGGCGTAGGTGCTGTCGTCGAAGGGGGTGCCGTCCGCGGCGAGGTACGGGAACGCGCCCTTGGACAGGTAGGTGTACGTGTTCTCCGCGTTGCCGATGACGTCGGCCGTGTGGTTGGTGATCACGTCGAAGAAGATCTTCATGCCCTTGGCGTGCGCCGCGGTGATCAGCCTGCGCAGGTCGTCGTTGGTCCCGAAGTGCGGGTCCACCTGGGTGAAGTCCGTGATCCAGTAGCCGTGGTACCCGGCGCTGGCGTCCGTGCCCGTGCCCTGCACCGGCCGGTTCTTGAAGATCGGCGCCATCCAGATCGCGGTGGTGCCCAGGCCCTTGATGTAATCCAGCTTCTGCGTCAGGCCCTTGAGGTCACCGCCCTGGTAGAACCCCTTGTCCGTGGGGTCGTACCCGGTGGTCAGCCTGCCGCCGGTCAGACCGCCCTTGTCGTTGGCCTTGTCCCCGTTGGCGAAGCGGTCCGGCATCACGAAGTAGAACTGCTCACGCGTGGCGTCGTGCCGCGCGGCCTGCCCGGCGAGCGCCTTGTCCGACGGCGGTGGTGGCGGGGCGGGCACGCCGTGTGCGGACGCGGCCGGTACGACCAGCGCCACGAGCGCGGCGAGCGCCGTGGCGACGGCGGTGCTTCTGATACGTCTACCGGTCCGCGACCGGTACGCGGGCAGCCTGAACGGCAGGGCCACGGGCGGTTCTCCTTGCGACTACTCCGCCTGACGGCGGAAAGGGGACAGCCTCGCGCCGGGGCCCCACGCGCATGAAAACCCGGTGCAGCTCCGGCATCGGCGCCGGAACGAACTTGACCGGGACCGTATCCCCGCGGGGAGGCTTACAGCAAGACCTTGTAAGGGATTCCAGCATGCGATACGCCGGGTAACGCTCCTCAACTCCCCTTCCGTACAGGTCTTCCCGCCGTCCGGCACCCCCCGGCCGTCCGCGGTCCGCACCGCGTTCCGCCTCCCCGAGCGGGTGTCGCACGGTGGTAACGCGTTCGTCACATCGGAAGGGTTCTTGCAGAAAGTTGCTTGCAAGGACTTTCGCAAGGGATTGCATCGCTGTTACGTTCCTGCCCAGCCCGAGCAGTGGAGCCAGTCGGATCTGGGCGAACGGGCACTTCCCTCTTCAAGGAGTCAGGTATGCGACGCGGCATATCCGCCGTGGCGATGGCCGCGGCCATCGTTCTCGGGGTGACCGCCTGTGGCGGTAGCAGTGACAGCAAGGATGACAAGGCGTCGGCGGCGAAGGACCCGGCGGCGGTGACCGGGTCGATCACGTACTGGGACACCTCGGACGCGAAGAACGAGGCTCCGACGTACAAGGCGCTGATCGCGGACTTCGAGGCGAAGTACCCGAAGATCAAGGTGAACTACCAGAACGTGGACTTCACCACGGTGGAGCAGAAGTTCAAGGCGGCGGCGCAGAGCGGCAAGGGCGCGCCGGACGTGATCAGGGCGGACGTCGGCCTGATCCCGGAGTACGCGTCGCTGCACTACATCGCGCCGCTGGACGGCACGGCCGCGCTGACGGACGCCGACGACTTCCTGGCGGGGCCGCTGAACACGACGAAGTACGACGGGAAGACCTACGGGGTGCCGTCGGTGACGGACACGCTGGGGCTGCTCTACAACAAGGACATCTTCGCGAAGGCGGGGATCGCGGCGCCGCCGAAGACGTGGGACGAGCTGATCGCGGACTCCAAGACGATCAAGGAGAAGGTGCCGGGGGTCGCGGGCACGTACGTGAACCCGGACTCGTACTTCCTGTTCCCGCTGCTGTTCGGCGAGGGCGCCGACCTGGCGGACCCGGCGGGCAAGAAGATCACGATCAACTCGCCCGAGGCGGTCAAGGCGGTGACCAAGGCCAAGGAGGTCTACGACACCTCCTCGCTGAAGGTCGACTTCGCGAGCGCGTACGACAACATGCAGACGTCCTTCAAGACCGGCAAGGTCGCGATGCTGATCCAGGGCCCCTGGTCGGTCAGCGACGACCTGGCGGGCAGCGCCTTCCAGGGCAAGGAGAGCAACCTGGGGTACGCGCCGGTCCCGGCCGGTTCTACCGGCAAGGCGCTGGCGCCGACCGGCGGTCACGACCTGGCGGTCTACCAGGGCTCGAAGAACCTGGACGCGTCGTACCTGTTCACGCAGTTCATGACCTCCTCCAGCAGCCAGCAGCAGATCGCGCTGAAGAACGGCACGCTGCCGACGCGGACGTCCGCGTACACCGCCGAGGTCACCAAGAACCCGCAGATCGCCGGGTTCAAGCCGATCATGGACACCGCCCGGCCGCGGGTGGCGCTGCCCCAGGTCGGCAGCCTGTTCACGCCGCTCCAGCAGCAGTACATCAAGATCCTTCAGGGTGAGACCTCCGTGAAGGACGGGCTCGACACGGCGGCGAAGGAGTTCGGCAAGCTGCTGCCCGGATTCACCGTCCAGTAGCCCCCTTTTCTCCGGGCCGGCCGGCCGGGGCCCCGCCACCTGAACAGGCGGGGCCCACGCGCCCGGCCGGCCGGTCCGGTCCATTCCTGAACAGCCACAAGACCTGACAGAGCCGAGGAGCGATGACCACCGCCACCATGGACACCCCCGCCCGGGGCAAGGCCCCCCGGCCGGGCCTCAGGACGTCGCTGCGGCGGTCCTGGGACAAGTACTGGTACGCCTGGGTGATGGTCGCCCCGGTGCTCATCGTCATCGGCGTGCTCGTCCTCTACCCGCTGGTGTACGGCATCTACCTGTCGCTCACCAACGCGACCGAGATGAACGTCGCCAAGGACATCGGCCCGGTCCACATCGGCGCCACGTACGACTTCGTGGGCCTGCACAACTACTGGCAGATCATCTCCGGCAAGGACGGCGACTTCTACCCGCGGCTCCAGTGGACGGTCATCTGGACCGTGTCCTGCGTCGCGATCACGTACGCCATCGGCCTCGGCATGGCGATGCTGCTCAACCGCCCGGTGCGCTTCCGCCTCTTCTACCGGCTCGCGCTGATCCTGCCGTGGGCGGTCCCCGCCTTCATCGGCGTCTTCGCCTGGCGGCTGATGTTCAACTCGCAGTACGGCGTCTTCAACGACATCATCACGCACATGGGAATGCCCGCCCAGGACTGGCTGGGCACCCCCTTCGCGCAGAAGATCGCGGTCATCATCGTCAACGTCTGGTGCGGCGTGCCGTTCATGATGGTGGCGACCCTGGGCGGCCTCCAGTCCATACCCAGCGAGCTGTACGAGGCGGCCGAGATGGACGGCGCGACGCCGTTGCAGCGGTTCCTCAACGTGACGCTGCCGGGCCTGCGGCCGGTCACCAGCACGGTGATCCTGCTGAGCACCGTGTGGACGTTCAACATGTTCCCGATCATCTTCCTGCTGCTCGGCAACAACACCACAGGGGACACCGACATCCTGGTGACGTACGCCTACGAGAAGGCGTTCACCGGAGTGTCCGACTATTCGGGCGCCGCGGCCTACGGCATCGTCATCCTCCTCATCCTTGTGGCCTTCTCCACCTTCTACCGCCGCCAGTTGAAGTCCGAGCAGGCATAGGAGCCGGATCACCATGAGTGCCACCACCCACAGCGGCCCGGCCGCCACCGCCCCCGCCGCCCGTACCGGCGCGGCCCCCGGGTCCGCCGCGCGCCGCAAGTACCGCCCGCGCGGCACCCGCAGCCGCGGCGCCTCGCTCGCGCTGCACGCCACCTTGCTGGTGGCGAGCGCCGTCGCGGTCTTCCCCGTGCTGTGGATCGTCTTCATCTCGCTGGGCCCCAGCACCTCGTGGCAGCAGCCCGGCGAGGTCATGCGCCATCTGAGCCTGGGCAACTACCGGTTCGTGCTCTTCCACACCAACTTCCCCAAGTGGTTCCTCAACTCGGTGATCGTGGCCGCGGCCACCACGGTGCTCGGCGTGCTGATCGCCTCCAGCGCCGGATACGCGATCTCCCGGATGAAGTTCCCCGGGCACAAGTCGCTGATGTGGACCTTCCTGATCACGCAAATGTTCCCGGTAGCCGTGCTGATCGTGCCGCTGTACAACCTGATGGCGCAGCTCGACCTCATCGACACCTACCTCGGCCTGGTCCTGGTCTACTGCACGATCTCGGTGCCCTTCTGCGCCTGGATGCTCAAGGGGTATTTCGACACGATCCCGCGCGACATCGACGAGGCGGGCCGGGTGGACGGCCTGACCCCGTTCGGCACCTTCTGGCGGCTGATCGTGCCGCTGGCCCGGCCGGGCCTCGCGGTCACCGCCTTCTACAGCTTCCTCACCGCGTGGGGCGAAGTCGCCTACTCCAGCCAGTTCATGAGCAACAAGCACTCCACGCTGGCGGCGGGCATCCGCACCTTCGCCTCCGACCAGCGCGCCGACTGGGGCAGCATGACCGCCGCCTCGGTCGTGATCGCGATCCCCGCGGGCATCGTCTTCCTGCTCGTCCAGCGCCACCTGGTGGCCGGCCTCACCGCCGGAGGCACCAAGGGCTGAGGCCCGCGAGGGCCCCGCGAGGGCCCGACCGTCCGCACCGCACCACGTACGTAAGCCAGTTGTCGTTCCCCCGCCGCCGAAGGCCCGGAACAATGAAGGAAGCCATGAGCCAGCACCTCACCCACGCGCCCAGCTCCGCCACTGCCGACGCCGCTGGCGACGCCGGGGCGGAGCGCAGAGACTGGTGGCGCGACGCGGTCATCTACCAGGTCTATCCGCGCAGCTTCGCCGACGGCAACGGCGACGGCATGGGCGACCTGCCCGGGATCACCGCCCGGCTGCCGTACCTGCGCGAGCTGGGTGTGGACGCGGTGTGGCTGTCGCCGTTCTACGCCTCCCCGCAGGCCGACGCGGGGTACGACGTGGCCGACTACCGGGCCGTCGACCCGATGTTCGGCAGCCTCACCGACGCCGACGACCTGATCAGGGCCGCGCACGCGCTGGGCCTGAAGGTCATCGTGGACCTGGTGCCCAACCACTGCTCGGACCAGCACGAGTGGTTCAAGCGGGCGCTGCACGAGGGACCGGGCTCGCCGCTGCGGGACCGCTTCCACTTCCTGCCCGGCAAGGGCGCGGACGGCGAACTGCCGCCCAACGACTGGGAGTCCATCTTCGGCGGCCCGGCCTGGACCCGTACGCTCAACCCGGACGGCACGCCCGGCGAGTGGTACCTGCACCTGTTCGCGCCCGAGCAGCCCGACTTCAACTGGAACCACCCGGCGGTGCACGACGAGTTCCGCTCCGTGCTGCGCTTCTGGCTGGACCTGGGCACCGACGGCTTCCGGATCGACGTCGCGCACGGCCTGGTGAAGGCCGATGGCCTTCCGGACATCGGGCACGCGGAGCAGCTCACGCTGCTGGGCACGGCGGCGATGCCGTACTTCGACCAGGACGGTGTGCACGAGATCTACCGCGGCTGGCGCCGCATCCTGGACGAGTACGCGGGAGACCGGATCGCGGTCGCCGAGGCGTGGACGCCGACGATCGAGCGGGCCGCGCTCTACCTGCGCCCCGACGAGCTGCACCAGGCGTTCAACTTCGAGTATCTGAGCACCCCTTGGGACGCGCCGGAGCTGCGCAAGGTCATCGACAAGTCGCTGACCGCGATGAGCGCGGTGGGCGCGCCCGCCACGTGGGTGCTGTCCAACCACGACGTGACCCGGCACGCGACGCGCTTCGGCAACCCGCCGGAGCTGGGGACGCAGCAACGTGAGCCCGGCGACCGGGAGTTGGGGCTGCGCAGGGCGCGGGCGGCGGTCGTGCTGATGCTGGCGCTGCCGGGTTCGGCGTATCTCTACCAGGGCGAGGAGCTGGGCCTGCCGGACGTGACGGACCTGCCGGACGAGGTACGGCAGGACCCGTCGTTCTTCCGCGCGGCCGGGCAGGACGGCTTCCGCGACGGCTGCCGGGTGCCGATCCCGTGGTCGGGCGACGAGGCCCCGTACGGCTTCGGTCCGGCGGGCGGGCCGAGCTGGCTGCCGCAGCCGAAGAGCTGGGCGGGCCTGAGCGTCGAGGCGCAGACGGGCGACCCGGCGTCGACCCTCGAGCTGTACCGGGCGGCCCTGGCGGTGCGCCGGGAGCACCCGGCGCTGGGCGCGGGCGCCGCGGTGACGTGGCTGGACGCGCCCGAGGGCGTACTGGCCTTCCGCAGGGGCGGCGGGGACGAGCCCGGCGCCGGGAGCTTCGTCTGCGCGGTCAACCTGACCCGCGAGCCGGTGACGGTGACGCTTCCCGGCCCCGGGCGGATGCTGCTGTCCAGCGACGGCGGCCTGCACGCGGGCGCTGGCACTGGCTCCGGCTCCAGCTCCAGCAGCGGCGGCGGTAACGTCAGCGGTGACAGCGATGTCAGCGGCGACTCGACGGCGGGCGTCCCGAACACGGAGAATGGCAGCATTGAGCTGACTATCTCCGCAGACACGGCAATTTGGTGGGCGATCTGACGTGGTGGCGTTCCGTCCCCTAGCATCCGGTGCTGTGACCGCGCGGCTCGCTGACATCGCAGCCCAGGCGGGGGTCAGTGAAGCGACGGTCAGCCGGGTACTCAACGGCAAACCCGGTGTCTCCACGACCACCCGTGAATCCGTACTGGCCGCGCTCGACCTCCTGGGGTACGAGCGGCCGGTCCGGCTGCGCCAGCGCAGCGCCGGACTGGTCGGGCTGATCACCCCCGAGCTGCTGAATCCGATCTTCCCCGCGTTCGCGCAGATCATCGGACAGGCGCTGACCCGCCAGGGGTACACCCCGGTGCTGGCCACCCAGACGCCCGGCGGGTCCACCGAGGACGAACTGGTGGAGATGCTGGTCGAGCGGGGGGTCGCCGGGATCATCTTCGTCTCCGGTCTGCACGCCGACTCGGCCGCCGACATGGAGCGCTACGCCAGGCTCCAGGGCCAGGGCGTGCCGTTCGTGCTGATCAACGGCTTCTCGGAGAAGGTCGACGCGCCGTTCGTGTCGCCGGACGACCGGGACGCGGTCCGGCTGGCCGTCACCCATCTCGCGGCGCTCGGCCACCGCAGGATCGGCCTGGCCGTCGGGCAGAAACGGTACGTCCCCGTACAGCGCAAGATCGAGGGCTTCACGGCGTCCATGGCGGACGTGCTGGGCATGGCGGAGGACGAGGCGCAGACACTGGTCCAGCACTCGCTGTACACGCTGGAGGGCGGTCAGGCGGCGGCCACGGCGCTGATCGCCTCGGGCTGCACCGCGATCGTCTGCGCGTCGGACATGATGGCGCTCGGCGCGATCCGGGCGGCCAGGCAGCAGGGCCTGTCGGTGCCGGAGGACGTCTCGGTGGTCGGATACGACGACTCGCCGCTGATCGCCTTC
Source organism: Streptomyces sp. NPDC024632 (assembly GCF_055559175.1). Lineage (NCBI taxonomy): Bacteria > Bacillati > Actinomycetota > Actinomycetes > Kitasatosporales > Streptomycetaceae > Streptomyces > Streptomyces sp. NPDC024632. The sequence goes on from NZ_JBVHLD010000001.1 coordinate 431,616, forward strand.
ACCGATCCGCCGCTGACCACCATCAGGCAGCCGGTCGCGGCGATGAGCCAGGCCGCGGTGAACGCGCTGCTGGAGGAGATCGGGGGCACGCCGGCGCCGCACAGCGAATTCGTCTTCCTGCCCGAGCTGGTCGTTCGAGGTTCAACAGCCGCCGCGCCGGCCGCGCGGAACACGCCCGTGCCCGCACAGAAACCCTCCTCAAGGGGGACGGGCGGCACGCAGGATCCGACCGAAGGCTGACCTGCGATACGGGGCGAATCTGGCAGACTGGTGTCCCATGGGGGAACCGACTGCGAAGACTATGGGCGGCCGTACGACCGCCTCGCCGCGCTCCACCGGTTCCACTCCCCCGGATGGAGCGACCGGCGTGGCCCGCACGGAGCCGCGCCACACCCTCATCAGGCGCATCCGCACACCCCGCAGACCCCGGCTCTGGTTCGAGATCCTGCTGATCGGCGTCAGTTACTGGGTGTACTCGCTGATCAGGAACGCGGTTCCGGAGCAGAAGGCCGTCGCCCTGCGACACGCCGCGTCGGTGTGGTCCTTCGAGAACCACCTCGGTCTGGCGATCGAACGGTCCGTCAACCACGCCGTGAATTCGGCGACCTGGCTGATCGTCATCATGAACTACTACTACGCCACGCTGCACTTCATCATCACCATCGGTGTGCTGGTGTGGCTCTACCGCCGCCATCCGGGGCGGTACGGCCCGGCCCGTCTGGTGCTCTTCGTGACCACCGCCATGGCCCTGGTCGGCTTCTACTTCTACCCGCTGGCGCCGCCCCGGCTGATGACGGGCGGCGGCTTCATCGACACCGTCGAGGTGCACCACACCTGGGGCTCGCTGTCCTCGGGCAATCTGGCGCATGTGTCGAACCAGTACGCGGCCATGCCGTCGATGCACATCGGCTGGTCCCTGTGGTGCGGGATCACCATCGCGATACTGGCCAAGCACACCTGGGCGAAGGCGCTGGGCGCGCTGTACCCGGTGTTCACCCTCACGGTCATCATCTCCACCGGCAACCACTTCTGGCTGGACGCGGTCGGCGGTGTGGTGTGCCTGGCGGTCGGTTACGGGATCTCGTACCTGGTCTACGGGCGCTGGCTGTACCGGATGCCGCGCCAGCCGGTGGACGCGGTGTCGGCCCGGGCGTCGGACCCTCAGACGGCGTGATGCGGCGCCACGTACAGCGTCTGGAGCGCGAAGCCGTGGTAACCGGCGGTGTCGGCGAGGCGGGTGCTGGTCGTACCCCCGCCCGCCCCGTCCAGGGCTGACACGGCGTCCAGTGCCACCCAGGGGCCGACCGGCGGACGCAGGAAGCTCAGCACGAGGTCGAGGTTGCTGAACAGGTGGGTGCGGAAGTCCAGCGCGGCGCTGAAGCCGCTGGCGCCGTCCGAGACGAGGACGGCCCGCTGGGTGCCGGAGGTCGTCTCGCCCGCGACGAGCGGGAACTTCGGGCGCACCCACACCGTGGCCGGTCCCGGCGTCGTGACGAATCCGGCGAGGTAGCGGTAGTCCATGGACGCGATCCAGCCATGGTCCAAGTGGCCGGGGAGCGGGTCGGCCGGGACGACGTCGTCGGGGTCCGGCAGCGGCGCGGCCTGGACGGGGACGTCCGGTACGAGACCGGGTGAGCGGCGGCGCCACCAGGCGCGGGCCGACAGGACGACCCGGCCGTCGACGCTCAGCTCGCCCGCGAGGAGCTGGGCGCGCCTGCCGGGCTTGAGGACGGAGGCGCGGACGCGGACCGGGCCGACGGGGACGGGGCCGTGGAAGTCCATGGCGATTTTCGCGAGGTGGCCGTCGGGGTGGCCCTCGGAGTCGATGTCGGGGTCGCCGTCGGAGTCGCCGTCCCGTGCCGTCGCCGCGACCAGGGCCTCGAACTCGCGGACCAGCAGCGCGCTGGGCGGGCCGCCGTGCTGGAGGTCGGGCGACCAGGGCCCCTGGGTGGCGTCCGTCGCCACGAAGGACCCGTCCGGGCCGGGCTCGTAGAAAGCGGTCGGTTCGCCCATCCCTGCTCCTCCGGCTCGTGTACGTTTCGCATTCCGTAACGCCTGGCACCACCGTATGATTTCGGAATCAGAAGCGTCAAGGAGGGTCGGATGGAGGGTGGCACCGGTGGCCCCCGGCCGGGCGGCGAGGTCCGTGGCTCGCGCACCGGGCGGCCCCTGATGGCCGCGCTCGATCTGCTGGGGCGGCGCTGGGCGCTGCGCATTCTCTGGGAGCTGCGGGACGGGCCGGTCGGCGCTCGTGACCTGCGTGAACGGTGCGACGCGATGTCGCCCAGCGTTCTTTATCAGCGGTTGCGGGAGTTGGCCGCGGCCGGGCTGCTCGCGCAGGGGGATCAGGGGCGTTACGGGCTCACGCCTCTCGGGGCGGGGCTGGCCGAGGCCATCGCGCCGTTGGATCACTGGTCTCGTGCGTGGGCGGAGACGCTTTCCGACTAAGGGGGGGGTGTTCTTGCCCGCCCGCCCACCCGTGCGGGTGCTTTGTCGTCTGCGGGTGCCGCTTGTGCCTGGTCGGTGCCGGTCCGGGGCACCTCCTCGAAATGCGGCTACCTGGCCCCGCGTATCCAGTGCCCTTCTTGTCACCGCATTTCTGCGGGGGCACCCCGGCCCGTCCCCTCCCGGTACGTCGGCGTCCGACGGTCCGGTGGGGGTTGCCGGGGTGGGTGTCAAAGACCATGAGGGCGCCCCGAGCGTCCTCCGCCCGGGGGCTGGGCGGGGGGCACCCTCACACGGTCCGCGGGTGGACGGGTGTCCAAGACCGTGAGGGCGCCCCGCCGTTCCGGCCCCCTTCCCCACATCCGGGGGTGGAGGGGGTTGGGGGCGGAGGGAGAGGGGTTCGAAATGCTGCCGGATATTTGTGGCGCAGGAGAGGTCACCGGATACGGAGTACCAGAAGCGCCATAAATATACCGATTTCGAACCCCTCTCCCGCAGCCCCCGGCCCCCGACCCACGAACGGCCGAGCCGCCCCGACCCGAGCCGACCCGAGGCGGTGCGAGGCGGGCTACTCGTAGGCGTAGAAGAGGCGTTCGACAACGGCGCGGGCGCGGCGGGTGCGGCGGCGGTAGTCCTCCAGCATGTCGCCGACGTGGCCGGGCGGGTAGCCGAGGTAGCGGCCGACGGCGGCGAGTTCGCGGCCGTCGCTGGGGAAGGTGTCGCCGGGGCGGCCGCGGACGAGCATGACGGCGTTGCGGACGCGGGTGGCGAGAACCCAGGCGTCGTCGAGGACGGCGGCGTCCTCGGGGTCGATGAGCCCGGCCTCGCGGGCCGCGGCGAGGGCCGGGCGGGTGCCGGTGGTGCGCAGGGCGGGCAGCCGCCCCGCGTGCTGGAGCTGCACGAGCTGAATCGTCCACTCGACGTCGGACAGCCCGCCGCGCCCGAGCTTGGCGTGCGTCGTGGGGTCGGCGCCGCGCGGCAGCCGCTCGGTCTCCATCCGGGCCTTCAGGCGCCGTATCTCGCGGACCGCCTCTTCTTCGAGGCCGTTCTCCGGGTACCGCAGCGGGTCGACCAGGGCGGTGAACCGCGCCCCGAGGTCCGGGTCGCCCGCGACCGGCAGAGCGCGCAGCAGCGCCTGGTTCTCCCAGATCAGCCCCCAGCGCCGGTAGTAGGCGGCGTACGACGCGAGGCTGCGGACCATGGGCCCGCTCTTGCCCTCGGGCCGCAGATCGGCGTCGACCAGCAGCGGCGGGTCCGCGGTGGGGATCTGGAGCAGGCGGCGCAGCTCGTCGGCGACGGCGAGCGCGGCGCGGGTGGCCTCGCCCTCGTCGGCGCCGTCGAGCGGTTCGTGGACGAAGAGCACGTCGGCGTCCGAGCCGTAGGCCAGCTCCCGGCCGCCGAAGCGGCCCATGCCGATGACGGCGAAACGGGTGGGCAGCGGGTGCGCGTCGTTGCCGGTGACGTGGTTGACGGCGGCGCGCAGCGCGCCCGCGAGCGTCGCGGCGGTGAGCCCGTAGATGGCGGTGCCGACGCGGTCGACCAGCGCGGCGGGGTCCGGCGGCTCCTCGGGCGTCTCCTCCTGGTCCTCCTCGTCGTCGCCGTAGGTGTCGATGAGGTCGGCGGCGGCGGTACGGAACAGCTCGCGGCGGCGTACTCCGCGTACCGAGGCGATGGCCTGCTCGGGGGTGTCGGCGCGGCCGACGGCGGCCAGCACCTCCTGCTCCAGGGCGGCGTGGTCGCGCGGCACGAGACCGTCGGCGGCGCCGAGCAGCGCGACCGCCTCGGGGGCGCGCATCAGCAGGTCGGGGGCGAGCCGCCCGGAGGAGAGCACGCGGGCCAGCCGCTGCGCCGCCGCGCCCTCGTCGCGCAGCAGCCGCAGGTACCAGGGGGTCTTGCCGAGCGCGTCGGAGACCTTGCGGAAGCCGAGCAGCCCGGCGTCGGGGTCGGCGGAGTCCGCGAACCAGCCGAGCAGCACCGGAAGCAGCGTGCGCTGGATGGCGGCCTTGCGGCTCACGCCGCTGGCCAGCGCCTCCAGGTGGCGGACGGCGGCGGCCGGGTCGGCGTATCCGAGCGCCTGGAGGCGCTGGCGGGCCGCGTCGGTGCTGAGCCGGGTCTCCTCGCCGCCGAGCTGGGCGACCGCGTCCAGCAGCGGCCGGTAGAACAGCTTCTCGTGCAGCCGCCGTACCTCCATGGCGTGCCGCTTCCACTCCCGGTTCAGCTCGGCGACCGGGTCGGCGCGGAAGCCCAGGCCGCGGCCGAGGCGGCGCAGTCCCGCCTGGTCGTCGGGGACGAGGTGGGTGCGGCGCATCTTCTGGAGCTGGATGCGGTGTTCCATCAGCCGCAGGAAGCGGTAGGCGTCGTCGAGCGCGGCGGCGTCGGTGCGGCCGACGTAGCCGCCCGCGGCGAGGTCGGCGAGCGCGGTCAGCGTGGTGCCGCTGCGCAGCGACGGATCGGTGCGGCCGTGCACGAGCTGGAGGAGCTGCACGGCGAATTCGACGTCGCGCAGGCCGCCGGGGCCGAGCTTCAGCTCGCGGTCGATCTGGGCGGCGGGGATGTTCTCCACGACGCGGCGGCGCATCTGCTGCACGTCGGTGACGAAGTTCTCGCGCTCGGCGGCCTGCCAGACCAGCGGGCGGATCGCGGCCAGGTACTCCTCGCCGAGCGCCTCGTCCCCGGCGACCGGCCTGGCCTTGAGCAGCGCCTGGAACTCCCAGGTCTTCGCCCACCGCCGGTAGTAGGCGAGATGGCTGGAGAGCGTACGGACCAGCGGCCCGTTCTTGCCCTCGGGCCGCAGATTGGCGTCGACCGGCCAGATCGTGCCCTCGGCGGTGGTGTCGGAGCAGATCCGCATCATCCGGGCGGCCAGCCGGGTGGCGGCGCGTACGGCCGTGCCTTCCGCGTCCTGCTGGCCCGCCGTCTCCTCGGCCGGTTCCGCCACGTAGACGACGTCAACGTCGGAGACGTAGTTCAGCTCGTGGCCGCCGCACTTGCCCATGCCGATGACGGACAGCCGGCAGACGGCGGCGTCCTGCGGGCTCTCGGCTGCGGCTATCGCCAGCGCGGCGCGCAGGGTGGCGGTGGCGAGGTCGGCCAGTTCCGCGGCGGTACGCACCAGGTCGCTGGTGCCGCACACGTCGCGGGCGGCGATGCCGAGCAGGCAGCGGCGGTAGGCGACGCGCAGCGCGTCGGGGGTGTCGGCGCCCGAGAGGGCCCGGACGAAGTCGGCGACGCCCGGGTGCAGGTCGGCGGACTCGTACATCACCAGCGCGTGCCAGTGGGCGGGGTGCCGGGCGAGGTGGTCGCCGAGGGCCTCGGAGGCGCCGAGGATGCCCAGCAGGCGGTCGCGCAGCGGCTTCGCCGTCATGACGGTGTCCAGCAGCGTCCGCCGCTCCGCCGGGTCCAGCGCCTCCGTGAGGCGTACCAGGCTGATCAGCGCCTGGTCGGGGTCGGCCGTCGCGCCCAGCGCCTCCAGCAGCACCGGGTCCGTCCTGACCGTCGACAGCTCGGGCAGCTCCAGCAGCCGCTCGGCCGCCGCCGGGTCCGTGAAGCCGTGCCGCAGCAGCCGCGTGAACGTACTGCTCCGGCGTCCCTGCATCGGCCCTCCCGGCGGGTCATGTGGTGTGGCGGGGTGACGCTCGACTGGCCTGGTTTGGTTTGGCTTGGTTTGGCTTCGCGGTGGCGCGTGTCCCGTACCCCGGAACGGTCCCGCGCAAGCCCGGATCGATCAAGGCTTCGGTTTGAGCGTAACCCCCTGCGGGGGGCTCGGTAGCCGGAGTGCGGCCACCAGCCCACCCGACCCCGATCCCGCGCCCCGCACACGACCCCATCCACCGCCCCGCCCCAGCGACCAAGAGCCCCGCACGGGCGTGCACGCGACCGAGTCGTCCAAGCTGCCGCAAGCGGCCAAGGCAGGAGGCCCGCACGGCGCGGGCGCAACCGCACGACCCGCACGGTGAGGGCGCAACCGCATAGCTCGCACCGCGCTGCGCGCGCAGCACCGCCCCACCAACCGCACCACCCCGCCCGCACGGCCGGAGGCTCCCCGCGGCGCGGGCGGAACCGCACGGCCCGCGTAGCACCGCCCCAGCAACCGCACCACCCTGGCCGCACGGCCGGAGGCCCCCGCCGTGCGGGCGGACATCGCGGGCTTGGCCACGCGGGACGTGGCGCGTGGCGGCGGGGCTGCCCGGTGGGGGCTGGGGGCGCGGTGTCCCCGGCAGGAGAGTTGTGGGAGCCGGCGGCAGGCCGTACCTCGGTGTTCGCCTTCATTTCACCCGGCGCCCGCTCGCCCTGACGTGATCGGGCTCTTAAAATTTGTCATGTACAGCGGTTCCTCGTCCTTCCCCCCACTACCGGAGGTACGCCGTGCACGGCTGGACTCTGCCCCGCCGCAGCCGCACCGCTCTGTTGTCCGCAGTCGGCCTCGCCGCCGCGTCCGCCGGTCTGTGGACCGGTCTCGGCGGCTCGGCGCACGCGGCCGGTTCTGTGCCCACCCCCGACCACACCCTCGTGGTGGTCATGGAGAACCACGCGTACAGCCAGGTCATCGGCAGTTCGAGCGCGCCGTACATCAACTCGCTGGCGACCGGCGGCGCGAATCTCACGCAGAGCCAGGCGATCACGCACCCGAGCCAGCCGAACTACTACGCGCTGTTCTCCGGGTCCACGCAGGGCGTGACGGACGACAGTTGCGTGAAGATCGGCTTCAGCTCGGCCGCGAATCTCGGCTCCGAGGTGATCGCCGCGGGCAAGACCTTCGGCAGTTACAACGAGACGCTGCCGAGCCAGGGTTCGACGACCTGCAAGAGCGGCAACTACGCGCAGAAGCACAACCCGTGGTTCGGCTTCGGCAATGTCCCGACGTCGACCGCGAAGACCTTCGCGCAGTTCCCGACGGACTACTCGACGCTGCCGCGGATGTCCTTCGTCGTACCGAATCTGTGCAGCGACATGCACGACTGCTCGGTGGCGACCGGCGACACCTGGATCAAGAACAACCTGGGCGCGTACGCGACGTGGGCGAAGACCCACAACAGCGTGCTGGTCGTGACCTTCGACGAGGACAACTCGCTGAGCGGCAACCGGATTCCGACCGTCTTCTACGGTCAGCCGGTCACCGCGGGCAGTTCGTCCGCGACCAACTACAACCACTACAACCTGCTGCGCACACTGGAGGATCTGGCGGGTACCTCGGGGCACGCGGGCAACGCCGCGTCCGCCGCGGACATCACCGGCATCTGGACCAACTGACCGATGTACGTCAGCGAGAGCCGCGGCAGCACGCCCGCGACACCCGCACCGACGAGCGCGGCGGACAGCCCGACGACAGCGCCGACGACCGCCCGGGGCCCGCGTCCCGGGCGGTCGTCCGCGGTCACCTCGACGGTGCTCGCGCTCGGCGCGGTCAGCCTCATCACCGATGTGTCGTCGGAGATGGTCACCGCGGTGCTGCCGCTGTACCTGGTCACCGGGCTCGGGCTCTCCCCGCTCGGCTTCGGTCTGCTCGACGGCGTCTACAACGGATTCAGCGCGGTGGTACGGCTGGTCGGCGGGCATCTCGCCGACCGCGGCGGGCGGCACAAGGCGGTGGCCGCCTTCGGGTACGGACTGTCCGCGCTGTGCAAGCCGCTGCTCCTGGCCGTGCACACGTTGCCGCTGATCGGCGCGGTGCTCGCCGTCGACCGCACCGGCAAGGGCCTGCGGACCGCGCCGCGCGACGCGCTCATCTCGCTGTCGGCGCCCCCGGAGTCGCGGGGCCGGGCGTTCGGTGTGCACCGCGCGATGGACACCACCGGGGCGCTTCTCGGGCCGCTGGCAGCCTTCCTGATTCTCCGTCAGGCGGCGGAAGGATACGACGCGGTCTTTACCGTCAGCTTCTGTGTGGCGGCGGTCGGCGTGGTCGTGCTGCTGCTGTTCGTGCCGTCGGGCGTACGGCGGTCAACTCCCGCGCCTGACAGTGACGTTGACCGGCCGTCCCTACGGGCCGCCGTGGGGCTGCTCGGGCGGCGGGAGCTGCGCGGGCTGGCGCTGTGCGCGGTGGCGCTCGGGCTCGCCACCGTCAGCGACTCCTTCGTCTATCTGCTGCTGCAACGCCGACTCGGCGTCCCCGACCGGTGGTTCGCGCTCCTCCCGCTGGGCACCGCCGCCGCCTTCCTGCTGCTCGCCGTGCCGCTGGGCCGCTGGGCGGACCGGGTCGGCCGCTGGCGGGTCTTCGTCGGCGGCCACTTCGCGCTGCTCCTGGCGTACGGGCTGCTCCTCGCCCACCTGCGGGCGGGCGTACTGCCGTACGCCGTACTGGCGTTGCACGGGGCCTTCTACGCGGCCACGGACGGCGTGCTGATGGCGGCCGCGGCCGGTTCCGTACCGGCGGCGCTGCGCTCCAGCGGGCTCGCGCTCGTACAGACCGGGCAGGCCGCAGCGCGCTTCGTCTGCTCCATAGCCTTCGGGGCGGCGTGGACCGCGTGGGGCGACCAATCCGCCCTGACGGGGGCCGCGTTGGCGCTGACGGCGAGCGTCGCGCTGTCGGTCCGGCTGCGGCCGTCACGGACTCCCACGGCGCCGGGGGCGACGGCATGAGCGGGCGGGTCGAGGGCGGTATGAGCATGCGCAACCGGCTGCTGGTGCTGCTGGCCAGCATCACCGTGCTGGCGTGCGTGGCGGGGGTCGCGGTGTGGCGGGCCGCCGACCGGGCCGACCGGAAGAACCAGGTGCAGGCGGGCGGCCCCGCCGTCCGCGCCGGTACGGTCTCGCTGGCCGCCGGCGGCCCCCGTATCGTCTTCCGCTCCATGGCGTGGGGGCCGCACCGCGACGAGTTGGCCTCGGTGCCCGCCTCCGCGCCGGACGGGCCCCGCGTCGCGTCCGGCGTGAAGTGCCTGCGCTTCTACGCGGCGGGCGGCACCGGCATCTGCCTCCAGGCCAAGCGCGGCGCGGTCAACGACTCGTACGACGCGGTCGTCCTGGACTCGGCGCTGCGCGCCACCCGCCGTGTGCCGCTCGCGGGCATCCCCACCCGCGCCCGTGTCTCGCCCAGCGGGCGGATGGCCGCCTGGACCGTCTTCGTCGGCGGCGACTCGTACGCGGGCACCGACTTCTCCACCCGCACCTCGATCCTGGACACCCGCACCGGGACCCTCCAGTCGTCCCTCGAGGACTACGCCGTCACCCGCGACGGGCACCGCGTGCGCGCCGCCGATATCAACTTCTGGGGCGTCACCTTCGCCGACGACCGGCACTTCTACGCCACGCTCGCCACCGGCGGCCACACCTACCTCGTGCGCGGCGACGTCGCCGCCCGTACCGTCACCACGCTGCGCACCAACGTCGAGTGCCCCTCGCTCTCCCCGGACGGCACCCGGATCGCCTTCAAGAAACGCGTGCCCGGCCTGCCCGCCGACGCCCCCTGGCGCCTCTACGTCCTCGACCTGGCCACCTCGCGCGAGTGGCCGCTGGCCGAGACCCGCAGCGTCGACGACCAGGCCGTGTGGTCCGACAACGCGACCGTCGTCTACTCCCTCCCCGGCGACTACGGCTCCGACCTGTACACCGCCCCCGCCGACGGCACCGGCGCCCCCCGCCTCCTCACCCCCTCGGCCCTGGCCCCCGCCTGGCTGCCCTGACCCCGGAGGTGACGTCCTCCGGGGCGGCCCCGCCTCGGGGGGCGCGGGTCAGCAGACGCGGACGGACTGCGCGGAGGAGAGGTCGCTGTCGGTGTAGCCGGGCGGGCGGCCCGAGTAGTCCTGGGCGACGCTGCCGATGGGGTTCTTGCCGTCGCGGCCGTAGTAGAAGGTGGTGCGCACCCCGCCGACCTGGTTGTTGTTGATCCAGGTGGCCTGCTCGTCGATGGCGATGTTGTGGACCGCGCAGGCGTTCCACGGGCCGAGCCAGTACCACGTGTTGGTGTCCGTGTTGTGGATGTGCAGGCACATGTCGCCCACCGGGGGGAGGTTGCAGTCCACCGCCTGGGCGGGGGACGCGGCCACGAAGCCGACCGTGCCGGCGAGCAGCGCGCCGCTTACCGCGAGGGTGACCGTCCGCTTTCCGATACGCATACTCAAGGGCCTCCTTGTTCGCAGGAATTGACCGAATTCCGCACCCGGAGCCGTGCCGACGCATTGCCGTTCACGGTCGCGCGTAAACGCGCACCGATTCTCCGGGCAGCCCCAAGTAGACGCCGACGTTGGCCGGGATTGCCATTGATTGGATGAGGTTCCAATGTTTGGCTGGCGGTTCGGACGTCCGCCCGATCCGTCCGGGAAGGCATCATGCTGCGTCTGTCGCTGGGCCCGGCCGAGCTGGCCAGGACCCGGTTCGCCATCTCACCGATGGTCGAACTGTTCGGTGTCCTGTCCACCGCCATGAGGTCGTCCCGCCGCGGGGAACGGCTCGGCGCGCTGCCGCGGCTGCTGCACGACCGGCAGATGCCCCTGCTGGCGGGGTTCTTCCAGGGCGAGGTGTGGCTGCCGGATTTCATCAGCCCGGCGCCCGCGCGGTTCGCGCCCAGCCTGGATGACGAACTCCACCGGATAGCCACCCTCGCGCCGACCCGGCTGGTGCAGGAAATCACCGTGTTCACCACGGGCTTCGCCGGTCAGGGCTTTCCCGGAACCGAGCTGCCCGCACCGGTCCTGAGCCAACTCGACCGGGGGGAAACCGCATTCGTCCAGAAAGCGGCTCAGGAACTGCACGCTTTGTGGAACCACACACTCGCAGCGCGCTGGCCGGTGATCCGTGGCCGCCTCGAAGCCGATATCAACGCCCGTTCCCAGCTCATGGCCCGGCAGGGAACCGGCGCGGTCCTGGATTCCCTGCATCCGGACACCGGTTGGCACGACGGCACACTGACCGTCCGCAGCCCGTTCCGCACCACGGTGGCGCACGCGCCGGCCGTCGTCATGATCCCCACCGTCACCGGGGACCTGACGCCGGGCCTCGACCCGATGCTCCAGCACGACACGATGCTCTGCTATCCGGTGCCCCGCGCTCCGTCAGGCCGCCGCGCCGCACAGGGCGGCCACCCGGCGGCCGACGTCCTGGGGGCCACCCGGCACAGCCTGCTGCTGTCGCTGGGCCGCCCCCTCACCACCACGGAGCTGGCCGAGCTCCACCACCTGGACCCGTCGACCGTCTCCTACCACCTCACGCGCCTGCACCGGGCGGGTCTCCTCACCCGGACCCGCCACGGCCACCGCGTCTACTACCGCCGCACCCCGCAGGCCGAGCAGCTCCTCTCGGCTACAGGTTCGGGAGGTTCTTCCGCAGCTCGAAGGCGGTGACCTCGGAGCGGTACTCCTCCCACTCCTGCTTCTTGTTGCGCAGGAAGAAGTCGAAGACGTGCTCGCCGAGGGTCTCGGCGACGAGTTCGCTGCGCTCCATGAGGGTGATGGCCTCGCCGAGGTTCTGCGGGAGGGGCTCGATGCCGAGGGCGCGGCGCTCGGAGTCGGACAGGGCCCAGACGTCGTCGTCGGCGCCGGCCGGGAGTTCGTAGCCCTCCTGGATGCCCTTCATGCCCGCGGCGAGGAGGACGGCGTAGGCGAGGTAGGGGTTGGCGCCGGAGTCGATCGAGCGGACCTCGACGCGGGTGGAGCCGGTCTTGCCGGGCTTGTACATGGGGACGCGGATCAGGGCCGAGCGGTTGTTGTGGCCCCAGCAGATGTACGAGGGGGCCTCGCCGCCCGCGCCCGCGGTGCGCTGGGAGCCGCCCCAGATCCGCTTGTAGGAGTTGACCCACTGGTTGGTGACCGCGGCGGTCTCACCGGCGTGCCGGAGCAGGCCCGCGATGAAGGAGCGGCCGACCTTGGAGAGCTGGAACTCCGCGCCCGACTCGTAGAAGGCGTTGCGGTCGCCCTCGAAGAGCGACAGGTGGGTGTGCATGCCGGAGCCGGGGTGCTCGGAGAACGGCTTGGGCATGAAGGTGGCGTGCACGCCCTGTTCGAGGGCGACCTGCTTCATGACGAGCCGGAAGGTCATCACATTGTCGGCGGTGGAGAGCGCGTCGGCGTAGCGCAGGTCGATCTCCTGCTGGCCGGGGGCGCCCTCGTGGTGCGAGAACTCCACCGAGATGCCCATGGACTCCAGCATCGTGATGGCCTGGCGGCGGAAGTCCATGCCGACGTTCTGCGGGGTGTGGTCGAAGTAGCCGGAGTTGTCGGCGGGGGTCGGCCGCCCGCCGTCCATCGGCTTGTCCTTGAGCAGGAAGAACTCGATCTCGGGGTGGGTGTAAAAGGTGAAGCCGAGGTCGGAGGTCTTGGCGAGCGCGCGCTTGAGGACGTAGCGCGGGTCGGCGTACGACGGGGAGCCGTCGGGCATGAGGATGTCGCAGAACATGCGCGCGGTGCCGGGGCTCTCGGCGCGCCAGGGCAGGATCTGGAAGGTGCTGGGGTCCGGCTTGGCGATCATGTCGGACTCGTACACCCGGGCGAAGCCCTCGATGGCGGAGCCGTCGAAGCCGATGCCCTCGTCGAAGGCCTGCTCCAGTTCGGCCGGTGCGACGGCGACCGACTTCAGGTAGCCGAGCACGTCGGTGAACCACAGGCGGACGAAGCGGATGTCCCGCTCCTCCAGGGTGCGGAGAACGAACTCCTGCTGCTTGTCCATATCCATCCATCCTTGCCGGTCAGGCCACCTGCTCCCCGCCACTGGCCATATCGGGGACGCACATCCGGGATTGCGAGCCGAGCATCCCATCACGCGATTTCCGGCGCGTTGCGGGGGCCCTCTCCCCCATAGTGCCTGCCCGCGACGAGTCCTTCATCATCGCGCGGCGCCTGATCGCGGCGCCTGATCGGTGACGGCGCGGAAAGGCCAGCGTTTTGATAAGGGTAGCCTTACCTAAGGCGTGCGTCTGTTCGCCACAGCTGCGTACCCGTACGAGGAGCCGTACCCCTGGGCACACGCACGCGTGGCGGCGGCCGTCGCGGGGCCCGCCGTCGTCGGCTATCTGCTGGACGCCGACTGGCGCCTCACCAACCGCTGGCCGCAACCGCTGATCGTGGGGTCCGCGCTACCCGAAGGTGTCGATGCTCGCGATCTTCCAGGTGCCGTCCTGGTGCACGGCGTCCACCGCGAACATCGCCGCCGCGTAAGTGGTCGCCGCGTTCGCGGACTTGGCGGTGCTGGTGTTGCTCTGGTCGGCGAAGACCAGGACGCGGGCGCGGTCGCCGTCGAGCAGTTCCACGCCGGTGTCGGTGACGGTCGTGGTCAGCACGAGCTTCTGCGCCGGTGCCTGGGCGCGGACCTGGGCGAGCATCGTCGCGTACTGCTGGACGGCCTTTCCGGTCAGTACGCGCTTGGCCGCGTCGTCGGTGCGGGCGGTGTCGGCGTAGTTGTAGGAGAAGACCGCGTTCACGGCCTGGGCGACGGTGCCTTTGACCTCGCTGGTGCGGGCGGTGTCGGTCAGCGCGGTGTTGCCGGAGGCCACCGAGTCGCGCAGGTCGGACGCCTTCCCCGCGGACCAGGCGGCGAGGCCGCCGAGCAGCACGGTCAGCAGGGCGAGGCCGACGGTGAGGACGGTGACGGGCCGCGGGCGCCACTTGCGCGGGCCGCTCCCGGCCTCGGGTTCAGCGTCGGCGGCCGTGGCGGTGGGAGTCCCGGCGGTGACGTCGGCGGCCTTGTCGGACGTACGCGGCGGCCGTGCCGGGCGGGTGCGGACGGCGGTCGCGGCGCGGCCCCGGGCGGGGCGCTCCGAACGGTCGCCGCCCTCCGCCTCGGTCTCCGGGCCGGTGTCGGAGTGGATGTCGGTGGCGGTGTCGGAGTCGGAGTCGGAGTGGATGTCGGTGGCGGCTTCCGCCGTGCGGGTCACGCGCTCGCGCGGCGGCGCGGTGGCCGCCAGGCGGCGTTGGCGGTTGATGAGGTGGCGGGTGGTCGACATGGGCGGCGGTCCTCTCGCGGACGGCGGGGCGGCTTACTGGCCGTCGGTGGTGGACGGGGACGGCCTCGCGGTGGCGGTGCCGCCGCTCGGGGGCGAGGACGCGGACGGGTCCGCGGCGCTGTCGCCCATCGGGGCCTGGCCGAGGGCGCTGAGCTTCCAGCCCGTGTCGGTGCGGGTGAGTTCGCCGAGCATCCGGCTCTCCTTGACCGCGGGCTTGGCCTTGGGCGCCTCGACGGTGATCCGCAGTGCGATCATCACGCTGGCCTTGCCGGTTCTGGTGTCGAGTTCGGTGACCGCGCCGGACAGGATCTTCGCGGTGCTGACCGTCTGGGCCTGCCGCACCTGCTTCTCGAACGCGGCCCGCCCCTGGACCAGTTGGCTGTGCAGGTCGCCGGTCGTGGAGCTCTCCCAGATGTCGAGCCCGTGGTCGACGTCGGAGTGGTCCAGGGTGTTCATGTTCTGCACCGCCTGCTCCCCCGCCGCGAGCACCGTGTCGCGGGTCCGGGCGAAGGCCGCGTCGTCGTCGTGCGCGGCCCCGTACCAGGACCAGCCGGTCAGGGCGGCGGCGACCGCCGCGGCGACGGCGAGCGCGACGGCCGTGGCGAGCAGCGACCGGCCCGGCGCGCGCAGCCGCGCCCCGAGCCGGTCCCGCGACCCGCCGCCACCCTTGAAGGGCATCCGTGCCATCCGTCCTCCTCCTACCGGGCCTTGAGATCGGTGATCCGCCAGTGGTCGCCGTCGAGCCTGGCGGTGACCGAGAGTTGGGCCGCCGCGCTGGTGGCCGCGGCGCCCTTGCGCTGGGCGGTCTGGTCGAGGAAGACCAGCAGCCGGGCGTGGTCGGCGGTGAGCCGGACGACCCCGGCGCGCACCACCCGTGTGGTCAGGGTGAGTTGCTGCTCGGCGACGCGCTGCCGGATCTGCCCGAACAGCGCCTGGTACTGGTCGGCCGCCGCGCCGTCCAGCAGGTCGCGGGCGGCCCGCTCGGTCGACCCGGTGTCCTCCGGCGTGTACGCGAAGATCTTGCCGAGCGCGTTGCTGACGTCCCCGACGACCCGGTTGGTCGCCTCGGTGTCGGTCAGCGCGCGGTTGTCCGTCGCGGCCGGGTCGGTCAACCGGTGGGCCGCGTAACCGAATCCGCCGCCGCCGAGGAGCAGCAGCACGATCGCGGCGACCGCCGCCGTACGCCGCCATCCGTACGGCCACCGCCAACGCCGTCCGGCGGCGGCCTCGATGGCCTCCGGCTCGTCCGGAGCGGCGGCCACCGATGCGTCGGTCTGCGGCGCCTCGGCCTCCGCCGCCTCGGCCTCGGGCTCATGCGTGGTGCTCACTGGGCCGCCTCTCCTAG
The DNA here is from genome assembly GCF_055559175.1 of Streptomyces sp. NPDC024632. NCBI lineage: Bacteria > Bacillati > Actinomycetota > Actinomycetes > Kitasatosporales > Streptomycetaceae > Streptomyces > Streptomyces sp. NPDC024632. Next base: position 447,272 of record NZ_JBVHLD010000001.1, read on the forward strand.
CTCGCGCCGACGGGCACCGCGGTGAGCGCCGTGAGTTTCCAGCCGTCCGAGGTACGGGACAGGCCCGCCTCGAACCGCTTGCGGTCGGTGGTGGCCGCGCCGCCGCGCGGCATGACCCGGACCTGCACGGTCGCGATGAGCTTCGCCGTACCGGCCCTGGTGTCGAGTTCGGTGACCGCCGCGTCGGTGACCGTGCCCCGGGTGGAGGTGCCGGACTGCTTGAGCGCGGCGGCGTCCGCGGTGTGCGTACGGCTCATGCGGTCGTGCAGCGGCCCGGTCGTCGTGTCCAGCCAGGCCGCGAGGTCGCGGTCCAGGTGGGCCGCGTCCACCGTGTTCAGCCGGGTGATGTCCCGCTGCCCGTCGGTCAGTACGGCGTCGCGGGCCTTGGCGTAGTTGAGCGTGTCGTCGCCGCGCGTGTCCGCGTACGACCAGGCGCCGAGCGCGCACACCACGGCGGCGACCGCCCACGCGGTGACCCAGACCAGGGTGGACCGGCGGGCGCTCATCGGGTGCCCCCGAAGCCCGTGCCCCCGAAACGCGTGTCCCCGGAGCGCGTGTCACCGAACCGCGTGTCACCGAGGCCGAGCAGATCCGCCATCGTGCCGCCGCTGGGCCCGGTCGGCAGCGAGGGCAGGCCCAGCGCTCCCGGCAGCACGCTCGTGCCGTACGTCGTCGTCCCGGTGGACGGGCCCGCGGCGGACGGGGTCCCCGCGCCGGTCGGCAGCACCGAGCCGGGCTGCACGGGGTTCGGGACGCCCCCGCCGTTCGGGGCGTTGGCCGAGCCGCGCACGTCGGTGCCGGAGGAGGCGGGGGCGGTGCAGCGGGCAGCGGTGTTCAGGGCGGTGGCGGGCGCCTTGGTGTCCAGGCCGTTGCGGTACGTGGTGCCGCCGTATCCGGAGGTGCAGGGCAGCGGGGAGAAGAAGGTGACGGCCATGCCGAAGTGCAGGCCCTTGCCGTCCACCGCCGTCGATCCGGCGGCGGCCACCGCGGGCACCTTGACCAGGAATTCCTCGATGCCGTGCTGCCGGGTGACGGCCACGTCCGAGGTGGTCAGCAAGTTGGCCAGGACGACGCTGAGTTGGGGTCCGACGTCCCGCAGCAGCGCGCTGACCTGTCCCGCCGCGTCGGGCGCCGCGGCGATGAGCCGTCGCAGGTCGGTGTCGGAGTCGTTGAGCTGCTTGGCGAGCTGACTTGCGCTGCTGGCGAAGGACTTGATGGCGTCGCCCTCGTCGGCCTGCGTGCGCAGCACCGTCCGCCCGTCGGCCATCAGCGTGATGTTGCCGGGCAGGTTCATGTCCGCGGCGGAGATGAACTCGCCGCTGGTGTCGAGCAGCGACTGGAGGTTGTCGCCCTGTCCCGCGAACGCCTTGCCGAATTCGTCGACGACGGTCTGAAGGGACTTCAACGGGACCGATCCGGCCAGGCTGTTGACGCTGGTGAGCAGGTTGGTGACGGGCGCGGGGATGGTGGTGTCGGCGCGTTCGACGCGGGAGCCGTCGGCGAGATACGGCCCCTGGTCGGTGGTCGGCCGCAGGTCGATGTACTGCTCGCCGACGGCGGACAGGCTGGCGACGACGGCCTTGAGGTGGGAGGGGATGTGCGGCGCGGAGTCGTTGATCCGCAAGGACGCCTCCACGCCGTCGCCGGTGAGTCTGATCGGGCCGACCCGGCCGACCGAGACACCGCGGTAGGTGACGTTGGCGTGCTCGAACAGGCCGCCCGCTTCAGGGAGTTCGACCTTGACGGTGTAGTAGCCGCGCAGGCCCACGTACCGGCCGAGGTCGGCGTAGCGGACGCCGATGAAGCCGAGCACGAGCACGGCGATCAGCAGGAAGGCGATGTTCTTGGCGATGGTGACGCGGGTCAGCATTAGCGGCCCCCGGTCCTGGTCGAGCCGGTGACCGACGGCAGCGGCAGCGGGATGCCCGCCTCCCGCAGCTTCTTGTCGACCGTCGTCGTCCGGTCGGCCTTGGCGTGCGCGGACATCGGGTTCTCGGGGTCGGGCGGGTAGACGTTCCCGGACGCGGGCATCTCGGGGATGAGCTGCGTGCCGGGTACGGCGGTCAGGTCGAGGTAGACGTTGAGGTAGTCGCCCTTGACGCCGTTGAGGACCTCGTCGGTGAACGGGTAGGTGACCAGCACCTGGAGCGAGTCGGGCAGCGCGTCGCCCGCGTCGGCGAGCCGTCGCAGGGTGGGCGCGAGGGCCTTGAGGTCGGCGACCATGTCGTCCTTGCTGCGGTTGACGGTGTCCACCGCGACGCCGGAGAGCGTGTCCAGCGAGCGCAGCATGGTGACCAGCGAGCCGCGCTGCTGTTCCAGCACCTTCAGTCCGGGGCTGAGGCCGGTCAGTACGGTGCCGATCTTCTGGTCGCGGGCGGCGAGGGTGGCGGACAGTTCGTTGACGCCGTCGAGCGCGTCGGTGATGTCCTGCTTGTGGGCGTCGAGGTCGCTGACGAGCGTGTCGACCTGGTGGAGCATGGAGCGGATCTGCGGTTCGTTGCCGGTCAGGGCCTTGTTCAGCTCCACCGAGATGGTCTTGAGCTGGGCGACGCCGCCGCCGTTGAGCAGCATGGACAGTGCGCCGAAGACCTCTTCGACCTCGGGGTTGCGGTTGGTGCGCGAGGCGGGGATGACGGCGCCGTCGCGCAGGGTGCCGCTGGCGGCCCGCGTGCCGGGCGGCGCGGAGAGCTGGATGTACTTCTCGCCGAGCAGGCTGGACTGTTCCAGGTGCGCGTACGCGTTGGCGGGCAGTCTCACCTTGCCGTTGACCTTCATGGTGACGGTCGCGGACCAGCCGTCGGTGCCGAGGCCGATCTTGGTGACGCGGCCGACGGCGACGTCGTTGACGCGTACGGACGCCTGCGGGACGAGGTCGAGGACGTCGGCGAAGTCGGCCTTGACGGTGTAGGGGTGGCCGCCGAGGTCGGCGCCGCCGGGCAGCGGCACGTTCTGGACGTTCAGCGAGCAGCCGGCGAGGGCGAGCGCGAGCAGCGCGGTCCCGCCGACGGTGGCGGCGCTCCCCCGGGTGTGCGGACGCTTCATCGGGCCGCCCCCTTGGTGTAGACGGTGCCGACCGCCGGCAGGGGCAGCGGCAGGGTCTTGGCGTCCTTGGCCGCGGGTGTGAAGTCGGAGCCGGTCCTTGCGGTGTCCTTGGCGGCGGCGGGCGAGATGTCGCCGCCCATGCTCAGTTCGTTGATGTTGGCGCGCCCGTCGATGGTGCCGTGCTGCGGGTCGTAGGCGTTGAGGAGGTTGTCGGCGGCCAGCGGCGCGGTGTCGAGGAGTTCGGCGAGTGAGGCGCGCTGGTCGACCAACGTCTGGGTGATCGGGGCGAGTTTGCCGATGCTGGTCTTCAGCCGGGCCCGGTTGTCCTGGATGAAGGTCTTCACCTGGCCGAGCGCGGTGGACAGTTGGTGCAGCGCGCCGCCCAGGTTCTCCTTGTCCTCGGCCAGGAAGCCGCTGACGGTGGAGAGTTGGTCGGTGGCGGCCCGTACCTTGCCGTCGTTGTTCTTCAGCATGGTGGTGAAGGACTGGAGGTAGGACAGGGTCGCGAAGAGGTCGTCGCTGTGGCCGTTGAGGGTCTTGGTGGCCTGGCCGAGCTGGTCGATGCTGTCGCCGATGGCCTTGCCGTTGCCGTCGAGGTTCTTCGCGCCGGTGTCGAGGAGGTTCGACAGGGCGCCGGTGGCGTTGGCGCCGTTCGGGCCGAGGGCGTCGCTGAGCCGGGTGATGCTCTCGTAGAGCTGGTCGACCTCGACGGGGGTCGCGGTGCGGGTGGCCGGGATGACGGTGCCCGCGGTGATCCGGGGGCCGCCGGTGTAGGCCGGGGTGAGCTGGATGTAGCGGTCGGCGACGACGCTGGGCGCGACGACGACGGCGCCGGCTCCCGCGGGGACCTTCACCCCGTGGTCGAGGACCAGCACGACCTTGACCTGCTTGCCCTGCGGCTTCACCGAGTCGACGGTGCCGACCTTGACGCCGAGCACGCGCAGGTCGGATCCGGCGTAGACGCCCACGGCGTGGTCGAAGTAGGCGGTGATCCTGGTGCCGTCGGGGCCGCCGAAGAGGCGTACGCCGCCGTAGGCGAGGGCCGCGAGGACGACGGCGAGCACCGTGCCGAGGGCGATGGCCCGCCGCCCTCGCGCGGCGCGGCCGATGGATGCCTTCACGATGTGCCTCCCGTCGCCTTGGGCGGCTCGCACCCGGTCGTCGGCTGGGTGCCCGGGGGCAGATAGCTCTTGGGGACCAGGCCGCACAGATAGCTGTCGAACCAGCGGCCGTTGCCGAGGGTGTTGCCGACCAGCCGGTAGTAGGGCCCGGCCAGGGCGAGCGCCTTGTCGAGGCTGGACTGGTTGGCGAGCAGTACGCCGGTGACCCGGTCGAGGGCGTCCAGGGTCGGGCCGAGCTGCCGGTTGTTGTCGGCGACCAGGCCGTTGAGCTGGGTGCCGAGGTCCTGGGTGCCGGTGAGCAGCGCGTGGATGGCGTCGCGGCGCTTCTGGATCTCGCCGAGCAGCAGGTTGCCGTCCGAGATCAGCGTCTGGAAGCGGCTGTTCTGGTCGGAGAGGGTCTTGGTGAGCTGCTTGCTGCCCGCGAGCAGGTCGGCGAGCTGGGCGTCCCGGCTGGAGATGGTCCGCGACAGCGACGACAGGCCGGTGGCGGCGCTGCGTACCGAGGCCGGGGTGTCCTTGAAGGTGTCGGAGAGGGTCTGGAAGCTGGCGGCGAGCTGCGTGGTGTCGATCGACCCGAGGGTGTTGCCGAGGCCGTCGAGCGCCTGCGTGACGTCGTACGGCGAGGTGGTGCGGGTCCTGGGGATGCGCTGGCCGGGGTTCTGCGCGCGGCTGCCGAGCGGGTCGACGGCCAGGTACTTCTCGCCGAGCAGCGTCTTGATGCCGATGGCGGCGGTGCTGGCGTCGCCGATCCAGGTGTCCTTGACGCGGAAGGTGACCTTGACCTGGGCGCCGTCCAGCGACACCCCGGTGACCTTGCCGACCTTGACGCCCGCGACCCGCACCTCGTTGCCGGACCTGAGCCCGGCGGCCTCGGTGAAGCTCGCGCTGTACGTGGTGCCGCCGCCGATCAGCGGGAGCGCGTCCGCGTTGTACGCGACCAGGCCGGCCAGGGCGAGCACGAGCAGGCCGACGGTGCCGACGAGGACGGGGCTGCGTTCGCGCAGCGGCCGGAAGAGGGGGCGGCCCCGGCGCGCGGGGGCGCGGAAGCGGAGGCGCGGGGTCGGTATGCGGGGGCGGTTCATGACCGGCACCTCGATTCGGTGATCGCTATGCCGGTGGGCGGCTTGCTGCCGTCGGAGGTGGTGACCCCGGCGACGGTGGCCTGGCAGAGGTAGAGGTTGAGCCAGGAGCCGTAGGAGGCGAGCCGGCCGATGGTCTGGAGCTTGGCCGGGGTCTTGGTGAGGAAGTTCTCCAACTGCGGTGTGTTGTCGGCGAGGTTGGTGGACAGCCGGCCGAGCTGGGCGATGGAGTCCTTCAGCGGCTGGCGGCCGTCGGTGAGCAACCCGGCGGTGCTGGTGGTGAGTTGGGAGATCGCGGTGATCGACTGGCCGATCGGTTCACGGTCGGAGGCGAAGCCGCTGACGAGTTGCTGGAGCGAGGTCACCAGGTCGTTGAACCCGGCCTCGCGGGTGTTCACCGTGGTGAGCACCGAGTTGAGGTTGTCGATGACCTGGCCGATCACCTTGTCCTTGGCGGCGAGCGTCGTGGTCAGCGAACCGACGTTGCTGATCAGGCTGTCGACGGTGCCGCCCTCGCCCTGGAGCACCTGGACGATCTCGCCCGCGAGCTGGTTGACGTCCTTGGGCGACAGGCCCTGGAACAGCGGCTGGAAGCCGTTGAAGAGCTGGGTGAGGTCGAGGGCCGGGGTGGTGCGCTGGAGCGGGATGGTGTCGCCGGGGGCGAGCGCCTGGCCGACCGGTCCCGTGCCCTGCTGGAGGTCGATGTACCGCTGGCCGACCATGTTGAGGTACTTGATGGTGGCGGTCACCGAGCCGGGCAGCTTCCGGGCGCGCTGCACCGAGAAGTGCACCTGCGCGACGCGGTGGTCGACGACCTTGATCGAGTCGACCTGGCCGACCTTGACCCCGGCGATCCGGACGCTGTCGCCCGAGGTGAGGCCGGTGGCGTCGGTGAACCGGGCGTTGTAGCCGGAGGTGTCGCCGACGTCGGTTCCGCCCGCGATGCTCACCGCGAGGACGGTGGTGGCCAGCGCGGTGACCAGGATGAAGATCAGCGACTTGACGATCGGTCCGACGAGGCTGCGGCGCTTCACCGCACCGTCACCTCCGCCCCTCGGTAGACGGGACCGGTGAGCAGGCTGCTCCAGTCGGGGAGCGAGCCGGGGTCGGTGCCGATGCCCGGCGCGAGGAGTTCGTTGATCAGCTCGTTCTCCTGCGGGGAGTTGGCCGGGGAGTCGGTGGTGGTCACGCTCGATGTGGACGCCGTGGACGCCGTGGACGTCGTGGACGTCGTGGACGTCGTGGCGGTCGGCGAGGTCGCGGACTTCGTGGAGTGCGTCGCGGCCGGTGCGCCGCCGCGGCCGGTGTACGGGACCGGGTAGCACTGCGGGCCGCCGCTCGCGTCGTACACCGGGGTGTCCTTGCCGGGGACGTACTTGCCGCGGGACGGCACGCTGGTGAGGTTGACGTGCAGGCCCGGCTCGTGGGTGCCCTTGCCGAGCGCCTTGTCCATGACGGGGACGAAGGCGGCCAGGGTGCGCAGCGTACAGGGGAAGGACGGGGAGTACTTCGCGAGCAGCCCGAGGGTGCCGCGGCTGTCGGCGGTCAGCCGGATGACGGTGTCCTTGTTCTGCCGCAGATACGTCGTCAGGTCCTGCGCGGTGGCGGTGGTGCTGCCGTACACGCTGTTGAGGTCGGCCTGTTCCTCGGCGATGGTGCCGCTGGTCCTGGTGAAGTCGGTGAGGGCCTGCACGATGTCGGGCGCGGCGGCGTTGTAGACGTGGCTGACGGTGACGAGCTGCTTGATGTCGTCGTTCAGCACGGGCAGTTCGGGGTTGAGCTTGGTCAGGTAGCGGTCGAGCTGGACGAGGGTGGTGCCGAGCTGGGTGCCGCGGCCGTCGAGCGCGGTCGCGACGGCGTTGAGGGTCGCGGCGAGCTTCTGCGGCTGGACGGCGGTGAGCAGCGGCAGCACGTTGTCGAGCACCTGCTGGAGCTCGATGGCGTCGCTGGAGCGGTCCTGGGCGATGGTGCTGTCGGCGGCGAGGGTGGGGCCGCCACCGGTGGTGTCGGTGCCCGCGGGGGGTACGAGGGCCACGAAGCGTTCGCCGAACAGCGTGGTGGGCAGCATCTGCGCGGTGACGTCCGCGGGGATGCGCTTGAGCTGGCCGGGGTCGATGGCGAGGTTGAGCCGGGCGCCGTCGCCGTCGGCGCTGATCGAGGCGACCCGGCCGACGACGACCCCGCGCAGTTTCACGTCGGCGCCCTGGTGCATCTCGTTGCCGACGGTGCCGGTCTCCAGGTGGACGGTCGCGGTGTCGCTGAACGTCTTGTCGTAGACGGCGACCGCGAGCCAGGCCAGCAGCGCGGGCACCAGCAGGAAGACGACGCCGGCGGTCCTGCGGCGGGCGGTGGCGCCGCCGGTCGGGCGGCGGCGCGGGGCCGGGGGCGCTCCGGCGGGACGGGTGTCGGTGGTGGTCATCCCGCCACCCGCACCGTCGTGGTGGCGCCCCAGATCGCCAGGCTGAGGAAGAAGTCGGTGATCGAGATGATCACGATGGCGTTGCGCACCGAGCGGCCGACGGCGATGCCGACGCCCGCGGGGCCGCCCTTGGCGGTGAACCCGTAGTAGCAGTGGGCGAGGATCACGATGACGCTGAAGATCAGCACTTTCAGTCCGGAGAGCAGGACGTCCTGCGGGGACAGGAAGAGGTTGAAGTAGTGGTCGTAGGTGCCCGCGGACTGGCCGTTGAACATGACGGTGACCATCCGGGAGGCGACGTAGCTGCTGAGCAGGCCGATGCCGTAGAGCGGGACGATGGCGACGACCCCGGCGATGATCCGGGTGGTGACCAGGTACGGCATGCTGCGCAGGCCCATGCCCTCCAGCGCGTCGATCTCCTCGTTGATCCGCATCGCGCCGAGCTGGGCGGTGAATCCGGCGCCGACGGTGGCCGACAGGGCCAGGCCCGCGACGAGCGGGGCGATCTCGCGGGTGTTGAAGTAGGCGGAGATGAAGCCGGTGAACGCGGCGGTGCCGAGCTGGTTCATCGCCGCGTAGCCCTGGAGGCCGACGACGGTGCCGGTGGCGAGGGTCATGCCGATCATCACGCCGACGGTGCCGCCGATGACGCCGAGGCCGCCGCTGCCGAACACGACCTCGGCGAGCAGGCGTTGGACCTCTTTGAGGTACCGGCGCAAGGTGCGCGGGATCCACAGCACGGCGGTGATGTGGAAGATGAAGTGGTCGCCGGTCTCGTCCAGCCAGTGCAGCCAGCGGCCGGTGTTCCGGCGTCGGCGCGGCCGTGGTCCTTCGGGCGGCGGCTCGGCCTGCGGGGTGTCCTTGTCCAGGAGCGCCATCGCTCAGGCTCCCTTCTGCGGGACGAGCTGGAGGTAGATCGCGGTCAGGACGACATTCACCAGGAACAGCAGCAGGAAGGTGATGACGACGGACTGGTTGACCGCGTCGCCGACGCCCTTGGGGCCGCCCTTGGGGTGCAGGCCGCGGTAGGCGGCGACGATGCCCGCGATGAAGCCGAAGATCACGGCCTTGATCTCGCTGATGTACAGGTCGGGGAGCTGGGCGAGCGCGGAGAAGCTGGACAGGTACGCGCCGGGGGTGCCGTGCTGGACGATGACGTTGAAGAAGTAGCCGCCCGCGGTGCCGACGACCGAGACCAGGCCGTTGAGGAAGACCGCGACGAGCATCGTCGCCAGGACGCGCGGCACGATCAGCCGCTGCACCGGGGAGACGCCCATCACCTCCATCGCGTCCAGTTCCTCGCGGATCTTGCGCGAGCCGAGGTCGGCGCAGATGGCGCTGCCGCCCGCGCCCGCGATGAGCAGGGCGACGATCAGCGGGCTCGCCTGCTGGATGACGGCCAGCACGCTGGCGCCGCCGGTGAACGACTGGGCACCCAACTGCTGTGCCAGTGAGCCGACTTGCAGGGCGATGACGGCGCCGAAGGGGATCGAGACCAGGGCGGCGGGCAGGATCGTCACGCTGGCCACGAACCAGAACTGCTCGATGAGTTCGCGCATCTGGAACGGCCTGCGGAAGGTGTCGCGCACGGTGGTGGCGGCGAGCGTCATGAGCTGCCCGGTCTCGCGCAGCGCGCCGGTGCCGGGGATCGGGCGGCGCGGCACGGTGACGCGTTCGGGGCGCGGCGGGGTCGGCTCGGGTCCCGGTCCCGGGACCCGTACGGGCGCGGTCATGCGGGCTCCCCCTGGACGGGGACGAGTCCGGCCTGTACGGCTTCGCGGGTCGCGGCCGGGAGCTGGTCCCACATGGCCAGGACGCGGGCCCTGCGGCGCTGTACCGCCTGCCGGGGCGGCAGTCCGGGTGACGGTTCGAGCTGCGGCGCGACGCGGCGCGGGGCCGCGGGCAGCTCGCGGCCGTTCAACTGCTCGCGGGCCAGGGCCGCTTCGTCCTTCTCCTCCGACATCCCGATCGGTCCGTCGCGGCGTCCGCTGAGGAACTGCCGTACGACCGGCTCGTTGCTGGTGAGCAGCAGCTCGCGGGGGCCGAAGGCGACCAGTTCGCGGCGGAAGAGCATGCCCATGTTGTCGGGCACGGTCGAGGCGATGTCGAGGTTGTGGGTGACGATCAGCATCGTCGCGTCGATCTGCGCGTTGAGGTCGATGAGGAGCTGCGAGATGAACGAGGTGCGGACCGGGTCGAGGCCGGAGTCGGGTTCGTCGCACAGGATGATCTGCGGGTCGAGCACCAGGGCGCGGGCGAGTCCCGCGCGTTTGCGCATGCCGCCGGATATCTCGCCCGGCAGTTTGCCCTCGGCACCGAGGAGGCCGACCATGTCGACCCGCTCCATGACGATGCGGCGGATCTCTGACTCCTTTTTCCTGGTGTGCTCGCGCAGCGGGAAGGCGATGTTGTCGAAGAGGTTCATCGACCCGAAGAGCGCGCCGTCCTGGAACATCAGGCCGAACATCTTGCGCGCCTCGTAGATGTCGCGCTCCGGGCTGTTCACCATGTCGACGCCGCCGACGAGCACCCGGCCGCGTTCGGGCTTGAGCAGGCCGATGAGCGATTTCAGGAAAACCGTCTTGCCGGTTCCGGAAGGGCCGAGCATCACGCTGACTTCACCGGGCGGCAGTGTGAGCGTGACGTCCTGCCAGACGTTCTGCGTACCAAAGGACTTGGTGAGTCCTTCGACGATCACTTCGATTCCCATTGCACCTCCCGGAGCTGATCAGTGGTGGGGCGGTTCGGGAAAGGCGATCTCCGGATCGCATCCCGAGGCCGCGATGGGCACGCACAGCGGTCCCTGGATGAGATTCAGTGAGTTGCCGTGCCCCGATATCGCCGAGGTGAAGAGGGAATTCAGGTTCTCTCCGTGGCTGCCGCAGCCGGTGAACGGGGGAATGTAGAGGTCGTCCTGGGCCAGCGGCCCGCCGTCCTGCACTCCGTAGTCCGTGGGTCCGGTCGGGCGGCCGGTCAGTGAACTGCGGTCGTAGCCGACGAGTTTGATGTCCAGCGGCGCCGAGGCGCGGCAGTCGGCGCCGACGTCCAGCGGTACGCCGTTGACCTTGACGTCGGACAGCCGCAGTTCCTGCTTGCCGTAGATGGTGCTGGTGGTGATCGTGCCGAGGTTGCTGGTGCCGACCGTGACGACGGTCATCAGGCCCTTGGGGAGCAGTTCCATCCGGGCGGTGACCGGCACGAACCCGAAGGTCAGGAAGGTGGTGTCGGACGGCGGCAGGGCCAGCTTCGCGATCGAGTCGATCTCGAAGTACTGCTTGAGCGGGTCGGGGTCGGTGAACTCCGTCCAGATGCTCTTCTGCACGACGGTGACGCGGGTCGGCTTCTTGGTCAGGTCGTTGATGACCGCGGCGCCCTTGAGCTTGAAGACGTTGGAGTAGCCGGTGACGTAACCGCACTGGGAGTACGGGGGGAACGGCGGGTCGCCGGGGCCGGGGCTGCGGACGGCGTTGGGCGGCCGGGGAATGGAGTCCATGACCGCGGGGTCGGTGTCGCCCTCCGGCGGGTCCTCGCAGTCGTGCACGCCGGAGTGCGGGGGCGAGGCCAGCGTGATGGTGTTGCGGCCCTCGGACCGGGCGGAGTCGGGGGCTCCGTCGCCCGCGCCCTCGCCGGTCTTGCCGACGCCCGCGCGGGAGCCGGTGCGCGGCGTGGGGGCGGCGGCCGAGGAGCCGCCGGGCGCGGTGGCGTGGCCGGGTCCCGAGGAGCCGCCGGGGGTGCCGGGGACGGAGACGGTACCGAGGAGGTCGCCCTGGTCGGGCTTGGGGGCGCAGGTGCCGATGATGTCGGCGGCGTCCTTGGCGGCCTGGCCCGTACCGGCGGAGTCCGCGGCCGTGCCGGTCGCGCTGTCGGTGCCGGACGCGCTGTCGCTGTCGGACGCGCTGTCGGTGCCCGACGCACTGTCGGTGCCGGTGCTCGGGGAGTCGGGCGGTGCGGACGCGGGGTCGGTCACGGGGCTGAGCTTGAGGTCCAACTCCCCTGCGGTGAAGCGCACTTCGCCGGAGGCGGTGACCGTCAGCGGCGGCACCGCGCCGCCGAAGGTGAGCACCAGGTCCCCGTCGCCCTTGAGCGGTGTCGAGGGGGCGGTCAGTCCCGGCCATACGGCGTCCGCTCGCGAAGTGCCCTGCGCGACATGGGCGGTGAGGCTCGCGGCGCCGGTCAACGCTGTGGTGCCGGCGGGCAGCAGCGCCTCGGCGCCGGCCCGCGGCATGGTGACCGTCGCCGTCAGGTCGCCCGGCTGGATGGGCTTTCCGACCACGGCGGTGTCCGGGTAGTTCTGCACCAGCGCGACGGTGACGTCCTGGACGACGGCCTTGTCGGTGCCGCCGGTGCCGCCGGAGCCGTCGGCGGCCGTACCGGCGGGGAAGGCGCACGCGTATCCGAGGGTCACCTTGCCGTCCTGGCCGCTGGCCGCGGAGTCGGGTCCTGGCAGCAGTCCGGCCAGGAGCGCCGCCGCTGCGACAGCGGCGAACCGCACCGCGCGGCGCGGCTTCACGGCACCCCTCATTACGGAACTCCTCAGGAAGGCGTCGGCGACGCAGGACATTACGGTCGAGTAATAAGGCCCCACAAGTGATCGACCGGACGAATATTCGACGGCGTGGACCGGGGCGGATTTCCTGTCACCGAATGACAAAACACAAGCGGAGTTTTGTCCTCCAGTGCGTGTTCGGGACCCCGGCCGCCACTGCGGCGGTCCGGGGTCCCGGTTCGGCCGGCGCGGGCTTCAGCGGTCGCGGCGGCCGGTGTTACGCGAGGGGCGGGGCTCAGGGAGAGACGACCTTCAGCGTCGTGGGGGTCACGACGTAGCCGGCCGAGTAGGTGGCCAGGTCGTTGTTGTTGATCAGGCCGAGGCACAGACCGGAGACGTTGTACGCCTTGAGGGTGCCGCCGGTGATGGCCAGCGTGTGGGTGGAGTTGGTGTACGTGGCGTTGAGGGTGGCGCCGTTGCCCACGCCGCTGGGGTCGGCGAAGGTCGCGTTGCACAGACCGGACAGGGTGGCCTTGACGCCGGTCAGCGTGCCGGTGGTGACGCCCGCGGACGTGGTGGCGGCGGTGCCGGTCAGCGTCCACGGGGTGCCCTGGGCGGCGACGGAGAAGGTGATGCCGCCGACCTTGCAGGTGTTCCACGAGACGGTGTTGATGGTGCCGAGGGTGCCGCCGTGCGAACCGTTGGTCACGGTGGCGGTGGCCGCCGACGAGGTGCAGGTGAGCTTGGTGCCCGTGGTGGTGTCGGTCAGCGTGGGCGTGGTGGCCGTCGCGGTGATCGCACCGGTCGACGAGCTGCCCGAGACGGTGTACGTGACGGCCGAGGCCGGGCTGACCGCGAGGCCGAGCGCCGCCGCCATCGCGGCACCGGTGACCATGGTTCCCTTGGCGGTCCTGGAGAGCTTGTGCACGGGCTGATCCTTCCTGGGAGATGACGTACCTGATAAACCGGCTTCCGCGTCTTCCATGTGTGGCGGGAAGGGGAATTCGGTTACGACTCACTACCTGGAACGTGGCACCGATTCCGCTCGGTTGCCCTTGCGGAGCAGGACGTTACGCACGGGTAACCCGGAGGCGCAATAATCCCGGCCAAGATTCTCCGGCGGACCCTACTCTCGGGTATTTTTCTGTCACGGAAGCAACAGTGCGCCGGGATTTTTTATAAGCAAGTGAGCAAGTCGGCCGCACGGTGCGCGCATCGGCCGACCCGACGGGCGATCACCCGGAGTGCAACCATGGCCATCGGTCGCCGTCGCGGGCCTGACACGTTTCCGTGTGCAAGGTGCTGCGTTCCGTACGCGATTGGTCTATGTTGCAGCGAGGTTGCCCGCGGCTACCATGCGTGGCACACCACTTCACCGGTTCACCGGCCAGCAGGGCCGTCGCGGGAGGGGGGTACGGACATGACCGTAACGCGGCAGACGCCGGAGCAGGCGGAATCAATCGGTCCGATTCCACGGGAGTTCGCCGCCATCATGCGGCCGGAACTGCCCAGCCTTTTAAAAGAGATGGCCACGGAAATCGTCACCACGATCCCCGAATACGGCCACTTGCTGGAGGGCCCGAACGCCCGGGTGATCAAAATCGGTATCGAGCAGAGCATCGCCACTTTCGTCGACCGGGTGGCCGCGCCGACCGCGACCACCGCGCTCCGCGACGACCTGTGCCGCCAGTTCGGCCGCTTCGAGGCGTACGAGGGCCGCAGCCTGGACAACCTCCAGGCCGCGTACCGCATCGGCTGCCAGGTGGCGCTGCGCCGGGTGCGCAGCGTGGGCCGCCGCTACAACCTGTCGGCGTCCTTCATGCTGACCTTCGCCGACGCGCTCTTCGCGTACATGGGCGATCTCGCCGAACTCTCCCGCGAGGGCTATGTACAGGCGATGGCGGAACTGGGCGAGGAGCCCGACAATCGCCGCCGCCGACTGCTGCGGCGGATTCTCAACGGCGCCTCCGTGGCCCGCAGCGCGCTGGCGGAACTGGCCGAGCACTCGGCGTGGCCGCTGCCGGAGGAGGTGACGCTGATCGCGGTCGCCCCCGACACGCGTCCGGCCGGGGCGGCGCTCGACAAGGACATCCTGATGGACTTCGCGGACCCGGAGCCGCATCTGCTGGTGCCGGGACCGTTCACCGACGAGCGGCGGGAGCGGCTGCACGCGGCGCTCAACGGCTGCCGGGCGGCGATCGGGCTGACCACCTCGCTGAGCGAGGCCGCGGATTCGCTGCGCTGGGCCCGGCACACACTGGCGCTTGCCGACGCCGGGATCATCGACGACGACTCGGTGGCACTGAGCGAGAACCATCTGCTGCCGCTGTGGTTATTGGGCGATCCCGCGCTGGTCGCGCAGATCGCCAAGCGCTATCTGGGGCCACTGGTCGGGCTGACCGCCACCCAGCGCGCCCGGCTGATCGACACCCTGCGGATCTGGCTGACCACCCGCGGCACCGCGGCGCAGATCGCCGACCAGCTCGGCGTGCACCCGCAGACCGTGCGCTACCGGATCCGTATCCTCGACCGCGCTTTCGGCGACCAACTCGCGCGCCCCGACGACCGGTTCGCCACCGAGATCGCGCTGCGCGCGCTGCACCTCCAGGAGAACGGCGAAACGCCGGACGGCGGCCTCCTGTCGGAGGACCGCCGCCCGGCGCGCGACCCCTCACGTTACGAGGAGTAGACCTCGAACTCGGAGATCTGGCCCGCGGGCCAGCCGGTGTTGCCGGTGATGGTCAGCCGTACGTAGCGGGCGCTCGCGGGAGTCACCGGGATGGTGACGGTGTTCCCGCTCGCGGGGTTGAAGGTGTAGCCCGCGGACGACTTCAGCGTGCTGTAGGTGTTGTTGTCGGTGGAGCCGAGGACGCTCAGCGTCTCGGTACGGGTGGCCCACGCCGTGGCGGGCGGGAGCTTGAGGACGACCCGGCCGACGGTCCTGGCCGCGCCGAGGTCGACGGTCAGCGACTGCGGGAAGGCGTTGTTGGTGCTCTCCCAGTAGCTGTTGGCGTTGCCGTCCACCGCGTTGCCCGCGACGTAGAGATCGGAGTGACCGGTGTCGGAGGCCGGGTGCCCCTGGGCCAGGTTGCCGGAGGCCGGGGTGGTGGGGGGCGTGGTCGGCGGGGTGGTCGGGTTGCCCGAGCCCGGCTGCGGCCAGGTGGAGCAGTCGTTCCAGTTGCTGTCCCAACCGCTGTTGCCCGCACCGCGGTTGATGGTGAAGGCGGGCAGGTTCGCCGGGTAGGAGCAGTTGTACGTACCCGTCGCGCCGGTGCCGGTGGCCGTCACATTGGTGAAGGTCGCGGAGCCGGGCGTCTCGGCCTGCACCACGACCGTGCCGGTGTTGCTGGCCGTCGCGCCGCTGACGGTCACGCCGTTGATGGTGTAGCCGTGGCCGCCGCCGGAGACGAACTCGAAGTCGCTGTACGGGCTGCCGATGAAGGTCGTGTTGCTGATCCGGATGTCGTTGTTGATCGCGTAGTCGTAGCTGTCGACGCGCAACGCACCCATCGGGTGGCCCCAGTTGGGGTTCAGCGCGCCGGTACGGATCAGGGTGTTGCCGGAGACCGTGACGGTGCCGGACAGCGGGTTGAAGGGCTGGAGGAACGCCTGGTTGGAGATGGCGATGCCGCCGCCGAGCGCGTTGGTGTCGGCGATCACGTTGTTGGAGACGGTGTTGTTGCTGCCGCCGTAGATCGCGATGCCGTTGGCCAGGTTGGGCTGCACGATGGTGTTGTTGCTGAAGGTGTTGCCCGTGTCGGGCGCGCCGAGCGACCACATGGCGAGACTGTCGTCGCCCTGGTTGCGCAGGAAGTTGTTCTTCACCTGGACGCCGTTGGCGCTGCCGTCCAGGTTGAGGCCGTCGGCGGTGGTGCCGAGGATGCGGTTGTTCTGCACCACGAGGTTGTTGTTGTTGCCGGTCAGCCACAGACCGCACTTCTCGCGCTGCACCCAGATCCCGGAGACCACCGAGTTCGGGCCGAGGCTGCCGGTGATGAAGCTGTCGGGCGAGCCGTCGTTGCGGACGCTGACCTCGCCGAAGACGGCGAAGTCGTACAGCTTGGTGTTGCCGCTCGCGCTGGTCTGGTCGATCAGGTGCGAGCTGTGCAGGACGGAGTACCAGTTGCCCGCGCCGCGGATGGTGACGCCGTCGGCCTGGATGGTGGAGCCCAGCTTGAAGTCGCCGGACGGGATCCAGACCTCCTTGCCCTGCGACTTCGCCTGGGCGATGGTCGTGTTGAAGGCGCTGGTGGAGTCGGCGCTCCCGGTGGCGTCGGCGCCGTTGCTGACGACGGATATGGAGTTCGCCGGGGCGCTCGCCGCCCCCGCCACCTGCTCGAAGTCGGCGACGTCGATGGTGGCCTGGCCGGTGTCGCCCGCGTCGAGCTGGAGCTTGACCTTGGCGCCGGCGGCCAGATTCTGGCCCAGCTTGATCCGCGAGTCGTCGAAGAAGTGGTGGGTCTTGGAACCGGCGATCCACGACGTGTCGACGTAGCTGTACTGCGCGGTGACCGCCAGCTTCTGGCTGATCTTGGTGCCGTTGACGTAGACCGAGACGGTGCCTGAGGCGCCGCGCGGCAGGTTGTAGGCGACATCCACCGCGTTGGCCGGGGCGGTCAGGGTGAACTCGACGTACTTGCCCTGGCCGTTGAGGCTGACCGCGCGGCGGCCCGACGCCTCGGAGGCGACGGTGGACTGGGTGTAGTCGGGGCCGACCGCCGAGCCGTTGGTGGCGGCGGCCTCGGCCTCGTACTCGGTGAACGGGACGCTCGCGCCTCCGCTCACGGCGAAGGGCGAGACGGTCGATACGGAGGGGGCGGCGCTGGCCGACTGGGCCGTCACGGCGAGCGCGAGCCCGCCCGCGACGACCGCCGCCGCGGTGGCGGAAGCCAACCAGGCCGTGGAACGACGTCTGTTGTCCATGGGGTGGGGGGTGTCCCTTCTGACTGGAGTCACAGAGGTGACGCACACCCTAGAGATGTCATGCATGAGACAGCAAGATGTCGATTGGATTTCGCAAAATTTGGATGGCTTGCAGAGATCTCGCAAATTCACCGCAAGAAACTTGCGCCACCTGTACTAGAATCGACGCCATGACACGACGACTTGCCGAGGTGGCAAAGAAGGTCGGGGTGAGTGAGGCCACCGTCAGCCGCGTGCTGAACGGGAAGCCTGGCGTCTCCGACGGAACCCGGGCAGCGGTCCTCACCGCTCTTGACGTGCTCGGTTACGAACGGCCCACCCAGCTCCGGGGGGAACGCGCCCGGCTGGTCGGCATGGTCATGCCCGAGCTGCAAAATCCGATCTTCCCGGCTTTCGCCGAGGTGGTCGGCGGCGCGCTGGCGCAGCAGGGCTTCACCCCGGTGCTGTGCACCCAGACCGCGGGCGGCGTCTCCGAGGCCGACTACGTGGAACTGCTGCTCCAGCAGCATGTCTCCGGCGTGGTCTTCTTCGGCGGGCTCTACGCCCAGGCCGAGTCACCGCACGACCACTACGCGCGGCTGGCCGAGCGCAATCTGCCCACCGTGCTGATGAACGCGGCCATCGACCATCTCGACTTCCCGCGCGTCAGTTGTGACGACGCGGTCGCGGTCGAGCAGGCGATGAACCACCTCATCTCGCTCGGCCATCAGCGGATAGCCCTCGTGCTCGGCCCGCCCGACCACGTACCGTCGCGCCGCAAGCTCGCCGCCGCCCGCCGGGTCGACCCGTCGGTGACCGTCGAGCACGCGCTGTTCACGTTGGAGGGCGGCCAGGCGGCGGCCAGCCGGCTGCTCGCGCGCGGCATCACGGCCTTCATCTGCGCGAGCGACCTGCTGGCGCTCGGCACCATAAGGGCGGCTCGCAGACGGCGGCTCTCGGTGCCGGAGGACGTGTCGGTAATCGGTTACGACGACTCGTCGCTGATGAACTGCACAGAGCCGCCGCTGACCACCGTCCGGCAGCCGATCGAGGCGATGGGCCGGGCGGCCGTGGACCTGCTGGCCGGAGAGATCAGCGGGGCGTCGGTCGACCACGACGAGCTGTTCTTCGAACCGGAACTGGTAGTACGCGGTTCCACCGGTCCCGCCCCGCACCCCTCCCGCCTCCCCCACCCGGAGGCCCGCGCCAACGTCTGACCCCGCACCACGAGTCACCCGCGAACCCGGACCTGAGCCAGGGCCCGAGCCGGAGCCAGAGCCGGGTTCGGGTTGACCAGGGCCCGAGCCAGGATCAGGGCCAGGACCTGGGCTGAGCCCGTCCCGGGCTCGGCCCGAGCTCAGCCATGCCACCGCGGGGGGGGGGGGGGGGGGGGGGGGGGGGGGGGGGGGGGGGGGGGGCGGGGGGCCGCCCAGGGGGGGGTAGGAAGGGGGTGGGTAGCG
>NZ_JBVHLD010000001.1:465790-682302 GCF_055559175.1 Streptomyces sp. NPDC024632
CGGCGACAAAGACCCGACACCCAACACCCCCCCCCCCCCCCCCCCCCGCACCCCCCCCCCCCCCCCCCCCCCCCCCCCCCCCCCCCGCCGTCCGCTCCCCCGGCGACCCGCCGGCCGCGGCCCCCTGGGGCCCGCCGGGCGACCCTCCCGGGCCCGTGGGCACCCCCTCCGGCCCGGCCCGCGCCGGGCCCGCGGAGGGGCCGTCACGGGCCGTCCGCGAGCACACGGCCGGTGACCCCGCTTCCACTTGCGAGCCGTCCGACGTCGTAACCAAGTCGTGTCTTTGCGAAATTCGCGCGACATCTTGCGGACATCTATCGGGTTAAGTACGTTGAGCCAACCCGAAACGGCGGCGTGCAACTGCGCCGAGCATCACGTGCACCATGTGCCGCGGGGGTCCCAGATCGCAGTCCAACGACGCGCAGTGGTTCAGGGGAAAGGGTTTTGAACATGAGCAGAATCGGCTACCGCAGACTGGTGGCGGTCGCGCTGGTCGCGGGCATCGGATTGTCCGCTGCCGCGTGTTCCAGCAGCGACGACAAGAAGGATGACCCGGGAACGAAGGCCAGCAGCAGCTCCAGCAGCGCCGGCACCCCCTTGGACCCGAAGACCAAGGTGTCGATCACGGTCGACTGTGAGCCGCCGACCACGAAGAAGGCCGAGCGCCAGCAGTGGATCGACGACGTCGCCGAGTTCAACAAGACGTACCCGAACGTCACGGTCAACAGCAAGGACGCGTTCCCTTGCGAGGACCCGGCCAAGTTCACCGCCCAGCTCCAGGGCGGTAGCCAGACCGACGCGTTCTACACGTACATGACCGACCTCCAGCAGGTGCTGGACGCCGGCCAGGCGGCCGACATCACGGAATACGTCAACGACAAGACGGTCCCGAACCTCAAGGACATCGACCCCGGTGTCCTCGACGTCCTCAAGGACGGCGGCAAGCTGTACGGTCTGCCCACCTCGAACTACCAGATGGGCCTGATCTACAACCGGAAGATCTTCAAGGACGCCGGTCTGGACCCGAACAACCCGCCCACCACGTGGGAAGGCGTCCGCGCCGCCTCCAAGCAGATCGAGGACAAGCTCGGCAGCAAGGGCATCCACGGCTTCATCGAGAACGCCGGCGGCAACCAGGGCGGCTGGCACTTCACGTCCGAGCTGTACGGCCTCGGCGGCACCATGGTGTCCGAGGACGGCAAGAAGGCGACGTTCAACGACGACAGCGCCAAGACCCTGCTGACCACGCTGCACGACATGCGCTGGACGGACAACAGCATGCCCGCCACCCCGGGCAAGGAGTGGGGCGACGTCCAGAAGGCGATGGGCACCGGCGTCGTCGGCATGTACGTCGGCGCTCCCGACGACATCCCGCTGGTCGTCCAGCAGTACAAGGCCAAGTTCGAGGACCTCGGCATGGCCCCGATCCCCGGCGGCAAGACCTCGCTGTTCGGCGGCGCCGACTACATGTTCAAGAAGTCGGCCTCCCCGGACCAGATCAAGGCCGGCATCGCCTGGATCAACTTCAAGTACCTGACCCTCGAGAAGGGCCAGTTCAACTACCCGCGGAACAAGACGGACGGCCTGCCCGTCGGTCTCCCGCAGCCCTTCTTCTTCACCGGCGCGTCGAAGGAGAAGGACAACTCCACCAAGGCCGCGAACGCGACCGTCCCGGTCGAGAACTTCAAGACGTACGTCGACGCCCAGGTGCCCGTGAAGCCCGAGCCGCCGAACGCCCAGAAGATCTACACCGTGCTCGACACGGTGATGTCCGGTGTTCTGACCAACAAGAACGCTGACATCTCCAAGCTGCTCTCCACTGCCGAGTCCCAGGTCAACAGCCTCCTGGCCGCCTCTCAGTAACGACAGCCCGCGGGGGCCGGTCCGGCGACCGGCCCCCGCTCAGCGGTACCGGCCCGACGCATCACTTCAGTCGAGGAGCACCCATGGCGGCGACAACCGTCCCCGAGAAATCGAGTAGGCGCCACGCCGGGCGTCCCGTTGGTCAGCCCGATGGAACGCAGCGCCGTTCCGGCCTGAGCCGTAAAGTCCGGCAGAACGTCCAGGCGTACGGCTTCCTGATCGGCGCGGTCCTCTGCTTCGGGTTCTTCTCGTGGTACCCGATGGTCCGCGAGTTCATCATGAGCTTCCAGAAGACCAAGCGCGGTGTCACCACCTGGGTGGGCTTCGACAATCTCAAGCAGGTCTACCACGACCCGTATTTCTGGACGGCCTGGCGCAACACCCTGCAATTCACGGTGTACGCGCTGGTGATCGGCTTCATCGTGCCGTTCTTCGTGGCGATCCTGCTCAATGAACTGCGGCACGCACAGGCGTACCTGCGCATTCTGGTGTACCTGCCGGTGATGCTTCCGCCGGTCGCCGGTGTGCTGCTGTTCAAGTACTTCTACAACCCGGAGTACGGGCTCTTCAACCACATTCTGAAGACCCTGCACCTGCCGACCTCCGCATGGCTGGACTCGTCGCACACGGCGATGATCTCGGTGGTGATCGCGGCCACCTGGATGAGCATGGGAAGCGCCACGCTGATCTATCTGGCCGCGCTCCAGAACATCCCCGGCGAGCTGTACGAGGCCGCCGACCTGGACGGAGCCGGGCTGTTCAGCAAGATCTGGCACGTCACGATCCCGCAGACCCGCATGGTGCTCTCACTCATGCTGCTGCTCCAGATCGTGGCGACCATGCAGGAGTTCACCAACGTCTATCTGCTGACCGGCGGCAACGGCCCGGAGAACTCCACCACGACGGTCGTGTACATGGTCTACCAGTACGCGTTCCGCTACAACAATTTCGGAAGCGCCGCGGCGCTGGGCCTTTTCCTGCTGCTGGTGCTGGCCGGATTCTCCGGTGTGTACGCGCGGCTGAGCCGGAACAGCGACTAGGACGGAAGACGGACATGGCAGCGTTCACCCAGCAAAACCGGACCCTGATCTCGTCGGCCGCTTTGAGCCGACCGCGGGCGAAATTCGTCTACTGGACCGTGCTGAGCCTGGTCATCCTGGTCTTCACCCTGGTGTTCCTCGGCCCGCTCTACTGGATGGTGACCGGCGGCTTCAAGTCGGCCCAGGAAGTCCTGGCGAATCCGCCGACGCTCTTCCCGAAACACCCGAAGGCGAGCAACTACTCGGACGCCTGGAGCGAGCTGAAGATCGCCCGGCTGCTCTTCAACACCTTCTATTACGCGTTCGGCGCGCTGCTGCTGCAACTCGTCTTCGACGTGGCGGCGGCGTACGCGATCTCCAAGCTCCGGCCGGTGCTCGGCAATCTGATCCTCGGCATGATGCTCGCCACGCTGATGATCCCGGCGGCGGTGCTGATCGTGCCGCAGTACATGACGGTCCTCGACCTGCCGCTGCTGCACGTGAACCTGATCGGCACCCCGTGGGCGATCTGGCTGCCCACGGTGGCCAACGGCTTCAACATCTTCCTGCTGAAGCGATTCTTCGACTCGATTCCCGAGGACCTGATGTCCGCGGCGAAGATCGACGGCGCCGGGCCGCTGCGCACGCTGTGGTCGATCGTGCTGCCGATGTCGCGTCCGATCCTCGGCGTCGTGTCGATCTTCGCAGTGGTCAACGTCTGGAAGGACTTCCTCTGGCCGATGCTGGTGGAGCCCGACCCGAAGAACCAGCCGATCAACATCGGCATCAACTCGCTCTCGCAGGGCGTACCGCAGAACGTGCTGATCGCCGCGCTGGCCATCTCCGCGGTGCCGACCCTGCTGATCTTCCTGCTCTTCCAGCGCAACATCATGTCCGGCCTGACCGCGGGCAGCCTCAAGGGCTGACGGGTCACCGGACCGCAAGCCTTCCGTAACGCACCCCCAAGCACTCCGCCGCCGGCCTCTATGCCCACATCCCCGCCTCCGGGGCCGGCGGCGGGGTCCCACCTGCCCGAAAGGACGTTGACGTGGCAGACACCCCTCAGCCCGAGGCCGACGAGAACTGGTGGCGCGGCGCGGTCATCTACCAGGTCTATCCGCGGAGCTTCGCCGACAGCAACGGCGACGGCACCGGAGACCTCGCCGGGGTGCGTTCCCGGCTGCCCTACCTGGCCGAGCTGGGCGTCAACGCCCTCTGGTTCAACCCCTGGTACCCGTCGCCGATGGCCGACGGCGGATATGACGTGGCCGACTACCGGGACATCGACCCGGTCTTCGGCACGCTCGCCGAGGCCGAGAAGCTGATCTCCGAGGGCCTGGCGCTGGGCATCAGGACGATCATCGACATCGTGCCGAACCACATATCGGCGGCCCACCCGTGGTTCCGCGAGGCGCTGGCGGCCGGTCCCGGATCGCCCGCGCGCGACCGCTTCTGGTTCCGCCCCGGCCGCGGTGACGACGGCGAGCTGCCGCCGAACAACTGGCCTTCGCAGTTCGGCGGCCCGGCCTGGACGAGGACGACCGACCCGGACGGCACGCCCGGCGACTGGTTCCTGAACCTCTTCGACTCCGAGCAGCCCGACCTCAACTGGAACCACCCGGACGTCCGGGCCGAGCACGAGGACATCCTGCGGTTCTGGTTCGACCGCGGCGCGGGCGGCGTACGGATCGACTCCGCCGCGATGGTCGCCAAGGACCCGGAGCTGCCCGACCTGAGCAGCGACCCGGCCGCCCCGCACCCGTACATCGACCGGGACGACCTGCACGAGATCTACCGCGGCTGGCGGCGGATCGCCGACGGATACGACAACACGCGGATCCTGGTCGGCGAGGTGTGGCTGCCGGACGCGGTGCGTTTCGCGCACTATCTGCGGCCGGACGAGATGCACACCGCGTTCAACTTCGACTTCCTCGCCTGCCCCTGGGCGCCGGAGCAGCTCCGCAAGTCCATCGAGACGACGCTGGCCGCGCACGAGCCGGTGGGCGCGCCCGCCACGTGGGTGCTGTGCAACCACGACGTGACGCGTACGGTCACCCGCTACGGGCGGGTCGACACCGGCTTCGACTTCGCGACCAAGGCGTTCGGCATCCCGACCGACCTGGAGCTGGGCACCCGCAGGGCGCGGGCCGCCGCGCTGCTGACCCTGGCGCTGCCCGGATCCGTCTACCTCTACCAGGGCGAGGAGCTGGGGCTGCCCGAGGTCGAGGACATTCCGGCGGCCAAGCTCCAGGACCCGATGTACCTGCGGTCCGGCGGCACCGACCCCGGCCGGGACGGCTGCCGTGTGCCGCTGCCCTGGTCCGGTGACTCCTCGCCGTTCGGCTTCAGCCCCGAGGGTTCGGCGGAGCCGTGGCTTCCGCAGCCGGCCGACTGGGCGGGGCGCACCGCCGAGATCCAGTCCGCCGACCCGGCGTCGATGCTCTCGCTGTACCGGGCGGCGCTGCGGATTCGCAGCGC
Source organism: Streptomyces sp. NPDC024632 (assembly GCF_055559175.1). Lineage (NCBI taxonomy): Bacteria > Bacillati > Actinomycetota > Actinomycetes > Kitasatosporales > Streptomycetaceae > Streptomyces > Streptomyces sp. NPDC024632. The sequence goes on from NZ_JBVHLD010000001.1 coordinate 471,151, forward strand.
GGAGGCCGGTCTGGGCGACGGTCCCATGCACTGGCTCGACTCCGACCCGGGCGTCCTCGCCTTCAGCCGCACCGACGCGTTCGTCTGCGTCGTCAACCTGGCCGACACCCCCGCGGAGCTGCCCGCGCACAGTGAGCTCCTGCTCACCAGCGGACCTCTCCTCGACGGCCGTATCCCCGCCGACACCGCCGTCTGGCTGCGCCGCTGAAACGATTTTCTTGCGAGGGACGGTAAGCCGATCTTCTCCGGGGCGCGGCCCCGGCCGGTTCCCTGACCGGGGCGGTACGCCGAATTTTTGAGGGGCGCGGGGGAACCGCGCGGCCAGCCACCAACGGGCCGGTGGCCCGGAGACAACCGATCCGCCCCGCGGGGGCCGGTGGTGACCTGCGGGAGCACGGTGGCTGAGCGCGCGGTTCCCCGCGCCCCTTGGGGCCTGCCCTGCACCGCGAGGTGGCCGGGCGGTGGCCGCGCGGTTCCCCGCGCCCCTTCGGGGCCGACCCCCTGGGCACGGGCACCCCGGGCGACATCTCGTCGCATTGACGATTAAGATGAGGCCATGCCTCAACTACGCCTCGCCCTGAATCAGATCGACTCCCGCGTCGGCGACATCGCCGGGAACACCGAGACCGTCGTGCGCTGGGCCCATCACGCGTCCGCGCGCGGAGCGCACCTGGCGGCGTTTCCCGAGATGATGCTCACCGGGTACCCGGTGGAGGATCTGGCGCTGCGCGCCTCGTTCGTGGACGCGAGCCGCGCGGCCCTGGTGGCGCTGGCGAAGCGGCTGGCGGACGAGGGCCTGGGCGAGCTGCCGGTGGTCGTGGGCTATCTGGGCCGCAGCGAGAACGCGCGGCCGAGGTTCGGGCAGCCCGCGGGGGCGCCGCAGAACTGCGCGGCGGTGCTGCACGGCGGCGAGGTGGCGCTGCGCTTCGCCAAGCACCACCTGCCCAACTACGGGGTCTTCGACGAATTCCGGTACTTCGTGCCGGGCGACACCATGCCGGTGATCCGGGTGCGGGGCGTGGACGTGGCGCTGGCGATCTGCGAGGACCTGTGGCAGGACGGCGGCCGGGTCCCGGCGGCCCGCGCGGCCGGCGCCGGTCTGCTGCTGTCGGTCAACGCGTCGCCGTACGAGCGGGACAAGGACGACACGCGTCTGGACCTGGTGCGCAGGCGCGCGCGGGAGGCGGGCTGCACGCTGGCGTATCTGGCGATGGTCGGCGGCCAGGACGAGCTGGTCTTCGACGGTGACACGATCGTCGTCGGCGAGGACGGCGAGGTGATCGCGCGGGCCCCGCAGTTCGCCGAGGAGTGCGTGCTGCTCGACCTCGACCTGCCCGCCGCGCCCGGGCGGGCGCCGTCCGGGCGGGTGGCCGACGGCCTGGAGATCCGCCATGTGACGCTCTCCGAGGCGCCGGTCGAACCGTATCCGGCGGAGTTCACCGGCGGCGAGGCCGAGCGGCTGACCGACGACGCCGAGATCTACGGCGCGCTGGTCACCGGCCTGCGCGCGTACGTCGAGAAGAACGGCTTCCGCTCGGTGCTGATCGGTCTGTCCGGCGGCATCGACTCGGCCCTGGTGGCCGCCATCGCGGTCGACGCGATCGGCGCGGCGAACGTGTACGGCGTGTCGATGCCGTCGGCGTACTCCTCGGACCACTCCAAGGGCGACGCGGCGGAGCTGGCCCGCAGGACCGGCCTCAATCTCCGTACGGTGTCGATCGCCCCGATGTTCGACGCCTACATGGCGTCGCTGTCGCTGACCGGCCTCGCCGAGGAGAACCTCCAATCGCGGCTGCGCGGCGTCACGCTGATGGGGATCTCCAACCAGGAGGGCCAGATCGTGCTCGCGCCGGGCAACAAGAGCGAGCTGGCGGTGGGGTACTCGACGCTGTACGGCGACTCGGTCGGCGCGTACGGCCCGATCAAGGACGTCTACAAGACGACCGTCTTCCGGCTGGCGCGCTGGCGCAACGCCGACGCCGAGGCGCGCGGCGAGACCCCGCCGATCCCGGAGAACTCGATCGCGAAGCCGCCGAGCGCGGAGCTGCGCCCCGGCCAGGTCGACACCGACTCGCTGCCGGACTACGACGTCCTCGACCGGGTCCTGGAGATGTACGTCGACCGGGACCAGGGCCGCGAGGCGATCATCGCGGCGGGCTTCGACGCCGAGTTGGTGACGCGTATCCTCAAGCTGACCGACACCGCCGAGTACAAGCGGCGGCAGTACCCGCCGGGCACGAAGATCTCCGCGAAGGGCTTCGGCAAGGACCGCAGGCTGCCGATCACCAACCGCTGGCGCGAGGGCGAGCAGAGCTGACCAACACCGCCCGGTGACCGCCGCGTTCGGCGCGCCGGAGCCGCGGGCGGCCGGATCACGCGCAGGATCGTCCTGACGGAGCCGAGCCGCGCCCCAGCGCCCGGCGCACCGGGAAGGGGACGCGGAAGTGGACGACGAACGCGAGCACCCGGCCGCGAAGGGCCCGGCGCCCCAGCCGGGCGCCCAGGGCCCGCCGCCCGGCCCGTACGCCCGTCCCGCGGACGACGGCGCGCCGCCCGGTCCGGCCCGGCGGCGCGTGCTCCACGCGGCCGTCGCCGGGGTGGTCGGCGCGGCGGCGGCCGGGTGCGACAGCGGCTCCGCCGCGGTGCGCCGCACCCCCACCAGCGGCCCCACCGCCGTCCGGCGGGCGGGCACCGACGACTGGCGGATCCGCTCGCTGGGACCGCCGGACGCGATCGAGGGGTACGCCGACAGGGTCAGCGTCCGGCCCGGTGAGCGCGTAGGGCTGTACGTGTCGACGACCGCGCCCGGCTTCCGCGTCGCCGCCTACCGGGTCGGCTGGTACGGCGGGTCGCAGGCCACGCGGGTATGGACGTCGCCGCGGACGGCGGGGCACCGGCAGCCGGGGCCCAGGACGTCCGGGTCCACCAGGACCGTGACGGCGGGCTGGGAGCGCGGCCTCGACGTCCCCACCGACGGCTGGCCCGAGGGCGCCTATCTGCTGCTGCTCACCTCCGACGACGGCCATCAGCGGTACGTCCCGCTCGTGGTCCGCTCGGCCGCGGCCACCGGCCGGACCCTGATCATGCACGCGCCCGCGACCTGGCAGGCGTACAACGACTGGGGCGGCTACAGCCTCTACAACGGCCGGGACGGCGGCTACGGAGACCGGTCGCTTGCCGTGTCGTTCGACCGGCCGTACGCGAAGAACGGCGCCGAGAAGTTCCTGGTGTACGAACGCGCCCTGGTGGTCCTCGCCGAGCGGCTCGGGCTGCCGCTGGCGTACACGACGGGGATCGACGTCCACCGCGACCCCGGCGTGCTGCGCGGCGCGACCACGGCCGTGGCGCTCGGCCACGACGAGTACTGGACGCCGGAGCAGCGCGCGCACGTCACGGCGGCGCGGGACGCGGGCACCAATCTGGTCTTCCTCGGCGCGAACACCTGCTTCCGGCGGGTCCGCCTCGAAGCCGTCCGGGGCGGCGAACCACGCACCGTGGTCTGCTACAAGACCGATTATCAGAGCGACCCCGGCCTCGCGCGCGACCCGGCGAAGCCGACCAACGACTTCCGCGCCCGGCCCGCCCCCGACCCCGAGTCCTCGCTGACCGGCGTCATCTACGAGGGGTATCCGACCGACGCCCCGTACGTGGTGGAGAGCGCCGACCACTGGCTCTTCGCGGGCACCGGCGCCGCGCGGGGCGACCGCTTCGCGCACCTGGTCGGCGTCGAGTACGACCGGGTGGACCCCGGCTACCCGACCCCGGCGCCGATCGAGGTCGTCGCCCACTCGCCGCTGGTGTGCGACGGCCGCGCCAGCCACTCGGACTCGGCGTACTACACGGTGCCCGGCGGCGCGGGCGTCTTCGCCACCGGGACGATGCGCTGGGTCGAGGGGCTGATGGCGGGCACCGGTCTGATGGGCCGCGACCACGGCATGGACGAGCGCACCCGGACGTTCGTCACCAAGGTCACGGAGAATCTGCTGACCGGCTTCGCCGCGGGGCGGGCCGCCGCTTCCCGGCCCGCCCCGCGGGCGAACGTGAGCCGGCTGTACGGGACCTGAGGCGGGCTCCGCGGGAGCGCGCCGCGCGGGCCGGGGGCGGGGACTCGGTACGCAGCGCCGTGGTCACCACGCGGCCCGCGACGGTGAGGAAGGCGAGCCCGGCCAGCGGGTAGCAGGCCGCGAGGAGCATCTGGGCGGGGTTCTCGCGCAGTTCGGGGCGTCCCCGGCCGTGCGGGAGGGCCCAGAGCGCGTACGAGCAGAACACCAGGACGGCCGCCGCCGCGCCCCAGACCCACCGCCGGTCGTGGCGGCGTACCCCCTCGGCGACGAGCAGCACGGCCATGGGCACCGCCCAGACCCAGTGGTGGGTCCACGACACCGGGCTGACCAGGAGGGCCGTCACACCGCAGGAGACCGCGGCCCACGCGGCGGCGAACGGCAGCCGGTCCCCGGCCGTGAGCGCGCCCACCGCGACGGCCAGTCCCGCGAGGGCGACGGCGAGCGCGACGCAGAGCCAGAGCGTGCCGGGGTCGCCGCTGTGCGTCAGCCGGGCCAGGACGCCGCGCAGCGACTGGTTGGCGACCTCTTCGGCGTAACCGGCGCGGTCGGGCGAGAAGACGTCCTGGGTCCAGTAGCGGACCGAGTCGTGCGGGAGGGCCAGCGCGGCGACTCCGACGGTGGCCGCGAAGGTCCCGGCCGCGACCGACGCGCGGCGCAGATACGGGGTGCCGCGCCCGCGGGTGGTGAAGGCGGCCAGGGCGAGCAGCGCGACGAACAGCACCGGGGTGAGCTTGATGCCCGCGGCGATGCCGATGCCGACCCCCGCCCACCTGCGGTCGGCCCGGCAGGTGAGGTCGGCCAGCACCAGCACGGCGAGCAGCAGATTGACCTGCCCGTAGCGCAGGGTCGCCCAGACCGGCTCGCACCACACCACCAGCGCGGTCAGGAGCAGCGCGGACGCCACGGTCGGCCGCCGGTCGACCAGCCGCAGCGACAGGGCGGCGAAGGCCACCGCGAGGAGCAGATTCGCCACGGTCGCGGCGGTGCGCATGGCGCCCACGTCCAGCCAGGTCAGCGGGACGAACAGCAGTCCCGCGAACGGCGGATACGTCATCGGCAGTCCGTCGGCGCGCAGCGAGTACAGGTCGCCGCCGGTGCGTACCGTCCAGCCCGCCGCCCGGTAGACCATCACGTCGATCATCGAGACCCGCACCAGGCGCTGCACCAGCCACACGCCCGCGACGGACAGCAGGCACCACCCGGCGGCGACGGCGGCCCGGGCGGGGGAAAGCCACTCACGCCACCCGCGTCTGCGCGCGGCGGCGGACATCGGTTCTTGCATGGCGACACCCTCACGGCAGCGGACCGGGCGCCGGCGACGAGCACCTGCGGGTCACGCTCGCGCAACCGCCGCCGGGCCGCCACCTCGGTGCGCCATCCGGCGGAGCGCGCCGAGTCGCGGGAAAGCCGTGTGCGGAGGGCTACGGCACCTGGAGGCGGGCGGCGACCGGGAGGTGGTCACTGCCGGTCTTCGGCAGGGTCCAGGACGCCTTGGGCTCGATGCCCTTGACCATGATCTGGTCGATCCTGGCCATCGGGAAGGACGCGGGCCAGCTGAAGCCGAAGCCGTTGCCCGCCGCGCCCTGCGTGGAGCGCATCTGCGAGGTGACCGAGGCCAGCGCCCGGTCGTTCATGGTGCCGTTGAGGTCGCCGAGCAGCACCACGCTGTGCAGGTTCTCGCCCGCGATGGCCCGGCCGAGCGCGTCGGCCGCGTTGTCGCGCTGTCCCGCGGTGAATCCGGCGTTGAACTTCACCCGCACGGACGGCAGATGCGCCACGTACACCGCGACCTGGCCGTCCGGGGTCTTCACCGCGGCCCGCATGGCGCGGGTCCACCCCATCTTGATGTCCACCGTGCGCACCCCGGACAGCGGGTACTTGCTCCACAGTCCGACCGTGCCCTGCACCGAGTGGTACGGGTAGGCGGCGGCGAGGTCGCGGGCGTAGCGGGGCGCCTGGCTCTCGGCCAGTTCCTCCAGGGCGACGATGTCGGCGCCGGCCGCGATGACGTCCTTGGCGGTGCCGTCGGGGTCCGGGTTCTCGGCGTTCACATTGTGGGTGAGCACCGTCAGATCGCCGCCGGAGGACGTCTTGTCGGTGACCAGGCCGCCGAAGAGGTTGAGCCAGATCACCGACGGCAGCAGCAGGGCGATCAGCGCGGTCGTGGAGCGCCGCAGCACGGCGGCCACCAGCAGCACCGGCACGGCCAGGCCGATCCAGGGCAGGAAGGTCTCCAGCAGACTGCCGAGGTTGCCGATCCGGTTGGGCAGGTCGGCGTGCACGAGCAGCAGGACGGCCACGAGGACGGCGACGACGGCGAGAATGACGCCGCGCCGCCACATGCCTTCGGGCTGCCACCAGTGACGGAACCGGGCGCGGGCTCCGGAGGCGTTCCTGGGCGGCATGGCGCTGCCGTCCGTGGTCGCGTCCGTGCCGCTCTGCGCCTGGGTCATGAGGGTCCTCACTGCCTTGCCGGGTGCTCTGCCGACCTTAGGGGATCGTTATGAGAACCGACGGACAGCGGGGTGCGGCGGGTTCCTTCACCCACCGCATCGGCCCCACCTGTGACACGACGGGGACACGCAGGACATATGTGGGGGGCGCGGTGGAGATCCCCCGCGCCCCCGTGTACTCCCGTACGCCCCGCCGCTGGTCAGCCGCGTGGGCGCATCCCGTCGAGCAGCAGATCGACCAGCCGTTCGGTGAGGTCGGGCGACAGTTCGGCGTCCGGCCGGAGCGTGGAGCGCGCCAGCATCGGTCCGGTCACGAAGTCGACCAGCAGCTCGACGTCCCTGCCCAGTTCCGGCCGGATGTCGCCGTCGGCCATGCCGCGCCGCAGCAGTTGGGCCAGCGCCTCACGGCGGGTGGCGATGACCGTGTCGTGGTAGCAGCGCCACAGATCGGGGCTGCTCTGCGCCTCGGTCAGCATCGTCCGCATCAGCGCGGACTCCCGCTTGGCCACACCGCGCCGCCGTATCGACTCGACCGCGACGATCAGATCGTCACGGAAGGACGTGCCGGGCAGTTCGGGCAGCGGGTGGGAGTCGACCGTGGCGAGCACGTCGATCAGCAGCGCCTCCTTGCCCGGCCAGCGGCGGTAGACCGTGGCCTTGCCGACCCCGGCCTCCCGCGCGATGCCCTCCATGGACAGCTCGGACAGCGAGGTGCCCTCGGCGATCAGCCGCAGCACGGTCTCGATGACCGCGCCGTCGACGGCCGCGGAGCGCGGGCGACCGCGCCGCGCGGCCGACGTACTGGGAGGGTCGATCACTGCTCGGCACCCACCTTCTCCGGCTCCGCCGCGGCGTCGGGCGCCTGTCCGACCCGCTCCTTGGCGGGCAGGAAGACCAGGGTGACGACGGCGCCGACCAAGGCGACGGCGGCCGAGCACGCGGCGGTGATGTGCATGGCGTGGATGAAGGCGTCGTTCGCGGGCTGGATCAGCGACTGGCCCTTGGGGCCGAGCTTCTCCGCGATCCCGATGGTGGCCTGGATGGACTCCCCCGCCGAGTGCCGCGCGCCGGCGGGCAGGACGTCGAGGTGGTCGTCGATGCCGTTGCGGTAGACGGTGGACAGCACCGAGCCGAGGACCGCGACGCCGATCGCCCCGCCGACCTGCCGGAAGGTGTTGTTGACCGCGGACCCGGAGCCCGCCTTCTCGCGCGGCAGCGACGACATGATCATGACGGTGGCGGGCGGCATGACGTGCGCCATCGCCGTACCCATCAGGAAGAACAGCACTTCCAGAACCCAGATCGGCGTGGACTGGCCGAGCAGCAGGAAGCCGAGGAAGGAGATCGCGGTGAGGGTCAGGCCCGCGGTGCACACCGCGCGCGCCCCGAAGCGGTCGACCACCAGCCGGGCGCGCGGCGCGAAGACCATCTGCGCGGCGGCCAGCGGGAGCAGCAGCAGACCGGTCTTGAGCGGGCTGTAGCCGCGCACGGTCTGGGTGTAGAAGACGATGAAGAAGGTGACGCCCATCAGGGCGAAGAAGACCAGGCCGATGGCCGCGACGGAGGCGGAGAAGCGGCGGTCCTTGAAGTAGGTGACGTCGAAGGCCGGGTGGTCGCTGCGCTTCTCGAACAGCACGAAGGCGCCGAGGACGACGAGGCCGCCGGCGATCGTGGCCCACACCTCGGGCTTGGTGAAGTCGCCGAACTGGCCGCCCTTGATGATGCCGTAGATCAGCAGGACCAGGCCGACGATGGAGAGCACCACACCGACCGGGTCGAGGCGGCCGGGGCGCGGGTCGCGCGAGTCGGGCACCAGGATGAACATGGCGATGAGCGCGGCGATCACGATCGGCACGTTGATCAGGAAGACCGAGCCCCACCAGAAGTGTTCGAGCAGCGCGCCGCCGGTGATCGGGCCGATGGCGATGGCGAGGCCGACCACGCCGGTCCAGATGCCGATCGCCTTGGGCTGCTCCTTGCGCTCGAAGACGTTCATGATGATCGCCAGGGTGGCGGGCATGATGAAGGCGCCGCCGAGGCCCATCACCGCGCGGTAGCCGATCAGTTCGCCCGCGGAGCCGGAGAACGCGGACAGCGCGGACCCGGCGCCGAACACGACCATGCCGAAGAGCAGGACCTTCTTGCGGCCGAGGCGGTCGCCGAGCAGGCCGGCGGTGAACAGCAGGCCCGCGAAGACCAGGGTGTAGGAGTTGATCGCCCATTCGAGCTGGCTCTGCGAGGCGCCGAGGCCGGTGGGTGAGGGCTGGGCGATGGTCTTCATCGCCACGTTGAGGATCGAGTTGTCCAGCACCACCACGAGGAGGCTGAACAGCAGCACGGTGAGAATCGCCCAGCGGCGGCGGTGGATCGCCTCCGGCACGTGGGACGGCGGGGCGGTTATCGAGTTGTCGGCCATGGAGGTCAGCCTAAGGTCTTATTCGATACGATCCCGTCTCGTATCGTAAAGGGGCGGCAAAAACGTGCCCCCTCTTTCCGGACCGGGCGAGCCGTGCCAGCATGGAAGGGATCCGGGGACGCCGTCAGGGCGCCTCGAGATGACTGAAGGAGCCGTCACCATGACGCAGCTTTCGGCTGCCCCCGCGCAGGGCCGTGACTCCCAGGCCGGCCAGGGCACGACCGCGACCGGCACGCCCGGCGCCCAGCCCGCCGACCACCCCAAGGCGCTCTACGGGGGCACCGGCACCCGTCGTATCACCGTCCGCGACCTGGCCCTGGCCAAGGAGCGCGGCGAGAAGTGGCCCATGCTCACCGCCTACGACGCGATGACCGCGTCGGTCTTCGACGAGGCCGGCATCCCGGTCATGCTGGTCGGCGACTCGATGGGCAACTGTCACCTCGGCTACGAGACCACCGTCCCGGTCACCATGGACGAGATGACGATCCTGGCCTCCGCCGTCGTACGCGGCACCAGCCGCGCGCTGATCGTCGGCGACCTGACCTTCGGCGCGTACCAGGAAGGTCCCGTGCAGGCCCTGCGCAGCGCCACCCGGCTGATCAAGGAGGCCGGGGTCGGCGCGGTCAAGCTGGAGGGCGGCGAGCGCTCCCTGGCCCAGACCGAGGCGATCGTCCGGGCCGGTATCCCGGTCATGGCGCACCTGGGCCTGACCCCGCAGTCCGTGAACACCATGGGCTACCGCGTGCAGGGCCGCGGCGACGAGGCCGCCCACCGGCTCGTCCAGGACGCCAAGGCCGCGCAGGAGGCCGGCGCCTTCGCCGTCGTCCTCGAACTCGTCCCCGCCGAGGTGGCGGCCGAGGTCACCCGCTCGCTCCAGATCCCCACCATCGGCATCGGAGCGGGCCCCGACACCGACGCCCAGGTGCTGGTCTGGACCGACATGGCCGGGCTCACCGGCGGCAAGGTGCCGCGCTTCACCAAGCAGTACGCCGATCTGCGCCGCGTGCTCGGCGACGCCGCCAAGTCCTTCGCCGAGGACGTCGTGGGCGGCGCCTTCCCCGCCGAGGAGCACACCTTCCACTGATCCCCTTCCCCTGATCCCCGCGCCCGTCAGCGCAGGGCGGCGCCCCGGTTCTCCCGGGTGCGCCGCCCTTCTCGTTCCCGTCCGAAAACCTGTCCGCGTTCTTGCCCGCGTTCTTGCCCGCGTTCCCGTCCGGAACGGTTTTGTCCGGAACGGCCTGAGTCATCCGGGCCCGGCGTCCGTATACGGGGAGGGGAGCGGCGCGGAACGGGAGGAGGTCGGCATGGGTCCCGGCACGGGCGAACTCGACCCACGGCAGCGGGTACGGCAGGATGCCGCCGTGGACGGACCACCTCCCGGCGCCCCCGGGCCGCCGGAACCGCCGGAACCGCCGGTGTCGGCTCCGGAGGAGGAGCTGATGCGGGCGCTGTACCGCGAGCACGCGGGCGCGCTCTACGCCTATGTGCTGCGGCTCGTCGCGGGCGACCGGTTCCTGGCCGAGGACGTCGTGCAGGAGACGCTGCTGCGGGCCTGGAAGAGCGCGGCCAAGCTCGACCCGGCGGCCCGTTCACTGCGGCCCTGGCTGGTGACGGTGGCCCGGCGGATCGTGATCGACGGCCACCGCAGCCGCGGCTCCCGGCCGCCGGAGACCTCGCCCGCCGCGCTCGACCTGCTCCCCGCCAGGGACGAGCTGGAACGGTCGCTGCGGCTGATGACCATCTCCGACGCCCTGCGGGACCTGTCGGACGCGCACCGCGAGGTGCTGGTCGAGACCTACTTCCGCGGCCGTACGGTCAACGAGGCGGCGGACGAACTGGGACTGCCGCAGGGCACCGTACGGTCGCGGGTGTTCTACGCGCTGCGGGCCCTGCGGAACGCGCTGGAGGAGAGAGGGGTGACCACTTCATGACACCGCACGTCGATGTGGGCGCCTATCTGCTCGGGGCGCTGGACGAAGCGGAGATGACCCGCTTCGAGGAGCACCTGGCCGAGTGCGAGAGCTGCGGCCGGGAGCTGGACGAGCTGAGCGGGCTGCTGCCGGTGCTCCACGAGATGCGCGAGGACGGCGTCGCCTTCGCGCACCCGCCCGGCGGTGACGCGATGCTCGGGCGGCTGCTGGACCAGGTGGCGCGCGAGCGCGGGGCGCGCAAGCGGCGGCGGCTGGCCGCGGTGGCCGCCGTGGCGGTGCTGGTGGTCGGCGGACCGCTGGTCGCGGTGCTGGCCACCGACGACGGCGGCGGGCGCCCGGCCGCCGGGGCCTTCGCGTCCGACCAGCGCTCCGCGACCAACCCGGAGACCGGCGTCAGGGCGACCGTCGGCATCGCGGACAAGGGCTGGGGCAGCGTGGTGGACCTGCGGCTGACGGGCGTGCGCGGCCCGCAGACGTGCCGCCTGGTCGCGGTCGCGCTGGACGGCAACGGCCAGACGGTGGCCACCTGGGCGGTGCCGGAGACCGGTTACGGCACGGACGCCCAGCCGCGACCGCTGACCGTGCACGGCGCCGCAGGACTGCACAAGGACTCGATCAGCCGCTTCGAGATCCGGGCGGCGGACGGAACACTGCTGGTCAGCGTGCCGCTCTAGCGTTACCGACCGATCGGTGACCGGTCGCTGACAGGTCGCTGACACGCCACCGATACGGTCGGTCCCCGGCTGTCGGCGCGATGTCGGCGCGGTGTCAGCGGCGCCCGCCATTGTTGTCGGCATGACGAAGCGACTGACTGACGGCGGCGGGCACTCCGCCGTAGAGGTACGGGGTCTGGTCAAGCACTACGGTGAGACCAAGGCCCTCGACGGGGTGGACCTCGATGTCCGCCAGGGCACCGTACTCGGCGTGCTCGGCCCGAACGGAGCGGGCAAGACCACCCTGGTGCGCGTGCTGTCCACGCTGGTCCAGCCCGACGCGGGCTCGGCGTGGGTCGCCGGATACGACGTGCTCAAGCAGCCCCGGCAGCTCCGCCGGGTGATCGGCCTGACCGGCCAGTACGCCTCGGTGGACGAGAAGCTGTCCGGCCGGGAGAACCTGTACATGATCGGGCGGCTGCTCGACCTGTCCGGCAAGGACGCCAAGGCCCGCGCCAACGAGCTGCTGGAGCGCTTCTCGCTCACCGAGGCCGCCAAGCGCCCGGCCCAGGAGTACTCGGGCGGCATGCGCCGCCGCCTCGACCTGGCGGCCAGCATGATCGGCAACCCGGCGGTGCTCTACCTGGACGAGCCGACCACCGGCCTGGACCCCCGCACCCGCAACGAGGTGTGGGCCGAGGTCCAGCGGATGGTCTCCGAGGGCGCGACCGTCCTGCTCACCACCCAGTACATGGAGGAGGCCGAGCAGCTCGCCGACGAGCTGACGGTCATCGACCGCGGCCGGGTGATCGCCAACGGCCGGGTGGAGGAGCTGAAGGCGAAGGTCGGCGGGCGCACCCTGGTGATCCGGCCGAGCGAGCCCTCGGTGGTGGCGGCGATGGCCGAGGCCATCTCCGGCGCCGGACTCGACGGGGTGGCGGGCGCCACCGCCGACCGCGAGGACGGCGTGGTGAGCGTGCCGATCCTCAGCGACGAGCAACTGACCGCCGTGGTCGGCCTGCTGGGCACCCGCGGTTTCTCCATCGCGCACATCGGCACCCACCTGCCCAGCCTGGACGAGGTCTTCCTCGCCATCACCGGCAAGAAGTCCGACGACGGCGCGGGCCAGCCCGACGCCCGGCCGGACGAGGACACCCGGATCGACGACAAGAACGAAGTGGAGGTCGCGGCATGAGCGCGGCTACGGCGACGGTCACCGCGCCCGCGAAGGCAGCGGCCACCGGCGAGGGACGGATCGGCCTGCGGGCCAACCTCCGGCACATCGGCGCGCTCGCGCGCCGCAACATGCTCCAGATCAAGCAGGACCCGGAGTCGATGTTCGACGCGGTCCTGATGCCCGTCATCTTCACCCTGCTGTTCGTGTACGTCTTCGGCGGCGCGGTGGCGGGCAAGGGCAACCAGCAGGAGTACGTGAACTACGTGATCCCCGGCCTGATGGCCATGATGGGCATGAACATCTCCATGGCCGTCGGCAGCGGGGTCAACGACGACTTCCGCAAGGGGGTCATGGACCGCTTCCGCACGATGCCGATCGCGCGGTCCTCGGTGCTCATCGCGAAGATCGTCGTCGAGATGGGCCGGATGATGATCGCCATCGCGATCCTGCTGGGCATGGGCTTCGCGCTCGGCCTGTCCATCCACACCGATGTCCTGCACCTGTTCGGGGCCATCGCCCTGTCGGCGGTGTTCGGCGCCTCCCTGATGTGGATCTTCATCCTGCTGGGCCTGGCCATGAAGACGCCCCAGGCGGTCCAGGGCGTCGCCATGCTGGTGCTGATGCCCCTTCAGTTCGGCAGCTCGATCTTCGCGCCGCCGACCACCATGCCCGGCTGGCTGGAGGGCTTCACCAAGGTCAACCCGCTGTCCAACCTGGCCGACGCGGCCCGCGGGCTGATCAACGGCGGCTCGGTCACCCACCCGGTGCTGATCACGCTGGCCTGGTCGGTCGGCATCACCGCGGTGACGATGCCGCTGGCGGTGGCGCGCTTCCGCAAGAAGACCTGACCCGGCCGCCGGGCCGCCCGGCACCGGTTCGCGTCAGTCCACGTCACGCATGAGAGCGACGGCCTCCTCCAGGGTGAGGCCGTCGCTCTCCGCGTGCGCGGCCTCGTACCCGGCGTCGGTGAGCAACTCCCGCAGCCGACCCTCCGCCTGCTCCATGTCCTGCCGCTCGGCCGGGGCCATCACGGACGGCCGCAGGCGGCCGTTGGCGTTGAGCAGCGCCACCGCGCGGCGCGCCCTGCGCACCGCGCGCTCCTGGTCGGCACCGTCCGCGGTGGCGAGCATCGTCAGCAGATCCACCACCCCGGGCGAGAGCATGATCGCCAGCCGCGGGGTGATGACGGTGGCCAGCGGGTGGCGGCTGAGCTCCGCGACACCGTCGTCGATCAGCCGCAGCCCGGTCTCCGGGTCGCCGGCCCGGCCGATCAGGGAGCCGCGCATGGCGTGCAGCAGCCCCTTGATGAAGCCGGGCACACCGTTGGCGTGGCGCACCGTCGCGTCGAGGGCGTCGTCGATCAGCTCCAGCGCCTCGTCGAACCTGCCGCGGCGGCTGAGCACCTGGGCGAGCAGCACCCGGCCGAAGAAGCCTGCGCCCTCGCTGGCCGCCGCGTACTTGTCGGCGTCCGCGACCCCCTCGCGCAGCAGCCGCTCGCCCTCATCCTCCTCGCCCGAGTGGAACAGCGCCTCGCCCATCCGGACGGTGAGCACCGGTACGTGCTGGTGGGAGCCGATCTTGCGGGCCAGCGCGATGCCCTCGCGGCAGCATTGCGCGGCGCGCGCCCACTCACCGCCGTTGGAGGCCGCCTCCGCCTCGGCGGACAGCGTCTCCGCGGTGCCCCACTCGTCACCGAGCCGCTGGAAGAGCCCGCGGCTCTCCGCGATGTCGGCCAGCGCGTCGGCGAGCCGTTCACTGATGTCGTTGTTGATCTTCGCGCGCAGTTGCAGCGCGAAGGCCAGCTCCCACTGCCGCCCGTGGACGCGGCAGCTCTCCACGGTCTCGTCCATCAGCGGGCCGAGCCGGGAGAAGTCGCCGGAGAAGAAGGCGCCGTAGGGCCGCAGGATGCCGGGGAAGCGGGCGGACTGCGGCAGATGCGGCGGGTAGGTCTCTATCAGCGCGCGGCCGATACGGGCCAGCTTCGGGTGCTCCCACCAGTCGGTCTCGCCCTGCATGGACGCCATGTCCTCGATCCGCACCCAGCGCCTGGCCTCCAGCAGCCGCTCGCCCTCCAGCGGCGGCGGATCGTCCAGCGGACCGCGGTCCAGCGGTTCGAGGGCGGGCGGCGTCTCGAACGGGTCGGGACCCATCGCGGCCACCGCCGCGGGCCAATGGCGGCGCTCCGACTGGTAGTTGCGGACCTCCCAGAACCAGCAGCAGCTCAGCACCAGCAGCAGCGCGTCCTGCTCGTCGCCGGTCTCCACCGCCCGGCGCAGCGCGGCCCGCAGATTCTCGTGCTCGCGCTCCAGCCGTTCCAGCCATACGAGTTGGCCCACGCCCTCCTCGCCCGCGCCCCGGTGCTGACCGCGCCCCGCGCCGCGCAGCATCGGGTCGGCGGTGCGCACGTACTCCCTGAAGTACGTGAGGTGCCGCCGCTCGACGGCCGCGCGCTCGCCGGATTCCTCCAGGCGCTCGGTCGCGTACTCCGAGATCGTCTCCAGCATCCGGTGGCGTACGCCGTCGTCGGTGAGGTCGGCCAGCACGAGGGACTTGTCGACCAGGGAGGCGAGCAGCGCCGCGGCGTCGAGGGCGTCGATGCGGACGCCCTCGCGGGCGCCGTCCGCCGCTTTCGCCGGGTCGGCTTCGTCGGGGTCGGTCCCTTCGGGGTCCGGGCAGATCGCCTCGACGGCCTCCAAGGTCCAGCCGCCGCGGAAGACCGCCAGGCGGCGGAGCAGCACGCGTTCGGCCGGGTCCAGCAGGTCCCAGCTCCAGTCCACGACGGCGCGCAGCGTCTGCTGGCGGGGCAGCAGCGTACGGCTGCCGCCGGTCAGGAGGCGGAAGCGGTCGTCGAGGCGGTCGGCGAGCTGGCGCGGCGAGAGGCTGCGCAGCCGGGCCGCGGCCAGCTCGATGGCCAGCGGCAGCCCGTCCAGGCGGCGGCACAGCTCGGCGCAGGCCACCGGGTCCTCGTCCACCGAGAAGCCGGGCCTGGCCGCCGCGCCCCGGTCGGCGAGCAGCCGCAGCGCCGTGGGGTCCGGCAGCGGGTCCAGCGGCCGTACCAACTCGCCCGGTACGCCCAGGGGTTCGCGGCTGGTGGCGAGCACCGAGACGCCCGGGCAGTGCGCGAGGAGCTGTTCGGTCAGGGTCGCGGCAGCGCCGATCACGTGCTCGCAGTTGTCCAGCACCAGCAGCAGCTCGCGGCTCGCACAGTAGTCGGTGAGCTGCCGGGCCGGGTCCTTGGTCTTGGTCTCGACGGACAGCGCGGCCTCGGTGGCGCTGCCGGAGTGCAGCAGCGTCTCGCGCAGCCCCAGCGAGCTGATCACCGCCTCGGGCACCGTCCGCGGATCGCTGACCGGCGCCAGTTCGACGTACCAGACGCCGTCCTTCCAGCGCGGCGCCACCAGGTCACCGGCCTCCTGCGACAGCCGCGTCTTGCCCGTGCCGCCGGGTCCGGTGAGCGTGACGAGCCGGGCGCGCGACAGGTCGCCGCGCACCGCGGCCAGGTCGGCCTCGCGGCCGACGAAGCTGGTCAGCCGCGCGCGGGCGTTCCCCGGTACGGGCCGGGCCCCGCCCGCAACGGCCGCGCCCCGACGCCCGAACGCACCGCCGTCAGCCGCCTCGCCCGCGGCGGCGCCCATGACGGCCCCGCCGGGGCCGTACTCGGCCGGGCCGCCCTGCCCGTCTCCGCCCGAAGCGGGTCCGGTCCGGTGGTCCTGGCCGACCTGTCCGTGATCGGCCGGGCGTGGGCCGGGGGCCGCGGTCGGGCCGCGGGTGTCGGATCCGGGGGTGGGCGGGCGGGTGCCGCGGGCCCGGCTCTGCGCCCTTCCGGCCGCGGAACCGCCCGGGCCGGGCGGAGCCCCGACCGGACGGTCACCCGGCAGCGGCGGGGGGTTCAGCAGTTCCGCGTGCAGGGCGCGCAGTTCGGGGCTGGGGTCGGCGCCGAGCTGGTCGGCGAGGTCACGGCGGACCGCCTCGTACGCGGCCAGGGCGTCGGCGGTACGGCCCGCGGCGCGCAGGGCGCGGATGTGGAGGGCGCGCAGCGGCTCGTCCAGGGGGTGCGCGGCGGCCAGCTCCGCCAGCTCGGGGAGGATCGGACCTGCCCTGCCGAGGGCCAGTTCCGCGGTGAGCCGCTGCCGCTGGGCGTCCCGGCGCAGCGCCTCGCTGCGGACGGCGGCCGTGCCCCGGTCGGGCAGGTCCGCGAGCGCGGCCCCGCGCCACAGCGCGAGCGCGTCGCCGAGCAGCCCGGCGGCCTTGACCGGGTCGCCGTCGGCCAGCGCCCGCGCCCCCTCGTCGGCCAGCCGCTCGAACCGGTACAGATCCACGTCCTCGGGCGCCGCCTCCAGCCGGTAGCCGCCGTCGACCGAGCCGACCGCGTCATGGCCGATGGCCCGGCGCAGCCGACCGATCAGCGCTTGCAGCGCGCCGGTCGCCCCGGCGGGCGGGTCGCCGTCCCACACCTCGTCGATGAGCGCGTCCGCGCCGATCACCCGGCCGGGCCGCAGTGCGAGCGCCGTCAGCAGCGCGCGCAGCCGACCGCCCGCCAGTGCGGCGGGCGTGCCGTCGTCGCGCAGAGCCTGGGTGGTGCCGAGAATCGCGTATCGCACGGCCCCATTGTTACGGAGCCCGCACGGTCACCGCGCCCCGGTCGGCCCCGGTCCGCCCGCGGCGGCGAGGGCGTACGGTCCACGCGGGGGGCGGAGGCGTGGCGTCCGCTCGCGCGCCTCCGTACAGCGGTGGCCCGGCGTGACGCGGCGTTGGAACCTGGTCACGCCGCCGGACGTTTCCCGGGCACGGCCTGTGTCGTTTCCGTCCCGGATGGCATGATCGGGCGGCTGCCTCAGGCCGCGTCCGTCCCCACCACCGTCGGTCCCCCACCGTCGGGCCGCCGGGCCCGCGCACGACCTCCCGTAGCCTCAGCGCCCCACCGCCCACGCCAGGAGCCCGTCCATGAGCGTCACATCGATCCGCAGGGCCGACCGTCGCGGCGACAGCGACCGGAGGATCAGCCCGGTCTTCCTCGCCATCGTCGCGGTGATGGCCGTGTCCGGCTGGGCGGTGTGGAGCCAGTTCGCCTCCGACCACGGCTTCGCGGTCTTCCTGTTCGTGGTGTCCGGCTGGGTCGTCTCCCTGTGCCTGCACGAATACGCGCACGCCCGCAGCGCCCTGCACAGCGGTGACATCTCCATCGGCGCGAAGGGCTATCTGACCCTCAACCCGCTGAAGTACACGCACGCGCTGCTGTCCATCGTGCTGCCGGTGGTCTTCGTGATCCTGGGCGGCATCGGCCTGCCCGGCGGGGCCGTCTTCATCGAGCGCGGCCGCATCCAGGGGCGCTGGCGGCACAGCCTCATCTCGGCGGCGGGCCCGCTGGTCAACGTCGCCTTCGCGGTGCTGCTGATGCTGCCGTTCGCGCTCGGCGCGCTGGACTCCTGGCCGACCGAGTTCCTGTGCGCGCTCGCCTTCCTGGCGATGCTCCAGGTGACCGCCGCGATCCTGAACCTGCTGCCGGTCCCGGGCCTGGACGGCTACGGCATCATCGAGCCGTGGCTCTCGCCCGCCGCCCGCCGCCAGTTCGAGCCCTTCTCACAGTTCGGCCTGCTGGCGGTCTTCGGTGTGCTGTGGATTCCGGCGGTGAACGTGAAGTTCTTCCACGCCATCGACACCGTGATGGGCTGGCTGCACGTGCCGCGCGACTACGTGGACTACGGCTACACGCTGTTCCAGTTCTGGCGGAAGTGACGTCAGCTCTGCGGCTGGCCCGTCGCGTCGGCGGCAGCGGCGGCGTCCATCTTCGCCTTGCGGAAGTAGTACCAGCACATGTTGCTGGTCAGCCCGGCGAGCAGCACCCACACGATGCCCAGGAAGCTGCCGTGCGCGAAGGACACCACCGCGGCGGCGACGGCGAGCAGGCACGCGATGAGGGCGTAGAGGGCGAGGCGGGGCATGGGGTGCGGCTCCTGTCCGGGCGGACGCGTACGGTCGTCCGCCATTGTCCCCCATGCCCCGGACCGCTCGGGACGGGCTCGTACGTCTCGGACGTACGGCCCGGGTGGCCGGCCCGGGTGGCCGGCTCGGCTACGGCTCGGATGCGGCGCGGCTACGGCTCGATGCGGCTCAGACGTCGGTGAGGCGCAGGCCCGCGTGGGCCTTGTAACGGCGGTTGACCGAGATGAGGTTGGCGACCAGCGACTCGACCTGGTGGGCGTTGCGCAGCCGGCCCGCGAAGACACCGCGCATGCCGGGGATACGGGCGGCGAGCGCCTGGACGATGTCGGTGTCGGCGCGGGCCTCGCCGAGGACCATCACATCGGTGTCGATCTCCGCGATCTCCGGGTCCTGGAGCAGCACCGCCGACAGGTGGTGGAAGGCGGCGGTGACCCGCGAGTCCGGGAGCAGGGCGGCGGCCTGCTGGGCGGCGCTGCCCTCGTCGGGCTTGAGGGCGTACGCGCCCTGCTTGTCGAAACCGAGCGGGTTGACGCAGTCCACGACGAGCTTGCCCGCCAGTTCCTCGCGCAGTGACTCCAGGGTCTTGGCGTGGCCGTCCCACGGCACCGCGACGATCACGATGTCGCTGCGGCGGGCGCACTCCGCGTTGTCCGCGCCCTCGACGCCGAGGCCGAGTTCGGCGGCGGCGGTCTGCGCGCGCTCGGCGTTGCGGGAGCCGATGACGACCTTCTGGCCCGACCTGGCCAGCCGGTAGGCGAGCCCGCGGCCCTGGTCACCGGTGCCGCCGAGTACTCCCACCACCAGGCCCGACACGTCGGGCAGCTCCCAGGGGTCCTTGGCCGGTGCCTTGGCCGGGGTCTTCACGTCCTCAGGGGTAGTCATACCGGCGATCCTGCCAGGTGCGGGCGGTGTTCGACGGCGTTCGGTGGCGCGGATCACTCCGGGGGCGCAAGGATGCCG
This sequence comes from Streptomyces sp. NPDC024632, assembly GCF_055559175.1. Classification (NCBI taxonomy): domain Bacteria; kingdom Bacillati; phylum Actinomycetota; class Actinomycetes; order Kitasatosporales; family Streptomycetaceae; genus Streptomyces; species Streptomyces sp. NPDC024632. The sequence continues at coordinate 490,748 of NZ_JBVHLD010000001.1, forward strand.
TGCCATGGACGCCGTACGGGTCGCGCTGCTGCGCGAAGTGCTCGCCGGAACGGAGTGGCCGCGCGCCGCCCGCGCCTTCGGCGGGACGCTCAGAACCGCGGTCCAGCGCGGGCCGGGACCGCTGTTGCTCGTCGGCACCGACGCGTACGAGCCGTGGCATCTCGCCGCGCACCTCGACGACGAGGCCGCCTGGAGCGGGGTGCCCGAACTCTCCCCCACGCTCCTGCGGTTCCGCGTGCCGCCGGGCGCGCCGCCGCATCTCGCCGTCGGTCTGCGGCGGCTGGCCGCCGCCGGGCGCGGCGAGACCGTGCTGCTCGTCGCCCCCGACCGGCCGGGGGCCGGCATCCTCGAACGCGTCCACGACGCCAGGCGCTCCGGCGCCACCGTCCTCGCCCTGTCCGCTTCCGCGGAGGGTCACCCTTTCGACGGCGTCGCCCACGACGTCCTGAGCCTGCCCTCGCCCGACGCGCCCGCGCTCTCCCTCGACGTCCTCCAGCACCTTGTCAGCTCCGCTGCGGGTGAGGCCACGGCCCCTCGCCGTCCCCCTTTCCGCGACCCCCTCTCCCGCCTGGCCGACCACCTCTCCACCCCTCCTCCCCGCTGGTAACCCCACCCCCCGTTCACCTCGCCCAGGTGGGTGCCCCCGGGGGCGCGGCCCCGGTGCGGTTCTCGGCTGCCGCCGCGTGGGCGCCCCCAGCCACCGCGCTCCCGCACGACACCACCCGCCCCGGCGGGCAATTCGGCTGTCGCCGGGCCACCGGCCCGGTGGGGGGCGGGTCGGGCGGGGGAAAAAGGCTTTGCGGGGGGAGGCCGGGCCGGGGAGCATCGCCCTACGTGACAGTGACCGTGACCGATGACCCCCCACCCCCGCGGAAGCGGAAGAGGGCGTTGCTCCCCGACATGACGCCGTGGCGCACCTCGGCGGACTTCCGGAGAATGTGGCTGGCGGGAGCCATCACGACGTTCGGAAGCTTCCTGACGTTCGTGGCCCTGCCGGTGCAGATCAAGGAGCTGACGGGCTCGGCCGTCGCGGTGGGAGCGATCGGCGCGGTGGAGCTGGTGCCGCTGATCGTGTTCGGGCTGTACGGCGGGGCGCTCGCGGACGCGATGGACCGGAAGCTGCTGATCAACGCGACCGAGGCGGCGCAGGGCCTGCTGGCGTTGGGGCTGCTGGTCAACACGGTGGTGCCGCACCCGGTGGTGTGGCCGCTGTACGTGGTGGCGGCACTGTCGAGCGCGCTGACGGGACTCCAGCGGCCCGCCCTGGACGCGATCGTGCCCAGGATCGTCCGGCGCGACCAACTCGCCGCCGCTGCGGCGCTCAACGCGCTGCGCTGGCAGGTCGGGGCCATCGCGGGCCCGTCCGTCGCGGGCCTGGTGATCGCGTACGCGGGCCTTTCGTGGGCGTACGCGGCCGACGCGGCGACCTTCGCGCTCTCCGTCGCGCTCGGCCTGGGCCTGAGCCGTTCACCGGCCGCGCACGACGCGAAGCCGCCCTCGCTGCGCTCGATCGCGGAGGGCGCGCGCTACGCGTGGAGCCGTAAGGAACTCCTCGGCACGTACGCGATCGACCTGGCGGCGATGTTCTTCGCGTACCCGGCGGCGATCTTCCCGTTCCTCGCGGACGACCTGCACGCGCCGTGGTCGCTCGGCCTGATGTACGCGGCCGGGTCGGTCGGCTCCCTCGCGGTCAGCCTGACCAGCGGCTGGACCACCCGGATCCACCGGCACGGCCGGATGGTCGTGTACGCGGCCGTGGGCTGGGGCCTGGCCATGGCCGCGGCGGGCTGGACCGGCCGGATCTGGCTCGTACTGCTGTGCCTGGCGGCGGCGGGCGGCTGCGACATGATCAGCGGCGTCGGCCGCTCCACGATGTGGAATCAGACGATCCCCGACGAGCTGCGCGGACGCCTGGCGGGGATCGAGCTGCTGTCGTACTCGGTCGGCCCGCAGCTCGGTCAGCTCCGCAGCGGCGGCGTGGCCGCCCTCACCACCGCCCGTACCTCCGTCTGGACCGGCGGTGTCGCGTGCGCGGCGGCGGTCGTCGCCCTGGCCGCCGCTCTCCCGAAGCTGATGTCGTACGACGCGCGGCAGCACCCGGCGGCGGCGGAGACGGAGAGCGGAGCGGAAGGCGGTACGGAAACGGCACCCGCGACCGCGTCCTGACGACCGGCCCCGCCCGACTGCTCCGTCAGGAGCCCCCCGGCCTGTCGTTCCCGGCGTCCTGGCCGTCACCGTCGGCGGTGTCGTGCCACTTCGGGTCGGTGTCCCACTGGAGATTGCGCTCGGCGGCGGTGTCCATCGCCCGCTGCGCCTCCTCGCGGGTGGAGTAAGGGCCGAAGCGGTCCTTGGCGGGGCATTCGGGCCCCTCCTCGACCTTGTGGTGTTCGATGCAGTAGAACCATTCGCCGGGCTTTCCGGCCGGCTTCTTCGCCCTGAACAGCGCCATGATCGTCTCCTGTGGTCGGGGGTGCCGCGGGTGGCCGCCTGCGGCCATGTTCCCCGATCGGGCGCGGATACACTCGTCGGCATGTCTGGTCAGTCGCTGCTCGTTCCCGGCAAGCTCTCCCCCACCCGGCACGTGCCGGCCTCGATCCCGCGCCCCGAGTACGTGGGCAGGCCGGGGCCGGCGCCGTACACCGGGCCCGAGGTGCAGGACGCGGAGACGGTCGAGAAGATGCGGACCGCCTCGCGGATCGCGGCGCGCGCGATGGAGGAGGCCGCGAAGGCCATCGCCCCCGGGGTGACGACCGACGAGCTGGACCGGATCGCGCACGCGTACATGGTGGACCATCAGGCGTACCCCTCTGACCTGGGCTACCGCGGCTTCCCCAAGTCGCTGTGCACGTCGGTGAACGAGGTGATCTGCCACGGCATCCCGGACTCGACGGTGCTGCGCGACGGCGACATCGTGAACCTGGACGTGACCGCGTTCATCCACGGGGTGCACGGGGACTGCAACGCCACGTACTTCGTGGGCGACGTCGCCGAGGAGTCGCGGCTGCTGGTGGAGCGCACACGGGAGTCGCTCGACCGGGCGATCAAGGCGGTACGTCCCGGGCGGCAGATCAATGTGATCGGCCGGGTCATCGAGTCGTACGCGAAGCGCTTCGGGTACGGCGTGGTGCGGGACTTCACCGGGCACGGCATCCACACCGCGTTCCACTCGGGGCTGATCATCCCGCACTACGACGACCCGCGGGCGACGACGGTGATGCGCCCCGGCATGACGTTCACCATCGAGCCGATGCTGACGCTGGGCACGCACGAGTACGACATGTGGGACGACGGCTGGACCGTGGTCACCAAGGACCGCAAGCGCACCGCCCAGTTCGAGCACACGCTGGTGGTCACGGCGGACGGCGCGGAGGTGCTGACCCTGCCATGAACCGTCGGAGCCTGTGTCTGGCGGCGGCGGCGACCGCGCTGGCGGTGCCGTTGGCCGGTTGTGTCACCGTGCACGGTGAGCGCGCGGACATCGCGTCGGTGCGGCCCGCGGAGGCGGCCGAGGTGCTGGCGAATTTCGCGAAGGTCAACAACGCGGCGACGAAGGCGTACGACGAGTCGCTGGTCGCCGAGATCGAGTCGGGCGCGCTGGGCGCCATCGACGAGGCGGGGGTGCGGGCCAAGCACGCCAACCACCCCGAGGGCAACGCGTCGTTCACGCCGCTGGCCTTCTCCGACTCACGCTTCCTGGTGCCGAGGCAGCGCGGCTGGCCGAAGTTCTTCGTGGCGGACACCGCGACCAACCGCGGCGGCGACTCGCGGTGGCTGCTGGTCTTCCGCCGGTTCACCGCGGGCGACCCGTGGAAGGCGTCCTTCCTTGCCGTCATGGCACCGGACGCGCTGCCCGCCCTCGCCACCGACAAGGACGGTCTGGTCGAGGCGTTGCCGGCCGCGGGCACCGATCTGCTCGTGCAGCCGGGCCGGTTGAGCACGGCGTACACCTCGTATCTCCAACAGGCTCCCGCCGCACCGGCGTTCGCCGACGGTCCGGCGACCTCCGAGCTGCTGGCCGGGCGCGACAAGAACCGGCGTACGGCCAACTCCGTGACGCAGTACGCCGATCAGCCCGCCGACGGCGGCGACTTCACCCCGGTCGCGCTGCGTACCAGGTCCGGCGGCGCGCTCGTGCTGTTCGCCAGTCGCCATCAGACCCGCGCCACGTACCGCGAGGGCTACCAGCTCAGCATCGACCAGGACACCAAGGCCCTGATGACCGGCACCCCCCGCACCTCCGTCACCCTCTCCCGCATGTCCCAGCAGGCCGCCACGGTCCCCGCCCGCAGCGCGGGACCGGACGCGAAAACGGCGGTCCTCAGCCGCCTGGCGGGCCTGGTCTCGGCGACGGGCGCGTAGGGACTCAGCGGGGACGGGTTCTGCGGGGACGGGCCTCAGCGGAAACGGCCTCTGCGGGAACGGGCTCAGCGCGTGCGGGCGACCGGTTCCGGCTCGGGTTCGTAGGCGAACTGGGCGCAGGCGTCGGTGAGGATGTCGAGGACGGGAAGCGGGTCGGGCAGCGGGAGGTCGGGGCCGAGGTCGGGGAGCCAGACGACCGTGCCGCCGGACGGCAGCCGGGCCGGGGGCAGCAGCACATAGCTGCCGCGGCAGTGCCAGCGGATGCCCGGGTGCTCGTCGGCGGTCTCCGGGTTGCAGTCGAGGGCGCAGGGCCACCACTCGTCCTCGTCGGCGGGGGTGCCGCGGGTGGCGGTGAAGAACAGCATCCGGTCCTCGCCCTGGAGGGCGACCGGGCCGATGGTGGCGCCGTCGGCGGTCAGCCGTTCCAGCGCGACGCGGCCCGCTTCCGCGGGGACGTCGAGGACGTCGTGGTTGAGCCCGGTGGCGGTGATGAAGTTGGCGAGCGGCTGGCCGCTGAGCCACTGGGCGACCCGCTGCGGGTCGGTGCTCGCCTGGGTCTGCCACGCCTGCGAGACGGGGTGCACACCGGGGATGTGACAGCCGATCCGGTCGCACGAACAGCCGAAGCCCTCGGGGTGCACGGCCGGTGCGACGGGATACGAGGCGGCGACGGCCGCCTGGATCAGCTCGTCACGGCGCAGGTCGTCGGCGGCAGCGGCGGCTGCCGCCCTGGCCGCCCGGCTGTTGCCCGAAGCGCTCTCCGTACGGCGGCGCAACCAGTCGGACACCCTGCTCTTGCCTGCCATCGGGCTCCTTTCCTCGCCACTCCCGTCCCGCGGACCACGGTACGCGGACGGTGGAGCACATCCTCCCTCTTGCCAGGAATGAACACCCACCCGGGGTGGAAGTGTTCCCGTGGCGGCCGTTTCCGACATCATGTCGGCAACCTATTGACTTAGGTAAGCCTAAGTTGGGAGGATCGAGGTCGGCGCACAGCCTTGACCAGGAGGTTCCTTTGACCACGTCGATTCCGTCGGCCACTTCGGACACGTCGGCCACTCCGGACGCACCGTCCGCCGCATCCCCCTTCTCCGCCGCGATCCGCGCCGCGACCCGGGCCCAGCACCAGGAGGCGCACGACTCGACCTTCATGGACGACCTGCTCGGCGGGCGGCTCGGCGTGGACGCGTACGCGCGCTACACCGAGCAGCTCTGGTTCGTGTACCGGGCGCTGGAGGAGGGCGCGCACCTGCTGGCCGACGACTCGGTGGCCGCGCCCTTCACCCGCACCGAGCTGCTGCGCGTCGCCTCCCTCGAACAGGACCTCGACCACCTGCTCGGCGAGGGCTGGAAGGACCGCGCGACCGCGCTGCCCGCCACCGCCCGGTACGCGGCCCGGGTGGCCGAGGTCGCCCGCGAGTGGCCCGCCGGTTATGTCGCGCACCACTACACCCGCTACCTCGGCGACCTCTCCGGCGGCCAAGTCGTCCGCGGTGTCGCGGAGAAGACCTGGGGCTTCGCCCGCAAGGGCGACGGTGTCCGCTTCTACGTCTTCGAGGGCATCGACAACCCGGCCGCCTTCAAGCGCGAGTACCGCGAACTGCTGGACGGCCTCGCGGTCGACGACCTGGAGAAGCAGCGGGTGGTCGAGGAGTGCAGGACCGCCTTCGCGCTGAACATCGCGGTCTTCCGGGAGCTGGGGGACGCCTTCCCGCTCTCCGCGTGAGGGCGCGCTGTCCGTACGACCCCCGCGAAGCCGGGCGGCCCACCTGAACTCACGGTGGGCCGCCCGGCTTTCGGCTGTGCCTGAGGTCTTCGTGGCAGACGGTGCCGCGTCGGACGGTGTTGCGTCAGACGGTGTTGCGGCGGCGGGCCACAGTGACGGTCGCGGCGGCGCCGGTCACCAGCAGGGCGCCCGCGGCGGCGAGCAGCGCGGCGGACGGGGTGCCAGAGCCGGTGGAGGCCAGCTCGCCGTCGGTGGTGAAGTCGTTGCCGGTGCCGCCGACCGTGCTGCCGGAACCGCCGGTCGTACCGCCGCTGGTGGAGCCGCCGGTCGTACCGCCGTCGGAGGAACCGCCCGACGAACCGGCCGACGGGCTCGGCGAACCGGTCGGCAGGGTGGCGCTGTCGTCCAGCGAGACGGCGACCGTCACCGGGTCGAGCGCGTCGCCCGCCTTGTAGAAGCCGCTGAACGCCTTCGCGCCGTCCTCGGTGAGCACGGCGGAGGCGCCGGAGACCGTGACGACGTCGCCGTCGGCGGTCGGCGCGACACCGCTCAGGGTGGCCACGGCGATGCCCTTGTAGTCGGTGACCTTGCCCGAGGCCATGTCCTTGGCCGACACGTCGGCGGTGAGGGTGCCGGTGGCGCCCTTGGTGGCCACCGCGAAGTTGCCGAACTTCAGGTCGAGCGCGTACGTGCCCTGCTGGAGGTGGCCGAGGAAGCGGACGCCGCCGGAGAAGGAGGCGTTGAGGGTCTTGGTGTCGGCGTCGTAGGTGCCGGCGCCCTTGGGGAAGCGGTAGCCGGAGGCGGTGCCGGTGGCGCCGTCGGTGAGCTCCACCTTGCCGTCGGCGATCGGTCCTGTGACGTAGGAGCGGAAGGACTGCTTGACGCCCCAGTCGAGGTTGCCGTCCACGACGGCGGCGGGCCCGCCGGGCGCGGTCGTGGTGGGCGTGGCGGTCGGCTCGCCCGTGGGCTCACCGGTCGGCTCGCCGGTCGGCGGGTTGGTGGTCGGCGGGGTGGTGGTCGGCGGCGTGGTGGGGGCGGTGGTCGGCGGGGTGGTGGGCGGCGTCGTCGTCGGGGCGGCGCCCGGAGTGACGGACAGGTCCGCGGCGTCCAGCGCCGTACCGGGCTGGTACATGCCGTTGAAGGCGCTCGACCCGTCGGCGGTCAGCGTGGCCGGGATGCCGTTGAAGGTCATCGCGCCGCCCGCGCCGCCGCCGGGCCTGACGTTCGACAGGTCGAGCGTGGCGAATTCCACGTCGTTCGACGTGCTGCCCGCGGCGGTCACGTCGGCGGTGATCCTGCCCGTGGTGCCGACGGTGACGACCTTGAGGTCGGCCAGCTTGATGTCGAAGCCGTGCAGCGTGGACGCGAACTCGACGCTGCCGTCGAAGCCGACGGTCACGCCGTGCGTCGACGTGTCGTACGAGCCTTGGCCGTTGGTGAAGTGGAAGGTGCCGTTGGAGTTGGCGGTCGCGCCGTCCGCGGTGGTGATGGTGCCCCCCGCGGGGCCGGTCACGTACGAGCGGAACGACTGCTTGACGCCCCAGTCGAAGGTGCCGCCGGTGAGCGGTACGGCCGGGGACGACGGCGAGTCGGCGGCGGCGAACGCCGGGACCAGCAGGGCGGTGGCCGCCCCCGCGGTGGCGGTGGCTATGGCCAGGGCGAGCGCGCGGGAGCTGAGGCGGGCGGTCATGGGGTGGTGTGCTCCTTGTGTTCCTCGGAAGGTGGTGCTCGGTGCGGTGGTGCCCGGTGCGGGCATGCGGCCGTACGGAGGGCGTACGGACCCTGCGGCCGCACGCTGCGTGCGGCCGTACGCGTCCTGCGGTGCTGCGGTTCGAGCGGGTGGTGCGAGGTGCGGGGGGAGGTGACGCTCCGTCAGTCGACGTCCGGGTGACGCGCCGTCAGCCACCGTCTTCGGTACGGCGTTTGCGCCGTACGACGGTGAAGACGACCGCCGCCGCGGCGAGGACCGCGGCCGACCCGCCGGCCAGCAGGCCGACCGGCGCGCCGTCGTGCGAGCTGTCCGCGGCGGACTCGGTGCTCGGCGCGGCGGGTGCGGTGCTCGGCGCCGGGGACGCCGCCGGGGTGGCGGACGCCGTGGGGTCGGAGCCGATGTCGGGCAGCGCGGGCAGGGCCGCCGCCTTGTCGAGGGCGACGGAGAGGGTGAGCGGGTCCATCGAAGTACCCGCGGTGTAGAGGCCGTTGAACGCCTTGGCGCCCTGCGCCGTCAGCGTGGTCGGGACCTCGGTCAGGGAGATCAGGCCGTTCTTCGGCGCGAGCGCGGCGGGCGCGGCGAAGGTGATGAACGGCTCGCCGTCCGCGTAGAGCGTGCCCTTGCCGTCGGTGACCGTGACGCGGACCGCGCTGATCGACAGGTCGAGCCCGTACGTGCCGTCCGCCGCCTTCATCCCGACGAAGCGCACCGTCCCGCCGAACCGGGCGTCCAGCGAGTGGTGCGAGGCGTCGTACGTGCCGCGGCCCGCGCCGAAGCGGAACAGGGCGCCGCCGTCCCGTGCGCCGTCGGCCACCGTCCAGCGGCCCTTGGCGATGTCGCCGGTCACGTACTCGCGGAAGGTGCGGCGTACGCCCCAGTCGGCGGCGGCGTCAACGACCGTGCCGGGCACGGCCGTGGAGGTGGCGGTCGGCTTCCCCGACGCCTTGTCGCTCGCGCCGCCGGTCGGGGTCCGCGGCGGGGCGGTGGTCGGCGAGGCGGGTGCGCGCAGGTCGACCGAGAGGCTGACCGGGTCCAGCGGGGTGCCGGTGGTGTAGTAGCCCGCGAAGGCGCGGGCGCCCTGCGAGGTGAGGGTGGCCGGGATGCCGCTGAGGGTGATCTGCGACCCGGTGACCCCGCGGGTGTTGACGCCGCCGACGGCGAGCGAGGCGAGCGGCACCTGGGCGGTGGTGGTGACCCGACCGGTGTTCTTGTCCTTGCTGCGCATGTCGGCGTAGAGCGTGCCGTGGCCGCCGGAGATCTTGACGGTGGGACGGCTGATGGTGAGGTCGAGTTGATAGGCGCCGCTGGCCTGCCGGTGCCCCAGGAAGTGGACGCCGCCCGCGAAGGCGGCGGTCAGCGCGCCGCTGCCCGGATCGTACGAGCCCCGCGCCGAAGGGAAGCGGAACTGGTTGCTGCCGAAGGTGCCCGCGCCGCCGGTCATCGCCCAACTGCCTTTCGCGATGGGCCCGGTGACATAGCTCTGGAACGACGCCTTGATTCCCCAGTCCAGCCGTCCCCCGGCGACCGTACGGCTCGTCGCGGCGTCCGCCCTTGACGCGGGCAGTACCGCGGTCAGCGCGGTCAGCGCGACCGCGCCGAGCAGCGCGGTGCTCACGGCCGTGAGCGAGACGGCCCGGCCGCCGGTACGGCGCACGCGGGCATGACGGAGCAACGGCATGGACCCCTCCAGGACTGGCAAACTCAGGTAAGGCTAACCTAAGCTAATCACCGACCGGCGGGGAACCCTCCCGCGACGTCGCCGAACGCGCTGGCGCGCGGGCACAGCGGCATCACGACATGACGGCACCACGGCAAGGGACGGGTTGGCAGTGCGAACAGGTTCCGAACGACGTCCCGACCGAGCGGATGCCGAGCCGCATGCCGCGGGCTTCCCGACGACGGGCTCGCAGGCCGGGCGCTTCTTGGACGCCCCGGACGCCGACACTCCGCAACGCGGGCATGCCCAGGCCGACTTGGGCGACCGCACCGCGCCGGAACCCAACCGTCCACCGGCCGCCGGTCCACAGCCGACCGCCGTCCGGGCCGCCCCGGACCTCGCCGCGTCACCAACCCCGCGTTCGTCCCCTGCCCGTTCACAGCCGATCAGCCTCCGGGCCGCCCCGGACCTCGCCGCGTCACCAACCCCGCCTTCGTCCCCCGCCGGTTCACCACCGACCGCCGTCCGGGCCGCCCCGGAAGCCGGCGGCTCGGGGGGCGGTCGCTCGCGGCGCCGCGCTTCCGTGCGGCGGAACGCGTGCGCCGCGCGGGGCGTGGCGTTCTCGCTGCTCGGCGGGCTGCTGGCACTCGCGCTCACCGCGTGCGGCGGCTCGGCGGGGAAGGCGGGGCCGTCCGCGAGCGGTTCGGGGGCGACGTCGAGCGCGGGAGCGGACGCCGACCGGATCGAACCGCTGGCCGGTGCGGCGCCCGTGCCCGTACTGCCCGCCACCGTCACCTCGGCGGACGGCCGGAAGGTCACCGTCACCGCCGCCGACCGGATCGTGCCGCTCACCGGCGGGCTGTCCGAGATCGTCTTCACGCTGGGCCTCGGCAAGAACGTCGTCGCGCGCGACATCACGGCGACCTTCGCGCAGGCGGCGAAGCTGCCGGTGGTGACCCGCGCCCACGACGTCTCCGCCGAGGGCGTCCTGTCCCTGCACCCCACCCTCGTCCTCGCCGAGGACACCACGGGCCCGGCCGAGGCGATCCGCCAGATCCGCGACGCGGGCGTCCCGCTCGTCGTCGTCAAGACGGCGACCTCGCTCGACGACGTGGGCCCGCGGATCGACGCCGTGGCCGCCGCGCTCGGCGTGAAGGCCGCGGGTGACACGCTGCGCGCGCGTACGGCGCAACGGATCGACGCCGTCCGCGCGACGATTCCGAGCACGTCCGACAAACCGCGCGTCGCCTTCCTCTACCTGCGCGGCACCGCGTCGGTCTATCTGATCGGCGGGCGCGGCTCCGGCGCCGACTCCCTCATCGCGGCGGCGGGCGGCGTCGACGCCGGGACCGCCTCCGGCCTCGACAAGGACTTCACCCCCATCACCAGCGAGGCCCTGGTGAAGGCCGCGCCCGACGTCATCCTCGTCATGACCAAGGGGCTCGACTCCGTCGGCGGGGTCAGCGGCCTCGAAAAGGTCCCGGGCGTCGCCCAGACGCCCGCCGGTCTCGACCACCGTGTCGTCGCCATCGACGACGGCACCCTCCTCAACTTCGGCCCCCGCACCGACTCCGTCCTGCGCCGGCTCACCACCGGCATCCACCAAAAGGCCCGGTGACCCGGCCCATGACGACCACGGCCTCCCCGAACGAGGAACACACCGCGCCCGCCGGGACGGACGACGACACCCGGCCGACCACGACTGCGGCTCCCGCTCGGGACGTCGGCCCAGGAGCCCAGGACTCCGTACCGGCGCACGATGACGCGGCGCATACGCACACGGGGCCCAAGGAAGCGAGCGGGCCCGGGGGGATCGCGGACGACGGGCCGCGACCGACCGGCCGTCAGGCCAACCGGCGTGGCCGGGCAACCGTGTTGATCGGGGTGCTGGCCGCGGGGCTGGTCGTGCTGAGCGTCGTGTCGGCCGGGATCGGGGCGTACGGGATTCCGGCGGGGGACGTGCTGGCGTCGGTGGCGCACCGCTGCGGCCTCGGGGGCCACCGGCTGGACCGGGTGGCGGAGTCGGTGCTGTGGGACGTACGGCTGCCGCGCATCGTGCTGGCGCTGCTGGTCGGCGGCTCGCTGGGGTGCGCGGGGGCGCTGATGCAGGGCGTGTTCGGGAATCCGCTGGCCGAGCCGGGGGTGATCGGGATCTCGTCCGGCGCCGCGGTGGGCGCCGTCGGGTCGATCGCGCTCGGCCTGACCTTCGCGGGCACCTGGTCGGTGACGGTGTGCGCCTTCGTCGCCGGGCTGCTGACCGTCCTCGTCGTGTACGGCCTGTCCCGGTCCGGCGGCCGGACGGAGGTCGTCACCCTCGTCCTCACCGGCATCGCGGTGAACGCCTTCGCGGGCGCCCTCATCGGCCTGTTCGTCTTCTTCGCGGACAACTCGCAGCTCACCCAGATCACCTTCTGGCAGCTCGGTTCGCTGGCCCAGGCGAGCTGGCCGAAGGTGCTCGCGGTGCTGCCCTGCGCGCTGGCCGGTCTCGCCGTGGCGCCGTTCTTCTCCCGCCGCCTGGACCTGCTGGCGCTCGGCGAACGCCAGGCCAAGCACCTCGGCGTGGACGTCGAACGGATGCGGATCGCGGTGATCCTGATCGTGGCGCTGCTGACGGCGGCGGCCGTCGCGGTCGCGGGGATCGTCGCCTTCGTCGGGCTCGTCGTGCCGCACCTGCTGCGGATGGCCGCGGGGCCGGGACACCGTTTCCTGGTGCCGGGCAGCGCTCTCGGCGGCGCGCTCGTCCTGGTCGCGGCCGACCTCGCCGCCCGTACGCTCGCCTCGCCCGCGGAGCTGCCGCTGGGCGTGCTGACCGCCCTCGTCGGCAGCCCCTTCTTCTTCTGGCTGCTGCGCAGGACCCGCGGCCGGCAGGGGGGTTGGGCATGAGGCCGCTCGCGGTACGACGCCGCGCCCGTACGTCCCTCCCGCCGCCGCCCGCCCCCGGCGACGTCCTGGCCGAGGCCCACGACCTGGTCGTACGGCTCGGCGGGCGCCCCGTGCTCGACGGGGTCGGCGTCGCCGTCCACGCGGGCGAAGTGCTCGCCCTGGTCGGGCCCAACGGCGCGGGCAAGTCCACGCTGCTGGGGGCGCTGGCCGGTGACGTGCCCGCCGACTCCGGTGAGGTGCGGGTCGGCGGCGCGCCCCTCGGCCGCTGGACCGCCCGGCAGCTCGCCCTGCGCCGGGCCGTGCTCCCGCAGTCCTCGCCGCTCGCCTTCCCCTTCACCGCCGACGAGGTCGTACGGATGGGGCGCGCGCCGTGGGCCGGGACCGTCCTCGCCCACGAGGACGAGGCCGCGGTGGCGGCGGCCATGCGCGCCACCGAGGTCACGGGCTTCGCCGAGCGGGCCTATCCCGCGCTCTCGGGCGGCGAGCGGGCCCGCGTCGCGCTCGCGCGGGTGCTCGCCCAACGCGCGCCGCTGCTTCTGCTCGACGAGCCGACCGCCGCCCTTGACCTTCACCACCAGGAGCTCGTCCTGCGCGTCTGCCGCGAGCAGGCCGCTCTCGGGCGCGGGGTCGTCGTCGTCCTCCACGACCTCGGTCTCGCCGCCGCCCATGCCGACCGTGTCGCCGTCCTGTCCTCCGGCCGCGTCACCGCCAACGGTTCGCCTGCGGCGGTGCTCACCGCCGAACGGCTCTCCGCCGTCTACCGCCACCCCGTCGAAGTCCTCCCCCACCCCCGCAGCGGCACCCCCCTGATCCTCCCCCTCCGCTGACCCCCCACCCACCGGGCCCGGTGGTCCGGAGACAACCGAACTGCCCCACCGGGACCGGTGGTGACCCGCAGGAGCGTCATGGCTGAGCACGCAGTTCCCCGCGCCCCTGAAAAGACCGGCTCGCCGCCCGGACGAGAGACGGTGCCCCGTCAGGGGCGCGGGGAACTGCGCGAGCAACCCACCACAGGCCGGTGGGCCGAACACCACCGAACCGCCCCGCCGGGGCCGGTGGGGACCCGCAGGAGCGTCATGGCTGAGCGCGCAGTTCCCCGCGCCCCTAAAAGGATCGGCGCGCCGCCCGACGCGAAGGAACCGTAGGGGGGGAAAGGGGGGAACCCTTTGGGGTACTTGGTGGTGCGGGACCCCAGCGGGAGGCGCAGAATCGGGGCGTACGTACGAACTCCGGGGGGCCGACCGTCCGCCGGAGGCGGCCCTTCACCACCCCCCGAGGAGCCCTCTTTGCGCACTGCGACACCCCGCCGGTACCTGATGTGTCCACCGGCGCACTTCCGAGTGACGTACTCGATCAACCCGTGGATGGACCCGACGAAGCCGGTGGACCCGGCACTGGCCCTGTTCCAGTGGGAGGACCTGCGCGACAGGTACCGGGCGCTGGGCCACACCGTGGAGCTGCTGGACGCGGTGGAGGACCTGCCGGACATGGTGTTCGCGGCGAACGGCGCGACCGTCGTGGACGGGAAGGTGCTGGGCGCGAGGTTCGCGAACCCCGAGCGCGAGGCCGAGGCCCCGGCGCACCTGGCGTGGTTCAGGAGCAACGGCTTTCCCGATCCGCGCGAGCCGGTGCACATCAACGAGGCGGAGGGCGACTTCGCGGTCACGGCGACGTGGATCCTGGCGGGCCAGGGCTTCCGGAGCAGCCCGCTGTCGCACTCGGAGGCGCAGGAGTTCTTCGGCCGTCCGGTGATCGGCCTGGAGCTGACCGACCCGCGCTACTACCACCTGGACACGGCGCTGGCCGTGCTCGACGACGCGCGGGACGAGATCATGTACTACCCCGGCGCCTTCTCCCCCGGCAGCCGCGCCGTGCTGGCCCGGCTCTTCCCCGACGCGCTGCTGGCGACGGCGCAGGACGCCGCCGCGCTCGGCCTCAACGCGGTCAGCGACGGCCGCAACGTCCTGCTGCCGCGTACCGCCACCGGCCTGCTCGGGCCGTTGCGCGACCGGGGCTTCGAGCCGGTCCCGGTGGACATGTCGGAGCTGCACAAGGCCGGCGGCAGCGTGAAGTGCTGCACGATGGAGCTGCGCCCGGCCGTCGGCTGACCAGCGCGCGGCCCGAGCCCGCGCGAGCCACGCCGCGGGTCCTCCCGGCCGGGGGCCTCGGCGTGGTGGCGGCTCGGCCGCCGACCAGCTGAACCGCCCGGTCCCGACCGCCCCATGCCGTGCGCCGCCGCGTCATAGGGTGCGGGGATGGACGTTTCGAGCGGGGCACGGCATGACGTGGTGATCGTCGGCGGCGGCCACAACGGGCTGGTCGCCGCCGCCTATCTGGCCCGCGCGGGCCGCCGGGTGCTGCTGCTCGAACGGCTGCCCGCGACGGGCGGCGCGGCCGTGTCGACCCGGGCCTTCGCCGGGGTGGACGCACGGCTGTCGCGCTACTCCTACCTGGTGAGCCTGCTGCCCGCGCGGATCACCGACGAGCTGGGGCTGCGGTTCGCGGTGCGCCGCCGCCGGATCTCCTCGTACACCCCGCGCGGCACCGGCGGCCTGCTGGTGGACGCGGGCGACGCGGCCCGTACGCGGGAGCAGTTCGCCGCGCTGACCGGCGACGACCGGGACTTCGAGGCGTGGCAGCGGTTCTACGCGATGACCGGGCGGGTCGCGGAGGCGGTGTTCCCGACGCTGACCGAGCCGCTGCCCTCGCGGGCCGCGCTGGAGAGCGCGATCGGCGACTCCGCGGCCTGGGAGGCGCTGTTCGAGCGGCCGCTGGGCGAGACGGTGGAGGCGGCCTTCGCGGACGACCTGGTGCGGGGCGTGGTCCTCACCGACGCGCTGATCGGCACCTTCACGCACGCCCACGACCCGTCGCTGCGGCAGAACCGCTGTTTCCTGTACCACGTGATCGGCGGCGGGACCGGCGACTGGGACGTGCCGGTGGGCGGGATGGGCGCGTTCACCGACGCGCTGGCGGACGCGGCCCGCGCGGCGGGCGCCGAGATCGTCACCGGCGCCGAGGTCACGGGCATCGCGGCGGACGGCGTACGCGCGGAGGTGACGTACGAGCGCGAGGGGCGGCAGGTGACGGTCGGGGCGCGTGACGTGCTGGTCAACGCGGCGCCGCACACGCTGGCCGGGCTGCTGGGCGAGGCGGCGCCGGGTCCGGCCCCCGAGGGCGCGCAGCTCAAGGTCAACATGCTGCTGCGCAGGCTGCCGCGGCTGCGCGACACCTCGGTGGACCCGCGCGAGGCGTTCGCCGGGACCTTCCACATCGCCGAGGGCTACGAGCAGTTGGCGACCGCGTACGAGCAGGCCGCCGCGGGGCGCCTGCCGGACGCGCCGCCGTCGGAGATCTACTGCCACAGCCTGACCGACCCGTCGATCCTCTCGCCGGAACTGGCCGGGCGGGGCGTCCACACGCTGACCCTGTTCGGACTGCACACGCCCGCGCGGCTGTTCGCGGCGGACCCGGCGGGGGCGAAGGACGCGCTGCTGGAGGCGACGCTGGCGCAGCTCGACGCGGTGCTCGCCGAGCCGCTGGCGGACTGCCTGCTGCTGGACGGCGACGGCAGGCCGTGTCTGGAGGCGAAGTCGCCGCTGGACCTGGAGCGCGAGGTGGGCCTGCCCGGCGGCCACATCTTCCACCGCGACCTGTCGTGGCCGTACGCCGCGCCGGACGCGGACCAGGTGACGCACGCCACAGGCCGCTGGGGCGTCGGCACCCCGCATGAGAACGTCTTCCTCTGCGGCGCGGGCGCGGCCCGCGGCGGCGGGGTGAGCGGTGTTCCCGGGCACAACGCGGCCATGGCGGTACTGGAGAAGGCACGATGACCACCGACGAACGCGGCATCACCCCTGGCCGGCGTCTGGACCCGCGGCTGATCGACCCCAGGCGGCTCGCCCGCCGCACGGGCGGCCGCAGGCAGTGGCGGCGCGGCGGCACCTGGCACACCCTCGGCGAGGACGGCACGGTGCCCGAGCAGCGCCGCCGCACCGCGGACGTGGTGGTCGACTGCGCGGTGTACGCGGACGGCTCGCGGGTGGCGTCGCTGCCGCCGCGCGAGGCGCTGGCGGAGGCCAGGAAGCACACCGGCGGCTTCGCCTGGATCGGGCTGCACGAACCGGAGGCGGAGCATCTGACCGAGATCGCCGAGGTGTTCGGGCTGCATCCGCTGGCGGTCGAGGACGCGGTGACCGCGCACCAGCGGCCCAAGCTGGAGCGGTACGGCGACTCGCTGTTCATGGTGGTCAAGACGATCGTCTTCGTCGAGCACGAGAAGCTGACCGCGACCAGCGAGGTGGTCGACACCGGTGAGCTGATGATCTTCCTCGGCGCGGACTTCGTCGTGGTGGTGCGGCACGGCAGCGCGCCGGGGCTGACCCGCGTACGGCACGCCCTCGAAAGCAGCCCGGAGATGCTGGCGCACGGACCCTCGGCGGTCCTGCACGCCATCGTCGACCAGGTCGTGGACGACTACCTGGACGTCGCCGACGAGGTCGAGCTGGACGTGGACGACCTGGAGGCCGACGTCTTCGCCGACTCGCACCGCGACGACGCCGAGCGGATCTACCAGCTCAAGCGGGAGCTCATCGAGTTCAAGCGGGCCGTGCACCCGATGGCCAGGCCCTTGCAGCGGCTGAGCGAGGAGCCGGACCGGCTCATCGGCGCCGAGGTCGCCCGCTATCTGCGCGACGTCGCCGACCACCTGACCCACGTCCGCGAGCGGCTGGTGGGCTACGGCGAGCTGGTCGACGGTCTGCTGGCGGCCAATCTCAGCCAACTCGCCGTGCAACAGAACGTCGACATGCGGCGGATCAGCGCGGGCGCCGCGATCCTCGCCGTCCCGACGATGATCGCGGGCTTCTACGGCATGAACTTCGACCACATGCCCGAGCTGCGCTGGTCCTTCGGCTACCCGCTGATGGTGGGCGTGATGGCCACGCTGTCCTTCCTGTGCTACCGCGCCTTCCACCGCTACGGCTGGCTGTAGGGCGCTAGCTCCAGGGGTCGCCCCAGGAGGCGTCGCGGGCCGCTCGGTAGGTGTCGCCGTGCCGTTTGCTGACGGCGTCGCGGACCAGGCCGCGGTCGGCGGTGCACAGGTCGAGCAGGACCAGACCCTTGCGGATCTGCGGGTGGCGCACGACGCGGCCGGGGGCGGGGGCCGCGGGGAACCGCGCGGCGGCCACGTAGCTGAACTTCTCGTCCTCGTAGGGCAGTGAGCCGCCCTTGACCTGCCGGTGCAGCGAGCTGCGCTGGACGCGGGCGGCGAAGTGGCACCAGTCGTCGCCCGTGACCGGGCAGGCCGCGTCGTGCGGGCAGGGCGCGAGGACGGTGAGCCCGGCGGCGAGCAGCCGGTCGCGGGCGGCGATCGTGCGCGCGTACCCCTCGGGGGTGCCGGGCTCGACGACGAGCACCGCCCCGGTGGCCGCCAGCGCGGCCGCGTCGATCAGCGCGGTGCGGTCGGCGGCGGTCAACTCCCCGATCACGTACGAGACGGTGACCAGGTCGGCGGCGGGCAGCGCGGGTCCGCCGCCGAGCGGCGACCGGGTCCAGCGCGCGGCGCGCAGGGCGGGCGACTCGGCGGTGCGCGCCAGTTCACTTCCCAGGTCGAGGGCGGACTGCGACCAGTCGAGGACGGTGGAGGTGTGCGCGCTCGCCGAAGGATCGCCCGGGAACGCGTCGGCCACCGCCCACGTCGCCGCGCCGGTCCCGCCGCCGAGGTCGAGATGGGTCGCGGGCGACCACTGCCCGGCCTGCAAACGGAATGCCTCGAGCGCGGCCCTGACGGCCGCGTACGTGGCGGGCATACGGTAGGCCGCGTAAGCCGCCACCGACGCCGCGTCCCGCAGAATGGGCGCTGACGTCGGCGACTTGCCACGATATGTTTCGATGAGGCGTTCCACCTCGGCGGAAGCCCTGGTGGGGGCCGTGGCGCTCAGTCGCGCCGACAGGGCTGTACGCAGGTCGTCGGGTAGGTGCACAGTGGACACAAGTCCCAAGGGTAAGGGTCGTGCACACCCGTAACGGCCTCCTTACACTCTGTGGCCATTCGATATCCATACTTGTGTTAACTCGGTCATAACAACGGCTCGAATCTGCGTAAACCGCAGCGGAAAGCCCTCGTGTTGGCCTAGCGTTCGCTCTTATCCAGGCGCACTACCCCTTGGGGAAGTGGTAGAGCGCCTCGTCGGTCGCGATGTGCCAGGGGGGTCCATGCGGCGTGTCGAAGCAAACCGGGTTCTACCGGTCATACCCATGAGTGCCGATACGAGACCCGTGCGCGCGAAAGCCGCGCACGCGTTCGGCAGGAGGGCATCGGGTTCCACCGGTGCCCTCGCTGTGCCCGGCCCTTACGGCGGGCACGGCAGGTTCAGTGACAAGGCGCGGTGGTATCTGCCGCTCGCGCTCACCGTCGACGTGCTCGGGATCGCGTTCCCGGTCGCGGCGATCTTCCATGCCACCGGCCAGCCGCACCCGCTGGTCTGCGCCGCCGTGGCGGCGCTCGCCTGGGTCGGTGTCCAGGCGGTCAGGCGGCGCTACGCGGCGGACGTCCTCGGCGAGCATCGCGGCGCCGGGGCGGTGCTCCGGGACTGGCTGATGCTGCTCGGGGTGCTCGCCGTGCTCAGGACCGCCTTCGATCAGGTGGCGGAACCGTCGTACGCGCTGGCCGGGCTGACCGCCGGTCCCGTGCTGACGGCGGCCTGCCGGATGCTCACCCACCACCACCTGATCGCCGCCCGGCGCGAGGCCCACGCCGTGCGCAGGGTGCTGGTCATCGGCGAGCCGAGCTCCGCCGACCATGTGGTGGGCCACCTCGCGGCCCGTACCGAACACGCGTATGTGGTGGTCGGGGTGGTCCCGGTGGGCAACGCCAAGCTGGAGTGCGGGGCCCCGGTCACCGCACGGCTCGGCGCGGTCGCGCCGTCCGGTCTCGCCGAGGACGCGGGCATCGTGCTCGGCGCCGCCCGTGACCACGGGGCGGAGCTGGTCCTGGTGGCGCCGGGACCGCGGCTGTCCGCGGAACGGCTGCGCAGGCTGTCCTGGTCGCTGCACGACGCGGGCCTGCCGCTCGCGGTGCTGCCGGGGCTGATCGATGTGGCCGTGCGCCGGGTGCAGTTGGACGCGCCCGCGGGCCTGGCCATGCTGCACATCGCCCCGCCGTCCAGGCGCGGCGTCCAGCCGGTGCTCAAGTCGGCCCTCGACCGGGTCGGCGCGGGGCTCGGACTCCTGCTGCTCTCCCCGGTCTTCGGCCTGGTGGCGGCGGCGGTCCGGCTGACCTCGCAGGGCCCGGCCTTCCACCGCCAGATCCGGTACGGGCAGGGCTGCGTGCCGTTCACCATGTGGAAATTCCGCACGATGGTGGTCGACGCGGAGCAGCGCAAGCCCGATCTGCACGGGTCGAACGAGAACGACGGCCTGATGTTCAAGATGCGCCGTGACCCCCGGGTCACCCGCGTCGGGCGGCTGCTGCGGCGGCTGTCGCTGGACGAGCTGCCGCAGCTCGTGAACGTGCTGCGCGGCGAGATGTCGATGGTCGGCCCGCGTCCGCCGCTGCCCGACGAGGTGGCGCGGTACAACGAGGTGGAGGTCAGGCGCCTCGCGGTCAAGCCGGGCATCACGGGTCTGTGGCAGGTCAGCGGCAGGTCGGAGCTGTCCTGGGACGAGACCCTCGCGATCGATCTGCGGTATGTCGACAACTGGTCGCTCTCGGGCGACGCGGATGTGATGGCCCGCACCCTGCGGGCCGTGGTCGACGGACGCGGGGCGTACTAGTGAGTCACTGTTCCGGCCACAGACCCGGCGGTCGCCCGCCAGTCCGCGTACACCGCGGCGATCCCGTCCCGCAGCGCGATCTCCGGCCGCCAGCCGAGCGCCTGAAGACGGGACACGTCGAGCAGCTTGCGCGGCGTGCCGTCGGGTTTTGTGGTGTCCCAGCCGATCGTGCCGCGGTAGCCGACGACGTCCCTGACGGTCTCGGCCAGTTCGCGGATGGTCAGGTCCTCGCCGCAGCCGACGTTGACCGGCTCGGCGCCGTCGTAGACCCGCAGCAGCAGCGCGCAGGCCGCCGCGAGGTCGTCCACGTGCAGGAATTCGCGCCGCGGTGTGCCGCTGCCCCACAGGGTCAGTTCGGCCGCGCCGTCCCGCTCGGCCTCGTGGAAGCGGCGGATGAGGGCGGGCAGCACGTGCGAGGTGGCGAGGTCGAAGTTGTCGCCGGGGCCGTAGAGGTTGGTGGGCATCGCGGAGATGTACGAGGCGCCGTACTGCTTGCGGTAGGACTGCACCTGGACGATGCCGGCGATCTTGGCGAGCGCGTACGCCTCGTTGGTCGGCTCCAGGGGGCCGGTGAGCAGCGCGTCCTCGTGGATCGGCTGCGGGGCCAGCTTGGGGTAGATGCACGAGGAGCCGAGGAAGAGCAGGCGGGCGACGCCCGCCTCGTGGGCCCCGGCGACGACGCTGAGCTGGATCCGGAGATTGTCCTCCAGGAACTGCACGGGGTAGGTCGAGTTGGCCATGATCCCCCCGACCTTGGCGGCGGCGAGCACCACCGCGTCGGGCCGGATGTCGCGCAGATACGCGGCGGTCGCCGCCGCGTCCCGCAGGTCCAGTTCCGCGCGGCCCCGGGTGAGCACCTGGTGGCCGTCGGCGGTGAGGCGGCGGGCCACGGCGGAGCCGACGAGGCCGCGGTGGCCCGCGACGAAGATCCGGGCCGCGTCCGGCAGTAGGTCTGTCATGGAACGGCATTCTGCCAGCACACTTCACCCGATCGGGTGCCAACCCATCTTTACGTACGAAATACAGCACAACCCGACCAGTTGGGGGGACTCACATGGGCAAGACCGCGCTCATCACCGGCGTCACCGGCCAGGACGGCTCGTATCTCGCGGAGCTGCTGCTGTCCAAGGGCTACACCGTGCACGGCCTCGTGCGCCGCTCGTCGACGTTCAACACCGAACGGATCGACCACATCTACCAGGACCCCCAGGAGAAGAACCGCTCCTTCGTGCTGCATCACGCGGATCTCACCGACGGCATCGCGCTGGTGAGCCTGCTGCGTGACCTGCGGCCGGACGAGATCTACAACCTGGGCGCGCAGTCCCATGTGCGGGTCTCCTTCGACGCGCCGCTGTACACCGGGGACGTCACCGGCCTGTCCGCGCTGCGGCTGCTGGAGGCGCTGCGGGCGAGCGGCATCGAGGCGCGGATCTACCAGGCGTCGTCCTCGGAGATGTTCGGCGCCGCCCCGCCGCCGCAGAACGAGCGCACCCCGTTCCACCCGCGCAGCCCGTACGGCTGCGCGAAGGTCTTCGCCTACTGGGCGACGGTGAACTATCGCGAGGCGTACGGGATGTACGCCGTCAACGGCATCCTGTTCAACCACGAGTCCCCGCGCCGCGGTGAGACCTTCGTCACCCGCAAGATCACCCGCGCCATCGCGCGTATCCAGGCCGGCCTCCAGGACCGGCTCTACCTGGGCAATCTGGACGCGGTGCGCGACTGGGGCTACGCGCCGGAGTACGTGGACGCGATGTGGCGGATGCTCCAGCGCGACGAGCCGGAGGACTACGTGGTGGCGACCGGCGAGGCCGCGACCGTGCGGCAGTTCCTCGAGGTGGCCTTCGAGCACGCGGGTCTGGACTGGGCCGAGCATGTCCGGTACGACCCGAAATACGAGCGGCCCAGCGAGGTCGACGCGCTCATCGGCGACGCGAGCAAGGCACGGGACCTGCTGGACTGGAAGGCGCAGGTCAGGGTGGCGGAGCTGGCCCGGATCATGGTCGACGCGGACATCCGACAGGTGGCGGACCAGTTGTCGGGGGCCACGATTCGCATCGACAGATGATGTGATGTCACTTTATTCGTCAAAAAGGCAGACCGGGCTAAGCGGAACCCCCTACTCTGCCGTGCATCACGACGGCCGTATCGGCCGTTGCAACACATCAGGGGCCTGGGGGGCAACTCATGCGTAAATTGCCGGTGTTCTCGGCTGCCATATTGCTGGCAGCCGCGACGCTGGGAGTGATGTCGTCGCCATCGGCGACCGCGCTCCAACCACCGGTCGGCATCACCGCCGACAATCTCAGCACGTACCAGACCAACGGGATCGTGTGGGCCATGGCCCAGGCGAACGGCGTGGTCTACACAGGGGGCACCTTCTCCGCGATCCGGCCCGCCGGGTCCGCGGCCGGGACCAACGAGACGTCCGTCGCGAACTTCGCGGCCTTCGACGCCGCGACCGGCGCGCCCACCGGCTGCCAGCTCAACTTCACGGTGGGCTCCAACAACGCCACCGTGCGCGCGCTGGCCGTCTCGCCCGACGGCCAGACGCTCTACGCGGGCGGCTTCTTCGGCGCGGTCAACGGCGTCGGGGTGAGCAGCCTGGCCGCGATCAACCTGGCCACCTGCGCGGTCAGCACGACCTTCCACCCGGCGGCCTCGGGCACGGTGCGCACCATCGCCGCGACCTCGGACGCCGTGTACTTCGGCGGCGACTTCACGTCGGTCGGCGGCCAGTCCCGTGGCAAGTTCGCCGCGGTGAACACCGCGGGCGCCCTGCTGCCGTGGTCGCCCAACGCCGACCTGCCGGGCCGGGCGCTGGCGATCACCCCGGACGGCCAGAACGCCATCATCGGCGGTGACTTCAACTACGTCGGCGGCACCTACTCGCACTCGCTCGCCGTGGTCGACACCACGACCGGCGCGCTGACCAAGGCGTACCCGCCCGGGTTCCTCGACGCGACCTCGGTGACGAAGTCGATCATCGTGGACCCGGCGAGCAACGCCTTCTACACCGCCAACGAGGGCACCGGCGGCGGCGTGTTCGACGGCCGGGTGGCGCTCAGCCTCACCGACTTCAACCAGATCTGGCGGGACACCTGCCTGGGCGCCACGCAGAGCCTGGTGGTCCACGGCACCGTGCTCTACAGCGGCTCGCACGCCCACGACTGCTCCAGCATGGGCGAATTCCCCAACTCGACGCGCAAGCACCTGGTCGCCGAGTCGGTCACCGACCCGCACCTGCTGTCGTGGTACCCCGACACCAACGACGGGATCGGCGAGAAGATCGGCCCGCGCGTGATGGCGATCTCGTCGTCCGGCGGCCACGACTACATGTGGGTCGGCGGCGAGTTCACCACCGTCAACGGCGGCGCGCAGCAGGGCCTGACCCGCTTCGCCGACGGCCCCGACACCGGCGCCCCGACGCTGCCGCAGACCGCGGTGAGCAGCATCGACCCCAGTGCGGTGAAGGTGACCTGGCAGTCGAGCACCGACAACGACGACGGCACGCTGATCTACAACGTGTACCGCAACGGCGCCGCCACCCCCGTCTACACGGTCAGCGGCGACTCCAAGCCCTGGATCCGCCCGCAGATCACGTTCACCGACACCAATGTCACGCCCGGCGTGAAGTACACCTACCGGGTGTCGGCCAGTGACGGCGTCAACACCAGCGCCCAGTCGCCGAACGCGGCGGCCACCGTCCCGGCCACGGCCGAGCCGTACGCCACGCAGGTCCTCGCCGACGGCGCGAATCTGTACTGGCGCTACGACGCCGCCGCCGGTTCGTACAACGCGGACGCCTCCGCGGCCGACGACAGCGGGATCAGCGTCGGCGGCCCGGTGCACGCCGTCTCGCCGGGCGCGGTGCCCGGCTCGAAGGCGTACACCTTCAACGGCTCCACCCAGTGGACGTACAGCGACCGCTCGCACCCCACACCGTCCGCGTACAGCGTCGAGACGTGGTTCAAGACCACCACGACCTCCGGCGGCAAGCTGATCGGCTTCGGGAACCTGGCGACCGAGACCAGCGGCAACTACGACAAGCACGTCTACATGACCGACAGCGGTCAGCTCATCTTCGGCGCCTACACCGGCAGCACCCGCATCGTCTCCACGCCCACCGGCGGCTACAACGACGGCAACTGGCACCAGGTCGTCGCCACGCAGGGGGCGAACGGGATGCGGCTGTACGTGGACGGCGCCCTCAAGGGCAGTGACGCCACCGTCACCACCAGCCAGAACTACGACGGTTTCTGGCGGGTCGGCGGCGACAACCTGAACGGCTGGCCTTCCCAGCCGAAGAGCCAGTTCTTCGCGGGCTCGATCGACGAGGCGGCCGTCTTCCCGACGGTCCTCAGCCCGGCCCAGATCGCGAACCAGTACGCGCTCGGGACCGCCGGGTGACCCGGAAACACCGCTCCGCCACTGCCGCCGCCGTCCTCGTGACGGCGGCGGCGGTGCTGCTCGGCGCCTGCGGCGGCGGGGGTGGCGGAGGCGGTCACGACACGGCGAGGAACGACGCGAAGGCGTCGCCCGGCGTCTCCGCGACGGTCACGGGCGGCACTTCGGGACCGTCCGCGACCACGAGCCCCGACGCCGGTGCCGGTTCGGACGACAGCACCGAGGCGCCGGGTTCCGCGGCCGACGCCCCGAAGGTGCCGGACGCGCAGCTCACCCCGCCCGGCGGCGGGACCTTCAGCAAGCCCCAGAAGTCGTATCTGTCGGGGCGGGTGCCCAAGGGCACCGACCCGGTGGCCGTCCTCGAGGGCGGCCAAGAGATCTGCGACCGGCTGACCCGTACGGCGAAGATCGACAAGGACGCGGCGGCCGGGGCGATCGTCACCGGCGACATCAGCGGGTCCGGCGCGGCAGCGGCCGTCCGCAGCCTCTGCCCCGACCAGCGGTCGGTGATCGACGCCGCCGCGCGGGGCTTCGCCGACGGGACGTTCACAGTGGCGGCGAAGGCCGTCCCCGGCACGTCGGTCGCGCCCGGCACCTACCGCGCGCCGCACCCGTCGACGCACTGCACCTGGCGGGTGACCAGCTCGAACGGCACCCTGTCGGCCGGCAGCGGCGCCCGGATGACCGTCCCCGCCGCCGCGCGCGGCGTCACCTCCAGCGGCTGCTACGTGTGGCTCGCGGGCACGGGGTGAGCGATGCGCCGTGAGCCGCAGGACGAGACCGAGATGGACGGAGGGACCGCATGAGCAAGCTCCCGATCGTGGTGGCGATACCGACCAAGAACGAGGCGGAGAACATCGCCCGTACGGTGTCGTCGGTCATCGACCACGTCGAGGCCGTGGTGGTGGTCGACTCGGCCAGCACCGACGACACCTGCAAGATCGCCGAGGGCCTCGGCGCGGAGATCGTCGAGTACGCGTGGGACGGCAAGTACCCCAAGAAGAAGCAGTGGTGTCTGGACCATGTGCGCACCGAGATCCCCTGGCTGCTCTTCCTCGACGGCGACGAGACGCCGAGCCCCGAGCTGCTGGCCGAGCTGAAGGCCGCCTTCGCGGCCGGGCCGCCGTCGGTGGCCGCCTTCGACATCCCGCTGGGCTACTGGTTCGCGGGGCGGCGGCTGCGGCACGGCTACACCATCGTCAAGCGCGCGCTGCTGGACCGCACGCGCTGCCACTTTCCCGAGGTCGGCGACCTCGAAGCGCCCGGCATGGGCGAGCAGGAGGGCCACTATCAGCCGGTCGCGCCGTCGGCCGCCCGGCTGCGCTCACCGATCGAGCACGAGGATCTCGACCCGGTGCGCACCTGGTTCGAGCGGCACAACCGCTACTCCGACTGGGAGGCGTGGCTGGAGCTGAACCCCCGGGTGAAGGAGGAGATCCGGCAGGTCAAGACCCGCCAGGGCCAGCTCTTCCACAAGGCGCCGTTCAAGCCGCTGGTGTCCTTCACCTACGCCTACGTCTACAAGCGCGGCTTCCTCGACGGCCGGGCGGGCTTCGACTACGCGCTCGCCATGAGCTTCTACCGCTGGCAGATCGGCCTCAAGACGCGGGAGGGGCGCAAGCCCTGACCCGCGGTCGGCCGTGACCCGCGGTCGGCCGTGACCCGCGGTCGCTGATCGCGCCGCCCGAGGCCGGCCCCGGTCCTCCCGGGGCCGGCCCGCGGACCGCGCTCCGGGACCCGGGGTCCGGAAGCGCACGCGGGGGCGTCACCCGGCGCGGGTGACGCCCCCGTACACCTCCATGAGCGTGTCGACGACGGCGCCGATGGAGAAGCGGTCGCGGATGAGCCGCCAGGCGGCGTCCGACGCCTCCTCGTTGGCGGCCGGGTCGAGCAGTTCCAGGATCGCCTGGCCGACCAGCGGGCCGTTGTCCGCGTCGGGGTCGCTGTCGGTGATCCGCCCCGCGCCCGCCGCCTCGACGTCGGGCGACAGGCCGCCGGTCCGGGTCACCACCACGGGCAGGCCGACCGACATCGCCTCCAGGATCGAGACGGCGAACGGCTCGACCACCGACGGCAGCACGTACACATCGGACTTCCTGAGCTGCTCCAGCACCTGCTCGTGGCCGAGCGCGCCGACGCACTCCAGCGAGTCCGCCACGCCCAGCTTCGCCGCCAGCTCCCGCATGGGGCCGGTCAGATCGCCGGTGTCGGGGCCCGCCAGCACGAAGCGCGCGTCCGGGTACTTGGCCAGCACCACGGGCATCGCCGACACGAAGTCCTCGGGGCGCTTGCGCTTCTGCACCCGCGCCAGATAGAGCACGGTCGGCGGGCGGTCGGCCCGCGCGGGCCTGCGGTCCTGCAACGTCACGCCGTTGACCAGCCGGTGGAAGGTGGTCAGCGGAGTGTCGGGCACCACCGCCTGCACACCGTCGCGTTCCATCCGCGTCAGGTGCAAGATCGCGTCCGCCTTGCGCAGCACCCGCTTCATGCCCAGGACGTCGACGGCCTTCGCGAACAGCTTCTCCGTCGGGTCGATCATGCCGTGCGTCTGGATCACCAGCGGCACCCCGGCCTCCAGCGCGACCAGCGCGAACGGCAGCGTGATCAGGTCCCGCATCAGGTGCACATGGACCACGTCCGCCGACTTCACCATCCGGCGCGCCTTCGCCAGCAGCCCCGGCGACGTGATGCCGCTCACCTCGAACGGCAGCACGTGGCGCGCCTGGTGCACGAACGACGGCACGCCCTCCAGCTCCGTCGGCAGCGGGCCCGTGAAGCCGTCGCCCAGCGTCGCGATCCGGGCGTCGACACCCTGGGCCCGCAGGCCCTTGGACAGATTCAGCGCCACCCGTGTCGGGCCGCCGAAGTCGTTCGTCGGCGTATGCAGCGTGACGACATGCAGCACCTTCATATGACTCCCCACCCCTGTTTTTCGGCGCCCCCGCGCCTCGGGTTCACATTATCGACACCGAACCCTCATCGGGGCACTTCCGGCCCCGGACGCCCTGATCCTCCCGGCCGGAGGCCATAGACTCGGCGCGGGGAGCATGAAGGGGGTGGGCCATGGCCCTGGACGTGGCACAGGACCAGGCCGGTGCGGGCGGGCCGCTGGAGCGGCCCGGCCCGGACGAGGCGCAGGCCACGACGTCGGTGCCGCGTGCGGCGCTGTCGCGGGCGCTGGCGGTGCCGCTGGTCATCGCGTTGGTGGGATTCCTGCCCGCGTACGTGGCGGCCCAGCCCGGCACGGGCGTGCGGGACACCGCGTACTGGCTCCAGTTGACGCTGACGGTGTACGGCGGCGGCCGGCTGGCGGCGATGGTGCTGACCCGGCGACGGCGGCTGATCCAGGGCGCGTTCTGGCTGTTCGTGTACGTGGCGATGGGCGTGGCCCCGCTGGCGCAGGCGGTCATCGGGCAGGTCCCGACGCCGGTGGTGGGCCCGCGCTCCGACACGACGACGGCGATCACGCTCGTCCTGATCGGCTGCGTGGCCTTCGACGTCGGCGCGCTGCTGGCCCGGCACCGCCCGGCGGCCCGTATCCGCAAGGCCCGCCCGCAGGCGTCCGTGTCGCGGCGCCGCCTGTGGCTGCTGATCGTGGTCGCGTACCTCGGCAGCGCGCTGTGCATCATGAAGCTCGGCGGCCCGACCGTGTTCTTCTCCAGCCGTCAGGGCATCAGCGAATCGGTGCAGGCCAGCGGTCTCGCGGGCAGCGGGGGCGACAGCCATGTCGGCTCGGCCTTCATCCGCGGCTTCGGCACCGTACCGGCGCTGCTGGCCATGCTCTTCCTGATCCGCTGGATGATCACGTCCCGGATCGCCCGCCGCAGGCCGCTGGCCATCGCCGCGCTCACCGGCCTGGTGCTGATCAACGTGATCGTGAACAACCCGATCTCCAACCCGCGGTACTGGTTCCTGACCGTCGTGTTCTCGCTGCTGTTCACGGCCTTCCCCAAGAGCCCGGTGATGTACCGCACGGCCCTGGTGACGGGCGTGGTGGCGGCCCTGCTGCTCTTCCCGTTCCTCGACCGCTTCCGGTACGACTCGGGCGGCTACCACCCGGTGGAGACGACGTCGGCGCTGGAGCCGCTGACGCTCAAGGACTACGACCAGATCGGGATGTTCGCGAACACCATCACCTTCGTGCAGTCCGGCGAGGGCCACTCCCACGGGCGGCAGCTCGCGGCGGACGTCTTCTTCTTCGTGCCGCGTTCGATCTGGCACGGCAAGCCGCTGGACTCCGGTGTGCAGGTCGGCCAGTGGATGGGCATGACCAACACCAACCTGTCGTCGCCGCTGTGGGCGGAGCTGTGGCTGGACTTCGGCCCGGTCGGCATGACCGGCGGCTTCCTGCTGCTGGGCTACTTCTGCGCCCGCGGCGACCGCAGATACGCCCAGCGCACGCTGGAGGACGGCCGCCCCGGCACGGTGATGGCCGTGGTGATCCCGCTGGTGTGCGGCTACTCCTTCATCCTGCTGCGCGGCCCGCTGCTCCAGGCGTCGGGCCGGATCGGCATCGCGGCGGTGTGCCTGCTGCTGGTGACGACCTTCAGCGCGGACCGGCGGAAGATCCTGCGGTGACGCCCTCGGCGGAGGCGTCCGGCGCCTGAGGGTCGGTGGCGGCGGCGGGCGCGCGCTTGACGGCGACGATCCGCAGCCACAGCGCCACCGCCTTGAGCGCGGAGCCCAGGGCCAGGCCCCAGGCGGCGCCCATCACGCCGTCCCACTGGTAGCCGGCGAGCATGAAGACCACGGACGCGAGCGAGAAGACCACCTGGATCGGCAGCGTGGCGCGGGGCCGCAGCACGCGCAGCGTCAGCAGGGCGCTGGTGCCCAGCGCGATGCACGCGTACTGGCTGCCGGAGGCGGCCAGCAGCGCGGACGACGACGCCCAGGTGTCACCGAGCAGTTGGCGGCCCACATGGGCGGGCAGCAGCATCAGCACGACCGTCCAGGACACCGCGATCCAGGCGAGGACGGTGGCGAGGACGGCGGTCGCGCGCACCTTGTCGTCGGAGCCGCGGACCCGGTTGAGCAGCGGCGGCCCGAAGGCGGTCGCGGAGTTGAAGAGCACGTTCATCGGGCCGAAGAGCGTGGTGGCGCCGCGCAGGGCGCCGACGGCCAGCGGCGCGGCGAACAGGCCGAGGCCGACGACCGCGAGCTGACTGGTGGCGTTGCCGACGCCGAACTCGATGACGAAGCGCTGCCCGAGGTGCCCGCGGCGGACGAATTTGCGCAGGTCCACGGGCGCGCCCTTGACCTTCGGCCACAGCAGGGCGGCACCCACGAGCAGCGCGGGCACGGCGGACACGCCCCAGACGGCGACGAGCCGGACCGCGCCCGCGCCGTGCGGCTGCATGGCCAGCGCCGGTACGGCGACGGCCAGTCGTACGGTGTCGGCGGCGAGCGCGTAGTGCGGCAGCCGCAGGGCGGAGAAGCAGTACCGCATGCCGTCCTGGGTGAGCACGATCGGCAGCACCAGGCCGAGGACCGCCAGGCCCCGCGCGGTGCCGCCGGGCACGAAGGCGAGCCCCGCGGCCATCGAGAAGCCGATCACGGTGGACGCCACGGCGGTGAAGGTGGCCGCGCTGCGGCAGGCCGCCCGCACCTGCGCGGCGCCGCGCTCCAGCACCAGCGCCTGTCCCACGTAGGAGACGCCGACGCCCAGCAGCACCGTGAACACCATGTAGACCATGGAGAACACGGAGAATCCGGCGGCGCTGGACAGCCGGGCGGCCACGACGAGCACGATGATGTTGGTGAAGGCGGCGACGCCCTGGTCGGCCACCGAGCTGATGATGGCGGCCTTGGTGCCGGGCCCGCCCTTGGACGTGCCGGACCCGGCCGGGTCGCCGGACTCGTCCTCGCCGTCCGCCGACGCGTCGGTCGGGCCGGACGGCGCTGAGGCGCCCGGGGGATCGGGCGGGCCGCCGTACGCGAACTCGGCCCCGGGGCCCACGGCCGCCGTCGTGACCGGGTGGGTGACGGGGCGCCGCGGGTCGGGGCCCGTCAAGGGACCGGGTGTCGTTCCGGAGCGGCCGGGCTGTGGGACTGGGCGGACGGCTCCCCGTCGTGGTGCCGGGGCTGCTGCGGTATCCCGCCGCCACCGCCGGAACCGCCGCTCCCGGTGCGGCCGGTGGCGGCCCTGCGGCGGCCGAGGCGGAAGCGGCGCCCGCCGCCGGTCTCCGCGGCCGAGTGCAGGACCACGCCGAGCACGGCGCCGCCCGCCGCGTTGACCAGCTCGCGGACGCGGACGAGGTCGGCGCGGTGCACCTCGCGCGGGTCGCAGACCACGACCACGCCGTCGACCCGGTCGGCGAGC
This sequence comes from Streptomyces sp. NPDC024632, assembly GCF_055559175.1. Classification (NCBI taxonomy): domain Bacteria; kingdom Bacillati; phylum Actinomycetota; class Actinomycetes; order Kitasatosporales; family Streptomycetaceae; genus Streptomyces; species Streptomyces sp. NPDC024632. The sequence continues at coordinate 521,586 of NZ_JBVHLD010000001.1, forward strand.
GCCAGCGCGTCGGCGTAGGCGAGGACCGCGGGGGCCAGTACGACCACGGCGGCGCCGGGGGTGTCGGCCTCGGAGAAGAGCCTGGTGGCCGGGGCCGAGGTGAGCGCGCGGGCCACATTGCGCACCCGGCGGCCGGGCACGAGGTCGAAGGAGCCGGACTCGCCCGCGTCGATGGAGACTTGCAGCCCGGCGGGCCAGCCGCCCTCGCCGAGGCCCGGCGAGCGGGCCCAGCCGGGGCGCGCGCCGCCGTCGGCGGTGCGCAGCCGGGCCGACAGCGACGGGGTGCGCAGGTCGGCCTCGACCAGCAGCACCTCCATGCCCATCTCGGCGAAGGACGCGGACAGGTTGACCGCGACGCCCGCCGCGGTGTCGCTGCTGCCGCGCGGGGCGACGACCAGCAGCCGCCGCCGGTCGGCGAAGCGCTTGTCGTGGGCGAGCCGGAAGCCGACCGCGCGGTACTCCTCGGCGAGCCGTCCGCCGCTCTGCCCCTCGGCGAGCAGCGACGCGGGGCCGCTGCCGCGCCGGCGGCGGCCGCGCGGCAGCGTGCCGAGCACCGGGGCGCCGAGCGTGCGCGTGACCTCGCCCTCGGAGCGGACGGTCGGGTCGAAGACCAGCCTGACCCAGGCGCCCAGCAGGCCGAGCGCGATACCGACGCCGCCGCCGAGGCCGAGCATCATCGGCAGTCCGGGACCCGCGGGGGCCTTGGGCGCCACACCGGGCCTGATGATCGAGCCGGGCGTGGTGTCCAGGGCGCGCAGGCCGCTGATGTTGCCGTTGAGTTCGAGGATGCGCGAGAGCAGGTTGGTCTGCTGGGTGGTCAGGGCGCTGATCACCTGGGCGTTGACGGTGTTGTCGATCTGCTTGAGCAAGTCGTCGCGCTGCTTGTTGAGCGGGTCGAGCTGGGCCTTGTAGCCGTTGACCATCGTGTTGATGGTGGACTTGGTCTGCGCCTGCCGGTTCTCCAGATACGCCTTGGTGAAGGCGTTGACCCACAGCGCGGACTTGGCCGCGTTCCCGGTGCTGCACGTGAAGCGCAGCACGAGGGTGTTGGGCGGGTTGGTGACCTGGAGGCAGTGCTCCATGGCGTCGGCCGGCGCCTTGACGATCTTCGCCGCCGCGTCGGAGACGGTGCTGCTGACCGCGGTCTGCCGCTCGGAGCCGATGTCGATGCCCTTGTCGGCGGAGGCGCCGGTGGCGAACGGGTCGACGGTGGCGGCCCTGATCCGTACCTCGCTGGTGGCCGCGTAGGAGTCGGCGCCGGTCAGCGCGAGCCAGGCGCCGCCGAGGAGGCCGACCAGCACACCGGCCACGATCAGCGCCCGGTAGCGGATGAGCTGGCGGAACTGGTCGCGGAGCAGATCCGGTTCGTCCTGCGCCTCGGTGGCGCGCGTCGTGTCGCTCACTTGCCCACTGCCCCCTCGATCTCCCCGGTTCCCCCGGCCGTCCCGGGCTCCCGGGCCTCCCCGTCCTCAGGAGGCGTCTCGCGGGGCGCCCCCAGCGCCTCCGCGAGCAGTGCGTCGATCCGCGCGAGACCCGCCTCGCGGCTGAGATGCGCGTCCACGTACTCGGGCCCGCGCGCCCCCAGCGCGTCGGCCCTACCAGGATCATCGGCCAGAGCGCGTACTACGTCCAGCAGTGCACGCGGATCCTCCGGCGGGACGACGATTCCCGCCTCCGAGCGTTCCACTTCCTGGGCGGTGCCGCCCTCGGCCGCGACGGAGGCGACGACCGGCCGCCCGGCGGCGAAGTAGGAGGTGAGCTTGGAGGGGATGCTCATGTCGAGCACGGAGGCGCGCTGGGTGACCGCGAGCGCGTCGGCGGCGGCCAGCATGTCGGGGAAGTCGTCGTCATCGGCGGGGGGCGCGAATTCCAGGTTGGGCAGGCCGCCGGCCAGCGAGCGCAGGTGCTCGCGCTGGTTGCCGTCGCCCATCAGCACCACGCGCAGCGCCGGGTCGAGGCGCGCGGCCTCGACGAGCACTTCGAGGCCCTGTTTGAGGCCCATGTTCCCGGAGTGCAGCAGCACCGTCTGGCCCGGACGCCAGCCCAGCCTGGCGCGCATCTCCTCGCGCGGCCTGCTCGGGCGCTTGACGTGCGACCAGTTGGGCACCAGCCGTATTCGCTCCTCGGGCACGCCCATCGCGGCGACCTTGGCGACGAAGCTCTCGTGGATGACGCCGACCAGCGTGGCGCGCTTGAGCGCGTACGCCTCGACCGCGCCCGCCGCGGAGGCCGCCCTGCCGCCGCCGCGTATGCCGCTCTGCGCCGCCGCCGCGCCCATCAGGTCCTGCACGACGGGGATGTACGGGACGCCGTGCCGCCGGGCGATCCGGGCGCCGACCAGGCCGCCGCCGAGGCTGGGCATCTGGGCGATCACCGCGTCGGGGCGGTTCATCGCGGGCGGCGCGAGCAGGCCGTGGCCGAGCACGGTGGCCTCGAACAGGGCGCGGGTGACGGCGCTCTGGCGCGGCGGCACGAGGTGCTTGCGGCGGTGCACGCTGACCCCGGCGCGCCGCTCCTCGGTGCGCCACAGCCGGGCGTACTCCGGGTCGAGCCGCCAGGCCGGGTAGTGCGGCATGCCGGCCAGGACGTGCACCTCGTCGCCGTTCGCCGCCCAGTGCTCGGCGATCTGGGTCGCGTACGGACCGATCCCGGCGTGCTCAGGCGCGTAATTCGTGGAGACCAGCAGCAGACGGCGGCGCGCGCCGGACTCAGCCACGGAGTGTTCCCTTCCCCCGGCGTCCCCAGACCCCCCAGAGACCGCCAATGACGAACAAGTGCCCACCCTAGCTGTTCACCAGGAGAGCACACGCCCGCTTACCATCGGTTGTACTTTCGCTAATCGCCGCTTGACCGCAACACGGCACGGCTATCGTCTGAGACTCCGCGACGCTGGGGAGCGTCGCACAGCTCACCGTACGACCGGGGGGTCGTTTTATGTCACATCGGGTCGGTTACGCGCCTGGGGTCTACGACCTCTTCCACGTGGGGCATCTCAACATCCTGCGGCACGCCCGCAGCCAGTGCGACTACCTGGTCGCGGGCGTCGTCTCGGACGAGATGGCGCAGCTCGCCAAGGGCCGCAGTCCTGTGGTGCCGCTGGTGGAGCGGCTGGAGATCGTCCGCAGTGTGCGCTTCGTGGACGCGGCCTTCGTCGAGACGGTGCCGGACAAGCTGGAGACCTGGCAGCAGGTCCGCTTCGACGTGCTGTTCAAGGGCGACGACTGGCGCGGTACGGACAAGGGGCGCCGTCTGGAGCGGGACTTCGCGACGGTGGGCGTGGAGATCGTCTACTTCCCGTACACCGTGCACACGTCGAGCACCCAGCTCCGCAAGGCGCTCGACGTGCTGACCGAGCCGGCGCAGCCCTCGGTCAGACCCTCCGAAGCTCTCTGAACCACTTGGTGAGGAAGGCCGCGAGGAAGAGCGCGTGCACGGCGAAGAGGACCAGGTATCCGGTCCTGAAGGCGCTCTGGCTGCCGAGCAGCAGGAAGACCAGGCAGAAGACGCCGTAGTCGACGGGCAGCAGGGCGACCGCGCGCAGCCGTGAGGGCGGGGGTGACGGCGCGGGGGCCGCCCCCTGGCTCTTCGGCTCCTTCGGCTTGAGCTTGTCGGTGAGCAGGCCGCCGAAGAAGATCAGGACGGCGGCGAGCTGGAAGCCCAGCGGCAGCAGCAGCCAGCCGTCGCCCGGCAGGTCGAAGTGCCGGTAGAAGGTGATCAGCACGGCCGCGTGCACGGCGGTGATCTTCGCGCAGTCGACGACGTGGTCGAGCCACTCCCCCGCCGGGCTGCCCGCGCCGAGCAGCCGGGCGAGCTGTCCGTCGGCGGAGTCGAAGGCGAAGCCGACCACCAGGCCCGCCCACACGGCGAGGGCCAGCGGCCACGAGGGGCGGCCGAGCGCGAGCGCGGCGACGGCCGCGCCGCTGAACACGGCGCTGACCAGGGTCACCTGATTGGGCGTCAGTCCGATCCGGTACGCCCCCGCGGCGAGCACCCGGCCGACCGGCCGGTTCACGTAACGGGAGTAGAGCGACACGCCCTTGGCGGTCTTCTGCGCGGCGCGCAGCCGCCGGACGGCGGTCAGGAATCCGGCGTCGCGGACAGGCGCGGTACGCGTGCCGCGCGCCACCACCGGGCCCGCGCCGCTGTCCGTCCCGGCGGCCGGACCTTCGCCCGCACCGCCGTATGTCCCCGGCGCGGTCCCGGCACTCGCGGCGCTGCCCGCGTCCATGCCGACGCCGCTACCGGCGCCCGTGTCGGCGCCGTCGCCCGCACGGGCATCCGTGCCGTCGTCCGTCCCGGCACCCGTCCCCGCCGTTGCCCCGGCCACGCAGCCCCCCACGCACCTCTTCGCGGTCACCCGCGGTCCACCCCCCGGTCACCGCGGCGCGGTGCCTTCGTCGGCCCATGATGGCAGGCGGCCCAGCGGACTGACTCATCCGTGCGACTCCGCGCGACGCGGGCCCGGCGACATGGGCCGAAAGTGGCGTTACGTCATAAGGTGATGCCCGATGTCCATCTCCCGCCGAAATCTGCTGCAAGTGACCGCGTCCGGGGCGCTGCTGGCCGGGTGCTCCGACGGCCGTCCGTCCGGCGCCGCACCCGCCCCCGCGCCCGGCACGTCGTCCTCGCCCACGTCCCCCGCCCCCACCGGCGCGCCCTCGTCCCCGCCGCACGCGCCCGCGGGGGAGCCCGCCACGTCCGCGCCGCCGCTGCCGCCCGGCCTGCCCGACCAGATCGAGCACGGCCCGCGCGACCGCGAGCGGCTCGCCCTCACCTTCCACGGCCAGGGCGAACCGGCGCTGGCCACGGCGCTGCTGGCCGAGGCGGAGAAGGCCGGGGCGCGGGTGACCGTGCTGGCGGTCGGCGCGTGGCTCGACACGTATCCGCGGCTCGCCCGCCGGATTCTGGACGGCGGTCACGAACTGGGCAACCACACCCAGACGCACGGCGACATCGGCGCGATGGACGCCGCCGCGGCCACCGCGGAGATCGAGGGCTGCGCCCGGCGGCTGACCGAGCTCACGGGCTCGCGGGGCCGCTGGTTCCGCCCGTCCCAGGCGCGGATGGCGACCCCGCTGGTGGTGAGACTCGCCCGCGAGGCGGGCTACCCGCACGTGCTGTCGTACGACGTCGACCCGCTCGACTACACCGACCCGGGGGCCGACCGGGTGCGCGCCGCGGTGGCCGCCCAGGCCCGCGCGGGCTCGGTGGTCTCCCTGCACTTCGGGCACTCCGGCACGGTCGCCGCGCTGCCCGGGATCCTCGACGACCTGCACCGCCGGGGCCTCCGCGCGGTCACGACCTCGGAGCTGCTGACCTGATGCGCCGCATCCCGTTCCGTTCCCCGCACCCGGCCCCCGGCCACTCCCGGCCGCCCGCGGTCTCCGCCCGCACGCTCCTCGTGGCGGGCGCCGCCACCGTCGCCGTACTCGCGGGCGGTGTGCTCACCGCGGGCTGCGGTACGACGGCCACCGGCGGGCACCCGCACGCGACCGCCTCCGCCAAGGCCGCCAAAGCCGCCGCCGGGGCGACACCGCAGTCCGCGCCGCGCGTCCCGGCCGCCGGGCAGGGCCTGCCGGGCATGCCGCCGCCGCTCGACCCGAAGGACGTCTACGCCGCCGACCGGCCGAACGCGCTGTCCCCCGTGGTGCGGAACTTCCCTTCGCGGGTCTACGTGCCGAACACCGACTCCAACACGGTCTCGGTCATCGACCCGAAGACGTACAAGGTCATCGAGACGATCCCGGTCGGCGAGCAGCCGCAGCACGTGGTGCCGTCGTGGGACCTGAAGACGCTGTGGGTCAACAACGACGTCGGCAACACCCTCACCCCGCTCGACCCGGCCACCGGCAAGGCGGGTCCGACGGTCGACGTGCACGACCCGTACAACCTGTACTTCACGCCGGACGGCAAGTACGCGGTGGTGATGGCGTCGCTCGACCGCGAGCTGGTCTTCCGTGACGCGCACACGATGGCGGTCAAGAAGACGGTGCCGGTGAGCTGTTACGGCGTGAACCACGCGGACTTCTCGCCCGACGGCCGGTACTTCATCGTGTCCTGCGAGTTCTCCGGCGAGCTGCTGAAGGTCGACACGGCGGAGATGAAGGTCGTCGGCCAACAGCGGCTGCCGTTCGAGGGCGCGATGCCGCAGGACGTGAAGATCTCGCCGGACGGCAAGACCTGGTACATCGCCGACATGATGGCCGACGGCGTGTGGGTGATGAACGGCGACACCTTCTCCAAGCCGACGCTGCTGCGCACCGGCAAGGGCGCGCACGGCCTGTACGTCTCGCGCGACTCGAAGGTGATGTACATCTCCAACCGCGGCGAGGGCTCGATCTCGCTGCTCGACTTCGCCACCGGCAAGCTGGTCCGCAAGTGGCACATCGAGGGCGGCGGCAGCCCCGACATGGGCGGGGTGTCCGCGGACGGCAAGGTGCTGTGGCTGTCCGGGCGGTACGACGGCGAGGTGTACGCGATCGACACCGCCGACGGGCGCACCCTGGCGAAGATCCCGGTCGGCTCGGGACCGCACGGCCTGGCCGTCTACCCGCAGCCGGGCCGCTACTCGCTCGGCCACACCGGCATCTTCCGCTGAACGGCCGCACGGGCGTCGTCCGTTGAACGGCCGCACGGCGCACTGCGTTGGACGGCCGCACGCGCGAACTGCATTGAACGGCCGCACGGGCGTCTCATGTTCAACGGCCGCACGGGCGCCCCGCGTCGAACGGGCCCGCTACCCGGGCCCCGCGGTTCCGGCCTTGAGGATCGCCCTGGCCAGTCCGGTCGCGGCGGCGGCGCGTGGCGCGCTGCCGTCGCGCCAGGTCCTGGTCGGGTGGACGGAGTTGGCGAGCAGCACGAGAAAGCTGTCGCTCTCCGGGTCGACCACGAGGCTCGTACCGGTGAAACCGGTGTGCCCGTACGCGCCGCGCCCGGCCAACTCGCCCATGAACCACGCCTGGTCGGTCTCGAAGCCGCCCCAGGGCCCGCCCCGGTCGAGCAGCGCCCGGCAGAACAGCGCCAGGTCCCAGGCCGTCGAGAACAGCCCGGCGTGCCCGCTGACCCCGCCCATCGCGTACGCGTTCTCGTCGTGCACGCTCCCGCGCACCATGCCGCGGTCGAGCCTGCCCCACGGCCGCCGCTGGTCCTCGGTGGCCGCGATCCGCGACAGCGCGGCGGACGGCGGGTTGAAGCCGGTGTCGAGCATGCCGAGGGGGCCGGTGACCTCCTCGCTGATCAGTACCGCGAGCGGGCGGCCCGTGGCGGCCTCCAGCGCGTACTGGACCGCGATGAGATTCAGGTCGGAGTAGACCCGCAGGGTGCCCGGCGGGTGCACCGGCTCCTCGTCCCACAGCATCCGCGCCCGGCCCTGCGCCGTCGGCCGGTCGTAGAAGGGCAGTTCGGGGCGCAGGCCCGAGGTGTGGTCGAGGAGCTGCCGTACGGTGATCGCGCCCTTGCCCGCCGCGCCGAACTCCGGCACGTACGCGGCGACCTCCCGGTCCTGGTCGAGGTGGGTGGCCGCGACGGTGGCCGTGAAGAGCTTGGTGAGCGAGGCCAGGTCGAAGACGGTGTCCTCGCGCATCGGCACCCACTGCCCCGGCGGCAGCTCGACGCCGACGTCCGCGCTCTCGTCGTACGCGCCGTAGCGCACCGCCCAGCCGACCGCCTCGTGCAACGCGACGGTCCTGCCCCGGCCGGCCAGCACGACGGCGCCCGCGCACCAGGGGCGCGCGGGCGCCGGGCGCGTGTACGCGGCCAGCGCGGGGACGATACGGCTCAGCTCTGCGGCGTCGAGACCCGCCTCAGGGCAGGTACCTCTCGACAGCGGCGGCGCCATGTTCCTCCAGTGCTCTGCGGGCCTTCTCGATCCGTTCCGGCGTGGGCTCACGGCCGGAGAGCAGTACCAGGTCCTCCGGGCTCACCGAGCCGTCGGCCGCCCCCTCCGCGCCCGTGCGCAGGGAGCTGTCGGCGCTCTTGAACGCCCATGTGCGCTCGTCGTCGCCCGGCTCGGCGAGCCGGTCGGTACGCGCGCCCACGCTCTTTCCGGGGCTCTCGTCCGCGGTATCGGACATCGCATCCTCCTGATGGCCCGCGGGCCTCCTGATGGTCCGCGCCGCGAGCCGCCTGATGGCCCGCGTGCCGCCTAGGGTCCCTCCACGGTACGACGCCCGCGCACGCACAGCCCGACGAAACAGGCGACGGCCACGAGTGCGCAGGTCAACTGCACGAGGGCCATCGGCACCGCGGTGCCGTCACCGGCCACTCCGGCCAGCGGCGACGCGAGGGCGCCGATCAGGAAGGACGAGGTGCCCACCAGCGCGGACGCCGAGCCCACGTCCCGCTTGACGCGCAGCAGCGCCAGTGTGTTCGCGGTGGGCAGGGTCAGGCCCATCGACGCCATCAGCACGAAGAGCGCGGCGGAGACGGCGGGCAGTCCCGCCCGGCCGAAGACGCCGGTGGTCAGCAGCACCAGCGCCACCGAGGCGGCGGTGATCAGCGCGAGCCCGATCGTGAGGATCTTCTCCATCGCGACCCGGCCGACCAGCACCTTGCCGTTGAGCTGGCCCACGCCGACGATGCCGATGGAGTTCAGCCCGAACAGCAGGCTGAAGGTCTGCGGCGAGGCGCCGTAGATGTCCTGGATGACGAAGGCGGACGCGGACACGTAGGTGAACAGCGCCGCGAAGGCGAAGCTGCCCGAGAGCACGTACCCGGTGAAGATCCGGTCGCCGAGCAGCCGCTTGACCGCGCCGAAGGTGCCCAGCAGCCCGCCGGAGTGCCGGCGCTCGGGCGGCAGCGTCTCGTGCAGCCAGCGCCACACCACCAGGGTGAGCAGGACGCCGATCACGGTGAGGACGGCGAAGACGCCGCGCCAGTCGGTGATCCGCAGGATCTGGCCGCCGATCACCGGGGCGACGATCGGGGCGACGCCGGAGATCAGCATCAGAGTGGAGAAGAAGCGGGCCATCTCCACGCCGTCGTAGAGGTCGCGGACGACCGCGCGGGCGATGACGATGCCCGCCGCGCCCGCCAGGCCCTGGATCAGCCGGAAGGTGATCAGCAGGCCCGCCGAGGGCGCGAAGGCGCAGACGGCGGTGGCGAGGATGTAGATGACCATGCCGGTCAGCAGGGGACGGCGGCGTCCCCAGCGGTCGCTGAGCGGCCCGACCACGAGCTGGCCGAGCGCCATGCCCGCGAGGCAGGCGGTGAGGGTGAGCTGCGCCGTCGCCGCGGTGCTGTGCAGGGCGTCGGTGACCTGGGGCAGCGCGGGCAGATACATGTCCATCGACAACGGCGGCACCGCGGTGAGGCCGCCGAGAACGAGCGTGACGAGCAGGCCGGTACGGCGCTGCGTGCCGATGGTCGGGGTAGGGGTGGTGGTGTGGGTGGTGGTGACATCGGTGATGTCAGCGGTGTGCGCGGGTATGGGCGGCCCGGCGTCCTGCACGGCACTCTCCGTAGGTGGTAGTTGAACCGTTCTCTATCCTTCCAGTGATCGCGCACGACCGAGACCACGTTTTGACCCTGACCGACGAGTGGGAGACCGACCGATGAGCGACGACGGCGTACGGACCATCCGCTGGGGCATCCTGGCGACCGGCGGGATCGCCGCGACCTTCACCGAGGCGTTGCTGACGCTGCCGGACGCGGAGGTCGTCGCCGTGGGCTCGCGCACCCTCGAGGGCGCGAAGGCGTTCGCCGAGCGGTACGGGATCGCGCGCGCGTACGGCTCCTGGGCGGAGCTGGCCGCGGACGACGGGGTCGACGTGGTGTACGTCGCCACGCCGCACTCCGCGCACCGCGAGGCGACCGGGATCTGTCTGGAGGCCGGGCGGGCCGTGCTGTGCGAGAAGGCGTTCACCATCAACGCCCGTGAGGCGCACGAGCTGGTGGACCTCGCCCGCGACCGCGGCCTGTTCCTCATGGAGGCCATGTGGATGTACTGCAACCCGCTGATCCGGCACATGCTCGCGCTCATCGCCGAGGGTCTGATCGGTGAGGTGCGGGACGTCTCGGCCGCCTTCGGTTTCTCCGGGGACTTCCCCGCCACCCACCGGCTGCGCGACCCCGACCAGGGCGGCGGCGCCCTGCTCGACCTCGGCGTCTACCCGGTCTCCTTCGCCCAGCTCCTGCTCGGCGAGCCCGACGAGGTCCGGGCGTGGTCCCACCTCACGCCCGAGCGCGTGGACGACAACACCGGCATCGTCCTGGGCTGGAACGACGGCGCCGTCGCCACTTTGACCTGCTCCATCACCGCCGACACCGGCGCCCGCGCCGTCGTCACCGGCAGCGCCGGCCGCATCGAGCTTCCCGAGGGCTTCTTCAACCCCGAGCGCTTCGTCGTCCACCGCCAGGGCGAGGAGCCCCGCACCGTCCTCTTCTCCGACGTCGTCGCCGACGGCCTCACCCGCGGCACCATGGCCTACGAGGCCGCCGAAGTCATGCGCTGCCTCCGCGCCGACGAACTCGAGTCCCCCCTCGTCCCCCTCGCCGGCACCCTCTCCATCATGCGAACCCTCGACACCATCCGCGAACACACCGGCGTCACCTACCCCGGCATCGACTAGGACCTGTCCGGGACGTGCCCCGTCACGGGCGCCGGGGGCACCTACCGGCCGAAGGCCGGGGGAGGAACCGCGCGAGCAACCCGCCACCGGCGGGTGGTCCGGAGACCACCGGAGTGCCCCGCCGGGGCGGGTGGTGACCCGCGGGAGCGCCGCGGCTCAGGCGGCGGAGTGGGCCGGGGCGATGGCCTCGATGCGGGAGGCGAGGTCGAAGTCCTTGGCGGTGAGACGCCCACCGGCGGCGTGGGTGGTGAGGGCCACCGTCAAGGTGTCGTAGCCGAGGGTGAGTTCCGAGTGATGGTCGAGCTCGGCTTGGATACCCGCGATGTGCAGCGCGAAGATCGCGGCGGGAAGGTGCGCCAACCGGTAGACCCGCCGGAGCGAGGCGGCCCCGTCACCACCGGGCAGCACCTCCCAGCCGGGAAGCCCGGCGAGCCGCGCGGCCACCTGGTCGGACGAGAGCGGTTCGGCGTAGGGCATCCGGGGGCCTCCACGAAAAAGGGGCGGGCGGGCGGGCGAATTCATCCTCGCACCGCCCAGCGCATAACCTGCGGTGCCATGAGCGAGAACGAGCGAGTCGCGGTCGTCACGGGTGCGGGTTCGGGCATCGGCCGGTCCGTCGCGGTGGAACTGGCGGCGGCGGGCTGGACGGTACTGCTGGCGGGCCGCCGCGAAAAGGCGCTGGCCGAGACGGCGGAGCTGGCGGCGGCCGGCCCCGGACGGACACTGACCGTACCGACCGACGTCACCCGTCCGGAGGACGTGGAGCGGCTGTTCGCGCGGGACACCGCCCCCGGCCGCCTGGACCTGCTGTTCAACAACGCCGGAATGTTCGGCCCGCCGGTCCCGGTCGAGGACCTGTCGTACGACGAGTGGCGCGCCGTCGTGGACGTGAATCTGCACGGCGCGTTCCTGTGCGCGCAGGCGGCGTTCCGGCGGATGAAGGACCAGGACCCGTCCGGCGGCCGGATCATCAACAACGGCTCCGTCTCGGCCCACGTCCCGCGCCCGCACAGCATCGCGTACACCGCGACCAAGCACGCCATGACCGGCCTGACGAAGTCGCTGTCGCTGGACGGCCGCCCGTACCGCATCGCCTGCGGCCAGATCGACATCGGCAACGCGGCGACCGAGATGACGGCCCGGATGCGGACCGGGATTCTCCAGGCGAACGGCACCACGGCCGTCGAGCCGGTGATGGACGTCGCCGACGTGGCCCGTACGGTGCGGCACATGGCCGAGCTGCCGCTGGAGGCCAACGTGCAGTTCGCGACGGTGACGGCGACGACGATGCCGTTCATCGGACGCGGCTGAGGGCGCGCCGCGCCCGGCGGCGACAGCCACGGGAATACGCGCGGGACGGCGCCGGGTTGGAGCGGTCATGACGACACCCTCGGGGCCCGACATCCTGCGCTACACGGCCTTCTCCGACGACCCCGAAGGCGGCAACCCCGCCGGGGTCGTCCTCGACGCCTCGGCGCTCGACGCCCCCGGCATGCTGGCCGTCGCCGCCGACGTCGGCTACTCCGAGACCGCCTTCGTCACGGCGACGGACGGCCGCACGCTGACCGTGCGGTACTTCAGCCCGAAGGCGGAGGTCTCCTTCTGCGGCCACGCCACCCTCGCCACCGCCGTGGCGGTGGCGGACCGACTCGGCGCGGGCGACCTGCTGTTCCGCACCCGGGCGGGCGACGTCCCGGTCACCGTCTCGACCGGCCCGGACGGTACGCCGCTGGCGACGATGACCAGCGTCGAGCCGTACGTCGAGGACATCGCGTCCGACGCCCTCGCCGAGGCGCTGGCCGCCCTCGACTGGCCCGCCGCCGACCTCGACCCGGCCTTCCCGCCCCGGGTCGCGTACGCGGGCGCCCGCCATCTGGTGCTGGCCGCGGCCACCCGCGAGCGGCTGGCCGACCTCGCCTACGACTTCGACCGGCTCGCCGCGCTGATGACCGCCGTGGACCTGACCACCGTCCAACTCCTGTGGCGCGAGAGCCCGTCGGTCTTCCACGTCCGCGACCCGTTCCCGGTCGGCGGTGTGGTCGAGGACCCGGCGACCGGCGCCGCCGCGCTGGCCCTGGGCGCGTACCTGCGCGACCTCGGCCTGGTCGCCCCGCCGGCCACCCTCACCCTCCACCAGGGCCACGACCTCGGCCGCCCGGCCACCCTCACGGTCACCGTCCCGCCGTCCGCGACCCCGTACATCCAGGTCACGGGCACGGCCGTCCCGATCCCGGCGTAAGGCCACCGTCCCGGCGGGTCAGACCGCTTCCTTCTCCCATACCGAGACGTGCCGGGTGCTGTCCTGCGTGAACGGCTCGCGCGACCAGCCCGCCCACCGCTCCCGCAGCCGCATGCCCGCCAGTTGGGCCATCAGGTCCAGCTCGGCGGGCCAGACGTAGCGGAACGGCGTCGAGGTGACCTGTCCCCTGCCGTCCTCGGTGACCGTCACGTAGTGGCAGGTCGCGTCCTGCGTGACCGTGTCGTAGACGGTGTACGAGCAGCCGTCGGGGCCGGTGTGGAAGGGCACGACGTTCTGTCCGTGCGGGATCTTCCGCAGCTCGGGGACCATGACCTCCACGACGAACCGGCCACCGGGGCGCAGGTGCGCCGCCGCGTTGCGGAAGCAGGCGACCTGTGACTCCTGCGTGGCGAGGTTCATGACGGTGTTGAACACCAGGTAGGCCAGCGCGTATCCGCCGCCGTCACCGTTCCCGTTCCCGTCTGCGGTCCCGTCCGTGCTCGCGTTCCCGCCCGCGATCCCGTCCGTGCTCGCGTTCCCGTCCGCGGTCCCCGCCGCGTACCCTTCCGCCGTCGTCGTCGCGATGTCCCCGATCGTGACGGGGATGTCCCGTCCGCCGGGCTTGGCCCGCAGCCGGGCCACCATCGCGCGCGACATGTCGATGCCCGCCACCGGCACACCGCGCTCGGCGAGCGGCACCGCGATCCGGCCGGTCCCGATGGCCAGTTCCAGCGCCCGCCCGCCGCCGGCCTGGTCCGCGAGGAAGTCCACCGTCCGCCGCACCACGCCCGGATCGAACTCCTCACTCGTGTCCGCGTCGTACCGCCCGGCCACGTCTTCGCCGAAGTACCCGTCGTCATGTCCGTCGTCGTGTCCGTCGTCATTGCTCACGCGCCGGACGCTAACCCGATCCCCGGGACGGCCGCGCCCGATTATTCCCGGCCACCGCGGCCTGCTCCGGCCTGCTCCGGCCTGCTCCGCCGCCCCGGCTGCCCGCGCTGTCCGGGCCGGGGGGCCGTGAGGTGGGCGGATACGGCGTGGATAGAGTGCTGGACGGTCCGCGCGAGCGGGCGTCCGTCACGACGAGGGGGAACTCGCGCATGCGCAGCACGACCGGGGCACGCAGGGCCGGAATCGGGGCCGAGGCCGGGCGGCGGGTGCGGCTCGGGGCCGCGGTCGTGGTCACGGCGGCGCTGGGGCTCGGGCTGGCCGGGTGCAACGGGTACCAGAGCACGTCGCCGTCGGCCGCGCGCAAGCATGTGGCGGCGGACGGCAGGACGGCCGCCTTCGCGCAGGGTGCGGACGGGCCCGTGGACTGCCGGAAGGCGAAGTGCGTGGCGCTGACCTTCGACGCGGGGCCGAGCGTGCGGGCGCCGCAGATCCTGAGCATTCTGCGGAAGTACCACGTGCACGCGACCTTCTTCACGCTCGGCAAGAACCACGTGATGAAGCACCCGCAGATGGTGCGGGACATGGTGGCGCAGGGCGACGAGGTGGAGACGCTGACCTGGTCCCACCAGATCCTCACCAAGATCAGCTCGTCCGAGATCCGCAAGGAGATCACCGAGGGGCGGGACGCGGTGCAGAAGGTGACCGGCGTCCGGCCGACGCTGCTGCGCCCGCCGCAGGGTCGTACGAGCAGCAAGGTGACGGCCATCGCGCGGGACCTGGGCATGGCGGAGGTGGTGTGGAGCGCCAACGGCCAGGACTACCGGACCACCGACTCCGCGCTGATCGCCAAGCGCATCCTCCAGCAGACCAAGCCGGACGGCATCATCCTGCTGCACGATCTGGTCGACCCGACGAACAAGGGCTACAACGGCACGGTCGCCTCGATCGCGCCGATCGTCTCCACGCTCCAGGCCCGCGGCTACACCTTCGTCACCGTCTCCCAACTCCTCGCGCCGGGCACACCGCAGCCCGGCAAGGTCTACAAGTAGCCATGCCCCGAACGACGTTCACAGCGAAGCCCTGACTGACGAAGGCGGACCCGATGGCCCTGTTCGACCTGCCCCTCGACGAACTCCGCGCGTACCGCAGCCGGTCCGCGGAGCCCGCCGACTTCGACGCCTTCTGGTCGCAGACCCTGGAGGAGGCCCGCGCGCACCCGCTCGAGGCGCGGTTCGAGCCGGTACGGACCGGGCTCTCGACGGTCGACGTGTACGACGTCACCTTCGCGGGCTTCGGCGGCCAGCCGGTCAAGGGCTGGTTCGTGGCGCCCGCCCACGCGGCCGAACCCCTGCCGCTGCTGGTCGAGTTCGTCGGCTACGGCGGTGGGCGCGGCCTGCCGCACACCCATCTGCTGTGGGCCTCGGCCGGTTTCGCGCACCTGGTGATGGACACCCGTGGCCAGGGCAGCGGTTGGTCCGTCGGTGACACCCCCGACGAGGCGGGCAGCGGGCCCGCCGTCCCCGGTTTCATGACCCGTGGCATCGAGGACCCGCGATCCTTCTACTACCGCCGGGTGTTCACCGACGCGGTGCGCGCCGTCGAGGCGGGCCGCGCGCACCCGTTGACCGACGCCGCGCGTACGGTCGCGCTCGGCACCAGCCAGGGCGGCGGGATCACGCTGGCCGTCGCGGGCCTCGTACCGGACCTGGCGGCCGTCGCCCCCGACGTCCCCTTCCTGTGCGACTTCCCGCGCGCGATCCGGCTCACCGACCGCGACCCGTACCGCGAGGTGGGCCGCTACCTCAACACCCACCGCGCGAGCGTCGACCGGGTCACCCGGACGCTGTCCTACTTCGACGGCGTCCACTTCGCGGCCCGCGCCAACGCCCCCGCCCTCTTCTCCACCGCGCTCGAAGATCAGACGTGCCCGCCGTCCACCGTCTTCGCCGCCTTCAACGCCTACGCGCACGCCGACAAGCAGATCGAGATCTACGACTTCAACGGTCACGAGGGCGGTGGTCCTCACCAAGAGGCCACCCGCCTCGACTGGCTCCCCAACCACCTCACCCCCCGCCACCCGGCCTCGGAGGACGGGAACCCCGCCCCGTCGGGGCCGTGAACCCTCCCCTCAACTGCGCGCAGGAGGACGACCCGCGCGACACCCCGGACCTCGGCCCGCTGGAGGAGTAGCCGCTCCACGGAGAAGAGGCAGCGCGACGACGAGCCCGCGCCACCGCGGTCGCGGTGGCGCGGGCTCGTCGTCGTCGCCGCTGTCGGCCGCGGTCAGCCCGTGCAGGTCAGGGTCGGATTGACCCAGTCCCCGTGGTCGTTGCCGTTGCCGTCGCCTCCGTCGCCGACGCCCAGGTCGATGACCTGGCCGCCGGTGACCGGCACGTCGATCGCGACCGGGGCCGAACCGCCGTTCAGCACGGGCGTGGTGGTGAGCGCCTTGCCGTCGAGGGTCACGGAGAAGGTGACCGTGCCCGGATCGCCGTTGTCGACGCCGACCAGGGCGGTGAACCTGATGCAGCGCCCGTCGAGGTAGATCTGCACGTCGCTGGGCGAGTTGGTGCCCAGGCCCTTGGCGTAGGTGACGCCGCCCAGCTTCAGCGGGGTGCCGTCGCCGGACGCGGTGTCGCCGACGCTCTGGTCGCGTTCCACCGGTCCCCAGCCGTTGGTCGCGGACAGGAACTCCAGGTCGCTGACCTGGTTGTCCCCGGCCGGCGGCGGCGCGGGCACCGCCCCGACGATCCGTACGTCACGCGGGGCCGTGGTGGACCGGCCCTGCGTCAGACGGGCCTTCACCGTCAGGGAGTTGACCTTGGCGGGGCTCTGCGGCGCGGTGACCTTCCAGGTGAAGGCGGCCGAGGAGCCGCCGCGTATCCGGTCGACGGCGGCGGGCGCGGACCGCGGGCTCACGGTCCACCCCGACGGTACGTCGAGTGCCGCCGTGACCTTGGTGGCGGTCCGGCCGCCCTTGGGCACGGTGACCGTCGCGGTCGCGGTGAACGTCGCGCCGCCGCCCACCGATCCGGGGACCTGGAGGGAGACCGCGGAGGCCGGGTCGCCCGGCATGGCGTAACGGGCCTTGTCGTAGCGGGGGCTCTGGTTCCGGGCGACGGTCAGCGAGGAGGCGTAGCTGCCGTAGTCGGTCAGCGCGACCTTGCCGAGTCCGCCGGTCGTGCCGTCGAGATTCCACACGGCGAGGCTGACGGTGTTCCTGCCGTGCGGGTCGATGACGCCGTTGGGCAGCGGGAAACTGTGCTGCGGGCCCACGTAGTTGACGTAGTTGCCCATGTTCCAGCCGTTGACGTAGATCTCGACGCGGTACTTGCGGGACGGGTCGTCGGTGAAGGTCAGGCCGAGCGAGGTGTCCTGGCCCTTGGGGAGGTCGAGGTTGACGTCGGTGGTGTACCAGGAGACGCCGGGCGTGGTGTCGGTGGTCGGCAGGGTGACCGGCGTCCAGCCGTCGGTGGGGTGGCCGGGCAGCGGGTATCCGGCACGCTCGCCGTACAGGCCACCGGAGTTGAGCGGGCCGCGCACGGTGTCGACGGGGGTCTCGCCGCCGCGTACGCCCTGGAGCCGCCAGGTGATCGTGTCCAGCGGCGCGCCGGCCAGTGAGGCGCCGGTCAGGCCGCGGGCGGCCTTGTTGCCGTTGGGCGGGTTGTAGTCCTCCTCGTGGCCCATGTTGACGGTGAGCACCGAGACGACGTTGTCGCCGGTCGTCTTGAGCACTCCGGCCGGGAACGCGTACGTCTTCTGGCCGTCCGCGGTCGCGCTGCCGAGGAAGGTGCCGTTGAGCCAGACCGAGGAGGCCGCGGCGCCGCCGCCGCTCTGCGCGGACAGCGTGATGCCGGTCTCCTTGCCCGTGGCGGTGAACCGGCCGCGGTACCAGGTGCTTCCGGTGTGGAAGCCGTAGTCGTCGGCGAACAGCACCGGCAAGGTGGCGGGCGTGGTGCGGCTGTTCGAGGTGGTCTTGTCGGCCACCTGCCAGGTCGAGTCGTCGAAGCCGGCGGCCGACTCGGGCGACTCCTGGATGTGCTTCCAGCCGGTCAGCGCGGGCAGGCTGACGGCCGCCGCGGTCGGTACGGTGCCGGTCCTGCTGCCGGTGGCCGTGGTGGCGGTACGGACGTTCTTGCCGTTCCACGTCACGGAGTCGGCGGTGCTGAAGACCTCGATCGCGCCGTCGGTGGCGACGTCGCCGGTCAGGGCGAGCGCCGAGCCGTTCGAGACCGCGCCGCGCAGCAGGTGGGTGCCGCGCACCAGCACGGGCCCTGCGGCGGTGTCCTGCCGCCAGAAGGTCTTGGCGGTGTCGGTGTCGGCGAGCAGCAGGAGCAGCGGGTGCGCGCCGCCGCTGATCCGCACGCGGGTCAGGCCGGTGTGGGCGTAGTTGAGCCGCAGGTCGCCGGTGGCCGGGTCCCAGGCGGAGGTGACGGCGCCGCCGGTGGCGGTGACCGTCGGGCGGGTCGCGTAGTGCAGGACGGTCTCGCCGTCGGAGCCGTGGTCGCCGTAGAGCACCGCGACATCACGGCCGCCGATGGTGGCGTTCGTCATGATCTCCGAGGTGCTGTACTGGAGTTGGTTACCGCCGAGGCTGTAGTCCGCGACGATGATCTTGCTCTGGCGGCCGTTGAGGGTCAGCGCCGTGCCGGGCTGCTGCGGGACGGTGTAGACGGGGGCGGTGGAGCCCTGGCCGTTGTCGACGTCGATCGCGTCGATGGTGACGAACTGCCCTGACGCGGCGGTGTTCTTGGTGCCGGTGGCCACGATCTTCAGGGTGTGCGCCCCGGCGGCGAGCCCGGTCGCCCGGTAGGCCACGTACTGGTTCTGCTTGGTCGCGCCGTACAGGTCGACGGTCTTGACCTTGGCGCCGTCGAGGTAGACGTCCGCGATGCCGTGGTTGCCGTCGAGGTTGGTGACCCACTTCACGCCGGTGCCGGTGAAGCCGACCGAGACGCTGTCGCCCGCGGTGTCGGAGAACGACTCGGTGTGCTGGTAGTCGCCGCCGGTGTAGTTCTGTTCCGCGCCGACGTGCGACCAGGCGCCGGTGTACGCGAGCGCCGGGTCGACGTCGTCGTACGTGTAGCCGGGGTGCGCGCCGAGGTCGATCGTCACGTGCCCGCTGTCGGTGGTCGTCGCGGTGGAGTCGGAGTGCCGCAGCACGTGGAACTGCGTGCCGGTGTCGGGGTTGCGGCGCGCGGTGTCGACGATCTTCGCGTTGTCGGTCGGGGTGGCGGGCAGCGCGTCGGTCTTGGTGAGCGGCGCGAGCGCCTGTGTGAAGTAGCCGATCAGCTTGTCCTGGTCGTACTTCGGGTCGAGCTGCCGGTTCTCGCGGATCGCGGCGCCGTAGTCGTACGACGTGTAGTTCTGCGGCTCGCCCAGCCAGCCCCAGTTGGTGCCGCCGTAGAGCATGTAGAAGCTCTGCGAGGTGGCGCCGACGGCGATGTTCTGCTTGTAGAACACGTCCGCGAACTGGTCGTTGATGAGCTGCGCGCACTTGTCGTAGCCAGGGCCGCCCCACGGGTCGAAGGCGCCGCCCTGGAACTCGGCGGTGGCCAGCGGCTTGCCCGGGACGTGGTCGTAGCTGATGTCGGGCACGCCGTTCCACCGGGTGGGGTTGGAGCAGTTGAAGCCCTGCGGGTAGGAGTCGGCCGCGTCGACGGCCAGTTCGGCGTCACCGGAGTTGAAGGTGCCGTTGTTGTTGCCGACCAGCGGCACCTTGATGCCGTCCGCGGTGGCCTTGTCCTCCAGGTGCTTCATGTAGGCGCGGCCCGCCGCGCTGCCGTTGTAGTACTCGTTCTCGACCTGGTACTCGATCACCGAGCCCTTGCCGTCGGTGAGTTGGTGCCGGGCGATGATCCGGTCGATCTGCGTCTGCCACTCGTCGCTGTACTTCAGATACGCCGGGTCGCCGGTGCGGGTGTCCCCCGCCTTGGTGGAGAGCCAGCCGGGGAAACCGCCGCCGTCCACCTCGGCGTTGATGTACGGGCCGGGTCGGGCGACCACGTAGATGCCGAGGTCGTCGGCCATGTCGAGGAGCTTGTCCACGTCGCGGACGCCGGTGAAGTCGTAGACGCCCGGGGCGGGCGAGTGGTAGCCCCAGTCGAAGTAGAGGGAGACGGCGTTGAATCCGGCCGCCTTCATCTTCTGGAGCACGTCCAGCCACAGATCCTGGCTCGGCAGCCGGTAGTAGTGGAACTCGCCGCCCCACAGGTAGGTGCGCTTTCCGTCGATCATGAACGAATAGCCGTCGTAGGTGACCGAGTGGGTGGCGTGCGGGGCGCCCGCGTGCGCCGTGCCCGGCGCCCGCGCCGGCGGTTCGGCGGCGGCCCCCACGCCGACGCCGAGACCGACCATGAGCGCGGCGGTGACCCCCAGGGCCAGACAGCGCCGCAGCACCCGTCGGTACGTGCGATGAACAGCCATTCCTACCTCCACGTCACGTGCGGGAGTGGTCGCGAGCTTCAGCGGTCGCTCATGAACAGCCAGGAAAGAGCAGATTCCCTGTTGATATATGTGCGAACGAGTCGCATAGCGACGGGAAGTGTCGCAGTCTCCGATGGGTAACGCAACCATTCGGGCCGAAACGATTCAGCCGGATTCGAAGGAGGGCGGCGCCACGCGGCGCGGCCCCCGGACGGCCGTGCGTCCGGGGGCGGAACAGTCCCTGATCGGCGGCCGACCGGCGGGCGGGCGACGGTCGGTCAGCGGCGTGGCGGCGGGCGGCCAGTGGCCCGGCGGCGGTCGGGCGGCGGTCGGTTGGATGCCGGGTCAGCCGCGGCGGGCCACGCTTCTCGCCCGCAGCCGGTCGGCGGTGATGGCCAGCCCGAGCACACAACCCAGCACGATATTGGTGTAGTTGGAGTTGACCTGAAGCGTCGTCAGGCCGTTGTTGATCAGTTCGAGCAGGATCGTGCCCGCCACGATGCCGAGGATCCGGCCCTGTCCGCCGACCAGGCTCACCCCGCCGATGACGGCCGCGGCGATGGCCGACAGCTCCCACCCGACTCCGACGCCGCTGGCCGAGCCCACACCCATCCGGCCGAGCACGAAGATCCCGGCGAAGCCGGACAGCAGCGAACTGGTCACGTACATCGAGACGATGCGGCGGTCGCCGCGGATGCCCGCCAGCCGGGCCGCCTCGGGATTGCCGCCGACCGCGTACACCTGGCGGCCGGTGTAGGTGCGTTCCAGGAAGAACCACGCCGCCACGGCCACGACCGCGAAGACGATCAGCGGGAGGGGGATCTGCGCCACGTACGTCTGTCCCAGGTCGCCGAAAGTGCCGTCGATGCCGGTGATGGAGGTGCCGGAGGTGATGGCCAGCGTGACGCCCTGCGCGACGGTGTAGGTGACCAGGGTGACGACGAAGGGCGGCATTCTCAGCCGGGTGACGGCGAGGCCGTGGACGAGGCCGACCGTGCCGGTGACGGCCAGCGTGAGCAGGATCGCGAGCGGCGCGGGCAGTCCCGCGCGGACGTTGAACCAGGACATCAGGATGACGCTGGTGCCCAGCAGCGCGCCCACCGACAGGTCGATGCCGCCGGTCAGGATGACCAGGGACTCGCCGATCGCGATCAGCCCGTACTGGGACAGGTCGAAGCCCATGCCCTGGAGGTTGACGGCGCTGGCGAACGTCGACTTGTCCAGCGCGAGCGCGACGAAGACCACGACGCAGGCCGCGACCACGCCGACCTCGGGCGTCTCGGCCAGGCGGCGGACCGGCGACGTACGGCCGCCGCTCGCGGCGTCCTCCGTGGCCTCGATCGGTGCGGTGCTGGTGGTCATGGCCTCGCCTTCCCGTGAGTGCCGACGCCGACGGCGGTCATCGGCAGGGGCCTGTTGTCGTTCATGCGCGTGCCTTCCCCTGACGGTCGGCGACAGCGTCGGCGCCGGTCCGCAGCCCGAGCGCCCCGGCCTGTTCCCCGGTTCCGTCCCGCGCCCCGGCCCCGTCCCCGTCGCGCGTACCGGGCGCGCCGTTCCGCGTACCGGCCGCGGCGGTCATGATCGCTTCCTTGCCGAACCGGTCACGGGGAAGGTCGGCGACCACCCGGCCGTGCGCCATCACCACGATCCGGTGGCAGATCCACAGCAGTTCCTCCAGCTCCGAGGAGGCCACCAGCACCGCGAGGCCGTCCTGCGCCGCGGTGTCGATGAGGCTGTAGATCTCCGCCTTGGCCCCGACGTCCACGCCGCGGGTCGGCTCGTCCAGGAGCAGCAGCCGGGGCTCGGTCGCCAGCCAGCGCCCGAACACCACCTTCTGCTGATTGCCGCCCGACAGGTCCGAGATGAGCTGTTCCTGGCTGCGCAGCCGCACCCCGAGGTCCTGGACGATCCTGGCCGCGTGCGCCTTGTCCGCCCTCGGCCGCAGGACTCCACGTGCGCTGATCCGGCGCAGCGTGGCCAGCGTGACGTTCCAGCGCACCGAGTGCGCCGGGAGCAGCGACTGGACCTTGCGGTCCTCGGGCACCAGTCCGATCCCCGCCTCCACCGCGTCGGCGGGGCGGCGCGGGCGGAAGTCGGCGCCGTCGAAGACGACCGTGCCACCGGTACGCGGCTGCGCGCCCATCAGCGTGTGCAGCAGGCGGCTGCGCCCCGAGCCCATGAGCCCGGCCACGCCGACGATCTCCCCCGCCCTCACGTCCAGGTCGACGGGTCCGAGGCCGTCCGCGGTCAGCCCGCGTACCGACAGGGTCGTCGTGCGCTCGACGGAGGACGGCGGGGCCAGGTCGGCGCGGGCCAGCTCACTGCCGACCATCTCCCGGATCATCCGCTCCTCGCTCGCCTCCGCCGGGGCCAGATCGGCCACCATCCGGCCGCTGCGCAGCACGATCACCCGGTCCGCGACGGCCTGGACCTCGTCCAGGCGGTGGCCGATGAACAGCACCGCCCCGCCGGCCGCCGCGTGCGTACGGGCCAGGCCGAGGACGCGCTCGGCCTCGACCGGGCCGAGCGAGGAGGTGGGTTCGTCCAGGATCAGCACCAGCGGATGGTGGCCCCACGCCTTGGCGATCTCGATCATCTGCCGTACGGGGACCGGGAATCGCTCCACCGGCCGGTCCACGTCCACCCCGCTGACGCCGACTTCGGCGAGCAGCGCGCGCCTCCGCCCTCGTACCGGCGCGGTCGTAGACAACCCGGCCCAGGGTGCGGGACGCCGCCCGCGCGGGACGGCGGCCCAGCAGCAGGTTCTCCGCCACGCTCAACTGCCCGACGAGCGGGAACTCCTGGGCCACCAGGGCGACGCCCAACTCCTTGGAGTGGTCGGGCCGTCCCGCGTGGAGCGGCGTACCGGCGATCTCGATGCTGCCGGTGGTGGGGGTGACGGTGCCGGACAGTACGCCCATCAAGGTGGACTTGCCCGCGCCGTTCTCCCCCACCACCGCGACGATCTGTCCACGGGCCAGGTCCAGGCTCGGGATGTCGAGCACCTTCACCGGCCCGTACGACTTGCTCACCGACCGCAGCCGGACGGCGACCTCGGGGGCCGGGGCCGCGTCCGGGGCGGAGGCCGGGGTCTGAGCCGGGGCCGGGGACCGCGGGGCCTCGTACGGGGCCGGACCCGAAGCCATCAGCCGATGCCCAGGTCGGTCAGCTTGGTCTGGTACGCGGCCAGGTTCGCCTGGGTGACCAGGCCGACGCCCGAACTGAGCGTGGTGCCGTCCGACTCCAGATACGGCTTGACGATCCGGAGGGTGGCGTCCTTGCCGAGCACCTTGAACGCGGCCAGCAGATAGGCACCGGTGTAGCCCTGCTGGTAGGGCTGTTGGAGGACGGTGGCCTGGATGACACCGGACTTGATGAACTTCAGCGTCTGCGGGTCGCTGTCGTCCGAGATGATCTTCACCCGGCCCGACTTCCCCGCGGCCTGCACCGCCTGCCCGGCTGACGGTCCGTCATAGGAGTAGACGCCGTACAGGCCGTTGATGTTCGGGTTGGTCTGGATCGCGGTCTGCGCGTTGGTGAGCGCCTTCGCCGCGTCCATGCCGTCGCTGAGCTTCTGCGCGACCTTGATGCCGGTGCCCTTGAGCGCGTCCTCGAAGCCCTGGATCCGCTCCACCGCGTTCGACGTGGTCAGCGAGCCGACGAGGACGACGACCTGGCCCTTGCCGCCGAGCGCCTGCTTCATGGCCTCACCGGCCTTCTGGCCCGCCTGGTAGTTGGGCGTGCCCAGATACAGGTCGGCGCCGTCCTCCGGCGGCAGCGGGGAGTCGATCGCCAGCACCGGTATCCCGGCGCTCTTCGCGGACGCGATCGGCGCCTTGATCGCCGTCGGGTCGATCGCCGACACGCTCAAGCCCGTGATGCCCTGGCCGCGCAATGTCTGGATGAGGGAGAGCTGCTGGTCCAGACGGCCGTTGGCGGGCGCCTGGTAGACGCCCTTCACACCGAGGTCGGCCAGGCCCTTGGTGAAGCCGGACTTGCCCGCGTTCCAGTAGTCGACCGCCACGTTGACCACCATGGCCTCGTGCAGCTTCGACAGGTCCTTCCCGGCCAGCGCGGCCTTCAGCGCCGCGTCCAGCTTCGCGAGATTCGCGTCGTTGAACGCGATGTCGCCCTTGATCGTCACCGCCGCGGGGCTCCCGCCGCTCGCCGCGTCGGCCGCGGACGAGTCACCGGCACCGCTCTTACTGCACGCCGTCGCGGACAGGGCCACCGCCAGCGTCACCGCTGCGGCTCCCCATCGTCCGTGGCGGGCAAGGGCCTTTCGGGCGTCGCGCATGGCTGCATCCTGTTCGGGCAGTGGCCTCTCAGCCAGTTTTGTGAGCGCTAACAAATAGTGAGGAACAGAATCACGCAGAGCGGGACATCTGCTCTCTCCTCGCGGTAACTCGCCGATCTCTTACGGCACCAACGGGTGTTCCGGCCGCTGAGCGCGCCGCTGAACAGGCCGGACCCACTGACCCGATCGCCAGGCGCGCCGTCAGCTGTCGCCTATGAGTGTTAGCGCTCACTGATCGGTCGTCAAGACGTTGCACAGAGAAAAACCCGCCTCCGGCGCGGTGGCCGTCGCGGTACGGCTCCCCCCGCGGCGGGGCGCGCGGACAGGGCCGCACCCGCGGACGCGGTCGGCCGTACGGCGCGGGGCGGGTGCGGGGGCGAGGGCAGCTCCGACGGTCAGTCAGAGGCCGCCCGCCAGGCGGTAATACGCCTGATTCCAACGGATCTCCTGGGTGAAGCGGCGCAGTTGGGTGTCGTGGTCGATGAGGAGGAGTTCGGTGCGGAGCATGTCGGCCAGGTCGGCCAGTTCCTCGGCGCCGACGGCGCTGGAGAGCACGGTGTGGTGCGGGCCGCCCGCGGTCAGCCAGGCTTCGGTGGAGGTCCGCAGATCGGGCGCGGGCCGCCACACCGCGCGGGCCACGGGCAGTCGGGGCAGCGGTTCCGCGGGCGCGACGACCTCGATCTCGTTGGCGACCAGCCGGAAGCGGTCGCCCATGTCGGCCAGTCCCACGACGACCGCGGGCCCCGGCCGGGCGTCGAAGACGAGCCGTACCGGGTCCTCCCGGCCGCCGATCCCCAGCGGGTGGATCTCGCACGAGGGCCGGTGCGCCGCGATCGTCGGGCAGACCTCCAACATGTGCGCGCCCAGGATCACTTCACCGCCCGGCGTCAGGTCGTAGGTGTAGTCCTCCATGAAGGAGGTGCCGCCCGGCAGACCGGCCCCCATGACCTTCACCGTGCGCAGCAGCATCGACGTCTTCCAGTCGCCCTCGCCGCCGAAGCCGTACCCGTCGCCCATCAGCCGCTGCACCGCGAGGCCCGGAAGTTGCCGAAGGCCGCCCAGATCCTCGAAGTTGGTCGTGAAGGCGGAGAAGCCGCCCTCGGTGAGGAAGGCGCGCAGACCCAGTTCGATCCGGGCCGCGTACCGCAGCGCGTCGTGACGCTCGCCGCCCGCCGCCAGCTCGCCCGCCAGCCGGTAGGCGCTCGCGTACTCCTTGACCACCTCCGAGACGGCCGCGTCGTCCACCTCGTCCACGACGGCCACCAGGTCGTTGACGCCGTAGGTGTTCACCGAGACGCCGAACCGCAACTGCGCCTCCACCTTGTCGCCCTCGGTGACGGCGACGTCGCGCATGTTGTCGCCGAAGCGGGCCACCTTCAGACGGCGCAGCGCGTCGTGTCCGAGGGCGGCGCGCATCCAGGTGTGGACGCGGGCCACGACGGCGGGATCGGAGACATGGCCCGCGACCGTCTTGCGGGCGATGCCGAGCCGGGCCTGGAGATAGCCGAACTCGCGGTCGCCGTGGGCGGCCTGATTGAGGTTCATGAAGTCCATGTCGATGGTGGACCACGGCAGTTCGACATTGGCCTGGGTGTGCAGATGCAGCAGCGGCTTGCGCAGCAGGTCGAGGCCCGCAATCCACATCTTCGCGGGCGAGAAGGTGTGCATCCACGCGATCAGACCCACGCACGCCCGGCTGGAGTTGGCGTCGACGACCGTGCCGGTGATGCCGGAGGCGTCGGTGAGCACCGGCTTCCACACGATCCGCACCGGGCCGCCGGGGGTGGCGGCGAGCCGGTCGGAGATGGCGCGCGACTGCTCGGCGACCTGCCGCAGCGTCTGCGCGCCGTACAGGCCCTGGCTGCCGGTGAGGAACCAGACCTCGCGCTCGTCGGACGGTGTCATGCCAGGGCTCCTCGGTCGGCGGGGGCGGCGGGATCGGCGGGATCGGCGGGATCGGCGGGATCGGCGGTGTCAACGGGGGCGGCCGGACCGTCGCGCACGACGGCCTGCGGCTCCTGGCCGGCGGGGGGCGGCCCGGCGGGGCCGCCGGAATCGACGCTATCGGCGGCATCAGCGCGATCGGCCGCCGCCTGCTGCCCGTAGACGTTCTGGTAGCGGTCGTGGAGCCGGTCGATGTCGGCGCGGGCGAGGGGCAGCGGATCGCCCAACTGCCGGGAAATGTGCACGGTACGGGCCACGTCCTCGCACATCACCGCCGCTTTCACGGCCGCGCGGGCGTCCTTGCCGATGGTGAACACCCCGTGGCTCTTCATCAGCACCGCCGGCGAGCGGTGCACTGCCAGCGTCTCCACGATGCCCCTGCCGATCGAGTCGTCACCGATCAGCGCGAACGGCCCGACCGGGATCTCGGCCCCGAACTCGTCGGCCATCGCGGTCAGTACGCACGGCACCGGCTCGCCGCGCGCCGCCCACGCGCACGCGTACGTCGAGTGGGTGTGCACCACCCCGCCGACCTCCGGCAGGTGCCGGTAGACGTAGGCGTGCGCGGCGGTGTCCGAGGACGGCGACAAGTCGCCTTCCACCACCCGCCCTTCGAGGTCGCACACGATCATCGCGTCCGGTGTCAGCCGGTCGTAGTCCACACCGCTCGGCTTGATCACGAACAGGCCGTGCCCCGGCACGCGCGCCGAGACATTGCCCGCCGTCCAGACGACCAGCCGGTAGCGGACCAGCTCCTGATGCAGGTCGCTGACCTGCTGCCGCAGACGTACGACGGCCTCTGCGGCAGGGGGCGGAAAGGGGTGACTGCTCATACGGGACCTCGGCAGGGAGTGAGCGTTAACATTCTGGGTGAGCGCTAACAAAGAGCGGTGCCACGAGACGCCGCCCTACGGCTGAGCCGGGGTGTCCGCCTGCGCCCGCCCTCGGAGCGCCCGCAGGCGGTGCATGACATCGCTGCCGCCCCGGCCGAAGTGGTCGTGCAGGGCGCGGTATTCGGCGTAGAGGTCGTCGTAGGCGGCGGCGCGCGCGGGGTCGGGCAGATAGGCGTTGCGACGCAGGCGGCCCATCACGGCCGAGGCGGCGCGGATGTCGGGGTGGGCCCCCGCCGCGACGGCCGCGTGGATCGCGGCGCCCAGCGCCGGGCCCTGCTCCGAGGACAGCACGTTGACCGGCCGGTTCAGCACATCGCTGTAGGTCTGCATGAGGAAGGTGTTCTTCAGCAGGCCGCCCGCCGCCGTGAAGTCGGTGACCGGCACCCCCGCGCCCTCGA
This sequence comes from Streptomyces sp. NPDC024632, assembly GCF_055559175.1. Classification (NCBI taxonomy): domain Bacteria; kingdom Bacillati; phylum Actinomycetota; class Actinomycetes; order Kitasatosporales; family Streptomycetaceae; genus Streptomyces; species Streptomyces sp. NPDC024632. The sequence goes on from NZ_JBVHLD010000001.1 coordinate 549,242, forward strand.
ACGCCTCCACGATGGTCCGCGTGCCGAAGGCCGTCGCCTCGACCAGCGCCCGGTAGATGTCCTCGGGGCGGGTGTCCAGCGTCAGCCCCACCAGGAGCCCCGACAGGTGGTGGTCCACCAGTACGGAGCGGTTGCCGCTGTGCCAGTCGAGCGCCAACAGCCCGTGTCCGCCGACCGGTTGGGCGGCGGCCTTCTCCGTCAGCAGCTCGTGCGGGCTGATGCCGCGCTGCCGGGCCTCCAGCGCGTACGGCTGCGGTGTCGCGGTCCGCACCGCCCAGGCGAAGATGTCCCCCACCCCGCTCTGGCCCGCCTCGTAGCCCCACAGGCCGGGGACCACGCCGTCGCGGACCACCCCGCACATGCCCGGCACCTCGGCGAGCACGTCGGAGTTCATGATGTGGCAGGTCGAGGTCCCCATGATCGCCAGCAGATGGCCGGGGTCCAGGGCCCGCGCGGCGGCGCTGGTGACATGCGCGTCGACGTTTCCGACCGCCACGACCGTGCCCGCGCGCAGCCCGGTCAGCGCGGCGGCCGAAGCACTCAAACCCCCGGCGGCGGCGCCCAGTTGGGACAGCGGGTGGTCCAGCTTCGCCGTGAAGCCGGCGAAGTCCGGGTGCAGGGAGGCCAGGAACGCGGCGTCCGGATAACCGCCGTCCTGGTGGATGCCCTTGTAACCGGCCGTGCACGGATTGCGGTTCTCGGCCCCGGTCAACTGCCAGACGATCCAGTCGGCCGCCTCGATCCACCGGTCGGCCGCCGCGTAGACCTCCGGGTCCTCCCGGAGCACCTGCAACGCCTTGGCGTACTGCCACTCGCTGGAGATCCGCCCGCCGTAGCGGCCGAGCCACGGCTGCCCGGACTCCCCGGCGCGGCGCACGATCAGCTCCGCCTCCGGCTGGGCCGCGTGGTGCCGCCACAACTTCGGGTAGGCGTGTGGGCGTTCGGCCATGTCCGGCAGCTCGCACAACGGCGTGCCGTCCGCCGTCGCGGGCAGCACCGTACAGGCGGTGAAGTCCGTCGCCACTCCCACGACCTGCTCCGCCCGCACCCCGGCGGCCTCCAGCGCGCGCGGCACGGCGAAGCGCAGCACGTCCCGCCAGTCCTGCGGAATCTGCAACGCCCAATCGGGCGGCAGCTCACGGCCGTTCGGCAGCGCGCCGTCCACCACCCCATGGGTGTATTCGTGGACGGCGCTGCCCAGCTCCTTGCCGTCGTCGACGGCCACGACCAGGGCGCGCCCGGACAGCGTGCCGAAATCGATGCCGACGGTGACGGCGGGAGGATCGGTCATCATGCGTGTCTCCCCATGCGCCGGGGGCTCCGGCAGCCGGTCGCGTACCGATTGCCCTGCGGTGTGAACTCTGCGGCGGTGCGGTCCTGTTCTGTCCTGCGGGACGTTCTGCGAGAGGTGCTGCGGGATGTTCTGCGGGACGTGCTGCCGGACTCGGTGCCGGTCCGGTGGCCGGACCTGTGGCGACGCGTGCTGCGATCCGTGCCGCGGTGCCGTGCGCCGCCCGTACGGACCGCCGCCCTCAGGACGGGTTGCTGCTGCTGCGGACGATCAGGCGCGGTTCGATGACGACGCGTTCGCCGCCGCGGGTGGTGCCGGACTCCAACTGGTCGACCAGCAGCCGGATACTGGCCTGGCCGACCGCGGTGAAGTCCTGCCGGACGGTGGTCAGCGGCGGCGCGAAGAACTCGGCTTCAGGGATGTCGTCGAAGCCCGCGATGGCGACCTGGCCCGGCACCGAGAGACCGGCCTCACGGAAGGCCCGCAACACCCCCAGCGCCATCTGGTCGTTGGCCACGAAGACGGCCGACACCTCGGGTGAACCGCGGCGCCCGGAGCCCGCCGAGACCCGGCCCGCCAGCTCCTGTCCCGCGCGGTAGCCCGACAGCGGCGTCCAGTCCCCCACCAGCGGCGGCGGCACCTCGACGCCCGCCTCCTCCAGCGTGGCGCGCCAGCCCTGCACACGGGCTTCGGCCTCCAGCCAGTTCTGCGGGCCCGCGACATGCCAGACCGTGCGGTGGCCGCCGGCCAGCAGATGGCCCGTGACCAGCCGCGCGCCCAGCTCCTGGTCCACCGAGACGCCGGGGATCGGCAGGCCGTGCCCGCCCTCCACCGTGACGACGGGGAACGGCAGCTTCAGCTCGGCCAGGGCGGCGACGGCCTCCCGCTCCGGCACTATCACCACGATGCCCTCCACCCCCCAGTCGCTGAGGTGGTCGATCGCGTCCGCGAGCGCCTTCGGGGTGTGCCGCCGCAGGGTCACCGCGGAGACCATGTAGCCCTCGTCCCGCGCCGCTTCCTCCAGCCCGAACAGCGTGCTCGCCGGGCCGAACAGCGTCGGATTGCACGCCACCACCCCCAGCGTCAGCGTCCGCCGCGTCACCAGCGCCCGCGCCGACGAGTTGCGCCGGTACCCCAGCGCCTCGATCGCCCGCAGCACCTCCGCGCGCGTGGTGTCCCGCACATTCGGGTGATCGCTCAGCACCCGCGACACCGTCTGATGCGAGACGCCCGCCACCTGGGCGACATCCGCCATGGTGGGGGCCCTGCGGGGCGCTGCCGGGTCCGCGGTGCGAGACATGGCTCTCCGTTCCGTGATGCTGCTAAGTGTTAGCGCTCACAGTCCCATCCGTCAAGGCCGTACGCTCGCGCTTGGCGGAGGAAGACACGCCTTTACCAGGCCCCCCGGCGGGGGCGACCCTCCCAAGGGCTTGGGCCCCTTAGAACTCCTAACGAAATGATCTTCAAGGTGATTGGATCACTCCGGGACTGATGATCCGGGGGCGTGGGATGGCTCAGCCGAAGCCGTGGCATGTTGACGACGAGCTATGGGCGGTGGTTGAGCCGCTGTTGCCGAAGGTGGAGCGTCGGGTTCGGTATCCCGGGCGCAAGCGGCATCCGGACCGGCTGGTGTTCCAGGGCATCCTGGTCGTGCTGCACACCGGGATCGCCTGGGAATATCTGCCGCAGGAGCTCGGCTTCGGCTCGGGCATGACGTTCTGGCGCCGCCTGGCCGAATGGACCGAAGCCGGCGTGTGGCCCCGGCTGCGTCAGGCTCTTCTGGCCGAGCTACGCGCTGCGAATGCCCTGGACTTCTCCCGGGCAGCGGTCGACGGCTCCCACATCCGGGCGGTAAAGGGGCCCGCAGACCGGACGAAGCCCTGTTGATCGGGGCAGAACCGGCAGCAAGCACCACCTGATCACCGACGCCACCGGCGTTCTGCTCGCCATTACCCTGAACGGCGGCAACCGCAACGACGTCACCCAGCTCATCCCGCTGCTCGAAGCCGTGCCGCCGGTACGCGGCAAGCGAGGCCGCCCCAGGCGTCATGCTCGGCGACCGCGGCTACGACCACGACAAGTACCGCCGCCTCGTGTGGGCCCTCGGCGTGAAGCCGGCGATCGCCCGACGCGGCACCGAGCACGGCTCCGGGCTCGGAACCCAGCGCTGGGTCGTGGAGCGTGCGTTCGCCCATCTGCACTGGTTTCGTCGGCTGCGGATCCGGTGGGAGACCCGCGACGACATCCACGAAGCCTTCCTTGCCCTCGGCTGTGCGCTCATCTGCTGGCGGCGGCTTGTCTCCCTACCCTGACAGCAACGGCGCCCAGTAACTCATCACCTGGTGCAGGCGCTGCCGGTGGTCGGCAATCCAGTCGTCCGGCGGGACGAGGGGGACGCGCACGGTGACCATCGACCCCGACTCGTCCTCAACGACCACCTCCGGGCAGTCACGCTCGCCGGTGAGCTGGATGAAGATGGACGGCCCTCTGCTCATCTCCATCCAGGCGACGTCTTCGCCGGCGTCGAGCCGGCCCAGTGCGTCGGCCCAGCTTTCCAGGTCGGAAATGTACAACGCCAGATCGATGCGGCCGGACACGAAGGGCGTCCTGACGACGATCTCGGCGTCGAGTCCTGAGGTCCACCTGGGATTACGTCCCAGAACGTTGACCGTGACGCTGTTCCCCTCGTCATCAGAGAGGGAGATGAGTTCCCTCGGAGGACTGTCGCCCATAGCGGCCCTTTCATCGCTGAGTACTGAGCGATCCTCGCCTGGACGGAGCCCATCCTTCATCTCATTTTGTGAGAAGTTCTTAGGGCACGGGGAAGGTGCGCCGCGCTGGCGCAGGGCCTGCTCTTCAGGGGCGCGGGGAACTGCGCGCTCAGCCGAAGCGCTCCCGCACCTCACCACCCGCCCCAGCGGGGCAATCCGGTTGTCCCCGGACCACCGGCCGGTGATGGGTTACCCGCGCAGTTCCCCGCGCCCCTGACGGGGCACCGTCTCTCGCCCGGACGGCGAGCCGATCCTTTCAGCGGCGCGGGGAACGCTCCCGCACCTCACCACCCGCCGGAGGGGGCGGGCGGCGCGGACGGCGCGTCTGTGGGGATACGGTCACAGAGGGAACCTCACGGCGAGAGGCGGGACGGCGCGTGGTGGAAGTGGACGGGCACGGGCACGTGACGGCCGACGCGGAGGTCGTGCGGTGGCTGGTGCGGGAGCAGCACCCGGACCTGGCGGAGCTGGAACTGCGTCCGGTGGACGGCGGTTGGGACAACCAACTGTGGCGGTTGGGCGAGGAGTTGGCCGTACGGCTGCCGCGTACGCCGCGCGCACCGGCGCTGCTGGCGAAGGAGCGGCGGTGGCTCCCGCTGCTGGCGCCGCGCCTGCCGCTGCCGGTTCCGACGCCGGTACGCGACGGCGAACCGTCCGCCCGCTTCCCGCGTCCGTGGGCCGTCACGAGGTGGGTGCCGGGCAGTCCGGCGGACCTCACGCCGATCAGCCGGGGCGAGCACGCGGCCGACGCGCTCGCGGGGTTCCTCACCGCGCTGCACCGGGAGGCACCCGCCGACGCACCGGCCAACCCGGACCGCGGTGTCCCGCTGAAGTCCTTGGCCGACGGGTTCGACCACGGCGTGGCCGCCCTCGCCGAAGGCGGCCTCGACGCGCGCCTGGCCGACGGCGCCCGGCGGGTTTGGGCGGACGCCGTCGCCGCCCCCGAGAGCACCGCCCCGCCGACGTGGCTGCACGGCGACCTCCACCCCGCGAACGTCGTCGTCACGGACGGCACCCTCGCGGGCGTGATCGACTTCGGCGAGCTGTGCGCGGGCGACGCGGCGAACGACCTCGCCGCCGCCTGGCTGCTCCTGCCCGCAGGCGCGGCGCCCCGCTTCTTCGCCGCCTACGGCCGTACGGACCCGGCCACGATCCGCCGCGCCCGCGGCTACGCGGTCCGGGCCACGCTCGGTCTCATCAGCGTCGGCCAGGCGGCCGAGAAGGGCCTGCCCGGCGGAAAGCCCACCTGGGGAGTCGCCGGGCGCGCGGCCCTGGAGCGCGTACTGGCCGACGTCTAGGCCCGGTTGACCAGTCCGGTTGACCAGACCGGTCGACCAGCCCCGGTACGCCTACGCCCGGTCGGCCGGTTCGTCGTCGCGCCGCCCGCCCGGCTGCCGGTGCCCGCGGACCTGGTGGCTCGCCCACCAGGTCCGGAAGTCCACTTCCCGGAGGCTGAGTTCACCGACGAGCGCGGTCAGCTCGGGATCGTCGGGATCGCGGCCCGTGTCCATCGGCAGCGCCACGACGCACTCGTGGGCGACCCGCGACCAGTCCGCGTACAGCGCAGCGGTCTGAACAGGGACCGGATGTCGGACGTGGACGGCGTGACGTACACCTCGGACGGCGGCCCGGTGTCGATGGCGCCGTAGGTGGTGTACGACAGAGAGCCGGGGCAACTCCCGCCGCCGATCTGCACGGTACGGCTCGACACGAGCTTGCCGGTGCGCAGTTCGAACACCTTCACCGGGATCGCGATCTTGCGGAATTTCACCTCGCGGGGGAAGTCGGGCAGCAGCTTGTTCTCGTACGGGCAGGTCGTGACCGTCGTGCCGTAGTCCTTGTCGCCGACGCAGACCACGAGTACCGCCTTGGTGACGTCTCCGGCCGACCAGGAGCCGGGCAGTTCGCGGGTGTACTCGTCGTCGCCGTAGAACAGCGCGTGGTTGGTGCCCTTGCGGTAGGGCGCGGCGGCGCTGTACTTCGCCGGTTTCGAGCAGTAGTCGGGCTCGGTGTCGGGCGAAGTGCCCAGCAGCGTACGGACGTTGTCCAGCTCGATGGTCAAGGTGGCCTGCTCGACGCCGCTGCGGGCCTTGGCGGCGAGCCGGTCGCCGGGGTACTGGTCGAGCTGCTGCTGGTAGCGGTCGCGGGCCTTCGCCCACTCCTTGGCCTCCATGAGGTCGTCACCGCAGCCGACGAGCGCGGCGGGCGCGGTCTTCGGGACGACGGCCGCCGCCCGGCCCAAGTCGCCCTGGACGGAATTGTGTTGGCGGAGCCAGTCGGTGACCGAGACGGTGTCGCAAGGCACCTTGGTGGGCAGTCGGCCGAGGAAGCCGTTCAGCACGGTGTCGACCATCTTCTCGTGGCCCGGCAGATCCGCGAGTACGGCGGCCAGGCCGTCGAAGCCCGCCGTCAACGCGTGGGTGTCACCGCTCAGTCCGGTGGTCAGCTCGTGCTGCGCCGCGCCGAGCCGGTGGCAGGCCCGTACCGTACGGTCGCCGCTCGCGGTCAGCGGCGCGTCGGCCGCACGGGGCCGAACCAGAGACCGTCCTGGGCGCTCAACGCCTGGGCGCAGTCGCCGCTCCGGCGCGCGGCGGCCACCTTCCCCTCGGTCCGCGAGGCGTCGAGCCGCAGCAGCCCCACGACCAGCAGCATCGGCAGGAGGACGGCGAGCGCGATCACCCGCTGCCGAAGGACCGGGCCCCGGCGGCCGAGGAGCAGGTAACCGGCGCTGAGGAGTGAGGCGTTGGCGGTGGCGACGGCCAGCGGGTCGCGCGAGCGCCCGCCGTCGCCCGCGCCCCTGACGGCTCCGGTGACGGCCCGGCCCGCGCCGCCGTCCTCGTTCCCGTCAGCGGGGGCCGGACGCCGCGCCGGCAGATAACCCGGCGGGGGCCCCAGCGGCGGTCCCGGCGGCGGCTTCGGCACGCCGTCCTGTTCGGATACGTGCCAGGGCTCGGGGTCCGGTGCGGCCTGGGGCGGGTGGTTCCTCTCGGTCCCCTTCGTCGGGCGGTGGGCGGCGGCCGTCGCCCATTGTCCCCACCTGCGCCGGGAGGGGTCCCGGACGCACATCCGCCCTGTTCAGGGGTACTGCTACCGGCTCGCGGCGAAGGCGCCGCTCTCCGCGAAGACCCGCTCGGCGAAGCGTTCGCCGATACGCCGGTGGGTGGCGGCGTCCGGGTGCAGCTCGTCGGGCAGCGGCAGTTCGGCGTAGTCCGCCTCGCCGTAGAGTTCGCGGCCGTCGAGGTAGTACAGGTGCGGGTCGGTGGCCGCGCGCTCGGCGACGATCCGCTCCAGCTCCGCGCGGATGACGGTCAGGGTCAGCTTGCCCGCCGCCAGCTCCGCCGGGTCGCCGGTGGCGCGGAACCGCAGCTTTCCGGTGCTGAGCGCTTCGAGGTCGAAGGCGGCGGGGCCCGGGGTGTTCTCGTGGATCGGGCTCAGGATCGGCGAGACGACCAGCAGCGGGGCGTCCGGGTGGCCCTCGCGGATGGTGTCGAGGAAGCCGTGCACCGCGGGGCCGAAGGCGCGCAGCCGCATCAGGTCGGCGTTGACGATATTGATGCCGATCTTCACGCTCACCAGGTCGGCGGGCGTGTCGCGCAGGGCGCGGGCCGTGAACGGGTCGAGCAGTGCGCTCCCGCCCAGGCCCAGATTGATCAGTTCCACACCGCCGAGGGAGGCCGCGAGGGCGGGCCATGTGGTGGTGGGGCTCGCCGCGTCGGAGCCGTGGCTGATCGAACTGCCGTGGTGCAGCCAGACCTTACGGCCCCGGTCGGGGACCGGCCCGACGGGCGCGTCGGTGCGCAGCGCGACGATCTCGGTCGTCTCGTTGTGCGGCAGCCAGATCTCGATGTCCTTGTCCGCGTCGGGCAGTTCGGCGAAGCGGAGGGTGCCGGGGTCACCGGGCTTGTGCTCGGCGGTTCCGGTGCTCATGTCGACGGTCAGGGTGTGGCCGCCGGCCACGCTGCCCTGGCCCGCGGGGCGGCCGTCGACCAGCAGGTCGTAGAGGCCGTCGGGGCGCGGCGGCGCGCCCGCGTACACGCGCTTGGTGGGCAGCGTGTCCAGCTCCACGGTGGTGGCGCGGGTGCGGAACACCAGCCGTACGCCGGAGGGTTGGGACTCGGCCATGGCGAGCTGGGCGTCGGCGCACTGGGCGCGGGCCCGCGCGGGCAGCCGGTGCGGCAGTACGCCGTGTCCGGTGGGCTCCAACTCCAGCGCGCCGCGCACCAGTTCCGCGCCCTCGGGTGTGGTGAACAGGGTCGTGGTCCAGTCGCCGTGTTCGGTCCGTGCGTCGTTCTCGGTAGGCATTGCTCTTCAACTTCCGTCTTTTTCCGGCCAGTTCTTCAACAGGGCGTCGAGGGCGTCGATGACGCGTTCCCAGGTGTCCTGGGTGTCGGGCGCGCTGTGGCTGAACCCGCCGCCCATCTCCAGGCCGACGTAGCCGTTGAACACGCTCCCGAGCAGCCGCACCGCGTGCGTCTGGTCTGGCTCGTCGAGGTCGTAGCCGCGCAGGATCGCCCGTGTCATCTCCGCGTGCCGCCCGCCCGCGCTCGCGGCGGCGGCCTGCGGATCGAGGCGGAACTGGGCCGCCGCGTACCGTCCGGGGTGCTCCCGGGCGTAGTCGCGGTACACGTTCGCCAGCCCGGCGAGCGCGTCCTTCCCGGCCCGGCCCGCCAGGGCGGCGGCACCGCGATCGGCCATTTCCGCCAGTGCGAGCTGCGCGATCCCGGTCTGGAGATCGTGCGAATTCCGCACGTGCGAATACAGGCTCGCGACCTTCACGTCGAACCGCCTGGCCAGCTCGGAGACGGTCACCGCGTCGAACCCGACCTCGTCGGCCAGCTCCGCCCCCGCCCGCACCAAACGCTCCCGTGTCAGCCCTACGCGCACCACAGCCGTCCTCCTCGTTACCTAAGTCCATCATGCACATACCTAAAGCCTTTAGGCAAATGACCGCAGCCCGATGTAACGGCGCCCCCCGCTCATGGTCGGACCGCCGCCGTGAGGCCGCGCGGCGTGGGACCGCTCGGTGTCGGGCCGCTCACCGCGGGGGCCGCTCGCCGTAGAGCCCACTCGCCGTGGGACAGAAGGGCCCGGGGCCCGGCTAGTCGATCGGGAAGCGGTAGACCGTCGACTCGCGGGCCCGGAAGGCCAGCCGCGCGAGGGGCCGTGCCGTCGCGGACAGCTGCGGCAGCAGCCGGGCGAAGGCGTCGCCGAGTTCCTGACCGGTCTCCGGGCTGATCTCCCGGACGATCTCCACGCGGGCGTCGATGCGGGCGTCCACGCGGGCGTCCACGCGGGGAGCCTATCCATCCGTTCCGGCCGCACCGACGCGCCGGAGCCGGGGCGGGCTTGGCCGTAAAACCGGTTGGGCGGGCGATGCGCCGTTGGTAGCGTCCGCAGGACCGTCACACCAGGCGAGGAGGTGGAATCCATGAAGGCCGGTTCTGACGGGGTGCTCCCTGTCCTCCTCACGGCGTGGACGGCCCGCGTGGACGTCACCGCAGGCGCCGGGATCGCCCGGACGCTTCCCGAGCGCAACACCGCCTGTCTTCTGTGCGGTTCACCGCGCGGACGACGTCAAAAGGTGTCCGTGAACGAGACGTCGCCATGGGTGAGGTCAATGGCCCGCTCCGGCCGCCGCTTTCCCGCCCAGAACAGCCGGCGCTCGTGCTGTTGGGCCACCTCGGCGGCCCGCACAAGAAGGCGCCGCGGACGCTGGGGCGCGCGCAACGCCCTGTGACCGACGCCGGTTCTCCCGCGCCGGCCCCCGTACGCCCGCATCGACACCCTGCGACCTCAGGCCCTAGCCCTCGTCGGGCAGCAGCGGGAAGAGCCGTGCGACGACCGCGACCGGACGGGCCGCGGCGGGGCGGGCCGCCGGATTCGGCTCCCGGTCGCGGTAGCGGGCGAGGGTCTGCCGGATCGCGTCGGCCACGGCGGCCATCTCCTCCGGGGTCAGATACGCGACCGCGCTGAACGCCTCGTCCTGCCGCCACGGGGCGGGAGCGCTGTCGCGCTGGGTCTGCCAGCGCCGGTAGCTCTCGTCCTCCAACCCGCGGGCCAGCTCCCCGAATTCCGTCGCGGGACCCTCCCCCTTCTCGGGCTCCCCCGCCTGCCGGATCCGCCACGGCCGGGCGCGGCCACCGCTGTGCGGGGCCTCCTCGATGTAGCCGTAGCGCGCGAGTTGCCGCAGATGGAACGAGCACAGGCCGGAGCTGTAGCCGAGCCGCCCGGCCGCCTGTGTGGCCGTGACCGTACCGACCTCGGCGAGCAGGCCGAGCAGGTCGCGGCGTACGTCGTGGTCGGGCAGACCGCTGTCCGCCGACGTTCCGGTCTCCGCTTCTTCTTCAGTCACTTTGCAAAGCCTGCTACTTTGCAAAGAGCTTTGCAAGCTCCTGCCCGACGCCACCGCTCCGAGGAGAGTGAGCCCCTTGGTCTCCCGCCCCTTCGACGTGTCCGAGCGCGCCGTCGTGCGCGCCATCACCGTCACCGGCGACGACATCCTGCACCGCCCCTGCCGCGAGGTGACCGAATTCGGGACCGCGGAACTGGCCGAGCTGATCGAGGACATGGTGCTCACCATGCACGTCGCCGACGGCGCGGGCCTGGCGGCCAATCAAGTGGGCGTCGGCCTGCGGCTGTTCGTGTACGACTGCTGGGACGACGACGGCGTCCACCACACCGGGCACCTCGTCAATCCCGTGCTCGACGAACCCGCGCCTGCCGACCGGCGGCTCGTCGACGACGCCGAGGGCTGTCTGTCGGTGCCGGGCGCGACGGTGGACGTGCCGCGCACCGACCACGCCGTGGCGCGCGGCTTCGACCAGTACGGCGAGCCGGTCGTCATCGCGGGCAACGGCCAGTTCGGGCGCTGCCTCCAGCACGAGACCGACCACCTGGACGGCCGCCTCTACCTCGACCGCCTCTCACGGCGCGACCGGCGCGATGCGCTGCGTCAGATGGCCGACCGCCGCGAACACGTCTTCGCCCTGCGCGCGGCCAGGGCCGCCGAGTTGGGCCGCTGACCTCCGCGCACGGGGCTCGGGGGACGCGTCAGGCCGGTCGTCACACCGCCGGGCCGTCGCCGTCCTCCTCCTGGTGGGTGTAGCGCTGTTCCTTCCAGGGGTCCGCGAGGTTGTGGTGGCCGCGCTCCTCCCAGAAGCCGCGCCGGTCCGTCGTCATGTACTCGATGGCACGGAGCCACTTGGGCCCCTTCCAGCTGTACAGATGCGGTACGACCAGGCGTACGGGGAAGCCGTGTTCCGCGGTGAGCTGGTCACCGTTGTGGTGGGTGGCCAGCAGGGTGCCGTCGGCGGTGAAGTCGGCGAGCCGGAGATTGGCGCTGTAGCCGTACTCCGCCCAGGCCATGACGTGGGTGGCGTGCGGCGCCGGGGGCGCCAGGTCCAGCAGGGTGCGGGCGGTGACGCCGAACCACTCGTGGCCGGTCGAGGTCGTCCCGGACGCGCAGTGCAGGTCGGCGGCGACCGTGGCGCGCGGCAGCGCGCTGAACTCCTCAAGGGTCCACGTGTGTTCGCCGCCGGCGGCGGTGGCGCCGAACACCTTCAGGCTCCACCGGTCCGCCCGGAATCTGGGCACGGGTCCGTAGTGCGAGACGGGCCAGCCCCTGACCTTGCGCTGTCCCGGGGGAAGCTCGTCGTTTCCCACTGGGTGATCGTCCTTCCCTGCGGGTCGATGCGGGTCGATGGCACGGCGGCGGTCCCGGTGGTGCGGTGGAGATCCAGTGGCGCGCTGGAATCCGGTGGTGCGGTGGAGTTCCAGCGGCGCGCTGGAATCCGGTGGTGCGAGGAGATCAGGCGTCCGCTCATGCGAGGCCAGACACCGTTAACGATTATCACATGCGGCGGCATCCGGCCCTTTCGCCTCGCATTCGCCGGGCGCCCCACGAAAACCGTTCCCTGGACCCGCTCGCCCCCCGGACACGCCCTAGCGCCGCAGCCCGAGCGCCTCGCGGCCCGCGTACCGCGCCTGTGTCCCCAGCTCCTCCTCGATCCGGATGAGCTGGTTGTACTTGGCGGTGCGGTCGGAGCGCGACAGCGAACCCGTCTTGATCTGGCCGCAGCCGGTCGCGACGGCCAGGTCGGCGATGGTGGTGTCCTCGGTCTCGCCGGAGCGGTGCGACATCACGACGGTGTAGCCCGCGCGGTGCGCGGTGCCGACGGTCGCCAACGTCTCGGTGAGCGTGCCGATCTGATTGACCTTCACCAGAACGGAGTTGGCGACGCCGTCGCGGATTCCCTCGCGCAGCAGCGTCTCGTTGGTGCAGAAGACGTCGTCGCCGGTGAGCTGGCAGCGGTCGCCGAGGCGCGCCATGAGCAGCCGCCAGCCGTCGCGGTCGTCCTCGGCCATCGGGTCCTCGATGGACGCCACGGGGTAGTTCGCCACCAACTGGGCCAGGTACTCGGCGTGTTGCTCGACGCTGCGGCGTACGCCCTCGCCGGTGTAGTCGTAGACCCCGTCGCGGAAGAACTCCGACGCGGCGGGGTCCATGACGACGGTGATGTCGGTGCCGGCCTTGTACCCGCTGCGCTCGACGGCGCGTACGACGAAGTCCAGCGCCTCTTCGGCGGTCCGCAGGTCGGGGGCGAAGCCGCCCTCGTCGCCGACCGCGGTGCTGTGCCCCGCGGCCAGCAGGTCGCCGCGCAGGGTGTGGAAGACCTCGGAGCCGATGCGTACGGCCTCGGCGAAGGTGGCCGCGCCGATCGGCGCGATCATGAACTCCTGGAAGTCCAGCGGATTGTCGGCGTGCGCGCCGCCGTTGACGATGTTCATCATCGGCACCGGCAGCAGCCGGGCGTCCACGCCACCGACGTAGCGGTAGAGCGGCAGCCGGTGCGCGTGCGCGGCGGCCTTGGCGGTGGCCAGGGAGACGCCGAGGATCGCGTTCGCGCCGAGCCGGGACTTGTCGGGCGTGCCGTCCAGCTCGATCAGCGCCGCGTCCACGGCGGCCTGGTCCTCCGCCTCCAGGCCGACGACGATGTCCACGATCGACTCGTTGACGGCGTCGACGGCCCGCCGAACTCCCTTGCCGTGGAAGCGGGCCGGGTCCTCGTCGCGCAGTTCCACCGCCTCGCGGGCGCCGGTCGAGGCTCCGGAGGGTACGGCCGCGCGGCCGGTGGAACCGTCGGCCAGCTCGACGTCGACCTCGACCGTCGGATGGCCCCGGCTGTCGATGATCTCGCGGGCGACGACGCGGGTGATGGTGTTCCTGGCGGCCATGGCGGTGGTGCTCCTCACGTGCGGTGCGGACGACAACGACGCGTATGACGACGACGCGAACGGCGTCGACGCGGACGACAACGACGCGGACGACAACGACGCGAACGGCGACGATTAAGTTCCGAGCGAGAACAAAGTGAGTTCAGAAAGTGAATGTACTCTGTGCGGATGAGGATGCACAACGCCGACGAGGACTGCGGGATCGCCCAGGCCGCCGTGGTGATGGCCGACTGGTGGAACGTGCTCGTGCTGCGCGAAATCGCGCGCGGCCACGTGCGGTTCGACGCCCTGGCCTCCGAACTCGGCCTCTCCCGCAAGGTGCTCACCGAACGGCTCGGCGCGCTCGTCGCCCGCGGCGTCCTGCGGCGCAGCCTCTACCAACGCCGCCCGGTTCGCTACGAATACCTGCTCACCGACTCGGGACTCGCCCTGCTCCCGCTGCTGGTGGCGATGCAGGACTGGGGCGACCGCTGGGTCCTCGGCGACGGGACGACCACGGCGACCGCGCCGCCGGACGGGGCGGAGCACGCACGCGTGCACGCCCTGGCGGGCGGCGGTACCGATACGGATACGGGTACGGGCGCGCGGCTGCCCGCGGATCTCCGACTGCCCGCGAGCGACGGCGCCGAGCGCCCCGTCGTCGCCCCGGACGCCGCCGCCACCGTTCTGTTCACCTACCCCGGCACCGGCGTCGACTGGGGCGAGGACCCGATCCCCGGCGCGCCCGGCTGCACACTGGAGAACCGGCTCTTCCGCGACGCCTACGCCGACTTCCGCCGCGCCGACGTCGCCGTCCACGGAGTCAGCACCCAACTCCCCTACGAACAGGCGGCCTTCGCCGCCGCCGAAGCCGTCCCGTACCCGCTGCTCTCCGACGCCCAGCAGCGTCTGGCCGCCGCCCTGCGGCTGCCGACCTTCCGCGGGGCCGGGCGGCTCCGCCTCAAACGGCTCATCCTCGTCCTCGCCCCCGACCGCACCGTGCGGCACGTCCTCTTCCCCGTCGAGGACATTCCGGCGGCCGTCGAGGAGACGCTGCGCCTGGCGACGGCAGGCCCCTGACCGTCCGCGCAGGAGCTATCCAGCCTGGTCCCGCGACTGGTGGGCGCCCGGCGTATGGCCGAAGGTGCGGCGGAAGACGTCGATGAAGGCACTGGCGGACGACCAGCCGCACCGGTGGGCCACGGCGGTGACCGGGGTGTTCTCGGCGAGCAGCACCAGGGCATGGTGGAGGCGGAGTTGGGTGCGCCACTGCGGGAAGGTCATGCCGAGGTCGCTCTTGAAGAGCCGGGACAGCGTACGGTCGCTGGCGCCGACCTGGCGGCCGAGGGCGGTCAGCGTACGGTCGTCGGCCGGGTCGGCGCGCAGGATCGCGCACAGGGACCGGAGTTGGGGCGCGGCCGGCCAGGGCAGGTGGAGCGGCTGCTGCGGTGAGGCGCGCAGTTCGTCGAGCAACACCGCGCGCAGGCGGGCCCGTTCGGGGCTGCCGTCGTCGGGGGTGCGGGTGTGGGCGAGGAGCAGTTCGCGCAGCAGGGGGGCGACGGCCAGGACGGTCGGGGTGTCGAGGCCGAGCGGGTTCTCGTTCTCCGGGAGGCCGACCAGGTGGAGTTCGAGTTCGCCGTGGGCCTGGTGGGCGTGGACCGTACCGGCGGGGACCCAGATGGCGCGGGTGGCCGGGGCGACCCAGGAGCCCGCGCTCGTGGTGATGGCCAGCACTCCGCGTCCGGCGTAGACGATCTGGTGGTCGTCGTGCCGGTGCGGGTCGATCTCCGCGCCGGGGGCCAGCCGCTCGGTACGGGTCGGCGCGACCGGCTCATGGCGGATTTTCGTCATTGGTTGGCAGTTTATCGGAAGCCCGACATACCACCGCCTGAAGACCATGGGTGACGTGCCGAAAAACACCTCGATCACGCTGCTGTCCTTCGGGCATGCCTGCGTCGACATCTACCAGGGCGCCGTCGCGGCCCTCGTCCCCTACTTCGTCGCCGAACGCGCCTACAGCTACGCCGCCGCCTCCGGCATCGTGCTCGCCGCATCCGTCCTGTCCTCCGTGGCCCAGCCGCTGTTCGGCCTGCTCACCGACCGGTGGGCGATGCCGTGGCTGCTGCCGGTGAGCACCGTCCTCGGCGGTGCGGGCATCGCGCTCAGCGGCGTCAGCGGCTCGTACGCGCTCACGCTCGTCTTCGTCGCGGTCTCCGGCGTCGGCGTGGCCGCGTACCACCCGGAGTCCGCGCGCGTCGCCCGCCTCGCGAGCGGGGGCAGCCACAGCGCGATGGGGTGGTTCTCGGTGGGCGGCAACATCGGCTTCGCGCTGGCCCCGCTCATGGTCGCCGCCGTCGTCGCGACGGGCGGCCTGCGCCTCACCCCGCTGCTGGTGCTGCCCGCGCTCGTCGGCAGCGTGCTGTGCCTGCCGGTGCTGCGCGAGCTGGAACGGCGGCGCTCCACCGGGACCTCGGCCGCCGTCGCCGTCGGGCGCGACGACAGGGCGTCCTTCGTGAAGCTCTCCGTGGCCGTGGTCTTCCGCTCGATCGTCTTCATCGGCCTGAGCACCTTCATCTCGCTGTACGCCAAGCAGCGCATGGGCGGCAGTGAAGTGGCGGGCACCGCCGCGCTGTTCGTCCTCTACATCGGCGGCGCGATCGGCTCCGTCCTCGGCGGCTCGCTGGCCGGCCGCTACGACCGCGTCACCGTCACCCGCTGGTCGTATCTGGTCTCGATCCCGTCCGTCGCGGGCGTCGTCCTCGTCCCGGGACCGGCCCTCTACCTCTTCGTCGCCCTCACCTCGGTCGGCCTCTACGTCCCCTTCTCCCTCCAGGTCACCCTCGGCCAGGACTACCTCCCCACCCGTGTCGGCACCGCCAGCGGCATCACGCTCGGGCTCACCGTCAGCATCGGCGGCCTCGCCACCCCCGTCATCGGCGCGGTCGCCGACGCCACCTCGCTGCGTACCGCTCTCACCCCGCTCATCGTCATGCCCGCCCTGAGCTGGCTGCTGTTCCGCTCCCTCCCCGAGCCCACCGCGCCCCGCTCGTCCCCCGCCGCCGCGCCGGAGGACGCGGCCACCGACCCCGCCCTCGCGGGCTAATCCGCGACACGTCGACCGGGCCGCCTCCCGCGCCCCCGGGCCACGGCCCACCAGACTGTCCCCATGTCATCCCCCCGCCGCCGCTGCCCTCAGTGCGGCCGAGAGATCGCCGTCGTGGGGGGGGGGGGGGGGGGGGAGGCCCCACCCCCCCCCCCCCCCCCCCCACCCCCCCCCCCCCTCCCCTCCCCCCCCCCCCCCCCCCCCCCCCCCCCCCCCCCCCCCCCCCCCCCCCCCCCCCAAACCCCCCCCCCCCCCCCCCCCCCCCCCCCCCCCCCCCGGACCGGCGGACTCAGTCCGTCAGCTCGACCTGGACCTCGACCTCGACCGGGGCGTCCAGCGGGAGGACGGCCACGCCGACGGCGCTGCGCGCGTGCACGCCCTTCTCACCGAGGACCTCGCCGAGCAGCTCGCTGGCGCCGTTGATCACACCGGGCTGGCCGGTGAAGTCGGGGGCGGAGGCGACGAAGCCGACGACCTTGACCACACGGGCGATCCGGTCGAGGTCACCGATGACCGAGCGGACGGCGGCCAGCGCGTTGAGCGCGCAGATGCGGGCCAGGTCCTTCGCCTCGTCGGCGGTCACCTCGGCGCCGACCTTGCCGGTCAGCGCGAGCTTGCCCTCGACCATGGGGAGCTGCCCCGAGGTGAAGACGTACCGCCCGGAGATCACCGCGGGCTGGTAGGCCGCCAGCGGCGGGACCACGTCCGGCAGCGTCAGCCCCAGCTCCGCGAGCCGCGCGTCGACGGCGCCGCTCACGCCGCCTTCTCCCGCTTGAAGTACGCCACGAGCTGCTCGGGGCTCATCCCCGGCACGACCTGCACCAGTTCCCAGCCGTCCTCGCCCCACGTGTCGAGGATCTGCTTCGTCGCGTGCACGAGCAGCGGCACGGTCGCGTATTCCCACTTCTTCGCCATACGGCGACTGTAGTGCCTCCCCGGCGGCCGTCCGGCACGGCGCTCCCCGACCGGCGGGGACCGTACGCGGACCACCCGCGGACCACTGCCGCGCCCCCCGTTCGGCCCCGCGCCGCCGCCCCGGATCGACACCCGGCGGTCATCGCGCCGTCACCCCAACCGCACGGCCGCCCGAGTACGTGGTGCCTTCAGTGGTTAGGCTCGCAAGGTGAGCCCTCAACAGTCTTCCGCCGTCAGGCTCCACATCGTGACGGGCAAGGGCGGCACGGGAAAGACCACGGTCGCCGCCGCGCTGTCCCTCGCGCTCGCGTCCGAGGGACGGCGTGTGCTGCTGGCCGAGGTGGAGGAGCGGCAGGGCATCGCCCAGCTCTTCGAGACCGAGGCGCTGCCGTACCAGGAGCGGAAAATCGCTTCCGCACCCGGCGGCGGCGAGGTGCACGCGCTGGCCATCGACGCCGAGCTGGCGATGCTGGACTACCTGGACATGTTCTACAAGCTCGGCCGCGCCGGGCGCGCGCTCAAGAAGCTCGGCGCGATCGACTTCGCCACCACCGTCGCCCCCGGGCTGCGGGACGTGCTGCTGACCGGCAAGGTCTGCGAGGCCGTCCGCCGCAAGGACAAGGCGGGCTGGCCGGTGTACGACGCGGTGGTGCTCGACGCCCCGCCCACCGGGCGGATCACCCGCTTCCTCAACGTCAACGACGAGGTCGCCGGGCTGGCCCGGATGGGCCCCATACACAACCAGGCGCAGACCGTGATGCGCGTGATGAAGTCCCCGCAGACCGCCGTCCACCTGGTGACGCTCCTGGAGGAGATGCCGGTCCAGGAGACGATGGACGGCGTCGCGGACCTGCGCTCCGCCGGGCTGCCGGTGGGCGCCGTCATCGTCAACATGGTGCGCCCCGTCCTCCTGGAGGACGCCGCCCTCGCCCAGGTCACCGACCTCCCGGCGGGCGGCAGCGGTGGCGGCGTCGGCAAGCGGCGCACGGCCGTCGCCAAGGCGCTATCCCAGGCCGGGCTCGGCGGCGCCCGGCGCGGCGGGGTCGCCGAGCGGCTGGTCGACCCGCTGCTCGCCCAGGCGTACGAGCACGCCGAGCGGGTGGTCCTGGAGCGCGAGCAGCGCGCCGAGATCGGCGGACTCGGCCTTCCTGTAAGGGAGTTGGAGCTGATCGGCGAGGGCGTGGACCTCGGCGGGCTCTACCGGCTGGCCGACAGCCTGCGCAAGCAGGCCGTGCCGGGCTTCGGCGGCACCTTCGCCAAGGACGGCGCCCGCGGAGAATCCGCCGCTCACCCGGACGAAGACACCGACACCGGAGACGAGGCCTGACCCATGAGCCTGGAGAGCCCCGTGCTGGAGATCGACCCGCTGCTCGACGACCCCAAGACGCGGATCATCGTGTGCTGCGGTTCCGGCGGTGTCGGCAAGACGACGACCGCCGCGTCCCTGGGCGTACGCGCGGCCGAGCGCGGCCGTACGGCCGTCGTACTCACGATCGACCCGGCGCGGCGGCTGGCCCAGTCCATGGGCCTGACCGAACTGGACAACACCCCGCGCGAGGTGGCCGGAATCGATCGGTCCGCCGGCGGTTCGCTGCACGCGATGATGCTGGACATGAAGCGGACCTTCGACGAGGTCGTGGTCCAGCACTCCGATCAGGAGCGGGCCCGCGCGATCCTGGAGAACCCCTTCTACCAGTCCCTGTCGGCCGGTTTCGCGGGCACGCAGGAGTACATGGCGATGGAGAAGCTGGGCCAGCTCAGGGCCCAGGACGCCTGGGACCTGATCATCGTCGACACCCCGCCGAGCCGCAGCGCGCTGGACTTCCTGGACGCGCCCAAGCGGCTCGGCTCCTTCCTCGACGGCAAGTTCATCAAGCTGCTGATGGCCCCGGCCAAGGTCGGCGGCCGGGCCGGGGTGAAATTCCTCAACATCGGGATGTCGATGATGACCGGCACCCTCAGCAAGGTGATGGGCGCCGGGCTGCTGCGCGACGTGCAGACCTTCGTGGCCGCCATGGACACCATGTTCGGCGGCTTCAGGACCCGCGCCGACGCCACGTACCGGCTGCTCCAGGCGCCGGGCACGGCCTTCCTGGTGGTCGCCGCCCCGGAGCGGGACGCCCTTCGGGAGGCGGCCTACTTCGTGGAACGCCTGGCGGCCGAGGACATGCCGCTCGCCGGTCTCGTCCTCAACCGCGTCCACGGCAGCGGCGCCGCGCACCTCACCGCGGAGCGGGCGCTGGCCGCCGCCGAGGCCCTGGAGGAGGCGCTGGAAGAAAATCTTGCGGACGGCGGCATTGTGGATCATCCGACCGGGAAGGCTGACTCCCAGCGGGCCTCCGCGTCCAGTCAGGCAAGCACCGCCGGCAGCTCGAGCGCCAGCGGCTCAGGCACGTCCAGCACTGCGAGCACGGGCAGCACAGCGAGCACGTCCAGCACAGCGACCGCGGCCGGTACCGAACGGCTGGCCGCCGGATTGCTGCGCCTCCATGCCGAACGCATGCAGGTGGTCGCGCGTGAACGACGCACGCGCGACCGCTTTGTGTCCGTCCACCCGGAGGTGCCCATGGTGGACGTGACAGCACTGCCCGGTGACGTACACGATCTGACCGGATTGCGGGCGATCGGCGAGCAGTTGGCGGACGGTCGGCCCGCGGCCGCGTAGTGGTGCGAGGTCGGACCGCGCGGTGACGCGGGGCCGGACCACGTACGTGATGGTGCGGTTCTGACCGGTCGTCAGCCCGCGGCGGCGTAGTCGTCCTCGTCGTCGAGTGGGATGAGGCCGGTGCTGCGCTCGTACTCGGTGCGTGCCGTCTCCAGCAGTCTGCGCCACGAGGTCACCATGGGGCGCCGTCGCAGCAGCGCACGGCGTTCACGCTCGGTCATACCCCCCCACACGCCGAACTCCACCCGGTTGTCGAGCGCGTCCGCCAGGCACTCGGTCCGCACCGGGCAGCCGGTGCATACCGCCTTGGCCCTGTTCTGAGCCGCGCCCTGGACGAACAGCTCGTCCGGATCTGTGGTCCTGCACGCCGCCTGCGTGCTCCAGTCGGTTACCCAGCTACTCATGCTGGCGCCGTCCTCTCCCGAATCGAGGCTCCCCCACGGCGGCAAGCGGCATATTCACCGTTGCCAGTTGAGGACGTTACGGAAGGTAGGCGCGGCGCAACAGCCCTTTCCGGCCCAATCTTGCATGGCCCGAACGGACTATGCGTGCGCGGGAGATCACCCAACGGAGTGAGGCGGGCTTATGTGGCACCAATATCGGACTTAAGAGGCGAAGTAGCACACATCGTCTCGCCATAAGGGACAAGTCCCTCGGCATATGCCGAATTTCGGGCAGTTCTCATCACTCACAAGAGTGACGAAGGAAGGCAGGAACGCGCCCGACGATCGCGCCCTGTCCGTTACAGAGTAGGCGAACAGTTGGGCGCACGTCCGGGGAATCGCAACGTAGGCTGCCTCCATGGCACACAAGCGATCGGGCGGGGGGCTGAGCACAGCCCAGCAGGCCGCCAAGTTCCTCGGCGTCAGCGTGCTCTCCGGCGTGGTCCTCGCGGGCATCGCGCTGCCCGCCGTGGGCGCGCTCGGCCTGTCGGCCAAGGGCACCGCGGCCGGCTTCGACGACCTGCCGGGCGAGCTGAAGACCCCGCCGCTCAGCCAGGCGTCGAAGATCCTGGACGCGCACGGCGGCCTGATCGCCACGGTCTACTCGCGCGACCGCACCGTCGTCCCGATCGAGGACATGAGCCCCAATGTCCTCAGCGCCATCGTCGCCATCGAGGACTCGCGCTTCTACGAGCACGGCGCGCTCGACCCCAAGGGCATCCTGCGCGCGCTCAGCAACAACGCGTCGGAGGGCGGCACCCAGGGTGCCTCGACCCTGACGCAGCAGTACGTGAAGAACGTCTTCGTGGAGGAGGCGGGCGACGACCCCAACAAGGTCGCCCTCGCCACCCAGCAGACGATCGGCCGCAAGATCAAGGAAATGAAGTACGCGATCCAGGTCGAGAAGGAACTCGGCAAGAAGAAGATCCTGGAGAACTACCTCAACATCACCTTCTTCGGCGAGCAGGCGTACGGCGTCGAGGCCGCCTCGCAGCGGTATTTCAGCAAGCACGCCAAGAACCTGTCGCTCACCGAGGCCGCGCTGCTGGCGGGCCTGGTCCAGTCGCCGAGCCGCTACGACCCGATCAACGACGAGCAGGAAGCCCTCAAGCGCCGCAATACGGTGCTGGCGCGCATGGCGCAGCTCAAGGACATCACCCCTGAGCAGTCCGCCACCGCGCAGAAGGCGCCGCTCGGCCTGAAGGTCAGCTCGCCGAAGAACGGCTGCATCACCGCCGTCAACGGCGCGGGCTTCTTCTGCGACTACGTGCGCAACACCTTCCTCACCAACGCCGCCTTCGGCAAGACGAAGGAGGAGCGCGCCAAGACCTGGGACACCGGCGGTCTGACCATCAAGACCACGCTCGACCCCAAGGCGCAGGCGGGTGTGCTGGACGGCATCAGCAAGCACGTCTACAAGAGCGACGCCATCGCCGCCGCCGTCACCCTGGTGGAGCCCGGCACCGGCAAGATCGTCGCGATGGGCCAGAGCAAGCCGTACGGCTTCGGCAAGAACGAGACGCAGATCAACTTCTCGGTCAACGCCAACATGGGCGGCGGCCAGGGCTTCCAGAACGGTTCGACGTTCAAGCCGATCACGGCCGCCGCGGCGCTCGAAGCGGGCTACAAGCCGGACCAGTCGGAGCCGTCGCCGAACAAGATGACGTACCCCGACGTCACGACCTGCGACAACAACACGATCCACGGCACCGACGAGACGGGCAACGAGGACCCGTCCGAGGTGGGCCCGTACCAGATGCCCGAGGCGCTGAAGAAGTCGATCAACACCTACTTCCTCCAGCTCGAGAGCCAGACCGGGCTCTGCCCGATCGTCAACATGGCGACCAAGCTGGGGCTCAACCGCGCCGACGGCAAGCCGCTGAACCAGATCGCCTCGCTCACCCTCGGCACCAACGAGGTGTCGCCGCTCAATGTGGCCGCCGCGTACGCCGCCTTCGCCAACCGCGGCGTCTACTGCACGCCGATCGCCATCCAGTCCGTGACGGCGGCGGGCGGCAAGAAGCTGACGGTGCCCAAGTCGCTCTGCTCGCAGGCGATGTCGCAGAACACGGCCGACACCATCAACACGATGCTCAAGGGCGTCGTCGACGACGGTACGGGCGAGGCGGCCAACCTGGACGACGGCCGGGACACCGCCGGTAAGACCGGTACGACCGACGACCGGTGGGCGGCCTGGTTCGCCGGCTACACGCCGAACATGGCGGCGGCCGTATGGATGGGTGACCCCAAGCACTCCAAGAAGATGAAGAACATCACCATCGGCGGCAAGTACTACCCGCTGGTGTACGGCGCCGACGGCCCCGCCCCCATCTGGAAGGACGCCGTCTCCGCGTCCCTGGAGGGCAAGCCGGTGCTCAGCTTCGTGACGGTGCCGCTCAACATCCAGGACAAGGGCAAGAACCCCCCGGCGTCGCCCGATCCGAACAACCCGGGCAACGCCACCAACACCGACGACAAGCACAAGGGCCGCGGCCACGGCCCCGGCGGCGTCACCACGATGGGCACGACCACCGGCGCCATCACGGCGGGCGCCGCCGGCGGCGGCACCAACGGCGGTACGACGACGGGTACGACCGCGGGCGCGACCGGTGCCAACGCCGCCACCAACGGCAGCCCCAACCCCTTCCCGACCTTCCCCGGCCTGACCACCGGCGGCGGGAACGGCCGGGCGGGGGGTACGACGGGGGCGACGTAGGGGTCGACGCGGGCCGACGCAGGCCGACGCAGGTCGACGCAGGTCGACGCAGGTCGGCGCAGGTCGGCGCAGGTGTGAGGCGTCGGCCCGCGCATAAGTGACGTCGTAAGGGGCGCCCTCCTGGGAGGGCGCCCCTTACGCGTGAGGTCTGCTGATGAGTGCGCGGATCAGCCCGCGAGCTGGCGCTTCACCTCGGCGGCGACCCGGCCGCCCTCCGCGAGCCCGGCCACCTTCGGGTTGACGATCTTCATGACGGCGCCCATGGCGCGCGGTCCCTCGGCCCCCGACTCGGCGATGGCGTCCCGCACGATCGCGGTCAGCTCCTCGTCCCCGAGCTGCTTGGGCAGGTACTCCGCCAGCACCTCGCCCTCGGCGCGCTCCCGCTCCGCCGACTCCGCCCGGCCGCCCTGCGCGAAGGCCTCGGCCGCCTCCCGCCGCTTCTTCGCCTCGCGCGTGATCACCTTCAGCACCTCGTCGTCGGAGAGGGTGCGCGCGGTGGTGCCCGCGACCTCCTCCTTCGTGATGGCCGTGAGGGTGAGCCGGAGCGTGGCGGAGCGCAGTTCGTCGCGTCCCTTGATCGCCTTGGTGAGGTCGTCGTGCAGTCGCTGCTTGAGCGTGGTGGTCATACGCCGAGTTTCGCATCCCTGCGCGGTGGTCGCGCCGCATATACGAGGGAGGCGGGGGGCGACTGCCCGTCGGGGGGCTGTGCGGCTGGCCGTGGCAGGGTGCGCCGTGGCTGAAGGGTGCCCGTCTGGAGGGTGCCGGCTGAAGGGTGCGCCCGGCGCCGGTCGAGGGGCCTTGGCGCGCGTACGGCCCGGACTCTGACACGATGGACGTATGCGCGCGCGATACGGAATTCCCCTCGGTGTGACGGCGGCCGGCGCGGCCGGCCTGGCGTACGCGGCCGGTTTCGAGGCGCGGTCCTTCCGCCTGCGCCGCGTCGACATCCCGGTGCTGCCCGAGGGCATGCGCCCGATCCGTATCCTCCAGGTCTCCGACATCCACATGGTGTCGGGCCAGAACAAGAAGCGCCGTTGGCTCCAGTCGCTGGCGGGCCTGCGCCCCGACCTGGTCGTCAACACCGGCGACAATCTGTCGGATCCCACCGCCGTACCCGAAGTCCTGGACGCGCTGGGCCCGTTGATGCAGTTCCCCGGCACGTACGTCTTCGGGTCGAACGACTACTACGGCCCCAAGTTCCGTAATCCCGCCCGGTACTTGGTGGAGAAGGCGCGCGGCCAGCACGGTCTGAACGGCAAGGACCGCGCTGCGCACGGCGTCCTGCGCAACCCCTGGGGCGAGCTGCGCGACGCGTTCGACGCGGCGGGCTGGGTCGGCCTCAGCAACTCCCGCGGGCAGCTCAAGCTCGACCACGGCCCCGTGCTCGGCCTCACCGGCCTGGACGACCCGCACATCAAGCGCGACCGCTACGCCGCGGTCGCGGGCGGCCCCGACCCGGACACCGACTTCAATCTGGCGGTCGTCCACGCGCCCTACCTGCGCGTCCTGGACGCCTTCACCTCCGACCGCTACCCGCTGATCCTCGCCGGGCACACCCACGGCGGCCAGATCTGCGTCCCCTTCTACGGCGCGCTGGTCACCAACTGCGACCTCGACACCGACCGTGTCAAGGGCCTGTCCACCCATACGGCCACCGGCTCCACGTCCTACCTGCACGTCTCCGCGGGCTGCGGCGCCAACCGCTTCACCCCGGTCCGTATCGCCTGCCCGCCCGAGGCGACGCTCCTGACGCTCACCAGCCGCTGACCCGTCCCGCCGTCCGCCGTCTCGTACGGTGAGGCATGCCTGCAATCCCCCGTTCGTACGTGGCGGCCTTCCGGCTGCTGATCGCGGCAGCGGCGGTGACGGGAATCACCATCGAGTGCGCGCACTTCCCGCCGCTGCGGGTCTTCACGTACTTCACGGTCCTCACCAACGCGGCGATCGCGCTGACCTTCGCCTGGTCCGCGTACCGCACCTGGACCCGGCGTCCCCCGATCCCCCCGCTGATCCACGGCGCCGTCCTGCTCTGCATCGTGATCACCGGCCTCGTCTACCACCTCGTCCTCGCCAATGACGCGAGCGACTTCTCCGAGTCCGAGAACCTGGGCGCCCGCACCGGCGCCCTCGCCTTCTCCAACCAGCTCCTCCACACCGTGACCCCCCTCACGGTCGTCCTCGACTGGCTCCTGCTCACCGCCCCCGGCCGCTTCCCCTGGCGCTACGCCGGCCAATGGCTCCTGCTCCCCCTCGCCTACTTCGCCTTCGCCCTCATCCGCGGCCCCTTCTCCGGCTACCCCTATCCCTTCCTCGACGTCGACACCCGCGGCTACCCCGCCACCCTCCTCACCGCCCTCCTCCTCGCCCTCGCCTTCGCCGCCCTCTCCCTCCTCCTGATCCTCCTCGACCACCACCGCCCCTCCCCCCGAAGAAACCGGATTTCGCCCTCAGCCCCCCGTCCGCTAAAGTAAACCCCGTTGCACCGGGGTGTGGCGCAGCTTGGTAGCGCGCTTCGTTCGGGACGAAGAGGCCGTGGGTTCAAATCCCGCCACCCCGACGGTATAGCAGCAGGTCAGGGCCCCAGACTCGAAGAGTCTGGGGCCCTGATTCGTGCTGAGTGTCAAAGTGAGTGCCTATGGGGTCGCAAGCTGCTGTCAGACCCGATCGTTGAGTCACTCGCCGGCGGGTCGTCGGTGGGACACTCCTCCTATGAGTCGTGTCTCAGATCACATCCTGCGGACGCTTTGGTACATCGAACTGGTAGCCAGCCAAGGCCAGCAACTCTCTCTTGCCGACATCGACAACTATGCACAGGCGCCTCAACCGCGTGATGCGCAGCGAGAGCAGTTGTTCCTCGGCGGCACCTCGCTGTTCTCGGGGCTGTACGGGGAGGGGAAGATCAAGCGCAGGCCAGAGGCGGTAGCGCTTTACCTCCTCCAGGTGGGGTGGATCAAGAAGGGAAACGACGGAGTAACTCTGACCAAGATCGGCAGAGCCGTCCTCAGGGCCGAGAACGACGAACGCTCGACGGGCGAGGACCTGGATCCTGAAGTAGCAGACATTGCACTGGACCCGGAAGATCCCATGGTCTACGTCCAGCTCACGCGACGCCTACAGAAGGCTGGCCAAGGACTGCCCGTAGACGCCTACTTTCACGCCTACTCGCTGGAGTGGCTGGTCGAATCGACAACTCTTCGACGCATCCTCACTTCGTCGCGCCACCCGAGCTCAGGCAAGGACCGTCAACTCCTTGCCGTTGCTCTGGCGACAATTCCGAACGGCGCTGATGTCGAGCTTCGTCACACTGCGGACCCATCTCTGCATGACCGGTGTGTCGTGAGCGAAGATGGCTCGGTGCAGTTGTTGGGGTCCTCGGTCAACGGGGTGGGCAGGCACCTCACGGCTGTAATCGCTCCTTCCGCTGACATTGCCGAGGTGTATCGGAAGAAATACGAAGACCTCTGGGCCAGTGCCGAAAGGGTGCACCCGCAGCCCATGAAGGCTCCATCGGAGCGCTGAAACTTCCCGTTGTTACGAACACTCAGCAAGAACTACCGAAGATATGGTCCATTGCGATGGCGCCGGTCTGGATGACCGGCCGGATCTGCTTCCGGTAGACCTCCTCGGTGACGGCCGTACTGGAGTGCCCGACCAGCCGGGAGATCTCCTCCAGAGGGACGCCGTTGTCAGAGAGCAGCGAGACGAAGCTGTGCCGGAGCTCCCTAGGCGTCCAGTCGGCAGCGTCGATCCCCTCAGCCTTGCTGAGCGCCGCCCGGAAGGCCCGACGTACGTGGGACGCGTCCTGCTCCTTCCCGACCGCGCTGGCGAAGACCAGGCCGTGTTCCTCCCAGGCGTCGCCGGCCGCGAGCCGGTCCCAGCCCTGGTCCTCCCAGTGCTGCCACAGCGCCTCTACGCAGCGTGCGGGGAGAGCGATGGTGCGGCGGGACTTCCTGGTCTTCGTATCTCCTCCGGATCGCACCGAGCGCCATACGGCCATGTACGGCGGGATCGGCGGATTCGCTGTCGGGTCTCCCTTCAAGAAGACGTGATCCCGGGTGAGTGCCCGCAGTTCCTCGGTCCGGGCACCGGTGAGCAGCGAGACGACGATGTACGCGTGCATGTGGGTACGGGCCGCTGCGGTGAGTACAGCTTCGGCTTGGGCGAACGTCAGCGCCTTTGACGGCCGTCCGGGCTGTCCCTTGGGGACCTGGCACAGCTCTACGACATTGCGCTTCACCTTGTCGCGCGCCATGGCTCTTTTGACAGCACGGTTCAGGCAGGAGTGCACGCCTTGCAAGGTGCGAGTGCTGAGCACCTTGGCCTTCTCGGCAAGCCACTTGTCCACGTCTTCGGCGCTCAGATCTCGGAGCTTCCGGGCGCCGAGTGAAGGGATCACGTGGTTACGGCTGAGACCAGAGGCGGTCTCAACTGTCTTGTCGTCCCGGCCCGCCAACCCGAACATGAGCCAGTCCCGTACCGCGTTCTCCACCGTGTACCCGGTGGGTGCGATGGCGAGACCGTCCTCGTAGTCCCGCAGAACTTCCTTCAGCTTGTTCTTGGCCTCGGTCTTGGTCCGACCGCTGCCACGGCGCATGATGCGCTTCCCACTCGCGTCGTAGCCGAGCGAGGCGGCAGCGATCCAACGCTGCCGCTTCTCGCTCCAGTACAGGCCACCGTCGCCGTGAGCGCGACGCTTGGTCATTTCTCTCCCTGTGCTTCGCGCTCCAGTAGAGCGACGTATTCGGCGACGGCGGACTGCGGGACAAGCCGGGTACGGCCTTCTTTCACGGTGCGAAGACGACCGGAACGGATCAACTCGTAGATCCGGCTGCGGCTCAGCCGGAGGACACGCGGCATGTCCTCCACTCGGTAGAGCACGGGGTCACCGAGTGAGCAGCGCTCCGGAATGGCAAGCGTCACGATGTCCTCCTCAGCACGCCGGGAGCGGACAGCCCGGACAGTTCCTCTTCGGGATGTCCGGGGAGTTCTTGCTGCTCAGCGGGGTCAACCGGACAGTCGGACAGCGCGGACGTCTCCGGGGTGGCTGCTGTCCGGCTGCCTGTGTGCGGGAAATACCGACCGCCGGCGTCCCTGGTGAGCTGGCCCGCGTCGGCCATACGCGAGCAGGTGCGGCGCACGATGTCCGCGTCGACGTCGGGCATTACTGCGGCGATGTCCTTGGGCTTCGCACCGGGGTGAGCCCGTACGTACTTCAGGATCGTGGCGCGGGTGTCGCCGATGGTGTGGTCGGACACCGGTCCGTCCAACAGGTGCCAGGCACCGGAGGCTTGCTGGAAGGCCAGGGCGTATTCGGCTTCCTCCACGTCGCGGCCGGTGACGTGCAGGACGCCATCTGCCTGCCCACGGGCCCGCTTGAGAACGAGCGTCGCGTCAGCGGCTCCCGCGATGCCGTTGGTCCCGGAGACCTCCGTCAGAAAGTCCTCGGACGCCATCTTGCGGACGTGGTGCACCAGCACGACCGCAATGCCGTAGTGGTCCGCGAGGCGCTTGGCGTGACCGACCGCGACGTAATCGGCGTCGTATGCGGAAGCGCCTTGCGGCGAGGCGCCGCGCATATTGGCGAACACGTCGATCACGACCATGCGGGCATCCGGATTGCGGTCCAGCCATCCCGCGATGGCCTCGACCCCGCCTTGCGGGAAGGGCGGGCATTCGGTGACGAGCGTGAGCCCGGCCGGTGCTTTCTGTCCGCCCAAGAGCTTGCCCATACGGGTCTGGAGACGTCTCGGGGTGTCCTCAAGAGCGAGGTACAGCACCGGGCCACCATCGACGGGAACGGAGTCGAAAGCCTGCCCGCCGGCCGCGACCGCGAGAGCAAGTCCCAACGAGAGCCAGGATTTCCCCACCTTCGGCGGCCCGGCGAGCAGGCTCACGCCTTCAGCGAGGATTCCGGACACCGCCCATTTCGGCTCGGGGAAGTGCGCATCCATGAGCTGATCGGCTGTCCACGCGGTCCGCGGCCGTTCCCGCTTCGGCGGCGGGATCGTAGCCGGTTGCGGGTCGCTGGGGACCGAGTACAGGTGTAGCGGAGGGATCGGCTGCCCGCTCATGCCGCAGCCTGCCTCGGTCGCTGTGCACCGGCACGGAGCCCGGACACGATGGTGCGGCGTGCCTCGCCTTCACCCTGCCCGACCTGATGGGCGGCTTCGGCGAGCCAGCACGTCACGTCGTGTTCAGTCAGTTCTCCCCCGGCAACGAGCTGCCCGAGGGCGATGAAGGCGAGGTAAAGCGCCTTGTTGTGCTGATGAGCTGGAGAAGCCGTGACGCGGGTCAACTCGCTCTCGACAGCGGCGCGCAGCCACGCGGCGTGCCGATTGCCCGCGGTCAGCCTGACCGTGATGGGCCGCTGCGGCGGCAACGGTACGGGCTTCAACAGGTCAGCAAGCCACAGCGGCAGCGGCGCCGCCGCCACGTCGGACAAGACGTCGTAAGAACGGCCGTTGACCGTGCTTCCCGCGCCCACGACGTACCCACCGGCAGCGCGAGTGTCCACCTTCCACCCGAGCGTGCCAGCGCTGTTGCGCAGCTCGATTCCCACGGGCGCGACGAAGTACAGGTGCGTACCGCCGCTGCCAGTCCGAACCGCGAACGTGTTCGCCGGATACGGCTGCCGGTGCCGCTCGCAGAGCGCGGCGAGCACGTCAGTTCCTTCGGTGATTCCCGGCCCGGCCCATTCCGAGGGCGGGGTGTCGTCGGCGCCCTTAGGGACGTCCAGGTCCACGACGACGAGCGCGGCCGGACCGGTAGTGATGCCAATGTTGTACGGGGCGTGCGTCCAGCACCGTTCGATGCAGGCGCGGTCGGTGGTGGCGCGCTGTTCCCATCCGGTGATGGCGGGCCGCTTGTCGCCGGGTCGCAGCGGGAAGACCGGCCAGCCGCGAGCGGCGGTCTCCATCGCCGCGGCGAGCAGCGCGGCGCGTTCGCGATAGGGCATTCTGGGGTTCTCCTGTCGGTCTTCGGACGGGCGGGGAGAACCGCGGCGGCGGGCGACCTTGCTGGGGGAGTCCCGCCGCCGCGGCGTAGCTAAGTGCCGAGGCCGGGTTGATGCCAGGGCGGCAGGGCTGCCAGCGTCCGGTCACGCCAGTTGGGGGCGTAAGGCAGGCAGTTCGCGCAGTTCTTGTGGGTGGTGTGGCCAGGCATGGGCGGCCGGCGGCGCGCGTGATACGACCACGCGGCAGAGTCGGCGGAGGCCATGAGGTGCCCGACCTTGGCCAGTCCGAGAGTCTTGAAGCCGAAGCCGTGCAGTTTGAGGCCCTGGGCAGCAAGTGTGGTGACGATGGCGGCGCCCTCAGCGGTGGACTGCCGACGACAGACTGAACCCAAGCCAACAACCGGTTCGCGAGTTAGGTCTACGCCCTCGCGTTCATAGAGGCCGACGCAACGTTCGTAATCTGGGAGCTCCCATCCCTGCACTACCGGGATGATCGGCAAATCCGGGGCGAGTTCCCTCAGCAGCAGATAGTTTCCGATAGTGCGGCGCTGGTGCTCAACGACGCTCAGACCGGTGCCGGCGAAGGTCTGCCCGCCAAAGGTCCCGCCGTGGATGATCGCGGGCTCACACATCCAGTCCTGCGGCGCGGCCCATCCAAATGGGCCGACCTGTTCGCGGATGAGACGGAGATCATCGACGTACCGCTGTGGCTCGATGGTCCAGCGACCGAACTGCTGAAGGATTGTGAACCCGCCGGAGTCGATGGCGTACGGGCCTATCGCCCGCGGCATGCTTCGGGCAGTGCCTACCCCGAAGTGCTCGTACTTCAGGAACAACGGGACGCTGGTGGCCTCCACCCAACGCCGCTTGTGCGTCGTCAGGTAGAACCTCACCATCCCTCCTTACACATGCCGTTGGGGAGCTCCGGCAGTCCGGCCTTGCTGAGCGCGGCCGGGTCGAAACCCGGAAGCGTGGCGCGGGCGGTGAGGGCCGCGGCGAGTGCGGTGGCGTACTCGCCGCCGGCGCGGGCCGTTTCGACCTGCGCGCGGGCGCGGATGACCTCGACGGTTTCGACGTGCTGGTGTGTCTCGCGCCGTGCCTCGGTGGCGCGTTCGTACGCGGTCGTCTCGCGGCGGTCGGTGCGCCAGTGCCGGTGGGCCAGGACGTAGCTGAGCACGGTGGCCACCGACCAGAGCAGCAACGGCAAAGGCAAGCCGTCCGCGTAGGCGGCCACTCCCGCGAGGGCGAGGGTGCCGGCCGCGGTGAAGCCGACCGCGGCGGACGTGGATTCGCCGTGTTCGCCGGTGGCCAGGGCGTTGCCCGCGAAGGCGGCGCCCGCGGCGAGCAGCCCCATCACGGACGCGTCTCCGACGCTGTGCTGCGCACCGTTGGCGTTCCAGATCCGAGCAAGGATCAGCACGGTGGACGTGGCGATGGCCGGTGCTGCCTTGGGCGCGGCGGCGATGAGCCAGTGCCGAGCCACGATGGGCGAGTTGGGCTCGTTCACGGTGGTGCCTCCCTTCGGTTCAGCGCATCTGGCCAACGGCCTGAGCGGCAGCGGTGACGAGTTGGGTGATGGGCTGAGCGGCGCCCGTGGCGGCGGCGTAGAAGCCGAAGAGGAACACCACGACCGCGGCGCCGAACGAGGTGGCCTTGTACCGGAGGGCCAGAGCGGTGCCGGTGCCGAAGAGCAGTACGGCGGAGACGGACAGGATCACGGGCGGTCTCCCTGGCTCGGAGCGAACGGACGGGCAGGGGCCGCGGGTTGGGTGGTGCCGCGCTGGTGTGCGCGGCGGTAGAGGTTGTAGAGGTGGCGTCCGCGGCGTATGCGGATGCCGTGGCCGTCGCAGCGGCGGCAGTGCTTGCCGCGCTTGGGTCGTCCCTTGCGGTCGGTGGTGGTGGCGAAGCCGAAGCCGCGGCACTTGCGGCAGCGTCCGAACGGCTGGCCCGCGCATACGGCCGCGTAACCGAGGGTGATAAGCAGGAGGAAGGCGCTAGCGAGGACGGGGAGGGTCACAACGTGCCTCCAGGGCAGGTTTCCGGGGTTTGAGCAGGTGGCCCGCTAGCAACTAGCGGGCTGATCAGGTACCGGATGGGGTGCTAGGCGCGGCGCTAGGTCTAGCGGGTGCCGGTGCTAGACCTAGCGCCGTTCCGGAGTCAGCCCGCGTCCCGCTTCTTGTCACGCTCCGCGATCGCCGTGGTGATGTGGGCGCGGGTGACGCCGCGGCGGTTGGCGCCCTTGCCGTCCTCGGTCTTGCCCCAGACCTGGCCAGTAGTGATGCCGTGCGGCTTGAGGAGGTAGGCGAGCTGGTCGGGCTCCCAGCCGCCGTAGACGTCCGGCCGCAGTTCCCCGAGCCGGGCGACGACGGTCTCGGACCAGACCTTCGTCTCGTCCGGGGCGATGACCGCGAGCAGGTCGGCGAGCAGGTCGTACGACGGGCCGGTGACCGCCTCCGGGCTCTCCCCCAGGGCGTGACCGGACAGCGTGCCGGCCTTGTCCCGCGTGGCGCGGGCACGCGCGGCGATGCGCTCGGAAATTTCGGCGTCCGCGTAGACGCTGCGGACGATCCGGGCGTCCGAGCCTTCCCCCACGAAGTAGTGGATGCCCTTGTCCGCCCAGGCGAACATGGTGGCCCGCACACCGTGCTTGTAGGCGCCGGTGCCGAGCACCATGTCGTTCTCGATCTGGCCCATGACCTTCATGCAGAACCGCGTCGAGGCGTTCGCGCTGATGCCGGTAGGCAGCGACTTGGAGTCCGGCCGCTGCGTCGCAAGCAGCAGAACGATGCCGGTGGCCGGGCCGCGCTTGACCAGATCGGTGCAGATCTCCTCGAACTCCGCCCCGTACGTGGGGTGTTCGAACCAGACCTGGCACTCGTCCACCCCGACCACGATCGGGTGCAGCCCGAGGCTGCGCTTAGAGGCGAGTTCGCTGGTCACCTTGGACTCCGGGCAGATGTCCCGCGGCAGGGAACGGATCATCTTGGCCCGCCGCCGCAGTTCCTCGCGGAGTCCGCGCATGTCGGCGATGGCGTACTCGATGTCCTCGATCTCCTCGCCGGCGCGGTGCCGGTGAGCCACCGCGTCGCCCACGGTGTCGAGGTCGCCGGTGCCCTTGAGGTCGTACGTGTGCAGCTCGGCCCGCGGATCGAGTGCGGCGATGAGCAGAAGCAGCCTGAGCAGGAACGTCTTGCCCATGCGCGGAATGGCGCCGATGATTCCGGCGATGTACATCATGGTGAGTTCCACCCACCAGCCGCGCTGGTCGGTGCCGAACCCCGCGGGCTTGAACAGGTCCACGCTGCCGGACTTGGCCAGCGGCCACGCGGGCTGTTTGGCCTTGTTCATGTCCTGGTCCCCCACCCACAGGATCAGATGGCCGGTGTGAGTGGCCGGGTCGCCCTCGGGCCACACCGTGCCCAGCGGCCGGCGCAGAGCTGACGCGAGGCGGTCGCGCTTGTCGATGACGTCGGCGACGGTCACACCGAGCGGCAGGTCGCCCTCGGCACGCCAGCCGGGACCGTCGCGGGTGATCGGGGCAGTGGACACCAGCGCCCGACCGCCCTTGGCAACGGCCTGATTGACCGGCGCGATGCCCAGCGACGCCAATGCGGTCAGCACCATGTCGCCGGTGAGCTTGGGTGTGTCCGGTACGTCCACGGCGTGCGTGACGATCGGCCGGTCGGACGGAGTGCCGTACCAGCCGAGCGCTAGCGTGACCGCGGTACCGGCGACCGCGAGCAGCCACGTCGGTGCCAGAATCCACAGCGCGAGCGCCGTGGGCAACCCGATCAGGCAGGCCAGACCGAACAGGATGCTGCGCAGCTTGACGCGGTTGTCCCGCTGCCGCGACAGCTTGAGGTAGTCCCCCGCGTCTTCGCGCAGCACGGCGTCCGCGCGGACCGGCATTCCTTCGGCGTCGGTGACCCATCGCATGGTGCCGTTGATGAACTTCGCGGCCCCCGCCGGCGCCCGCAGCGCGAGCCGCCCGGCGTACGGCAGGACGCGCAGCGCGTGGTACCCGGCGAGGTGGGCGCTGTAACCACCGGCCCACTTCGCGGCCGTAGCGAACTCCGCACGGGAGGTGAGCCACACCGGCAACAGGTCGTGCCGCTTGGCGCCCATGGCGCGGGCGAGGAAGCCCGGCCCGGTAGGCTGGGGACCGTCGACCATCACGACGGTTTCCGGGTCCCGCTCAACCGTGGCCGTACCGGCGGGCGCGACGCGCTTGGTCAGGATGTCGACCACCTCGGCGCCCCCGTGGTCCGGGGGTTCAGGCTGGTCAGGGATGTTGATGTCAGACACGATTGCCGTACTCCTCTTCTTGGATGGGGAGTCGGGGCCCGGCCGGCGCTTTGGTCGGTGAACGGCCGGGCCCTTGTGCTGGTCAAGCGGCGCACTGTTCCTCGGGGTACGCGCAGGACACACAGCAGCCGAGCGAGGTCGGGATGACGTATCCGGCGTCGGTGCGGCATTGCGGGCACGTGCGGCGGGCGAGCATCGCCGATGCGTGCGCGGCCCACTTGTTCGGCGTCATCGGACGGACCGGCTTGGCCAGGTCCACGCGGTACAGATACGCCACTGCGGAGCCGGACTTACGGCGGCGGGAACGGCGCATGACCTGCGCCGCTATCGGTTGACCGCCCGGCCGTAAGCCGCGGGCACGTAGCTGCCGCCGCGTCGCCATGCCGTCCGGGGCCAGGCGCCACGGGTAGGTGGGGATTCCCCACTTGGCACCGGTCGGGTCGTAGCACTTGCCGAAGGTCAGCGACATCAGGCCGCCGCCTCAGCGTCGTCGGCACCGCTGCCCTCGGACCGCTCAGCGCGCAACGCGTCCCGCAACGTACGGCCGTTGGCAGCCGACGTACGAACCGCCTTACGAATCGCCTCACCGGTCAGCGCGGCGTCGTCCCAATCGGCAGTGACCGCCCGCGCCTCGCTCAGCAGTTGTTCCGGAGTGCGGTTCGGTCGGGGCGTACGAGCCGACTGCGGCACCCGACCGGTTGCCCGACGCGGGCCACTCCCAGTCGAGACAGCGGCAGCGACCGGAGCCGACTCAATCGGCTCCGACTTGGGCGACTCCAGCCCAGCCGGAACGGGCGTAGCGGGTACTACCGGCGACGCCGACTTGCCCAGGTCAGACCCCAACCGATTTGCAGTAGAGACAAATGAATGATCCTGATCTGCGACCGACACCGGTCGGTGGTGCAGAACCTTCGCCACCAGATCCGACCCGAAGAAGATCGAGCCGACCGGCAGCGACGTGGCGAGCAGGACGAGCGTCCAGTTCGCGGGCGCCCAGTCGGCCAAGTGCATCCGACTCGCCGCGTCCGTGTGCAGCGCACGGGCGAGCCCATGCACGTAGTTGAGGACGAGCGAAGCGGCCGTGTATCCGGCCAGCACGCGCAGAGCGAACCGCCGGTCGGCGCCGGTCAGTACGAGCGTGGCGACCAGGGCAAGGGCCATCAGGCCATCGACCACGAACGGGTAGAGCAGCGCCGCGGCATGGTCGGCGCCCACGGCGCGGGCGACATCGCGTTGCGCGTTCCAGGAAACCCGGAACGCCATCCCGACCACGACTACGAGCGCCGCGACGAGCAGCGCTTTGGCAGTGCGGTTCATGCCGCACCCCCGAGCATGATCAGGGCTGCGATGACCAGCAGTGCGCCGGCGAAGCAGGTCAGATCGACCGCGCGCCGCAGATGTACGAACTTGGCGACCGCGATTCGCGACAGCGCCACGACGTCTTTGGGCCGGTCATCCCGGGCGAACGACGTGCGGACTTCCTCCGGGGTGAGGGCCGCCCACAGCGGGAAACCGACCGGTCGGCCGCCGCCCAGGTTCGGCCGGGCCGCCCACAACAGCAGCCCGGCCACCGTCAGCAGCACAGCGACACCGGCGAGGCCGAACACGATCGCCCCCACGGGAAAGTGGCGACCGGTGGCGACCGTCCACACTCCTGCCAGCAAGGCTCCGACGAACGCCAGCAACAGTGAAACCTTGTTGTCCGTCCGGGCAATCTCGGCTTTCACGTCGGCCCGCGCGGCGTCGAGGTTCGCGTTTACCCGATCCGCTTCCGCGGTGGGCCGGTCAGGGGCGCTCATGCCGCCGCCCCCTTCCGGCCCAACCGACGCCGCGACGTGGGGCGCGGCAGCGGGATGATGCCGAACAGCTCCGGGGCGTAAGCCTCGATCGCCTCGGCGGCGACCTGGCTCACGCGGTCCGGCAGGGTGGGGTCGTCGGCGAGGATGTCGCGCGCCGCCGCCAGCCGGGCGGCGCGCTCTTCCTCGTTTTCGCCCTCGACCCCGAGCCACAGCTCAACCGGGGTGCCGAGGGCCAGCTCTACGAAGTCGGTGTCACTGACGGCCTGATGATGGCCGATGTACGAGCGCATACAGCTCTCCTGTAATCGGCGGAGCGGGGAGAGCCGCGGCGGCGGGCGACCTTGCTGGGGAGTCCAGCCACCGCGGCGAAGATGGCGTGCGAGCAGGTCGCGGCGGTCCGAATCGGGGGCGCGACAGCCATACGTCGATGACGAGTGGCCATGGCCACCGCCGCCGCTGAACTGCGGCGGCGGGACCAAAACCACTGGTGCTTGCACGGTCTGCTTGCCAGGCGCCGTGCGATTCAGTTCTCAAGGAACGAGCGCTTCCTTCAGACCGCTTACACGGCCCTCCGGGCGCCTGAGCAGCACAAACAAGACCACTCGTTCGCAGTCCCAGGACTGCGAACCGCTTGAGAAGAGAATGCATCGCAGTCCCAGGACTATCAACAGTCCTGGGACTATGTTTGACTGGACGCCTTGAGAGGAGGCGCGATGGCGTCGAAGTGGCGAGAACTCGCGGACCGGCTGGCCGATGAGATCCGGAACGGCGACTACAAGCCTGGTCAGCCGCTGCCGCACATCCGGACGCTGGTCGAAGCAGGTGAGGGCTCCAAGTCGACCGTGCACATGGCGTACAAGGCGCTGGAAGCGGAAGGGCTCGTCACGTCATCACGCGGGCACGGCACGGTCGTACGTCAGCAGACGCCGTTGAAGCGGCTCGGCATCGCGCGCTACGACAAGGCCAAGTGGCGCGACGGGGACGAGGTGGCGTTCATCGCCGACCGCGTGGCCTCGGGCCGGCCGTACCACCGCGGCGAGCAGACCCAGACCGTGAGCCGAGTCGAGGGAAGTCCGCTCGTCACCAACGCGCTCGGGCTACCAGAGGGTGCCCAGGTCTACGCGCGAGCGCGGCTCGTCAAGGAAGGTGACCAACCGACCCACACCCTGACCAGCTACTACCGCCCCGAGCATGTCGAGGGCACGCGCATCGTTGATCCGACTCCAGGGCCCGCCGGCCGCGGCGGCGGCTTCCGCGTGCTGTACGACGCGGGATACGAGATCGACCACATGCGAGAGCGAATCTTCGCCCGTATGCCCACCCCGGACGAGGTGGACCTGTTGAAGCTGCCGGCCGGTGAGCCCGTCGTAGAGCTGCACCGCACCATGTACACGGCAGACGGCACCGTCGTGGAGTTCGCCCTCGGTGTCCATGCCGCATCCCGCTTCGCGTGGGAATACGACTTCAAGGTGCCCGACTCAGCCCAGGACGGAGACCCCGCGTGACCCTCTCACCGGAAGTCCGCGCAGACGCCCTGATCCTCTGGGACTACCTCCAGATGCACCACGAGCCGCGCCCGTGCTCAGTGGCCATCGCCCTCGGCAGCCACGATCTCGGCGTCGCGGACACCGCGGCCGACATGTACCACCGCGGCCTCGCCCCCCTGATCGTCATGACCGGTGCCACCAGCCGCACGACCGAAGCCAAGATGCCCTGCGGCGAAGCCGTCCACTACCGCGAACGCGCCCTAGAGCTCGGCGTCCCGGACTCCGCGATCCTCGTAGAACCCCGAGCCCGCAACACGGGCGAGAACATCACCTTCTCGCGAGAGCTCCTGGAAGCGGCCGGCGTGGACGTCACGTCAGTCCTACTGGTCAGCAAGCCCTACGAAGAACGCCGCGCCTACGCCACAGGCCGGAAGCTCTGGCCAACGGTTTCGTTTGTCTGCGCATCCACGCCGCTGACCTTTGACAGGTACGTCGCTGCCATCCGAGACCCCAGCCTAGTCATCGACATGTTGGTGGGCGCTCTCCAGCGTCTCCTGATCTACCCCGCGCAGGGT
This sequence comes from Streptomyces sp. NPDC024632, assembly GCF_055559175.1. NCBI lineage: Bacteria > Bacillati > Actinomycetota > Actinomycetes > Kitasatosporales > Streptomycetaceae > Streptomyces > Streptomyces sp. NPDC024632. Next base: position 587,477 of record NZ_JBVHLD010000001.1, read on the forward strand.
CTCTTGATCACCCAAGACGTTCCCCACGACGTAGAAGCTGCGTACCAAGATCTGCGCACCGGCGGATTCACCAGCCGCTTGGTACCCGACAAAGCCCAAACCAGTTGAGCGACGGCCTCCGTTTCTTTCCTGTCTGACTGTCTGGTTGAGCTTCTGACCTGCTGAGACAGATCGGACAGCACTGCGCAGAGGTGTCCGGCCTGTCCGGACAAGACAGCTGTAACACTCCTGGTGTTACAGCTCTTGAGCAGAGCCGCCGCGCGTAGGGCAGAGTCGCCGAAAGCGAGTTCCGCAAAGTTTTTCCACTTCATCAAGGCTCCCGGCGTCGCTGCCGCTCCGCCGGGCGCGCGTCCGGCGCCTGGCCGCGCCGTCGCTCCTGTCTCCGCCCCGCTCGGCACGGCCCGCGCCGCGCGCGCCCGCGGGTGGGTTGGCCGGCGGCATGAGGTGATACCGCACAGTCCAGGCCAAGACGATGCCTCCGGCGGGGGCGCTCAGGCTCCAGGATGGACCAGGACCGGCCGGCGACCGCGCGAGCATCGTGGGAGGGGTGCGGGAGGTCCCATCCCGTCTGCCATCGACCCGGGGCAAGCCGAGCAGTCGCGGCCCAGGGCGTCAAGGTCGTTCGTATAGTGGCGCGCTCCACCTTGACGCCCTGAACCACGCCCGCTCCACAGAGGTGCGGGCGTGACGGCAGATGGGATGGGATGGGATGGGATGGGATGGGATGGGAAAACGGTGGTTGTGGGGCAGCCCCAAGGGAACCGCATCACGCCATCACCTTGAACGATCACGTGCTCCCCGATGGGCTCCCTCTCCGAATGCCAAACCGTCCCGAAGCTACCTACGGAAGAGCACTCAGACCCTACGGCAAGTCCTCGAAAAGTGTTCCCGTGGGCGCCAAATGCGGTGCTCGGTCAGAATCTTTATGGGGCCAACTAACCCCTTCCGAGGACAACTCTTCTCGCGTGAAAATCTCCCCGGCAATAACATCCGAAAGTAGCTCACCCATACGATCCTCAAGTTCAACCAACTGCATGAGGATACTGAGCAAATTGCTGAGCTCCGCGGACCAGTCGGGATCCCATTGAAGCGCGTTAAGCTTATCCAGGGGCGACGTCACTTTCCCCTTCGGAATTTGCAGGCGGTATCCTAGCCAGGAGTCTAGTACCTTGTTACCACCCACGACGTAGCTCGCCGCCTGTTCGCTTAGGCCATCCCACCGTCCGGCCCCAACGTGCAGTGCTTGATTCTCCGCATCGTACCGCCAATTCGCGGGCATATTGTTTCCTACCGAAACAGTATAAACAGGGTGCCCAGTTGGAATTTTCGGATCTCGCAGATCAGTGTAGCCGTCGGGGTGCTCACCAACTTCACCGTAGGTGTGTAGCCACTGAAGATACCTGCCTAGACGGCAAGCCCGATCCCACAGATTGGAATCTTTTGTCACAGGCACTCTCAGGCCCGGAGTGTGAAGCTCATCGTCAAATTGAGCAACGAAGCCAGAATGTCCTGCGACGCCAGCAATATATGCGAAGAGGTCGTCTCCAGAAACTTTCTTTCCAAGCTTGCGAGAGAGAGCTGCAATAAGCCCCGGGGCGGCGTTGCTTGTGCCATCCGGGTATAGCTTGGGCAGCGCTCGACCCCCACCGCTGCCGCGGAAATGGTGCACATCGGGAATCAAGTTAGTGAAAACGAGTCCTGGACCACTCCTTGGATACTCCGAGTGCAGCTCGATCGCAAAAACCTGCCCTTCGATTCGACCTTCCCACAGTGTTGGAGATGGTTGACTCAGAAGTCGCGAGTCGGCGATCAGCCATTGCCTATCGAGCGTGCGAAACCCGCATCGTACGGCTTTAACATCAGTGAGCAGCGCAACGCTTCCGAGTGGAACGTTAGTTCCGTGCTCCGTGTCAGCTCCCGCCAGCGCTTTTTTCGTCTTAGTGAGGGATGCGTCACGCCCCTCTTTAAACAACTTCGACTTTTCGGCAGAATCATCCTCGTTAATTACGCTTCGAAGACGAAGATCTAGAATATCGCGCGAAGGCGAATAGACCCAGCCACGTCCCGCCATTACACCATTAGCACGCCAAGGCAGCAGGTCTTCGACGGCAGGATATTCATCCCATCCTGTGGCCGCTGCCGGTGTGAAGGGAGCCGTCCACTCGGGCCGAGCAGCACGCCACCGCTGGTCGCCAAATTCGAGCTCGGCGAGCTGCGCGAACTTGCGGTCCCTAGTACCATGCAGATCGATGTACGCGATCTCAGCCGGCTCGTCCTCGCGCGTCCCTTCTTTTCGCAAGAAGATAGCGATAGCCACTGGTGTCTCGATGTTGAATACAGCATTGGCAGGCGGTGGCTGCTTCCCTTCTGGCGTGACGTTGATAATCCAGCCGTGAGAACATTTACGGCGTAGGTACTCGCGCATGCCTTTGAATCCGGGGCCAGCGAGATAGCCTGTCGCAGTAATGAAGCAAATTATCCCATTTCCGCCGTCACGCACATCCTTCTGATTCGTGGATTCGAAAACCTTCCAGGTCGCCCAGCGCCAAAAGTAAGCGTACAAGTTGCTTAGATGACGCTCATGCTTGCCGTTTCCCGGCCACCGAAAGGCGTCGAGAGGATTCCGTCCCGAAACCTGGTCAACTCCATTTTCTACCCATCCGCCCAACCCGCCGGCGTGGTCCTTATACGGAGGATTTCCGATGCAAACTTGGATGTTGCGCTCACGCTTCATCCTGTTGGCATCCTGTCGCTGTCGCGCGATCAGTTGAGCTGTGAAGGAGAGCTGACTATCGCTAGCACTGTGTGGATCTTCAAGCGTGTCTGCGACGAACAGATTCAGCCCGCCGTCCGGAAGTTCCGCACCAAGCTCACTGACAGTGGAGCTGATACGGAGTTCGGCAACGGAGAAAGGACCGGATTGAAGCTCAATGCCGTACATGCGAGCGATGGCATTACTGACAGCTTCAGGAGCAGCACCGGGTCCGTATTGCTCGGCTGCCTCAGCGGCGACGCGGCGCAAAATCGAAAGCGGGTAAGTCCCAGTTCCCATAGCCGGGTCCACAATGCCAACGTTTGGATTGCGCAGACCTTGAGGCTTACCCATGTACGACTTGAGGGCCAAGTCGGTAAGCCTCACCATCGAATCCACAACGGGCACTGGAGTATAGTACGATCCCGACTTACGCCGCTTTTCGGGGTCGTAGAGGGCAAGGAACTGTTCATACAGGTGCAGGTAGAGGTGGTCGCTATTAAACCTGAGCCGCTGCCAATCTGCTACGCCGAGAACCCGGACAATGACCTCTATGGCAGTCCAAGCGGGTGTCCGTTCGACGTGCTCCGTCAGCAGGTTCAGCGCCCTGCCCATAAGTGAATGGTGACCTTCGAGCTTGTGTGCAACCTCACGGATTGGCACTTTATCGAGGTCAATTCCCTCGCTAAGGGCGAGGAGCAGAGCGAAGACGACAGTCTGCGCAAAGCCGTCGGAGAATTCGGCATCTGTTGCTTGAGGAAAAAGGAGACGCCGCCAGTCCTTCGCGATGCCCGTGAACGGCATGGCGAGGGGGTCTTGTCCCGCCTTGATGGCTCGCCGTTCTGCTCGGAGAGCAGCGTGCACCTCTTCACGTAGAAGGCGCGCGAGAGGGGCGAGTACACTAACCAACTTTTGCGCCGACACGATGGGCGTGGGAGACCACTGGAGAAATGCATTGATGATCAGCTCAAGACGGCCAGGAGCTGTCAGGAGTCCAGGGTCACGGGTGAGGTCAAGTCGATGAATGTGTACAGGCTCATCTACAAGTTCCCCGTAGCGCCAAAGCCTGAATTCCGTTCCGTTCGTATGGAGCAGGTTCGGAAGTTCCCGGAGACGCTGCCACTGTTTGTAGTTATGTGTAGAGGCACCATAAGACGTTGGGTCCAGACTAACGCCCGGCGCCTTGAGTTCGACATGCCCGACCAAAAGGCCGTTCACTCTCACTCCGAAGTCGGGTCGCACACTTCCGTCCAGCTCAGAAACCTCATTGTGAGCAATAACGGACTTCCCTAGGAGAGCGCCAGCCTGTTCGACAAGATTAGTAATGGGTGTAATCAGGAGAGCTTCACGTGCACCGGGCCCGGCCAAGCGATTCTTGGCGTCTACCCCGTACTTCGCGACCAGGTCTGAAAAGTTCACGTGGTCCCCTTAGGAACGAACCGCCTAGCATTTTTACTAGGCATTGTCTCTACAGCATCCTGAAAACTTCACGAGAGCACTGTGGCTTCAGCCGGGATGAGGGATGACCCGACGAGCTCAGGACTCAATTCGCACTGAGAAGCCTACTAGCGGCATCAACCTCTGTCAGGCTTACTTGCTACTTCGCGGGCCTCTACCGGGCCGCCTAATCTCCTCTCGGAGCTCTTGAAGGAGGCGGCCGCTTGGGACATGGGTGTACTTCCCGTAACCGTTGATCTCGCTACCTGTCTGCGCCTTGAGCGCGGGCGAGGGCTTCGGAAAGACTTGACCGTCCGGCAGCTCAATCCACCCGTCGGCGGTGATGGTCGCCTCATGAGTCTGTCCACGTCGAGGCTGGTGGTGCCGCAGCCGATCTCCTGCCGCAGCTAGACCAGCTTCGATCATGGGCATCAGGTCCCCGGCCTTGCGGACGCCAGGCGTACCTACAGGCTTTTTCTCTCGTAGGAGAAGCCGACGCAACACGTCGTTCGGCGTGTCGATCAGGGGTTCACTGTGACGCTGCAGGAACGCGAGCACCTCGTCGTCAATCTCAATCGTTCGCATGGGCATGGGTCGGCTCCTCAGTCAAGGCTGTGGACTTTGAAGTCTTGCAGACTTGCAGTCTGAAGCGCAAGTGCAGCCGAAGTCGGGAGGCAAGCGCCTCTGTTGTAAGCGCCACGTGTCGACCGGCATCCTGAACTGCCACTTCATGGGGCCACCACGTTGACGATCAGGTCGAGGCCGTGCCGCAGAGTGACTTGCCAAACTGACATGGCCCCCGCTCGGGCCGACGGGTCGAGCAAATGGCGTCCTTACTCAGCTACGCCCACCCAGTTGTGGACGACCTGTGGACAGGATTGAGCCGTCAGTAGTCAGGGACAGCTCTGACCGGCAGCTTCCCCGCGAAGTCATGGCCCTCCGGAACCGTGTGCGCGTCCGCCCCCCACTTGAACAGAGCGCGGTTGAGTGTCTAACTGCGCTACAACAGCCCCGTACTTCCGTGGACTTCCCCGGATGCGGGCGGGCTGTTCTCGCTGGTCAGCCCTAAAAGCACCGCAGGTCACACAACCGCCTGGGCTGCTTCGGGACGAAGAGGCCGTGGGTTCAAATCCCGCCACCCCGACTGGTGACACTGCACGTGAGGGGCGGTCTTCCGATCAGGAAGACCGCCCCTCACGGCATTCCGAGGGGGTCTTGGGAGAATATTGGGAGAAGATCTTGGTCGGGGTCGCCCTGCCCCAGGCCGAGCTGCGGCGCTGTCACGCGGTCGCGGCCGGAGCGACGGGCCCATGGACGAAGCCACGTCCCCGGCGTCCGGTGCCATGGATCAGCCACTCGCGGGGCGCCTGAGTACATCGCATGCGAGTCCGGCTCGATCCTGACCGCCGCCGCTCGATCGAGACAGAAAGCCAGCCGAATAGTGCGCGGCCTCGGGTCTCTCCGCTCAAAGGCACCACCGCATCTGGTCATCCCTTCTCAGCGCTCGTTAGGATCACGATTCATGGCCGGTCACCTTTTGCAGCAGCCCGACAATCGCGCTCTCGCGAAGCGAGTCCGTGAACTGCGGGCTGAACGAAGCTGGACACGTGAACAGCTTGCGGAAAAAGCCGGAATCCAATCCTCCACACTCGCGCGGCTGGAGAACCAAGGGGCTATCCAGCCGGGCTTCTTCACCGTCGGCAAGATCGCGAGTGCTCTCGGGGTATCACTGGACGACCTGTTCCAGGATGCCAAAGCCAGCCCGGGACTGTGGTCCGCCGGCTACGAGGGCCGGGACATCGACTCGTTCGTCGCCTCACTCGTGGACAGCCGAATCGACATCGTGGCCGACGTTCGACTCACGCCCATCAGTCGTAAGCCGGGCTTCAGCAAGACACGGCTCGGAGCCGCACTGAGCGGAGCGGGCATTGAGTACGCCCACCTGCGCGCCCTGGGCAATCCGAAGGCCAACAGGGCACCCTTCTGGGACGGCCGCCTCGCCGAGGGCAAGGCTCAGTTCCGCAGCGTCCTGCGTTCCGACGAGGCTCGCTCGGACCTCGACCGCCTCGCCGCCCACGCCAAGCACTCACGCGTCGCGGTGCTGTGCTTCGAGGCGGACGAGAATCGCTGCCACCGCCAGGTGGTCTTGGAAACGGTCCGAAAGCAGGCTTCCGTAGCCGTACACCCGCTGGCCTGACTTCCCCCCAAGCCTCGTACGCACCCTTGCAAAATGCGCATAGCTCCTTTCTCATCTGATCGAGGGGATCAGGGGAGGGGGCGGAATGGCAGGGACGCCGGAACGCGCGCGGATCATGATCACGGTCAAGACGTATCCCGAGCTGTCGAACAAATACCGCGAGACCAGCTGTGTCGCCGACATAAGGCTGGACCAGAGAGTGCCTCAGCACGTTCGCCTGTTCCCGGTGCCGTTCCGGCTTCTCGAAGAAGGCGTCCAGTTCGCCAAGTATTCGATCATCGAAGTCGATGTCGAGCCGCACAGTCGGGACAGACGCCCGGAGAGCCTACGGCCGAACCCCGACCAGGACGCGGCACGTCGCTCGGCATCTTCCGGCCCGCCGAGGTCACGGACTTCCGCCTGGTGGATGCCCAGCCCTGGACGGCCTCCAAGGCCGCACTGGCCGACCAGCTCGATCTGTTCGACAACGACATGAGTCGGCTCGAATGGGTACCGATCGAGTTCCGCTATCGCTTCCGGTGCGTGGACGACGACTGTCCGGGCCACCACATGGGGCTTCAGGACTGGGAAGCCGGAGCGTCGTACCGCAGGTTCCTGCGCAAGTACGGCGAGCAGGAAGTTCTGAACAAGCTGCGGCAACGCTGGTTCGACGAGATCTTCACCTCTGACCGGGCCGTCCACTTCTTCGTCGGGAACATCGCGGCCCACCCCAAGACGTTCATGCTCCTGGGCCTGTTCTACCCGCAGCGACGCGTCGTGGAATACGTCCAGGACGGCCTCTTCAGCTTGTGAGCCGAACGCACGGCAGATGAACTGTTCGAGGGCGAGCGAGCCGGCCCGCCGCCGGGGAGGCCGACGACGGGCCGACACTGTGCTACCTGCGCCGACAACGCCGAAGGACGCGATCGCAGGGTTAGACACACCACCCCCACCCATTCAACCGCAATGGGGTGGGGTGGCCTGTCGGAGCGGCGGGCCATGGTCCAACGAAACGGCCACGAGATGGGGCCGTCATCCCGCCCCAGCGCATTCGTCGACCAATGCGCAAAGCTGACGAATGAGGCTCAGATGGGAAGGAGTTGGGTCCGTGTCGCACTGCATGTGAGGCGCATCATGGAGCCACTGCTGCCACGAGCCGCCCTGGCCCAGGAAGCGATCTGCTTGATCAGCTCCCAGATTCAGGTCGATGAACCGGAGAGCGGCCATGACCACAGCCTGGTCGTACGCGAGGTCAGGGCGGCGGAGGTAGCGATCGAGGTAGGCGGCGAGCAGCTCAGCATCACGCGCCGTACCGAAACTGGCCAGGGTCACGCTGTAGGCCAGCCCAGTGCAGCAGACCTCGCTGGCCAGCAGGAGATTGCCAAGGTGTTCACGGAACTCGGTTCGGCGGGAGACAGCTACGAGCCAAGCAGCAGTTCTGCGCTCTCGCCAGCCGCCCTCAAGAAGAATGGCGATCTCGTCCGCGTTGATGAGTCTCGCGTCCTCGCAGAGATCTCGCATGAATCGGTCATACTCAGGAGCTTGCATGCGCAGCAGAGCGCCGCCGAGTTTCAGGTACCGCCGTTCGGGCGTGACATAGCGGCGAACGAGAGCCAGCAGCTCGGCATCGTCATGGGCATGGCGTATCACACGGCCGATCTTGCCGTGCACGTGCTAATCGAGGCCAGTCAATTCCATGCGCTTCTGGTCCACGGAAGGCGACGGCCTACGCACCTCGCCACGTGCCGTCGGCTGAGTGACCTCCGACGCGCTGGAAGAGTCGGCCGTCCGGCCCGGTGCCCAACTGGCGACCCTGCTCGCCGGGTCTTTCCGGGAGGATGACCGCACGGCGGCATTGTCAGGCCAGCCTCACGACATGGCACCGTTCACATCGACCGTGAGGCGGAACCGGCTCTCGTGAGCGGAACGCCCGCGCCATCACGGCGGATCAGGATGAGGTCCCGGTCCCGGTCTCGTCACGGCGACGGAGAGGCTGGGGATTCGAGCTCCGCCGTTCCCCGCTCGGAGGGCGGCAGTTCAGGGGTGTTCCGGGCCAGCCTGGCATGAAACCCGGTGGAGGATTTCAACTGCCTCTGCTCGTACCGGTCTTCACTGAGAGACCTTGCCCGGTGAGAGCTCAGCAGGGCGTCGAGCGCCGCGACCGGGGAGCCGGGGTTCATTTCCCCGGGCGGGGATGCCGGGCCGGATGAACTGCGTCTCCAGGCCCATGAGTTCACCCCAGCGGACACCGGTGTAGCCCTTGGTGACGACGGCGACGAACTCGTCGTCCCGTCCGGTCAGCAGCGCGGCGCGCTCGGCGATGAGCAGGATGCCGAGTGCGTCCGTGATCACCTTCTCCGGCCCGCGGTTGCGTGACCGCCCGGCCCCCTTGCCGCGTCCCCTGCGCCGCGCGGCCGGGTCCGTCTCGCGGAGCCCGTCGTCCACGGCGTCACCGACGATCAGGTGCAGGGTGCTGCGCCAGGTCGTCAGGGTGGCGGCCGCATAGCCTCGCTCTTGGCGTTCCCACTGCTCGACGTGGTGCCGGTTGATCTCGCCGACCTGACGGACGGCAAGGTGCTGGCCTCGGGCGGGGCGAGCGGCCGTTCCTCTCGGACCGAGTGATTGCTCAGGCTGACGAAGCGTCAGTGCATCGCTTTACGAGACCGGTTGAGGACCCAGCGGCGGCGTTACTGGCGAATGCATGAGCCCTCCTCTCTCGGCTGTTCGGTAGCGGCGTTCGGTTGACCGAGGCGTTGTTGTACCTCGTCGTCGCGGCCCTGCGGGAGCGGATTAGGGTGCAACTTTTCCCTGGTCGGGCGACTGCGCCGGGACGTTGGCACGGAATCACGGACGCATCCCGGCGGACTGTGACGAGAAGTCGGTTGAGCGCCAGGATCCCGGCTCGGCATACTCGCGCGATGACCGACGATGCGCCTTCCGAGGCAGCCGAGGGCTGGTGGGACGAGCCCTGGTACCGGGTCCGTACGGATCGCTTCGTGGCGTCCTTCCTGCCGAGTGCGGGCGAGGATCTGGACGCGGTGTGCAACGTCGACGCCGAGGTCCGCCTGACGGACGGCTCACGCTGGAGCGCCACCGTGTTCACCGTCGCCGAGGTGCAGCGCCTCATGGAGAGGTGGGCTCAGACCGGCGAGGAGACGGGCGGTCGCTACTTCTGGTGCCCGGACGGCCTGATCGTCCGCGAGGCCGGCATCACCAACATGACCGAGGCGATCAGCGGCGTACTCGACGAAGGCGACTTCGAGCAGATCCTCCAACGGCTGGAGGACGAGTAATCGCCTTATGACTGCGCCGTGGTGGCCTGGGCCGTCCGGCGCACCGACGCCGGGCTACGGGCCCTCCACTCCTGGCCAGTAGTTCGGATTCGGCTGGAAGTCACCGTAGATCTTCCCGAGTGCGTTGACCTGCCACGCTCCGATAATGGCCTCGGGGGGCACGTCCCCGTTCGGGTCGTCGACCATCTCCCCGTCGATCTCGTAGACCCAGCCTCCAGGATTGGCCCTGGCCTCGTCGACCAACTCCGGCGGAAATTCCCGCTGGCCGGCCCGTTTTCCGCTGAACATCCCCATGCCCCACCCCTACCTGGTGCCAGGGGCAATGCACACCTGATCGCCCGCCCGAACCGCCTGGACCTGCAGCCCCCGTAAGCTACTGGCCAGGACAGCAGCTTTCCGTACGGGGCGGTCGGTGTGAAGCTGAAAGGTGAACCGCATGAGCGGCGTGCCTGAGCACCCGGAGATGTGGGCCTTCCTCACATCGCTGGCCCCTGGCGCGACGCTGTCCGGCACCGTCGCGGTGATTGAGCCGTTCGGGGTCTTCGTCGCCCTTGACGACGGCCCCAGCCACCCGCTCTTCCCCGGCGTCGGGTTCATCACCTACCCCGAACTTTCCTGGCAGTCCTTCGATGAGGCAACCGAGGTTGTCCAGGTCGGGCAGCGGGTGACGTGCGAATTCCTCCAGTTCGACACGTGGAACCTGGAGGCCAGGCTGTCACTGCGTGCGATGCAGCCGGACCCCTTCCAGATGTTCGCCGACCGCGTCGTGGTGGGGCAGGAACTGCGCGGCGAGGTGACGAAGGTGGTGCCGTTCGGCGTCTTCGTCCGGGTCGACGGGATCGAGGGAATCGAAGGGATCGAAGGGTTCGTCCACCAGGAACACCTCGTCGCAGGGCCCGAGGAGGCGATGTCGGACGTCGTCCGCGTCGGCGAGGAGATGACGGTCGTCGTCACCGAGGTCGACAGGACCCGCCGCCGGCTATCTCTCTCCCGACAGGGACCGATCACGGACAGCTGATCACGTGCAGTAGAACAGCGACATGGATGCCGCACTCCTCGAACAGTTGCTGAACGATGCCTTCGACAGCGCAGTGGTGCATCACGGCTACACCAGCTACATGCGGGACTACGAGGTCATTGTTCACATGACGGCAGATCCCCGCACCGGCATCGAACCGGCCTACGTGCGGTACCTCTTCAAGTACTGCGTCGAAGCCCGCTGCCAGACGACGGTGCAGCCGGAGACCTGGCGTTCCTCGCTGGACGAGCGCCTCATCGACTACGAGACAGGCGTCGACCTCGATGGATACGTCTGGGGCGTGAAGTGGCATCCCTTCTACCCGGGCGCCACCGTCCTTTCCGAGTCCGAGACCGCACGTCGCTGGAAGCAGAGCATCGGGATCGACTTCCATGAGGTCCGCATCGAGACCAATGCCCACCGTCTCACCCTGGTCTTCTCAGATCTGCAGGTCAGCGAGCTGCCGGTGGGTTACGCGCCCTTCACCACGGATTGACCCGCCGGACCGTGATCCCGCGGGGCGCCAGGACCATACGGGAATCGGCGTCGCAGGCCCATCCGGGAAAAGGGTGTACCGTCCGCTCCCACCGCCGGGCGCAGCTCGGACCGCTGACCGAGGGAGGACGCCGTGTACTCGCTTCACGCCGACGTCGGCTTCCTCGTTCTCGGGAGGAACGTTCCGCATGATCGCAAGTCGCCCAAGAGCAGTCGATCTTGGGCGAACCGCGTGGTACGTTCTGTCACCGACGAACTTAATAGGGTGACCCCGGCAGCGCGCCAACGCTCCGGGGTCCGGCACAGGAGGAACTCACTCCCGATGCAGATTCATCGTAGCCGCCATACGCGCGGCTTCACGGTCCTGCCCAACGCGTTGTTGCAGGACCGACGGCTGTCCTACACCGCCCGCGGCCTGCTGGCCGACCTCCTCTCGCGCCCCGACGGCTGGCGCGAGGACGGCCGCCACATGGCCGACACCAGCCCCCAGGGCCGCCTCAGCGTGGCGAAGGCGCTGCGCGAACTGACGGCGGCTGGTTACTACCGGGTCGAGCGGGTTCGGCGCCCGGACGGCACTTTCGTCAGCGAAAGTCACGTGTACGACACCCCGCACACCGCGTACGCGACTGCCCAGGTGGCGCCGGGTGCCGTACTCCCGGGCTCCGGTCGACCGGCCGACGGCGCGCGTGACTCCCACCCTGTAAAGGACCGTGGGAAAGAACCCACCCTCCCCGCTCGGCGGATGGCCCCGGGCGGGCGGCGGGAGACCACGCCCGCACCCCCAAGCCCGGCACTCGCCGAGGCGGCAGAAGTGCTCCACACGGTGACCTCGGCTGAGCCCCGCCTACGCCTCGGCGCGGCCGAGGCCATGACGCTCGCGCCGCTGGTGGGGCCCTGGCTGGAGCGTGGCCTGGGTCCGCGTGATCTCGGCTTCGCCCTGCTGGGCGGCCTGCCCGAACGCGTCCACAGCGCGTCTGCCCTCCTGCGCGACCGTCTGACCCGCAAGCTGCCTCCGGCCGTCGAACCGGCCGCCGTATCGTCGCGGCCTCGCCGATACGAGTGCTCGGCGTGTGCGCGCCCGGCTCCGTACGAGGGCATCTGCCGCACCTGCGCAGGCGCAGACGCCTTGCCGCCCGATGCCCTGGATGAGCGTGCCCGTACCGCCGCCCGAGGCCGCGCCCTGGTCCGCGCCTCTCTCAGCGACCGTCACCCGGGCCCGCTGGCCGGCGCGAGAGCCTGACCTCGCCTTTCGCGGCTGAAGCCGCTCCGCGCCCGTCCCAGTCCCGACGCGCGCCCCTCCCCCGACCCACCGGGTGATGCCGCCTGCCCGCGCTGACGCGCGCGCCGCGCCGCCCACCTCCATGCATGGAGCCCCGCATGCCCACGTCCACCCCGCCCCAGCCCGACCACTCCGCTCCGATACCGGACCGGACCCGCCCCCGGTCGCTCCCCTTCGACCGCCTCGTGATCGTCCTGCTCGGCGCCTGCGGATGCGTGCTGTCCTTCGACTCGCTCCGCCAGGTCGCTCTGGCCACCCACGTCCGCCCCGACCTGAGCTACCTCTTCCCCGTCGTCATCGACGGCTTCATCGCGTACGGCGTCCGCACGATCCTGCTGCTCCGCGACGCTCCCCGAAGCGCGCGCCTCTACGCCTGGACCCTCTTCGGCGCCGCCACCGCCGCCAGCCTGTGGGCCAACTCCCTGCACTCGGTACGCCTCAACTCCCCCGGCACCCACGTCCTGGTCCTGGGCAACCACACCGTCGCCGTGCTGTCGACGATCGCCCCGATGGCCCTGGGCGGCGCCACCCACCTCCACATCCTGGTCACCCGCCACGGCCGCACGCAGCACCGGCCGCCGAGCCGACGCCTCCATCGATGAGCTGGCCGCCGTCATCGCCCACGCCCACCCGGATTCCAGCCAGGTGAGCCGCGCCGCCGCCCGCGAGGCGATCCAGGCAGCCGGACTGTCCGCTGGCAACGATCGCATCGCCCAAGGGCTGAGCCGACGAAGGCGGTGGGGGTACTCGTAGATCCGGCGCAACCAGCCCCCGAGCGCCCGCACCGCCGACCCTCCCAACGCCCCGGAGCCGCCCACAGGAGAAACGCCCCACGCCGACGTCGCGGCCCGTGCCACCTGGACCTCCACTGCCCTCGCAGCGTGCCAACAGGAGGAGGTAATTCGCCCAGCTTCGACGCGACCGGCCGGTAGCGTGACGCCGTGACTAAGGAAGGGCGGCTCTACGAGTACGTGGGGCCGCCGGAGCTGAAGGCCCGCGTAGTGTCCGGCGACGAGGGCCAGAGGATCCGTACCTCCGAAGATCTGTCCAGGTGGCTCTCCACCCATGGGCTGGAAGAGTCGGCGGAACCCTTCACCTTCGTGGTGGGCGTTGACGGCCTACTGCGCCTAGCGCCCCGCCGCAGCGAACACGTGTCATGTTCCGGCGCACAACCGGTGCTCAGCGCAGGCGAAATGACCTTCGCCCAGACCCTCGGAGAGTGGGTGGTCACCGAAATCAGCAACCAATCGACGGGATACTGCCCGGATCTCGCCTCATGGCGTGCCGTCACTGCCGCTCTTATCCGTATCGGCGTCGCGCACCCGGACGGCTTCACTCACGGTGTCGTGTTCCGGCGTTGTCCTGGCTGCGGGCAGGTCAACATCGTGCGGGAAGAGGACTTCGTCTGCGTCTTCTGCGAGTCGAGCCTCCCCCAACATTGGAACGTGGACGGTGACGGCATCGACTGATCTGCTCACAAAGGCTCTTACCCGCCGCATCCGATAGCCCGAGACCCCAGCTTCCAGGGTCAAACCGCGGTGCGCTCGATCGACCCTCAGTCGACAATCCCCTCATGGACCCGATCGATGCCGCACGCGCCGTTGTCGAAGAACACCACCCCGGCGCACGGGCAGCTTTCCTCGGCGGCAGCGTCATCACGGATCGGCGTACGGCGACCTCCGACCTGGACATCGTCGCCCTGCTGGACGGCGAGCCGGCACCGTACCGGTCGACCATTCACCGGCACACCGGATAGTGCTCCGCGTCGCGGACCACCTTGTCCAGCTGCGCCGCGAAGTGGTTGTCTGCCAACCCGCCTTCAAGTACGTCCTTCCGCGGAACACATGCCTTCCGTAAAGCCGCCAGGCTCGCTGCCATGCCCCTCCTGCCCCCAACAGCGTGCGCATTGCGTCTCGCTTTGACTACGCGTCAGGTTCGGGGCAACGGCGGCGCTTAAGCCGTGACCTTTACCTGCTCATAACGGAGTTGAGCATCAGCCGAGACCCTAGGGAGGCTTGGGTGCCCGCCTCGGCCTTGATGCCGACAGCGCGCTCGGCCTGCTGACCGGCGGTACCCGAGCGAACCTGGCACCGCGTACAAGCCAGTGCCCGCCAGGGCTCGCGATCCAAATCCACTGCCGCCCGGCCAGTCGGCAACGATGCCTACGTCAGGCCTGGACACGATGTTCCGGGCGGCTGAGGTGCTCCATGACGATCTGGTGGGCGCGCCAGCCGTCGGGGAATTTGGGTGGGACGTCGAGGTGGACGGGCTGGGTGGAGGGGTGGCGGTCGAGGAGGTCGGTAATGCCCGCGCGGGCGAAGACCAGGCAGGCGTGGCGGTGGCGGGACAGCAGGACGCAGAGGCGGCCGGTCTCCAGGTGGAAAGCGCTGGCGTCGACGCGGCCCGAGAGAGGGTGCCAGACGAGGGTGACGTCGAATTCGCGGCCCTGGAGGCGGTTGGCGGTGTCGACGGTGACGCCGGTCAGCCGCGGCTCGGCGAGGAGACGGCTTCGTACGGCCTCGGCCTGGTCGTTGTGCGAGACGCCGATCGCGATGCGGGTGGGGAGCAGGGTCCGGCCCTCCGGCGCCTGCTCACAGGATGTGGTGGTGCCGCGGGTCAGCAGTCGTAGAGCGGATTCCGCGAGGGCGTCGGCGAGTTCGCGGTCCGTGCGCAGCGTCTGCCGGGCGGCCAGTTCGTAGTAGCCCCAGCCGGTTTCGGCGGCGGCGTCGAGGGCGAGGTCGACCGGCGTCCGGCCGAGCGTCGGCAGGAGTGCCATGTGCCGGTCGTCCGGGCCGGTCCCCGCGTCGAAGCTGGTGAAGGGGTAGAAGGCCCGTCGGGTCAGTTCGGCGGCCGAGGCTGGCAGCCGCCAGGAGACGGGCAGGGCGTGCAGCGCCGTCGTCGGGTTGTGGGCAAGCGTCACGTCCACCGCGTTGTTCAGCGGATTCCAGCTGAGTCCGTGCCACCGTTCGGTCGCCACG
Organism: Streptomyces sp. NPDC024632; assembly: GCF_055559175.1. NCBI lineage: Bacteria > Bacillati > Actinomycetota > Actinomycetes > Kitasatosporales > Streptomycetaceae > Streptomyces > Streptomyces sp. NPDC024632. The sequence continues at coordinate 602,905 of NZ_JBVHLD010000001.1, forward strand.
GTGCTGAAGGGGTCGAGCTGTCCGGGGTCACCGACGAACAGGGCCTTGTCGAAGAGGCCCGCGCAGGCGAGGAGGGCGTCGGAGCGCATCTGGTACGCCTCGTCGATGATGGCGAGCGGCCAGTGGCCGTGGTCGTCGGTTATCCATGCCCACTTGGCGGCCGTCGCGATGATGACGGGCGGGCGGGTCTCGAAGTCGGCCATCCTGCGGGCGCCCATGACTCTGCCGAGGGCGACGAGCCGCGGAGCCAGAGATCCGCTGCTCTTGAGGAGCCGGCCCACCGTCAGCGCCGGATGGCTCTCGACGAGGCGCTGGGCCAGATCGTCGACCTGCTCGTTCGTCTGGGCGACGATCATCACCTCGTGCCCCTGCGCGACGAGATGGGCGGCCGCCCGGACCACGAGCGTGGACTTTCCTGCCCCGGGCGGCGAGTCGACGACGAGCCCGCGGGACGTGCCGGCCGCGAGTTGGTCGATGCCGGCCAGGATTGATCGGACGGCGTCATCGGCCCGTTCACCGGGCGTAAGGGACGCAGATGCTGCCGTCGTCATTCCCAGACCTCATTGGCGTCGTCGTCGGTGGGCCGGTGGGGAGGCGGCGGACCGCCGTGTGTCCAGGGCGTGGCCTCGTCATCGGGGAGTGCGGCGGGCATGCTGAAGAAGGACACGGAGGTGTAGCAGACCTCCTCGCCCAGCGCGGGTACGGAACCCGGCGGCGCGGGCGGCCGTTGGGAACGGCCCATGCCTTTGCTCAGCTCCAGGTCGATCTCGTACGGCCCGTCGCCCTCACCTCGGATCGCCAGGACGGTGGCCTCCTGGGCCTGGCGGGCGGGACTCCGGACTTCGTCGCCGACACGGAATCGTCCTGGCCCCGGCACCGACAGCGTGATCATCGGGCGCAGCGAAACCCTGTTGGCTTTGCTGAGCACCGTCCGGTCCGAAGCACGTTCCCGACGACCAGCACCGCTGGGTGGCGCAGGGGGAGTGACCTGGCCATGAGAGGGCTTCCCCCGTTTGCAAGTCCCCCTCCGTCGCACCGATTGTCTGGACGCGCTGAACTTTGGTCCCCGCGTGCCCCCTGGAAGGAGTGGTTGCAAGTGGACCCGACACGCGCATGCGGCTGTTTGCATGCCGCGTTCAACCCAGACGGTTGGGTGTGAGTTCCTCGGTAAGAGCTCCGTCAGGCGTCGCGGAGTGCTGTGGAGGTGTCGTAGTCGACTCCGGTGGCGGAGGTGGGGTGCTCGATTCCATCAGTCCACGGGGCGAGGGTCTGGCGAATCCTCGGCCGGAGCCGGTGTGGTCGCCGTCAGCCCTGACCATGACGTCGGGGGTGGGCCGAACGCGCGACGCGCCGCCCTCACCGCCAGGGTGGCCATGGCAGCGTTGGCGCCACCACCAATGGCAGCACCGATACCGAACGGTGCCACTCGACCGAGAACAATGATGCCCTGCTTGGTGCCGAACTTCGTGACGAAGTTCCTCCCCAATATCTTGTTGATCTGACGCAACGTCTCAACAGGCACCTTGGATACAACCTGACGTCCCCAGTGCTGCCCGGTGCGCTCGGCGATTCTGGTTATCGTTGCGGAGCCGCTCCCGCCGAGCATGATTCCCATCACGATCGTCCGGCGGCGCTCGACCTCGTCGATGGGGATGCCGTGGACTTCGGCGATCGAGAGCGCGAAAAGGGCGCTCAGCTCGAGAGATGAGAGAGTCTCGCCTGCCGACAGTGCCAGTGCGACCGCCGTGCCGACGCCGGGCGCGGCAGCGGTTCCTCCAACTGCCGCACCCGTCCCCGTCAGGGCGCTGACGTACATCCGCTCCAGATTGCGGATCACCTGTGCTGGTGTCGCCTCGTCGTTCCGCTGACGTGCCCGGGCGATGTTCTTCCGCACCAGGGGCGTCTGGAGGTCAATTGCCTTATCCAGGAGGTCGAGGGCTCGCTGCCCACGTTCGGCTGCTGGCGGAACCGGCCCATCGGAGGCATCTGTCGCCATGGCATGAACTCCTTAAGTCACCACGTCCCCACCGGTTCTCCTACTCAACCAGTCCACGCGGACCTTTGCACCGGATCGCTGAACTGTGGACGTCGCCGACGTCGGGCGAGTGCGTTGACGGAACCGCCTGGATCGTGGGCGGTCGAACACCGATAAGCACGAGTGGGGGCGGCGAGTGTCCTCGACCCGGTGCGGAGGGCTGGCACTCGATGCGACTGCCGGACGCGTCGATGCGCAGGATGTCCCCCCATCAGAGCGCCCTGAGCCGAGGTACGGGGCCCCGCAGTCGTACAAGGATGATTTGGGCCCCCGCCGGTCGGAAGAGAATCCGACGCCGCGTCACGATGTGTCGGTCGCCTCTCGCCGGTCGGCGTAACTGGGCAGCTCCGGAGCCGGGTTCTCTGGGAGAAAATTGGGAGACGATCTTCCGATGCGGAAGACCCGCCCCCCACGGCGTTGTGGGAGCCTCCCGGGTGGTCGAGGGTGGAGGCGGGGGCGGCCCAGATGCGGTATGTGCTGACGGCATGTTCGAAGGATGGGGCTGCGATCAGCGGGGGGACTGAGTCCGACTATTTCAGGAGGCGGAAGCCCGGCTGTTGGGCCCATGCCCGGAGGAACTTCGCTGAGCCGTATGCGGCGGTCCACGGTTCGGTCATCACAGCGAGGTTGCCCGGAAGGACAACCACAAGCGAGTTCGGCGTTGGCGACGCCGCCGGCCATGTCCTTGACAACGGCTGTCAGGGAGGCCGTGACGACGTGGTCGGCGGGGGGCGGGGTGGGGCCCATCAGGGGTTCATGGTCCGCCTCGTCGGCGTGTTCGGTGCCGCGGAGCGGACCAGTGCGGGGACGGACTCCGCCGGCTCGGTCGCCGATACCGGGCCGGCCGTGGCTCGGAGGGCATCCAGCCGGGTCATCGTCCCCCATGGATCACGCGGATAGCGCGCGAGCTGCTACGCGGCAGGGAGCTGGCGGTCAGAGGGCGGTGTTGTATTGGTGGGCGGGGAGGACTCCGGTGAGCTCTCGTTTGGCGAAGGGGGCGGCGGCGTTTCCGGTGCCCCGGTAGAGCCACAGCGCACCGGAGCCGTCGCGGGCCACGAGGTCGGCACGGCCGTCGCCGGTGAAGTCTCCGGTTCCGGTGATCTGCGTGTAGACGTTCCAGCCCGGACCGATCTTCGTCCGCGCGGCGAACGTGCCCTTGCCCGTACCGGTGTAGAGCCACAGGACGCCCGCGTTGTCCCGGGCGATCAGGTCACCGGCTGAGGAGCCGGCGATGTTGCCGACCGCGACGATCCGGCTGTAGATGTTCCAGCCCGGCCCGACCTTGACCCGGTCGGAGCCGGTCAGTTGGTGGCTCTCGGGGTAGTACACGGTGTCCTCGCGCCACAGGACGCCGGAGCTGTCGCGGGCCAGGATGTCCGGGGAGCCGTTGTCGGTGTAGTCGTGCGGAGCGGGCGGGCGCGCGACGGTGAAGCCGCCGCTCACGTTCAGCGTCGGCCCGAGGTTGTCGTACGGCTTCGCCGTGATCTGCCAGGTGTAGGCACCGTTGGGGGCGGAGCCGCTGTCGATCCCCCCGGTCCAGTCCATGAAGATCCGCCCGGCCCAGTCCATCCGCACCCAATCGGTGGTGTTGTCGGTCCGGTCCAGATGCCACCGGCCCACGGCTCCCGTCGCGGTGTGGCGCAGGGTGACGGTCACTTCGGCGTTACTGCGGGACAGTTGCCACCGCGCCTTCCACGGCGCCGGGTCGAGATTCGCCACCGCGGGGACGCTGGAGCCGAGGAGAGCGAGCTTGGTCGGAGCTCCCTTGCTGGCGACCATGTCGGCGACCGGCGCGCCGTCGGGGCCGACGGAAACCCGGTACACGCCCTCGCCCTTGGCGACGGTGCCGCCCGTCACGAGCACCGCGCCGTCCGGCGCCGGGACGACGGTGGTGGCGTGGTCCAGGACCTTGCGCACGGCGCCGCCGCCCACCGGGACGGCCCGCAAGGAGAAGTCCCAGTCGGCCGAGCCCGCCCCGAGCTGTGTGTTCGGACCGAACACCGCCCAGTTCCCTGCCAGGCCGGTCAGGGGGTAGCCGGGACCCAGCGCGGACAGCCGCGTCACCGTGCCCGTGGCCCGGTTCTCCACGCTCAGCACCGGAGCGTTCCCGGTGCTCACGCTGGACACGTACGCCGGGGAAATGGCGGTCGTGAATCCGGCCGAGGCGAGGTGCGACGTGGTCGCGGTACCGGACGCGAGGTCGACCACCGCGAGACCGTCGGCCGTGGTCCCGCCCGCCGCGGAGGTCTTGTAGGACAGCGCGAGCGCGCCGGTCGTGGCGGCCGCCGCCCGCAGTCCGAAGGCACCGCCGGGCAGGCCCGTGACCACCCGGTCGGTCGTGACTCCGTCAGCGACACTCATCAAGTGCGCCTCGGTGCACGTGTCATCCGTGGGATACGGCACCCGGCACGCCACCACCGTCGATCCGACGACCCCCTTCAGGGAACGGTTCCTCCCCAACGGAACGACCGAGATGTCACCGGTCCCCATGTCGTGCAGTTCCACCCGGTGGTCCGTGTCGTACTCGGTGCCGCGCTCCAGGGCCACGACGTCGGACACCGACCCGTGCATCAAGGTCGCGGTGGACCGGCCGATGTCCCTGCCGAGCGGCGTGGTGGCGCCGCCCGCGTACCGGGTCCACAGCAGGTCGGAGTCCAGGCCGATCGAGAGGAAGCCGGTCGTACCGGCGCTGATGACATCCGCCGGAACCGGCAACGGCGGCGTGGCGCGGGGCACGAGGCACGAGGCACGGGGCACGAGGCGTGAGGAGGGACGGTTCGAACGGTACCGATCCGCCGGGAACGTGAATCCTCCGGCGGCCCCCCACGTTCGAATTCGCCAGGATCGTAGCAGTCCGCGGTCTCGATCGCCGAGGTCCGCGCGGCGGGCCCGGACCCCGACAACCTGACTGATCTGCGGCTCCGCGCCCCGGCCGACGCCGACAGTGACACCTCCCACCTGGTGATCAACTGCGGGGCGCAAGCCGGGAGTTGGCGCGTGCCGGGGTCAGAAGGTGCCGTTGAGGCCGTACCAATCGGCGCCGGTCCTCGATGCCGTCACCGGTGAAGTCGCCGTGCCGAGTCATCGCCGTCATGGAATTCCAGCCGGGGCCGATCAGCCGTCCGCGACCGCTGCTGCCGGGAACGAACCACAGCCGACCGGCCAGGTCGCGGGACAGCACGTCCGCGTACCGGTCGCCGTCGATGTCCCCGAACCCCGCCTTCACCGGGCTCTTCTCCGCCAGCCACCAACCGTAGGACGGCTCCGTGTACTCGCGCTCGGTCTTGAAGAACTTCAGCGAGGTCATCGTCCGCAGATACGAACCACCCGCGCCTTCCCCCGCACTGCCGGGCTGCTGGCGGGACGCCGATCCGGCGAGCCAATGCCCGGCGGTGGTGGGGTACTTGACGCGATCGGGAACGCGGGCGCCGGGCCATTGCCGGTTTGCCTCGGGTGTGGTCAGGCCGGGTGGAGTACCGCCGTGGCGATCTCGCGGACGCGGGCGGGCGTGATTCCGGTGCGCTGTTCGACGGCGAGGGGGTGGTCGGTGGGTTCGAGCTTGATGAAGGGGCGGGTGCCGAGCGGCCGGGTGTGGGCGTTGGTCTTGAGGTCGGTGGTGCTCTCGGGATAGAGGGACAGCTCGGTGCTGAGCCAGCCGAAGTACGGCTTCTCGGCCTCGCGGCCCTCGGTGTCCCACAGGTCGACGGCGCGGGCGAAACTGTCCTTGCTCAGGGAGACCCAGACGCCCCACGAGAAGACGTCCTCGCCGCCGATCACGGGTATCTCGATCAGGCCCTTGATGAAGAAGTGCTGGCCCCTGATGACGCACTGGTCCGACGACAGCATGCTGTTCGTATCGGCCTCGAAGGCGGGGTCCCAGACGTCCGGGGCGGGGGTCGAGTAGCTCATGGGGAGCTCCGCGTGATGGTTTCCGCAGCACGAACACGTGAAGCCGAGATCGTCAGACATGGCGGGATCCTAGTGGTCACGAAGCGCGAGGCCGCACCCCGAGGTTTCGGGCCCGCGCCCCGGGGATTCCCGTTGCCCGTACGCATCGCCGGGCGCGTACGGGTGGATCGGTTCCGTGCCGGAAGCCGCCGTCCCGCGAGACCTCGGGGCCGGGCGCGGGCCGAGCCGAGCGTGGGACGTGGGACGTGGCGGGAGGGGCGGCGGAATCCGTACGTTCCGGCGGTCAGCGTTTGGAGCGGACCAGGCCGGCGTCGTAGGCGAGGATGACGGCTTGGATGCGGTCGCGGGCGCCGATCTTGGCGAGGACGCGGCCGACGTGTTTTTTGACGGTGGACTCGGAGAGGACGAGGTGGCGGGCGATCTCGGAGTTGGTCCAGCCGTTGCCGATGGCGACGAGGACTTCGCGTTCGCGGGCGCTGAGTTCGCGGAGTCGGGGGTCCTGGGCGGCCGGGGAGTCGGGCGGGGTGAGGACGTGGTGGGCGTGGGCGTCGAGCAGGCGGCGGGTGAGGCTGGGGGCGACGACGGCGTCACCGGTGGCCACGGCCTGGATGCCCGAGACGAGTTCCTCGGGGCCCGCGTCCTTGAGGAGGAAGCCGCTGGCCCCGGCGCGCAGGCCCTCGTAGGCGTACTCGTCGAGGTCGAAGGTGGTCACGATGAGGACGCGGGTACGGCCGCCGGCCGCGATGATCTGGCGGGTGGCCTCCAGCCCGTCCATGCCGGGCATGCGGATGTCCATGAGGACGACGTCGGGGCGCAGTTCGGCGGCCATGCGGACGGCCTCGGCGCCGTGGGTGGCCTCGCCGACGGGGGTCACGCCGGGGCTGCCCTCGAGGAGCATGCGCAGGCCGAAGCGCTGCATGGGCTGGTCGTCGACGATCAGCACGGAGGTGGTCATGGCAGGTGGCTTTCCGCCTTGTGGTCGGTGGGGTCGACGGTCGCGTCGAGCTGGACGTCGACGGTCCATCCGGGCTGGTCGGTGGTGGGGCCGATGGTGACCGTACCGCCGTAGAGGGCGACGCGCTGGCGGATGCCGACGAGGCCGTGGCCGTGCTCGTCGTCCCCGGTGGCGGGCGCCGCGGGGCCGGCGGCGTGCGGCGGGGGGCCGGTGTCGGTGACGCGGATGCGTACCGTCCCCGCGTCGGCGGTCACGGTGACCTGCGAGGCGGTGGCCGTACCGGCGTGCTTGAGGGTGTTGGTCAGGGCTTCCTGGACGATGCGGTAGACGGTGAGTTGCAGGCCCTCGCCCAGTTTGGCGAGTTCGCCCGTGGTGCGGTACGTGACCGCGAGGCCCGCCGCGCGGACCCGTGCGAGGAGCATGTCGAGGTCGCCGATGCCCGGTTGCGGTCTGAGCCGCCGGTCCGCGGCGTCGTCGTCCCCGCGCAGGACGCCGAGCACGCGGCGCAGTTCGCCCAGCGCCTGCCGCCCGGTGTCGCCGACCATGCGCAGGACCGGGGTCGAGCTCTCGTTGTTGCGGGCGGCGAGCGTCGAGGCGCCGTCGGCGAGGGTGACCATGACGGAGAGGTTGTGGCCGACGATGTCGTGCATCTCGCGGGCGATACGGGTGCGTTCGGCGGCGGCGGTGAGCCTCGCGCGCTGGTCCCGTTCGACCTCCAGGCGCCGGGCGCGGTCCTCCAGCGCGGTCAGGTACAACCTGCGGGTCCGCAGGGTCAGACCGGTGGCGACGGCGGCGGTCACCAGTCCGAGGAGGAAGAAGAGGACGAGGAACTCGCTGCCCGCGGGCTCCAGGGCGAAGACGTCGACCACGTTCGCGGCGGCGGCCACGGCGGTGGCCCAGCCCAGCACGCGCGGGGAGCTGTGCCGGGCGACATTGTGCAGGGCGATGAGCGGGCTGAATGAGGCGACGAGCCCGGCGTCCATCGCGGACTGGACGAGGAAGGCGGCGATCGTCACGACCAGCACGGTGGCCGGGGCGCGGCGGCGCCACCACAGCGGCAGGACGAGCGCGGCGAACAGCACGTAGAGGGTGGCGGTCGACGGCGCCCCGTGCGCGTCGGCCGCCGCGACGGCCGCGGGCGCGCCGCCGGAGAGCAGGTTGGGCAGGCAGACGCCCGCGAAGAGCAGGACGACCGCGGTGTCCAGCAGCCAGGGGTGCCGCCGGTCGTACTCCCGCAGGAGGCCGCTGGCTTGCAGCATGAGGTTCAGGACCGGGTGCCCCAGGGCGGCCTCGGGACCGAGGGACGGCACCGGCGTCCCCCGGTCCGGGGCGGCGAAGGCGGTTCGGGGGCCGCGGTCGGAGAATCCGGCCCCGGGGCCCCGGTCCCGGGCGGAGACCTCGACGCGAGGGGCCCGCCTCCTGGCCAGAAACCCGACCCTGAGATCCCGCCTCCCGGCCAGGAACCACGCCCTGACATCCCGGACCCGCGCCCTGGCATCCCGGCCACGAGCCGAAAGCCCGTCCCTGACGTCCCGGCCACGAGCCGCGAGCCCGTCCCTGGCATCCCGGCCCCGGGCCGCGATCGTGGCCCTGAAGTCCCGGTCCCGGTGCATAAGCCTCATTGTCACCGCTGGTGACCCTTCCGACGAACGGTCGGCCGCCGCGACGATCAGACGTCGGACCGCTTCAGCCGGATGGCTGCGGCGCCCAGGGCCACGGCCACCCAGGCGGCGAAGACGGCGAGTCCCGCGCCGGGCGACAGGGAGTCCGACGCCTTGTGCAGGGCGTAGATCGCCGAGCCCGCGTTGCCGGGGGTGTACCGCTCGACCGCGTCCTGGAGCGAGTCGGGCAGCAGCGCGGTCAGGCCGGGCAGCAGCATCAGCAGGCCGACCAGGGCGGCGATGCTCCCGGAGGCGGAGCGGATCAGCGTCCCCAGGGCCACGCCGAACACGGCGAACAGCGCGAGGTAGACACCGGCGCCGACCAGGCCGCGCAGCACGCCCTCGTCGCCCAGGGACAGCGCGATGTCGTCGCCGCGCAGGCTCGCCGCGCCCAGGCCGAAGGTGACCACGGCGGCGACCGCGGTGAGGACCAGGACCAGCGAGCCGATCACGGCGCTCTTCGACGCCAGGACCGGCCACCGGCGCGGCACCGCCACGTAGGTCGAACGGACCATGCCGGTGCTGTACTCGCCCGCGGACATCATCACCCCGAGCACGCCGACGATCAGGCCGGTGACGCCCGCGCCCGTCAGCGCGAGGCCGACCGGGTCGTCGGGCGTCCCGGTCACGTCGGCGCCGGGAGGACGGTAGACGGCGGCGGCGATCACGCCGAAGGCGACGAGTACGGCGACCGAGGCCCCCAGGGTGATCCAACTGGAGCGCAGCGAAAGGAACTTGCTCAGCTCCGAGCGCAGGACGCGGCGGCCGGTCACCCCCTGCCCGTCCCGGTCGGCGCGTACGGCGACGGCGATCGTGTCGGTGGTCATCAGGCGGCCTTCCGCTCGGTGCCCGCGGGGTCGCTGTGGTACTCCACGGAGTCATGGGTGAGGCGCATGAAGGCCGTCTCCAACGAGACGGTCTGCGGGGCCAGTTCGTACAGCGCGATCCCGCAGTGCGCGGCGACCGTACCGATGTCGCGGGCCGCCCAGCCGTGGACGAGCAACTCCTCGTCGGAGGAGGACGTGATGGTGACGCCGGGCGCGGCCAGCGCGTCCCGCAGTCGGGCGGCCTCGCCGCTGACGACCCGCACCCCGCCGCCGCCGGCCTGGTGCGTGAAGTCCTTGAGCGAGGTGTCGGCGAGGAGCCGTCCGCGCCCGATGACCACGAGGTGATCGGCGATCAGCTCCATCTCGCTCATCAGGTGCGAGGAGAGCATCACGGCCCGGCCCTCGGCGGCCAGCCCGGTCAGCAGATTGCGCACCCACAGCACGCCCTCGGGGTCGAGGCCGTTGACCGGCTCGTCGAGCATGACGGCCTCGGGGTCGCCGAGCAGGGCGGCGGCGATGCCGAGGCGCTGGCCCATGCCGAGCGAGAACGCGCCCACCCGCTTGCCCGCCACGCTGCCGAGTCCCGCCAGTTCGATGACCTCGTCCACCCGGCCGCGCGGAATGCCGTGCGTGAGCGCGAGCGCCTTCAGGTGCCCGAACGCGCTGCGCCCCGGGTGGACCCCCTTGGCGTCGAGCAGGACACCGATCTGGCGCAACGGCGCCCGGTGCCGGGCGTACGGGCGGCCCCCGACGGTCGCCGAGCCCCGGGTCGGGGCGTCCAGGCCGACGATCATGCGCATCGTCGTCGACTTCCCCGCGCCGTTCGGCCCGAGGAAGCCCGTCACCTCACCGGGCTTCACGGAGAACGACAGCCGGTCGACCACCGTCTTGTCCCCGTACCGCTTCGTCAGTTCACGCACTTCGATCATCGGCCTCTGGTCCCCTGGTCCTCTCACGTCCCGCGCGCACGCCTCGCGTACGGAACTCACGCGCTCACCGCGTTCGCAGCAGTCGTCGCACTCATCGCACTCGTCGCGCTCCTCGCACTCGTCGAGAACGCGGCGCGACCCGCACCTTCGACGTTACGAGGGCGGGCGGGGCGATCCCTGGAACCGTGGGAGACCCTTCGGCACGGCACTGGTACCGCGGTACCAGTGCGCTCTCATCACCCAGAACGACGGGCGGCGCTCACGGCGTGACGAGGGGGAAGTCCGGGTCCGGGGTGGCGAGGAGGGAGAGGAGGCGGGAGAGGGTGTCGGGGGTGCCCTCGGTGGTGACGTTGTCGAGGTTCCGGGTGGCGAGGGCGGTGAGGAGCTGGGCTTGGGTGAGGGTCAGGGTGAGGTCCGCGGTGGTGGCGGTGGGGGCGCCGGGAGTGGACCGGTAGGTGAGGGCGCCGTTGGACAGGGTCAGGCGCCAGGTGCGGCGGTGGTCGGTGACGTGCCAGTCCATCGTCAGCCGGGTGTCCCAGGCGCGGGGGCCGTCGACGCGGACGGCGAGGGAGTCGATGAGCTGGTCGACGGTGAGGGCCATGGCCATCTCGGGGTTGGCGGTGTCGAGGCGGACCTTGGCGAGGCGGCCGCGCAGCTCCATGGCGCCGGTGAGGTAGAAGTTGCGCCAGGTGCCGTTCTCCGCGCCCTGGCCGAGGCGGTCGTAGACGGCGGCCAGCGCCTCGCGCGCGCCCCGGTGTCCGGGCTCGGCGAACACGGCGTGGTTGAGGAGCGTGGCGGCGAACCGCAGGTCGTCGGCGTCGGCGTACTCCCGGCCCTTGGCCACGAGGGCGTCGGTGCCGCCGTAGTCGGCGGCGAAGCGGCGGGCCTGCTCGACCGGCGGGTGCTCCCACAGGTGGGCCGGGTTGCCGTCGAACCAGCCCATGTAGCGCTGGTAGACCGCCTTGACGTTGTGCGAGACCGAGCCGTAGTAGCCGCGGGCCGCCCACGTACGTTCCAGAGCGGGCGGGAGGGTGAGCTCCTCGGCGATCTCCGGGCCGGTCAGGCCCTGGTTGATGAGCCGCAGGGTCTGGTCGTGGAGGTAGGAGTAAAGGTCGCGCTGCCCGGTGAGGAACGCGGTGATCTCCTCCTGGCCCCAGGTGGGCCAATGGTGCGAGGCGAAGACGACGTCCGCCTTGCCCTCGAACATCGCCAGGGCCTCGGAGAGGTAGTGCGCCCAGATCCGGGGGTCGCGGACGACCGCGCCGCGCAGGGTCAGCACATTGTGCAGCGTGTGGGTGGCGTTCTCGGCCATGCACAGGGCCCGGTGGTCGGGGAAGAGGAAGTTCATCTCCGAGGGGGCCTCGGTGCCGGGGGTGAGCTGGAAGGCGATGCGTACGCCGTCGACCGTCTCCTCCTGCCCGGTGCTGGTGATGTGCACCGTCGGCGGCACCAGGCTGATCGTGCCGGTCGAGGTCGTCGCGCCGAGACCGGCGCCGATCTGGCCCGCCGGCCCCTTGGGCAGCTCCGCCCCGTACATGTAGACCGCGCGGCGGGTCATCGCGGTGCCCGCGTACACGTTCTCCGCGACCGCGTGCTCCAGGAATCCGGCCGGGGCCAGGACCGGGATGTCCTGCTCGGTGCCGTGCGGGACGATGGCGCGCGAGCCGCCGAAGTGGTCGCCGTGGGAGTGGGTGTAGACCAATCCGGTGACCGGGCGGTCGCCGCGGTGCTCGCGGTACAGCGCCAGGGCCGCCGCCGCGGTCTCCGTCGAGATCAGCGGGTCGATGACGACGACGCCGCGCTCCCCCTCGACCAGGGTCATGTTCGACAGGTCGAACCCCCTGACCTGGTAGATCCCCCGCGTGACCTCGTACAGGCCGTACCGGGCGCAGAGCTGCCCCTGCCGCCACAGCGACGGATTCGCGGTCGGCGGGCACTGCGCCGCCGTCATGAACGCGTACGCCCCGCAGTCCCACACCACCGACCCGTCCTCGGCCGTCACCGCGGTGGACGCGGGCGCGGCGACGAAGCCGCGGTCGGCGTTCGCGAAGTCCCGGACGTCGTCGAAAGGGAGGTCAGCCATGAGACGAGGCTAGGGCGCTATGCGGCTTTTGTCCTCAGGGCGCCGAGATGAATGGCTGAGGTGAACGCCGAGGTGAGCAAGGGGCGGCGGCCCCGGGGGGCGGGCGGGGTCAGATACCGGCCGTGCGGGGCGGGACGCGGAGCGCCAGCAGGGCGGTGTCGTCGCTCGCCCACCCACCGCTGTGGTCGTCGAGGACGCGGCCGATCCGCTGGACGACGGAAGGGGCGTCCATGCCGTGGCAGGCGGCGAGGGCGGCGGCGAGATTCTCCTCGCCGAACAGCGGCCGCGGGGCTCCCGGGACGATGGGGCGGGGACGGGCCTCGGTGGCGCCGTCGGTGTAGAGCAGAAGCGTGTCGCCGGGCGCGAGCCGGAAGCGGACGTCGGTGAGGTGCACGTCGGGCAGGACGCCCAGCAGGCTGCCGCGGCGGCCCGACTCCTGGACGCGGCCGTCGGCGCGCAGGATCAGGGCGGGCGGGTGCCCCGCGGTGCACAGGCGGCCGGACACGCCGGTGGCGGTGGTACGGAAGGTGGCGTGCACGGCGGTCAGGAACCGGCCGTCCGTGCGCTGGTCGAGCAGCGCGGAATTGAGGTGGTCGAGGACCACGGCGGGCGACAGGTGCTGCGTGGCCTGTGCGCGCAGGGTGTACCGGGCCAGCGCCGTGACCTTGGCGGCCTCCGGGCCCTTCCCGCACACGTCGCCCATCGTGGCGCACCACCAGGGGCCGCGGGCCTGGAAGAGGTCGTAGAAGTCGCCGACGACCATGCCGCCGTCCGCCGGGGTGTACGAGGCGGCGGCGTCCAGACCGGAGACCGTCGGCAGGACGGGCGGCAGGAAACTGTCCTGGAGGCTGCGTACGAGGTCGGTGGTCGCGGCCAGCGCGGTGCGCGCCGTCTCCAGCGAGGTCCGCAGATTGATCTCGTTGCCGACCGCCCGCGCGAGGGTGGCCAGCGTGGCCAGTTCCGTGGGGCGCCAGGCGTGCGGGCGGTCGTCGATCACGCACATGCTGCCCAGCACCTCGCCGCCCGGTCCGAGGATCGGGTAACCCGCCCACGCGCCGATCTTCATCGGCTGTACGGAGGGGTGGTCGCGGGTGCGCGGGTCGGTGGCCGCGTCCTCGACGGCGAAGGGCTCGCCGTCCAGGCCGACCAGGAAGTAGCAGAAGCTCTCCCGCACCGGATTCTGCCGCCCCGCGATCTCCGTGATGTCGACCCCGACGCACGACTTCCAGAACGAGCGGCGCTCGTCGACCAGCGTGATGAACGCCCGTGAGCAGCCGGTCACCGCACCGGCCAGGGCCGCCAGGTCCTCGAACTCCGGCTCGGGACCGGTGTCCAGCAGGCCGGTCGCCGCCACCGCGGCCAGCCGCCTCGGATCGTTGAGCGCGGCGGGCAGCCCGTCCGCCCGCAGCCCGCCCCGGAAAGCCACACCCTGCATCGCAGCGCCCTCCCGGACGATCCCGGCCACCCGCGACCGGGGGCCAGAGAGGAGCCGCCGCGCACACCGACGGACGCCAAACATTTGACGTATGGCAACAATAACCACGGACGGGGGCGGGGAGCGGTCGGGCGGGCCACATTCTCCCGCCGCGGGAGGCCGGGCGGCGGCGGGGAGCCGGGCACGCCACGGCCAGGAGCACCGCGACGCCGAGCGGTGTGATCGTGAGCACAGGGGCCGCGGGTGCGGCCGGTGCCTGGTCCGGGCCTGGTCGGGGAGCGGCCGGTGCCTGGTCGGGGCCTGTTCCGGGAGCGGCCGGGCCGTGGCCGGTGCCTGAACCCGGAGCGGCCGGTGGCTGGTCCGGGCCCGGTCGGGAAGGCCGGGCGTCGGGGGCGGGCGTAGAGACGTACCGCAGGGGCGTACGTACGCGGGCACGTACGCCCCTCCCGCCGCGGCCGGGACCCGCGCACCGGCTTGTCGGGGCACCGGCCGCCCCCCCCGAGGCCGGGCCGGGCTCAGCCCGGAAGCGTCCACGCCTGGTTCGCGCCCCCGTCGCAGTCCCAGATCTGCAACCGCGTCCAGTCGGCCGTCGAGAAGCCCGGATCGTCGAGGCAGCGGCCCGACCGCGTATTGAGCAGCGACCCGTCGGACCGCGCGACCCAGCGCTGATTCGCGCCGCCGTTGCGGGACCAGAGCTCGACGAGGGTGCCGTTGGCGGTGGCGGCCCCGGCGATGTCGAGGCAGCCGCCCAGCACGCGGACCGCGGCGCCCGCGCCGGGAGTGACCGTCCACTTCTGCGCGGCCGTGCCGTTGCAGGTGTAGAGCTGGACGGCCGTGCCGTTCGCGGTGCCGCTGTTCGCGATGTCGACGCACTTGCCGGGGATGCCGGAGGTGATCGCGCCCGCCGTCGTGACGCGGGCCCGGCGCCTCACGCACGGGCCCGCGGCGGCGACCTCAGTGCCGCTGCGTCGGGAACCGTCCGCACAGCCAGTTGCCCGGCTCCGCCGGGTCGTCGCTGATCCAGAACTGGCGCCACAGCAGGGTGAATTCCTCACGGCTGAGGTGGCCGTCCCCGTTGAGGTCGAGGAGTTCGAAGACGCCGGTCATGTCGACGGGCCGGCCGTTCCAGGTCTCCACGAGCGTGCGGTGCTCCTCCGGGGAGATGACGCCGTCACCGTTGGCGTCCACGGCCTCGAACACGGTGTCGGCGGTGGCGACGACGTCCGCGATCATCGTGGGCAACCGGTCGACGAGCGCGAGCAGTTCACCCCAGTCGACCGCGCCGTCCCCATTGGTGTCGCCGGTCTCCAGCAGCGCCGCCCACCAGCCCATCAGCAGCGTCTCGACGCGTGCGCGCAACTCCGTGCCCGGCGCCACCGCGGGCAGCCGGTTCCAGCGGGCGACGAGCGCCCTGAAGTCCTCCTCGCGCAGGTAGCCGTCACCGTCGGCGTCGAACGCGCCGAACATCCCCCTGAGCTTCTGCTCCTGAAACGCGCTGGCCATGAGCGGTCCCCCTCGACCTCGACCCGAACCACGAAGCACCCGTGCCCGCCGTCGCGCGGCGACAGCGGGCAACAATCAACGGTAGGCCGGGACGCGCTCGCGCCACCACAAGCACATATGTATGGACATTCACCCTTCGGCGCCAGCGGCACCCCCGCCTCCAACTCCCGTCCGCCGCGCGGCAGTCGGCGCCTGACGGATGCGCGAAGACGCCGGACGGACGCGTCCGCTCCGCGGCCCCCACCTGGCACCTCACCGCCTGCGGGGTCCTCGCGAACGCCTAGGGCCCGCCCGGCGGCCGGCTAGCCGACGCCGTCGATGACCGGCGGTGAGAGCGTGGCGATCTCGCGGTCGAAGAAGTCGCCGAAGGGCTCGCCCCGCGCGTAGAGCGACGCGAACCCCGCCCTGGTCTCGGCGATCAGGGCGGGTTCCGCGTACCGCCTGGCCCCGTCCGCGTTTCCCTCGTCGTCGTACTGCACCTCGTACATCACCACGTCACGGGGAATTCGACGACTCGGAGCCGCCGCTGCGCGACGCCCAACTCCTCCGCCTCGGCGAATTGCCGGGCGTAGGCCGGACGCCTTTCCTCGATGAGCGCGAGTGCTTCTTCCCAGTGCCCGGCGGCGAATGCCTCCCAGCTCGCGAAACCGCGTTCCTGGAAATGCTGGCCGCGTTCCAGCTTGTCCTGGCTCCTGACGCCGCTTTTGAGGATCCGGAAGAATTCCTCGTGGTAGGCGGGCCGGGCGAGGCGTTCGAAGGTGCCGTTGGGAAAGGAGTCAAACACTGGGAATGTCCGGTTTCGCCGCGATCAGCATGTTTCTCGGGATGACGACGAGTCGCTCGTCGGAGCCGACCGAGACCCCGGCGGGCAGATTCCGCCCGAGGGAGGCCGTCAGATCCCGGCCGATGACGGCGATGTCGCCGTTCTCCAGCTCCCAGATGTCGGGGCAGTCGGGGGTGTCGGTCGTATTCCCCAGCTCCTGAGGTGATTTACCGAGGCGCTTTAAGAATGTGGTGTCGGGATTTGCTTCCCATGGTCTGGTCATGGTTGCCCCCAGGATCGGCTGCGTACTGTCGTACCGCGTGCGGATCGTACCCGCATCGGCGTCACTACAGCCGGAGCGTACCCGATAACCAGCCGTCTGGCATATGCCACGACAACGGCAGCGACCGCCTACGGATGCCTATCGCAATTCGACTCCCGGTGCAATAATGATCCACACCGGACGTGACCGGTCCTCATATTGACTCAAAGCCAATATGATCAGATTATTGAATGGTAGGGGGAGCTGTGGATCCGGAACTCGCGGTGCTCACGCGGACCGCCGGAGCCCCCGTGGTCGCCCCGATGGCGACCGACGCCTGGCGGACCACGACCACGCGTCACCGCGTCCTGGCACAAGGGCGCCGCGCCCGGACCGGCCGCTTCCGGACCGGCCGCGTGGCATCCGCTGACGCTGCGCTCCCGGTCCAGCATCCTGGCCGCGCTCGGCGCCGCGGAACTGACCGCGGAGGACGGACGCACGGGCCTGCTGTCGCTGCCGGGGCAGTGCGCGGAACACCTCGGCGTCGACCACACCGTCTCCGTGGGGGCCCGCCACAACCACGCCTGGGCGCTCTTCCAGTTGGGCCGCCTCGAGGAAGCCGACAGCGAGATCGGCGAGGTGACCGAGACCTATCTGCACCGCTTCGGACCCGACTACCCCATCGCCCTCGCCGCCCGCCAGCTCCAGGCCCGCACCCGCACCGCGCTCGGTCACACCGACGAAGGCATCGCGCTCATGGACGACGTCGTCGCGCGCCGCGCCCAGAGCCTCGGCCAGGACCACCCCTTCACCGTCGCGAGCCGTGACCTCCTGCGGAGGCTGCGCGCCGAGCGTCCGTAGACGCGTCACGCCTGGGCGGCGGGAGTGACGCTGCCCAGCCAGAGGGTGTCGCGGGCGCGGGTCATGGCGACGAAGAGCTGGCTGCGGCCGAGTTCGCGGCGCTCGCGCTCGGTCTCGGAGAGCCCTTCGGCGCCGGTCAGCAGGGAGGTGTCGTACCGCGGAAGGTAGACGCGTTTGAACTCAAGTCCCTTGGCACGCCGGTAGCTTCCGAGCTTGACGCCCTCGACGGCGTGACCGGCGTAGCGCTCCAGCGGGCAGACCGGGAGGCCGGAAGCCGTGAGGAGGTCCCGGTAGCGGCCGATGGCCCGCACGGAGGGGCAGAGCACGGCGGAGTCGGCCCGCTCGGCGGGGGTCAGGGCCAACAGCGCTTCCAGCAGGGCCCGGTCGTGGTCCTCGACGGTCGGCCGGTCCACGCGCCGCACCTGGCCGTCGTGGTAGGTCAGGTCGACTTCCCTGGCGCCGGAGCTGCGTACGCCGTCGATGTCCTCGAAGGCGTCGTCGGCGACCACCGCGAGGGCCGCGTCGAGGATGTTCTTGCTGTTGCGGTAGTTGGTGCTGAGCACCTGCCCGCGCTCGCCGCGGATGTCGATGCCCGCGTCGGAGAGCCGGAATCCGCCGGGGTAGACGGCCTGTTGCCCGTCCCCGACGAGCAGCAGGCCGTTGGGAGCGTCGCCGATCAGGGCGTGCAGCAGCTTGACCCCGACGAGGGTCAGGTCCTGGACCTCGTCGACGATGACGGCCGCGTACGGCGCGGCCTCGGTGGAACTGCTCGCCTCGGCGAGCGCGAGGGTCAGCACATCGTTGAAGTCGTGCACACCGCGTTGGACGCGCAGCGACTCGTACGCCTCGTAGAGTCCCCAGACCGCCTGCCGGTGGGGCCTTCGCAGGCCCACCCGACGGCGGCGGCGCGGCAGGACGGCGTATTCCTCGAAGGAGGTGATCCCGCGGCCCTTGATGACGTAGTCGATCTCGTCCTTCCAGTAGCGCGGCAACGGGTCGAGTTCGGTCAGCGGGCTGTCGCGCCCGGCGTGCGTCCAGGCGAGGCTGAAGGCCGTCTCGGCCTTGTCCCCGTTCAGATTCACCGGCACACCGCGGTCCTGCGTGTACTGCTGCGCCCACGAGTGCAGGCTGCGGAACTCCACCCGGTCGGCGACCGCGGGGGACATCGCGTGCAGGAACGTCTCCTGCACGCGCGGGAGGTTGCTGGCGAAGGTCACGTACAGGACGCGTCCCGTGGTGCGTTGGGCGAGGTAGGACGCGCGGTGCAGCCCGACGACGGTCTTGCCCGTACCGGCGGGTCCGCTGATACGGGCGGGGCCGGACCAGTTGCGGCGGACGAGGGCCACCTGGTCCTGCCCGAGGAAGGTCATCCACTGCTCGATCGGTGCCCGCATGGCGGCGTCCAGCGCGGCCTCGCGCATGCCGTCGAGGTCGAACAGCCCTGCGGCGGGCTGTTCTTGGCGTCCGGAGCGCGGCACGCTGGACGGCGCCGTAGTCGACGTTGTGGCCGGCTCTGTGACCGGCTCTGTGACGGACGATCCCTCGTACTCGGGGAACACCCGCCCCAGGTGGTCGGCTATGACGCGCACCGAGGCGGCGTTGAGCCGGTGACGCTCCGCCAGCAGATACGGACCGACCTCCCGCTCCCCCAGGAGCCGGATTCTCCCCAGCGCGGTGTCCACGCGCTTGTCGGCGAAGACCATCAGCGGCCGGACCGCGACCGGGGACATCCCCAACGAGGCGACCGCCGTCTCGGCGGCCTTGGTCACCGCCGAGAGCTTGCGCGCGTGCTCGTCCCTCACCTCACCGCCCGCGAGGAGCCGGCCGTCCTCCACCTCCGGGTCCGCGCGCCAGTTCTTGACGTCCACGACGAAGACACCGGCGGGCCCGACCAGCAGCATGTCCACGTTCGCGGACCGCGTACCCGGCCACCGCCGGTCCACCAGAAGCCGCCAGCCGCGCTCGGTCAGCACCAACAACTGTGCGCTGACGCGCTGTTCGCCCTCGCTCGCGCTCTCCCACTGCCGCGCCTGGCGCCGCGCCGCCTGCCACTGCTCCCGCAGCAACCGCTCCTGCCGACGCGCCTCTTGAGCCCGCCGCGAAGCCGATCCCCCCGCCGCCATGACCCACCCCCTCCCACGTAGCGCGACGATCATAGGACGCTCCGCTACGAAGCGGCAGGGGGCGTCGGCCGGGGCGAAGTGCGGCCGGACCGGCGGCGCGTCGGAGATTCCGGCGCCTCCGTAGTCGTCTCTCGGCCTCAGAGGTCGGCCGTCTGCTGCTGCTCCACGGGGCCGGAGGGCTGGGCGGGGATACCGGGCGCGCGGTCGTTCTGGAGGAGCCACAGGTCGTGGAAGAGGCCGGGTGTGTCGCGGAGTTGGGCGAAGGTGCCGTACTGGACGAGGCGGCCCTGGTCGAGGACGGCGATCTTGTCGGCGACGGTGACATTGGTGAGGCGGTGGGTGACCAGGACGACCGCGCGGTCGGCGGCGAGGGTGCGCAGGCCGGTGAAGATGCGGTGTTCGGCGCGGGGGTCGAGGGCGGCGGTGGGTTCGTCGAGGACGAGGAGACCGGCGTCGCGGTGGAAGGCGCGGGCGAGGGCGACGCGTTGCCACTGGCCGCCGGAGAGTTCCTGGCCGCCCCACCACTCGCGGGCCAGGAGGGTGTCCAGGCCCGAGCGCAGGGACGTGACGACCTCGTCGGCGCCGGAGGCGTGGGCGGCCGTATCAACCGCCCTGTGCGGGTGGTCGGTTCGGGGCTGGCCCAGGGTGATGTTGTCGCGGGCGGTCAGCGGCCACTTCGCGTACTCCTGGGGTACGACGGCGACGCGTGACCAGGCGGCGTGCGCGTCCAGGGTGCGGGTGTCGGCGCCGTCCCAGACGACGGCGCCGCGGTCGGGGAGGTAGAGGGCGGACAGGAGTTTGCTGAGGGTGGTCTTGCCCGAGCCGTTCTCGCCGACCAGGGCGAGGACTTCGCCGCGCCGCACGTTGAGGCTGACATCGAGCAGGGCGGGCCGGTCGGCGTGCGGGTAGGTGTACGTGAGGCGGTCGGCGCGTACGACGGCCGGGCCGGTCGGCACGGTCTCGCCGCGGGCGATCCGGTGGCCACCGGCCTCGTCCAGGAAATCTGACCAGTCGTCAAGGTACATCCCCGTACGGAAGATGATGGCGCCGTAGCCGATGATGCCGCGCAGTCCTGAAGCGACCGTGCGCAGTGCGAACGTCGCCGTGCCCGCGGACGCGACGGACACGCGGCCGGTGCTGATCAGGAAGAGCAGCGCCGCCCAGACCGCTCCGGCCGCGACTCCCCCGGCCAGGCTCCCGACGAGCGACATCTTCGCCGCGCGCCAGGCGGCCCGGTCGGTCGCGGCGTCCACCCGCGCCCCGGCCGCCCGGTACTTGCCGAGCAGGAAGTCGGCCATCGTGCCGGAACGGATCTGGTCGGCGTGCTGCTTGTCGACCAGATTCCACCGCAGGACGCTCAGCAGGCGGCGGTCCTTCATCGTCTCCAGCGACGCGAGGTAGTTCAGCCGGGCCCCCCGTACGCCCGCGATGGCCTGCGGCAGCGCGGCCAGGACGAGCAGCGGCAGCAACACGGGGTGGACGCTGGTCAGTACGGCCGCGGCGGCGATCAACGATGCGGCGGCGGCGAGGATGTTCTGGGACTGGTTGAGCATGTCCTGCGAGACCTCGACGCCCCGGTCGGCCGCGTCCCAACGGTCGTTGTAGCCAGGGTGGTCGTACGCGGTCAGCTCCGCGTGGGTCGCCGCGTCCAGCAGCCGCAGCTCCGCCTCCCGCGAGATCCGCGGGGCCAGGCGCGTGGACAGACCGGTGATCGCGATGCCCAGCACCGCCCGTACGCCCGCCGCCGACGCCAACAGGGCCAGGGAGGGCGCGGCTTGGCGGAGCCGTTCGTCGATGTGGCCCGACGCGATGACGGCCGTGATCGTGCCGGTCACCGCCAGCAGGCCGAGCGCTTCCAGCACGCCGGACAGGACCTGGCAGGCGAGCAGCGCGGTGACCGCCTTGCGGTCCACGTGCCAGGCCATGCCGAGCGCCCGGCGCACCAGTTGGGGCAGTCGGCGGGCCATGGCGCGCAGCGTGATCGCGTAACCGGCCTCCTCGCTGCGGTCGCCAGGAAACGTCAGGCGCAGCTCCTCGTCGGGTACGGCCTTTTCGTCGTCGCTGGCAGCAGCGGTGCGCGCCGTGGCCGTGGGGGGCTGGCCGGTCGTCGGGGGCTCTTCGGTCGTCGGGGGTTCGGTCATCGGTGTACGCCCTTCGCCGTGACGTGGCGGTCGGCACCGGACCGGCTCGGCGGAAGGAGGACGAAGGCACCGGCTCGGCCCGCCCGGCTCGCCCCGACGCGACGCGGCCCACCAGTCTGCTCCAACCGCCCCGCCGCAACCCCCCCGCTCGCGAAGCCCCGGTCGGCGCAAGGACGCAGCCGCCGCCCCGACGGCGTACGCCGGTCCGCTACGGCCCGCGCCGTCCGCCGCGAAAGCGCCCGGCCGACGACGCGGCACCGCGCCTGTGGCGAGTTCGGGCGGCTGATTGGGGGGAAGGAGCGGGGGCACGCGTTCTGGCATGGACCACAGTGCGGGTGAAGCGGGGGGACCGGCGTTCGTGCTGGGGGGCGGCGGGGCCCTCGGGGCGTACGAAGTGGGCATGCTCAAGGCCCTGTTCGCGCAGGGGGTGAAGCCGGGGATGGTGCTCGGGACCTCCGTCGGAGCGATCAACGGGGCCGCCGTGGCCGCCGAGCCGTCGCAGACCGCCGTCGGCCGGCTGATCGAGCTGTGGACGGGGCTGGGCAAGGCCGGGGTGTTCGCCGGTTCGCTGATGGGCCGCGTGAGCACCGCCGTGCGGAGCCGTACGCACCTCTACACCCCGGCGCCGCTGGTCGACCTTCTGCGTGAGCACGTACAGGTCGCGCTCATCGAGGAGTTGGAGGTGCCCTTCCAGTGCGTGGCGGCGAGCATCGAGAACGCCGCCGAGCACTGGTTCGACCGCGGCCCGCTGATCGAGGCGGTGCTCGCCTCGTCGGCCGTGCCCGGACTGCTGCCGCCGGTCGACGTCGACGGCGAGCACTTCGTGGACGGCGGCCTCGTCAACAGCATCCCGGTGGGCAGGGCCGTCGCCCTGGGCGCGCGCGAGATCTACGTCCTCCAGGTCGGCCGCATCGAACGGCCGCTGACGCCGCCGAAGTTGCCGTGGGACGTCGCCATGGTCGCCTTCGAGATCGCCCGCAGGCACCGGTTCGCCCGCGACATGGCCGACCTGCCGTCGGACGTGACCGTGCACGTACTGCCCAGCGGGGCGGCGTCCGGTGAAGCGGCCGGGGCGCTGGGCCAGTTGCGGCACCGGGCCTTCGGGCAGACGGCGGACCGTATCGAGCGGGCCTACGCCGCGTCGTCGCGGTATCTGGAGAGCGCGCTCGACGGGGCCGCCCCCAAGTCCCTTGTCCCGGAGGGCTCCGGCGCCGAGGACCCGCACTCCGCCGAGGGTCCGGCGTGACGGGCCTCGACTCGGGCCTGAACGCGGGGCCGGGTCCGGCGGGTTCAGGCACGGGTCCAGCTACGGGTCCAGCGAGCACGGGCCCGGCGGGTTCAGATACGGACGCGCTCGCGAGCGCCGACCCGGCCGCGCGGGTCCGGCCGTCGACCCGTACCCGTACCCGTACCGGCACCGCCGCCGCTGCCGCGGGCGCCGCGCTGGTCACGGCCGCCCGGCGTACGGTCACCACCGCGCTCGTGGTCGCGCTGATACCGGTGGCCGCGGCGCTCCTCATCACCGTGACCGTACTCAGCGCGCCCGTGTCGATCCCGTCGCGCGGCGCGTGGCGGCCGACGCGTATGGCCGGATTCCTGCTCGTCTACCTCGTCGTGGACCTCACGGGAGTGCTGGCGGCCTCCGCGCTCTTCCTGCACCACCCCCGGGCGGACCGGGACCGGCGGGCGGCCGAGGCGTTCGCGCTCCTCGCGCGGCTGCTGGCCGTACTGCGCAAGGTGGCGGACCGGCTGTTCCGGCTGGAGGTGGAGATGACGCCCGCGCTGCCCGTGGGCGACCGGCCGCCGGACGTACCGCTCGTGGTGTTCGTCCGGCACGCGGGTGTCGGCGATTCGTTCCTGCTCCTCCAGACGCTGCTCACCGACGTACGCCTGCTGCCGCACACCGTGCTGAAGGGCGTCCTGCGCGCCGATCCGTGCCTCGACGTCCTGCTCGGCCGGGTCCCGCACTGCTTCCTGCCCCCCGCGCACGGCACCGCCGAGGACGCGATCACCGAACTGGCGGCGGGGCTGCGGTCGCGCGACGCGCTCGTGATCTTCCCCGAGGGCGGCAACTTCACCCCGCGCCGCCACCGCCGCGCGATCGCCAGCCTGCGCCGCCTCGGCCAGTACCGGCGCGCGGCCCGCGCGGCCCGGCTGCGGTACGTGCTGCCGCCGCGGGACGCCGGAAGCCTCGCCGTCCTGGCCGCCGCGCCCACCGCCGAGGTGGTCTTCGTCGTCCACTCCGGCCTCGATGTCATCGCGTCCGCGCGCGCCGCCTGGGACTTCCTGCCGTTCCGCCGCCCGGTGCGGGTCCACTGGTGGCGGATACCGGCGGCCGAGGTCCCGGTCGGGGACGCGGCGCGCAGCGAGTGGCTGCTCGGGCAGTGGGAGCGGATGGACCGGTGGACGGCGGAGCAGGCGGTCGCGGCGACGCCGCACGTATAGAGGGCGCGCGTACGGGGGTTCGCCGTACGGGGGTCGCGCGTGCGGCGGCTCATGTAAAGGGGTCCACGCGTACAGGAGCTCACGCGTGGAGCCGGGGGCCGTACGGCGATCCGTACGGCCCCGGCCCCAGCGCCCTCAAGAGCGCAGTCTCACAAGGTGCGTTCGAGGCGGTCCGCGACCAGCTTCACGAAGCGGGAGGGGTCAGGGAGTTCGGCGCCCTCGGCCAACAGGGCGAGCTGGTGGACGAGTTCGGTGGTCTCTTCGAGGGCCGGGTCGTCGGGGCGCTCGGCGTGGGTGCGGTTGAGGCCGACGACCAGCGGGTGCTTGGGGTTGAGTTCGAGAATCCGCTTGGCGTGCGGGATCTCCTGGCCCATGGCGCGGTAGATGTTCTCCAGCGCCGGTGACACGTCGTTGGTGTCCGAGACGACGCAGGCGGGCGAGACGGTGAGCCGCGAGGAGAGGCGTACGTCCTTGACCTGCTCGCTCAGCAGTTCCGTCATACGGGCGAGCAGGCCCGCGAACTCCTCCTGCTGCTTCTCCCGTTCGGTCCCCGCCTCCTGCTTCTCCTCCTCCGTGCCGAGGTCGACCTCGCCCTTGGCGACGGAGCGGAACTGCTTGCCGCCGAACTCCGGTGCCGTGTCGACCCAGACCTCGTCCACGGGGTCGGTCAGCAACAGCACCTCGATGCCGCGGGCCTGGAACGCCTCCATGTGCGGGGAGTTCTCGACGGCCTGCCGCGATTCGCCGGTGACGTAGAAGATGTGCTCCTGGCCGTCCTTCATCCGCTCGACGTACTGCGCGAGCGTCGTCGGCGCGTCCTTGTCGTGCGTGCTGGCGAAGGAGCTGACGCCGAGGATCGCGTCACGGTTCTCGAAGTCGCCAAGCAGCCCCTCCTTCAGGACGCGGCCGAACTCCCGCCAGAATGTGGCGTATTGCTCGGGCCGCGCGGCCATCATGTCCTTGACCGTCGACAGCACCTTCTTCGCCAGCCGCCGGTGCATCAGCTCGATCTGGCGGTCCTGCTGGAGGATCTCGCGCGACACGTTCAGCGAGAGGTCCTGCGCGTCGACGACTCCCTTGACGAAGCGGAGGTACGGCGGCATCAGCGCTTCGCAGTCGTCCATGATGAAGACGCGCTTCACGTAGAGCTGGACGCCGCGCTTGTAGTCGCGCATGAACAGGTCCTGCGGCGCGTGCGCCGGGATGAACAGCAGCGCCTGGTACTCGAAGGTGCCTTCCGCGTGGAGGCGGATGATCTCCAGCGGGTCGTTCCAGTCGTGGCTGATGTGCTTGTACAGCTCGTGGTAGTCGGCGTCGCTGACCTCGTCGCGGGAGCGGGCCCACAGGGCCTTCATGGAGTTCAGCGTTTCGAGCTGGGGCTCGGGCTTGGGAGCCGCCGCGTCAGTACCGTCCTCGGCGTCGCCTTCGGCGTCGGCGCCGGTGTCGGTGTCGCTGTCGCCTCCGGGCGCGGGCTCCGCGGCCATCCTGATCGGCCAGGTGATGAAGTCCGAGTACCGCTTGACGATTTCCTTGATCTTCCACGGTGAGGTGTAGTCGTACAGCCGGTCCTCGGCGTCCTCCGGCTTCAGCCGCAGCACGATCGCCGTCCCCTGCGGGGCGTCCTCGACGGTCTCCACGGTGTACGTCCCCTCACCGTTGGACGTCCACCGCGTGCCCTCGGTCTCCCCCGCGCGCCGCGTCAGCAGCGTGACCTCGTCCGCCACCATGAAGCTCGCGTAGAACCCGACCCCGAACTGCCCGATCAGGCCCTCTGCGGCGCCCGCGCCCTCGGCCTCCTTCAGCTCCCGCAGGAACTTCGCCGTCCCCGAGTTGGCGATCGTCCCGATGAGCTGGACCACTTCCTCCCGGGACATCCCGATCCCGTTGTCCCGCACGGTGAGCGTACGGGCCTCCCGGTCCACCTCCAGCCCGATGTGCAGGTCCGACACGTCCACGTCCAACTCGCTGTCCCGCAGCGCTTCGAGCCGCAGCTTGTCCAACGCGTCCGAGGCGTTGGACACCAACTCGCGCAGGAACACATCCTTGTTGGAGTAGATCGAGTGGATCATCATCTGCAGAAGCTGACGCGCTTCCACCTGGAACTCGAACGTCTCGGTCGGCATGGTCCGCTGTTCCTTCTCACATCACCGGCTGACAGGCACTGACCGCAGCACTGTAGATGAGCCCCCGCCGCCCGCACGTCAGCCTTCGCGGCCCGCGATGAGTTTCCGCCTCGCCGCCGGTCCTACCTGGGTGAACGCCCGCGGACGTCCCCGGCCGGGGCGCGCCACCGAAAGCTCCTGAACAGGCGATATCCACGATGGACAAGCGATTCACCGCGACCCTGCTGAAAAGCCCGAACAAGGGCGGCTGGACCTACGTCGTCTGGCCCGAGTCCGCCGCCTTCTTCGGCACCCGCGGCCTCGTCAAGGTCCGCGGCACGATCGACGGCCACCCCTTCCAGAGCTCCTTCATGGCCCTCGGCGACGGCACCCACAAACTCCCCGTCACCGCCGAGCTGCGCAAAGCCATCGGCAAACAAGAGGGCGACACCGTCACGGTCCACCTCCAAGAGCGCCTCCCCTCCTAGGGCCGCCCCGCCCCCTAAAAACCACAAGGCGGGTACCCGAACGGTGCTAGAGGGGTGCCGAGTTGACGGCCCTGCGCGCTCTCGGTCGCGCGCCGTTATGACGTATGCGCGCCGCCCGCGATCGCGGTTCTGACGACGGTGACGGTGTCGAAGGCGTCGCCCAGGGAGCACAGCACGTCGCCGTCTATCGCGTGCAGTTCGAGGCGGTGGACCTGACGCGTCGTGCCGCCCTGGCCGATGGCGACGGAGTCCTCGCGCTCGACGACGCGGATGTCCGGCCAGGGGTGGACGTCGATCCGGGCCGGGCGGGTGATGACGATGCCGCCGTCGAAGACGTGCAGCCGCGGGATGCGGTTGTCGCGGCGCTTCTCGTAACGGAACGCGGTGATCGGCAGCGCGAGGGCGAGGACGAGGAAGGTGACGCCGATCGAGGTGACCACCGGGTTGTACGGGTGGAGGACCAGGCCGATGCCAGGCGCGAGCAGGACGACCGCGAGGCCGAAGGCGACGCAGCCGACGTCACCGCCGCCGAGCGCGTGGACGGCGCGGGACTCGCCGAAGCCGTGCCGTTGGGCGAGTCGGGCGACTTCGCGCAGGGTGGCCGGGCCGTTCGTCCCCGCCGCGTCCCGCGAACCGCCGCCCGCGGCGCCCGTATCCGTACCCGTACCCGTATTCGTACCGGCTGCCGCTCCCGTGTCCGTCATCGCCCCGCCGCCTCTCCCCCGCGCGCGACCGCGTACCAACGGCCGTGCCTCTCCTGCTCCTTACCCGCGGGCGGGGGTGCCGTACCTCCACCTAGGAGGTACGGCTGCCTGTACGGCTACGCGTACGCCTATACGGTCGCGGCGCGCGGCTCGCGCCACATCGGCCACATGTGAGGCCCGTCCGGGAGGTCGATCGTGCGGCCGGTGAAGACGAAGCCGAGCCGCTCGTACAGGCCGCGGCTGCGCTCGCTGCTGGCCTCCAGATACGCGGACAGGCCGTCGCGGTCGCAGCGTTCGAGGACGGCGGAGATCAGTTCGGTGCCGCGGCTCTGGCCCTGCAACTCCGCGTCCACGGCGATGAGCAGCAGGTATTCGTGGGCGGGGCCCGTGGGGTGGCCCTCGCCGAGGATGCGGGCGATCTGCTCGACGCGCTCGTTGTCCGGGTCGACCGCCTCGCGGAAGGCGGCGGGGTCGTCGTCGTCCGCGTGCGCCTGGGCGTCCTCGGGCGCGTCGGTGGTCGCGGGTATCGACATCCACAGGGCGACCGCCTTGCCGTCCTCCGTCATGTCGACGTAGCCGTCGGCGAGTACCTGGTCGGCGAAGGCGCCCATCAACGACGCGTGCTTGCGCAGCCGGTGCTCCGGGTCGGGGAAGACCCAACTACTCACGGGGTCGTTCCTGAACACCTTGTCCAGCACCCCGACCACGACCTCCCGGTCGTCCGCCCCGGCCCTCCGGATCGCCACACCCATCGCCCTGTCCGCCCTTCACGTCGTCGTCCTGTGTCGTCTCACGTTGTCGGTGCGCGCTGCACCGCACGCGTCTGATCAACTGATCATGCGCGTACGGCGGTTGCAGCCTAGAGGGTGCGGCCCGGTGTGTCCGGGCGTGCCGGGGAAGAGGGCGGAGACGGTCCTTCTCCGCGGGGCCGGAGGTTCAGACCGTACGCACCTGGACGACGGCGTACGTCCCGCTCGTACGCCAAGCCGCGCCGTTCGCCGCGCTGTTGGCGTCGAGCGCGGTGACCGTGCCGGTGTCGAGGCCGACGATCACATCGGACTTGAGGGTGCGCAGGGCGGCCAACGGACTCGGGAAGTAGCCGGTGGGCAGGGAGAATGCGGTCGTCGGGGGCCACAGGCGGTCGCCCACCAGGCGGCGGTAGTTGAGGTCGCCCTTGAGCACCGTCAGTGTGGCGCGGCCCAGTTCGGCCCGCAGATCGGCGGGCATGTCGGCGTACGGCAGCGGCGCGCAGGCGAACGGGTGCGCGCGGACGGCGAGTCGGCCGGTGCCCAGCGCCGACCACAGCCGCGCGCCGGTCTCCCGCGCTCTGCGGCCCGGTGCCTGCCCGATCCGGCGCAGGCAGTCGACGACGTCCGAGGTCGTCGCGTCCGAGACGAAGTACGGGTACGGCTTCACGTGCAGGACCGCGGTGGCGGCGCGGCCGGTGTGCAGGAGATGGTCGATCAGGATCAGGTCGGGGATCAGCTCGCGGCCCGCGTTGTCGGCGATCACGGTCACCGCCGCGGTGCCGGGCGGGGCGGCGGCGAGGTGCCGCCAGAGGGCCGCGCTGTCGTCGGCGAGGAGGTCGTCGGAGGGGGTGCTTGTGGGGGCGTGGGTGGGGGACGCGTGCGCGGAGGACGTGTTCGTGGAGGACGCTTCCGCCGTAGGAGCTTCTGCCGAAGGCGCTTTCGTGGAGGACGCTTCCGCCGTAGGCCCATGCGCCGTAGACGCGTTCGCGGAGATGCGGAAGCCGAGGTCCGCGCGGTTGCCCCACAGGGCGCCTTGGAGGACGGCGCGGTCCCGGTCGTCGGGGGCGAGGTCGTCGAGCGCGTCGAGGGCGGCCAGTTCGTCGGCGACCTCGGGCCCGGTCAACTCGGCGCGCTTGAACGGCGCGAAGGGGTCGACGCCCTGCCACGGCCCCGGCCCGAAGTAGCCGACCGCGTCCAGCAGCCTGCGGTAGAAGTAACTCTCGGCCCACAGGAAGGGCACCTCGTACCACGACGCACGGCCGACGTACGCCTCCGCGCCCCATTCGGCCCACCGTCGGATGTCGTCGGCGCGGGAGTCGGTGCCGGTGTGGGTGCCGGTGTGGGTGTCGGTGCCGGTGTGGGTCGACAGCGGGCCGATCGGCGGGCCCGAGGTCGCGTCGGCCGAGGCGGGCGCGGCCGTCTCCTCCGCGAGCGCGTCGAGTGCGCGGCGCTGCTCGGGCGGGTACGGGAAGGCGTCCGCGACCTGCCTGATCAACGCCGGGTGGCGGTCGGCCAGCACGCTCCTGGCGAAGGAGCCGGGCGTACCGCTCATGACGACGGGGGCGGCGGGGGCCGCGGGGTCTGACAGGCCGGCGGGGTCTGACAGGCCGGATGGGCCGGATTCGGGCGGGACGTCTCCTGTTTCGCGCACCGTTCAAGAATGGCAGGGGGTGGGGCTGGCCCCACCCCCGACCGGCCGGGCTGCCGGATGCCGCGAGAGGGGTGCCGAGCGGGATCGTCTAGGTATCAGGACGGAACGGTCCCCACCGCGATGATTCGAGGCCAGCGATGACCGCCAGCACATTCCCCCACGCCACTCAGAGCGCCGCCGCTCAGGCATCCGCCACTCAGACCGCCGCCGCTCAGGTGTCCGCCGCGCAGCCGCACTCCTCTTCTCCCGCCGCCGCGTCGCAGGCCCGGCCCGGCCTGCTGTCGGCTCCGGACGCCGGGCATCCCGCGTACGGTTCGCCCGCGAAGGGTCCAGGACCCGGCCGCGTCCCGCCCGGCTTCTGGCGCGCGCCCTTCTCCGCCGTCACCTTCCGCGAGGTCGGTTACGCGCTCACGTCGCTGCCGATCGCCATCGCCGGATTCGTCTTCGCCGTCACGTTGTTCGCCCTCGGCACCAGCCTCGTCCTCACCGCGATCGGGGTGCCCGTCCTGGCCGCGATGCTGACCGGGGCCCGCGCGCTCGGCGGCGCCGAACGCGCCCGCGCCAGGAGCCTGCTCTCCCTCCGCGTCGGCGAGCCCGTCCCCGTACCCGCGCCCCGTACCCCCGGCCGCTGGGCCGCCATGACCGCCAGGCTCCGCGACGCCTCGGCCTGGAAGGCCCTCCTCTTCCAGGTCCTCATGTTCCCCTGGCGCATCGCGAGTTTCGTCCTCACCCTGACCTTCCTCATCACCGGCTGGACCGTCGCCCTCTACCCCGCCTACGCCTGGGTCTTCCCCCGTTACGTCGACTGGCCCGGCTACCGCCTCTTCGAGTACACCTCCGGCGGCGTCCACCACGCCTACTACCTCTCCTCCCCCCTCCAGATCGCCGCCGCCTCCCTCCTCGGCCTCCTCCTCGTCTTCCTCACCCCGCCCCTCGTCCGCGCCCTCACTACCGTCGACCGCGCCGCAATCCGCTCCCTGCTGTCGTAGGGCGGGGCCCGCACCCGCGCGAAATGAGGGACCGCACCCCGCAGAGGGACCGTCATACTGGGCGCCTGGCCAGACGGGGGACGCGAGGAGGCGGCTGGGCGTGCACGGCCCGAACGACACGAGCGGCACGAGCGATACGAACGGCACAATCGATACGAGCGCCTCGCACGGCTCCAACGGCTCCAACGGCACAGCGACAGGCGCCGACGCGAAAGCGACCCGCATCGGAAGCTACGTCGTCGTACGCAAGCTCGGCGAAGGCGGAATGGGCCTGGTGTACCTGGCCCGTTCGCGGGGAGGCCGCCACGTGGCGGTGAAGGTGGCGCGGCCGGAACTGGCCGCGGACCCGTCCTTCAGGGAGCGCTTCCGCGCCGAGGTCGCCGCGGCGCGCATGGTGGGCGGTTTCCACACGGCGCCGGTGGTGGACGCGGACCCGGACGCGGAGGCCCCCTGGCTGGCGACGGCGTACGTGCAAGGTCCGACGCTCGGCCAACTGCTCGCCGCGCGGGGCCCGATGGGCGAGGAACAGCTCAAGGCGCTGGGCGCCGCGCTCGCCGAGGCGCTGGAGGCGATCCACCGCTGCGGTCTGGTGCATCGCGATCTCAAACCAGGCAACATCATCATGGCCGAAGACGGCCCGCGCGTACTGGACTTCGGCATCTCACGCGCCGTCGAGAACACCCGGATCACCACCACGGGCACCTCCTTCGGCACCCCCGGCTTCCTCGCCCCCGAGCAGGCCGAGGGCCGTGACGTGGACGGCGCCGCCGACATCTTCGCGCTCGGCGCGGTCCTGGTGGCCGCCGCGGGCGGCAGCGCCTTCGGCGGCGGCACCCCGGTCGCCCTGATGTACCGCTCCGTGCACCACGAGGCCGACGTCTCCGCCGTCCCGGAGGCGATCCGCCCGATGGTCGCGGCCTGCCTCACGAAGGAGCCGTCCCACCGCCCGAGCACGGACCAACTCCTCGACTGGTTCGGCGATTCGGGTACGGCCGAGGCGGGTACGGGCGACGCCCCGCACCGCACCGGGGACGCGGCCCCCCGCCCCTCGGACCCGCGGACTCCCGTACCCCCGCCTCCTCCGGCCGCCGCCAACCCGTACGCCTCAGGGGCCGTTCCGCCGCCTCCCTCGTACGCGCCCGGCGTCCCCGGTCCGTCGATCCCGCCGTCGATCCCGCCGTCGACCTCGCTGGCCACGGCCTACCCGGCGCATTCGCCCGCCCCGGTCCCGGGCGTCCCGGCCTGGTCGCCGGAGGACGACGTCCCCGAATTCCTGGCGATGGACCGGAAGAACGCACTACTTGCGGACGATTACGGCATCTCCCTCGGCGAGAACGGCCAGACCGTCGACCTCCCCTGGCCGATGATCCGTTTCGCCGAGTGCGTCGTGGAGGACCACGAATCCGTCTTCCGGATGGCCGTCGTCCTGACGAACGGCACCATCCGCACCGGCCGCGTGTCCAGCCGCAGCCTGGCCGAACTGACCGAGTGGGCCATGCGGTTCACCCTGGTGCGCGACCGCTACCTGCGCCAGTAGCCGTTTCCCACGGCCGCAGCGGTGAGCCGCGCGGGCACCAACTCCCTATCCTGCGAAGGCGCGAAGGCCCGGCCCCTCCGCTTCCACGACGGCGCGGAGCCGCGCGCGCCGACCCGGCCCGGAAGCCGGACGCGTATCCGACGCGGACCGGCGACCGCCCGAAATGCCCCGCCACGCACCGCTTGTCGCGCACGCTTGGCGTGTGGGCCGACCGTTTCCGGGGTCGGACGGGCAAGCGAGGCGAGGGAGACGGCCATGGGCGAGGCGGCGCGGGACACGGGGACGGGCACGGCAGCGGGCGCGGGCTCGGACGCGGGATCAGGCGCGGGCACGGGCTCGGACGCGGGCTCCGCCGAAGGCTCGGGCACGGGATCAGGCGCCGATCCCGGCACGGGCTCCGGCGAGGGCTCCGGTACCGGCTCCGGTATCGGCTCCGGTACGGGCACGGCCGCAGGCAGGATCGTCGTCGGGGTCGACGGCTCGGAACCGTCGCTCAAGGCGCTGCGCTGGGCCGCGCGGCAGGCGGCCCTGACCGGCGCCGCGCTGGAAGCAGTCATCGCGTGGGAGATGCCGTCGGCGTACGGCTGGGCCGGGCTGCCGGGGCTGCCCGACGACGTCGATCTGGAGGCCAACGCGGACCAGATCCTGGCGCGGGCCGTCGAGGCGGCCCTCACGCCGGAACAGGCAGCGACCGTCACCCGCCGTACCGTGCTCGGCAACCCGGCCCAGGCCATCCTCGACAGCGGCGAGGGCGCCGACCTGATCGTGGTGGGCGTGCGCGGCCACGGTACCTTCCGCTCCACCCTCCTCGGCTCGGTCAGCCACACGGTCACCGTGCACGCCTCGTGCCCTGTCGTGGTCGTACGCGGCACGGCGGGCACGACCCCCGCGGGCGGCGCGTCGTAGCGGCGGGGCGATGATCCGCGGCGGCCGGGGCACGGAGTTATCCACAGGCTGTGAAGAGTGGGTGCCCGAATGTGGTCGGGGCGGAGCATCATGGGGGCATGAACGAGATCACCGGATCCCCGGCGGGGTCCATGCCGGAGTGGGAGAAGCGCTTTCGGGCGCCGCGGGTCGGGCTGCCCGAGTGGGCCGAGGACGCCCCGGACCGCAGCCTGTTCGTGTCGAACGTGACAGGGACGTACGAGCTGTACGCCTGGGACCGGACGACGGGCGGGCGACGGCAGGTCACCGACCGGCCGAACGGGACGACGGACGGCACGCTGAGCCGGGACGGCGCGTGGGTGTGGTGGTTCTCGGACACGGACGGGGACGAGTTCGGGATATGGATGCGGCAGCCCTTCGCGGGCGGTGAGGACGTACCGGCGGCGCCCGGCCTGGAGGCGTCCTACCCGGCCGGTCTCGCGCTGGGCCCCGGCGGCCTGGCCGTGGTCGGGCGGTCCACCGACGACGAGGGCACGTCGGTGTACGTGGTGCGGCCGGACAGCGAGCCGGTCGAGGTCTACCGGCACGCGGAGTCGGCGAGCGTCGGCGACCTCTCGGAGGACGGCACGCTGGTCGTGATCGAGCACACCGAGCACGGCGACGCGATGCACAGCGCGCTGCGGGTGCTGTCGGTCGCGGACGGCTCGACGGTCGCGGAGCTGGACGACACCGACGGCGGCCGGGCCGAGCTGGGCCTGGACTGCCTGGGATTCGCCCCCGTCGTCGGCGACACCCGCCTCCTGGTCGGACACCAGCGGTCCGGCCGCTGGCTGCCGATGATCTGGGACACCGCGACCGGCGTGGAGACGCGGCTGGCCATAGACCTGCCCGGTGACGTGCACGCCGAGTGGTATCCGGACGGCTCGGCGCTGCTCGTCGTCCACGACTACCAGGCGCGCGGCGAGATGTTCCGGTACGACCTGGCGGCCGGCACCCTGGCGCGGCTCGACACCCCGCCGGGTTCGGTCAGCGGCGCCACCGCCCGGCCCGACGGGACGGTGGAGTACCTGTGGTCGTCGGCGCAGCGCCCGCCCGCGGTGCGGTCCACGACCGGCGCCGTCGTGCTGGAGGCGCCGGGGCTGCGGGCGCCGGAGTCGGTGCCGGTGGAGGACGCGTGGGTGGAGGGTCCCGGCGGCCGGATCCACGCGCTGGTCCAGAAGCCGGTCGGCGAGGGGCCGTTCCCGACCGTGTTCGAGATCCACGGCGGTCCCACCTGGCACGACTCGGACTCCTTCGCGGCGGGTCCTGCGGCCTGGGTCGACCACGGCTTCGCGGTGGTCCGGGTCAACTACCGCGGTTCGACCGGCTACGGCCGGGAGTGGACGGACGCGCTCAAGCACCGCGTCGGCCTGATCGAGCTGGAGGACATCGCGGCGGTCCGCGAGTGGGCCGTGTCCTCGGGCCTCGCCGACCCGCGGCGGCTGGTCCTGTCCGGCGGCTCCTGGGGCGGCTATCTGACCCTGCTGGGCCTCGGCACCCAGCCGGAGGCGTGGACGGTGGGCATAGCGGCGGTCCCGGTCGCCGACTACGTGGCCGCGTACGCCGACGAGATGGAGGCCCTCAAGTCCCTGGACCGCACCTTCTTCGGCGGCTCCCCCGAGGAGGTCCCCGACCGCTTCGAGGCGTCCTCCCCGCTCACCTACGTCGAGCGGGTCGCCGCCCCCGTCTACATCAGCGCGGGCATGAACGACCCGCGCTGCCCGATACGCCAGATCGACAACTACGTCGAGCGGCTGCGGGAGCTGGACAAGCCGCACGAGGTGTACCGGTACGACGCGGGGCACGGTTCGCTGGTCGTGGAGGAGCGGATCAAGCAGGTCCGTCTGGAACTGGCCTTCGCGCTGAAGCACGCGGGCGGGTAGGCGGCAGGGCGGTAGGGCGGTAGGGGGCCGGTGGTCGGCCGGGGTTGGACCAGCGCGGGTCCGGCCCCGGGCCGGCCCCGGGCCTCCGGGCCTCCGGCCGGGCGAGCGGGCGGATGCGCGTACGGCCGGACAGCTGGACACGCGCCTCGGCGGACGAAAGGCATCCGGACAGTCAGCCGGGCCAGCGCGCGGCTGGACGTGCAGCCAGGGTGCGCCTCGGCGTCCGGCCCTAGGCGTCGGCGGACGCCGACGCGGTGACCACAGCGTCCGCCCGGTCCGCGCCGGAGGCGTCCGGCCCTGATTCCGCCTTCGGCGCGGACCTCGGCTCGTCGTCACCGTCGTCGGGGACGAGACCCAGCTCGGCGTCGGCGCGTGTCTCGGCCTCGCGGCGGGCCAGTCGGAACCACATGAAGACGACGAAGCCGGCGAAGACGAACCACTCACCGGTGTAGCCGAGGTTCTGGAACGCCTTGATGTCCAGGCCGCTGTTGGGGGCCGCCGCCGGGGGCACCGCCTTCAGCGGCGCGGCGGGGTCGCTCGCGGTGATCCAGCCGCTGTAGACGGGGTAGGGCAGCACATTGACCAGCGAGGCGGCGCTGA
Source organism: Streptomyces sp. NPDC024632 (assembly GCF_055559175.1). Lineage (NCBI taxonomy): Bacteria > Bacillati > Actinomycetota > Actinomycetes > Kitasatosporales > Streptomycetaceae > Streptomyces > Streptomyces sp. NPDC024632. Next base: position 638,464 of record NZ_JBVHLD010000001.1, read on the forward strand.
TCATGCCGAGCTGTCCGGAGGGCAGCGCGCCGTTGGACTGCACGCCGTCGGTGCCGGTGCTCTCCGGGTACTGGAGGGCACCGGTCACGGTGACCTCGCCGGTCGGCGCGGCCGGTACGGCACCGGTACGCGCGGCGGCGGAGGCGTCGCCCGGCAGCCAGCCGCGGACGACGGGCAGGGCGGCGCCGTCCGCGCCGACCCGCAGGGGGGTCAGTACGTAGTAGCCGTCGTGGCCGTCGAGGGTGCGGCCGGGGACCAGGAGCTGATGGGAGGAGTCATAGCGGCCGGTCGCGCTCACCGAGCGCCCTGAGGCGCCGTCGGGCACCTGGGTGCGCGGCTGCGGCAGCAGTGTCGCCAACGGCACCGCCGCCTCGGCGACGGCCTTGCCCTGGGCGTGCTCGGCGCTCTTGTGGGAGTCGACCCGCAGCTCGAACCGGCTCAACTGCCAACTGCCCATGAAGACGCAGAACGGCACGGCGAGCAGCGACAGCACGCTGACCGCCAGCCAGCGCGGGGTGAGCAGGAACCGGTACACACCACAACGGTACGGGGGGCTGTTCGCGGCCCCGCAACCGGGGACCCGCACCGGCCCGGAGCCGACGCAGGGCGCGCGGCCAGGCGCAGGGCTCGGCCCCCGGTGACCAGGAGCGCCGGTCCTGGTCCCGCGAGGTGCGGGGAGGGGGTCAGGGAGAGTTCCCCGAAGTCGCCGCAGTACCCGCAATACCCGCAGTGCCCGAAGGCCCTACGAGCCGGAGCCGGTCGCTCCCGAGTCGGTTCCGGTGCCGCCGCTCGTCCCCGTACCGGGGGTGGTGCTGCCGCTGGTGGTGCCGGGGAGCGCGGCCGTCGTGTAGAGGGTGCCCGCGCAGGCGTTCTGGATGACGGGGCCGTCGACGACGGGGGCGCCCGCGGCCGGGGTGTGGTTGAGGGCGACGCTGCCGGGGGGCGGGCTGGTCGGCGGGTCACCGCTGCCCAGCTGGGTGGAGGCGCCGTTGCTGCCGCTGCCACTGCCCGTGCCGGTGCCCGGGTCGGAGCCGGTGGGGCCGCCGGTGGTCGCGGGGTCGCTCGACGTCGGCGTGGGTGTCGGGGTGGTCGGCGGCGTGGTGGGCGTCGTGGGGCAACCGCCGGTGCCGTTGCCCGCGGGGATCCACGCGAACTGCACCTCGTAGGTGTCACCCGGTGCGAGCACCACGGGTCCGTCGACGCCGGAGGGCAGCCTGCTCGCCGGGTCGCCCGGGGTGTGGCCGACGACCTGGATACGGGAGGGGTCGGCCGAGCCCTCGGCGAGGACCTGCACCTGCCCGCTGCCGGGGACCGTACAGGGGACGCCGGAGACGTTGGCGACGCGGAACCAGCCGTAGACGCGGCCGGAGGAGTCCGGGGAGTCGGCGGAGCTGGTGCCCTGGCCGAGCTGGACGCTGGAGCAGTCGGGCGCGGAGACCGCCGCCGAGTCCGAGGGGGTGGTGGTCGCGGGCGGCGGATCGTCGGTGGGGCTCTTCGTCGAGGTGCCCGCGCCGCCGGTGCCGGTGGCCGCCTGGCCCGAGGAGGGGCCGCCCGCCCAGTAGTTGGTGTGGCCGTCCTGGCCGGGGGCGGAGGCGTGGGTGCTGGAGACGTTCGCCGGGAGGGCGTTGGTGCTGCTGGAGGTGTCGGCGGCGTGGATCAGCGCGGGCACCGCCATGCCGGCCAGGACCACGGCCGCGGCGGCACCGGCCAGCGCCTGCCGACGGTGCTGCCTGCGGGCCGGGACCGCGCGCCGCAGGTGGTCGAGCGCCTCGGGGGACGCCTCTATGCCCTGGACGGCGTTGTGCAGCAGCGCCCGCAGCGCCGCCTCCTCCGGGGTGTGCTCGACGCCGTCGGCACTGTCGAGGTCGAGTTCGAGACTGGCGAAGTCGAAGCCGCCGTCGAGGCCGAAGAGGCCGTCGGTACCGGAGCCGTAGCCGGACGCACTGTCGGAGCCCGAGGCGGAAGTGCGGTCGGAGCCGGAGCCCGAGGCGGAAGCGCCGTCCGAGCCCGAGGCGTCAGCGGCGTCGGGGGAGCCGAAGCCCAGGTCGCGGCCCCGGCCCTCGCCGTGGTCCGCGCCCTTGCCCTGGTCCTGATCCTGGTTCTTGTTCTGGTCTTCCATACCGTGCGCGTCGTCGGGGGTGGTCATGCCGTCGCCTCCATCGCGACGCGCAGCGCCGCGATGCCTCGCGAACCGTACGCCTTCACCGAGCCCAGGGAGATACCCAGGGTCTCGGCGACCTGCGCCTCGGTCATGTCGGCGAAGTATCGCAGCACCAGCACCTCGCGCTGCCTGCGCTGAAGCGTACGCATCGCGGCCTTGAGCTGGTCGCGCTCCAGGATCTCGTACGCGCCCTCCTCCGCGCTCGCCATGTCGGGCATCGGCTTGGAGAGCAGCTTCAGGCCCAGGATGCGGCGGCGCAGGGCGGAGCGGGAGAGGTTGACGACCGTCTGGCGCAGATAGGCCAGGGTCTTCTCCGGCTCACGGACCCGGCTGCGGGCGGAGTGCACCCGGATGAACGCCTCCTGGACCACGTCCTCGCAGGAGGCCGTGTCGTCCAGCAGCAGCGCGGCGAGGCCGAGCAGTGAACGGTAGTGCGCGCGGTAGGTCTCGGTGAGGTGGTCGACCGTGGTGCCTACTGCCATCGCCGAGTCAGAGTCCTCGCCTTCCGCGGCCGTGACCCGCACGACCGGCCAGGGCGCGATCACCGGGATGCCACCGGAGAGCGCACCGGACGCCGACGTGCGTGGACGCGGCAGCCGGGGCGGCGTGATCGTCCCGTGCCGTCCGAATGCCGTCTCGATACCCAGTGCCTCCGCCACGACTGTTGGACACGCATCCCCCCCTCAGGGTTGTACGCGCAAGACACGCCGCTCGACGGAGCGTCAAATATCCCCATGCGTACCAGCTCTTCCTCAACGCCCTGTTTGCACCGACGCTTCCCCCCGGACCACGCTCGGTGTGCAGCACCTTAGGGACCAGACCATAGGGCAGTGCGCTGACACAAAGACGCTCCCCCGAGCGAGTCGGTTCCCGCGGGGGAATGCAAAGTCTCCAACGTTCGGGTACGTGAGTTCAAGTGGTCCAGACCAGCAACTTCGTCCCCGGGCACATTGCCGAGGACACGCCCGAGCGGCCTCAGACGGCGATGTCCGCCGCCACCACCTCGGCGATCTGGACGGCGTTCAGCGCCGCGCCCTTGCGCAGATTGTCGCCGCAGACGAACAGTTCGAGGGCGCACGGGTCGTCGAGCGAGCGCCGTACGCGCCCCACCCACGTGGGATCGGTGCCGACCGCGTCCGCGGGCGTCGGGAACTCACCCTGCCCCGGGTCGTCGGAGACCACGACACCCGGCGCGTTCCGCAGGATCTCGTGCGCCCGCGCGACCGTCACCTCGTTCTCGAACCGCGCGTGCACCGACAGCGAGTGGGTCGTGATCACCGGCACCCGTACGCAGGTCGCCGTGGCCCGCAGACGGGGCAGCCCGAGGATCTTGCGCGACTCGTTGCGTACCTTCATCTCCTCCGACGACCAGCCGTCGGCGCCCGCGAGCGAGCCCGCCCACGGCACCACATTGAGCGCCAGCGGCGCCGCGAACGGCCCGAAGTCGCCCACCGTGCGGCGCAGATCGCCCGCCTGCGTGCCCGCGTCCGTCCCCGCGACCTTCGTCATCTGGTCGCGCAGCGCCGCGATCCCGGCCTGCCCGGCGCCCGAGGCCGCCTGGTACGACGAGACGATCAGCTCGGTCAGCCCGAACTCGGCGTGCAGCGCGCCGACCGCCACGATCATCGACAGCGTCGTGCAGTTGGGATTGGCGACGATGCCGCGCGGGCGCATCCGTACCGCGTGCGCGTTGACCTCGGGCACCACCAGCGGCACCTCGTCGTCCATCCGGAAGGCGCCCGAATTGTCCACCACGACCACGCCCTTGGCCGCCGCGATCGGCGCCCACCGCGCGGCCACCTCGTCGGGCACGTCGAAGAGCGCGACATCGATCCCGTCGAAGGCCGCCTCGTCGAGCGCGACGACCTCCGCCTCGGTGCCGCGCACCAGCAGCAGCCGCCCGGCCGAGCGCGCGGACGCGACCAGCCGGATCTCCCCCCACACGTCCTGGCGCGTGCTGAGGAGTTCGCGCACCACCGTGCCGACCGCTCCCGTCGCCCCCACCACGGCGAGCGACGGTCGCGGCGCGGCGCTCATCGCCCGGTCCCTCCGTAGACGACCGCTTCGTCGCTGTCGCTGTCCAGGCCGAACGCCGAGTGCACGGCCTGCACGGCGGGCTTCACGTCGTCGACCCGGGTCACCACCGAGATACGGATCTCGGATGTCGAGATCAGCTCGATGTTGACGCCCGCGTTGGACAGCGCCTCGAAGAAGGTCGCCGTGACACCGGGGTTGGTCTTCATGCCCGCGCCGACCAGCGAGATCTTGCCGATCTGGTCGTCGTAGCGCAGCGAGTCGAAGGCGATGACCGTCTGCGCCTTGGTCAGCGCCGCCATCGCCTTCTGGCCCTCGGCCTTGGGGAGCGTGAAGGAGATGTCGGTGAGCGCGGTGGCCGCGGCCGACACGTTCTGGACGATCATGTCGATGTTGATCTCGGCGTCCGCGATGGCCCGGAAGATCGTCGCCGCCTCGCCCGGCTTGTCCGGCACACCGACCACCGTGATCTTGGCCTCGGACGTGTCGTGCGAGACGCCGGAGATGATCGCCTGCTCCATCGGACTGTCTCCCTGTGCTGACTCGTACGCGGCACGCGCTTGCTGCGGTCGCGGAAGGTTCGCGGGCCGTTCGCTGCTCACCCAGGTGCCGGGCAGCCCGGAGAACGACGACCGTACGTGGATCGGGATGTTGTAGCGGCGCGCGTACTCCACACACCGGTGCAGCAGCACCTTGGAGCCGGAACTGGCCAGCTCCAGCATGTCCTCGAAGGCGATCCAGTCCATCTTGCGGGCCTTCTTGACCACCCGCGGGTCGGCCGTGAAGACGCCGTCGACGTCCGTGTAGATCTCGCACACCTCGGCGTCCAGCGCCGCCGCCAGCGCCACCGCGGTGGTGTCGGAGCCGCCGCGCCCGAGCGTGGTGATGTCCTTCTTGTCCTGCGAGACGCCCTGGAATCCGGCGACGATCGCGATGTTGCCCTCGTCAAGCGCCGTACGGATACGGCCGGGCGTGACGTCGATGATCCGCGCCTTGTTGTGCACCGAGTCGGTGATCACCCCGGCCTGGCTGCCGGTGAACGACTGCGCCTCGTGCCCGAGGTTCTTGATCGCCATCGCCAGCAGCGCCATCGAGATGCGCTCACCGGCGGTCAGCAGCATGTCGAACTCGCGCCCCGCGGGAATCGGTGACACCTGCTCCGCGAGATCGATCAGCTCGTCCGTCGTGTCGCCCATCGCGGACACCACGACGACCACTTGGTGGCCCGCCTTCTTGGTGTCGACGATCCGTCGGGCGACGCGCTTGATGCCTTCGGCATCGGCGACGGAGGAGCCGCCGTACTTCTGCACGACAAGGCCCACGTGCGCTCCTCGCTCAGGGATTCCCAGGGGGTGCCGGGGGATTTCCAGGGGTTGTTGCGGTCGGCCCAGTTTAACGAGCAGGCACGATCCGCCCCGCACGTATCGCATGGTGAGATACGTCGCCCGAGGCGTGATCAGCCGCAAGTTTTACGGCCGGAGGCGCGGGGGCGTCCTACGTCGCCGGGCGCAGCCCCAGCGTCCCCAGCTCGGCCTCCATGACCTTGCCCGCCTCCTCGGCCAGCTCCTCCTCGTCGTCCCCGTCGCCGCCGGTGTCCAGGCCGTCCAGCTCGTCCAGCGGGCTGTCCAGCCGTACGTGGGCCACGAGCGACTGGAGCGCGCGCAGGCTGGCACTGGCCGTGGAGCCCCAGTTGGACAGGTACGAGAACTGCCACCACCACAGCGCCTCGGAGATCCTCCCGGCCCTGAAGTGCGCGAGGCCGTGTGTGAGATCGGCCACGACATCGGCCATGTCGTCGGAGATACGGCAGGCCACCGGCGTCGACCGCGGCACGTACGGGTCGAAGACCTCGGAGTAGACGTCGATCGGTTCGAGGAGCGCCGCGAGCCGCTGCCGCAGGTCGTCCTCGTCCGGCTCGGGACCGACGTCCGGCTCGTACCGCTCGTCCGGGACGATGTCCTCGTGCGCGCCGAGCCGGCCGCCGGCCAGCAGGAGCTGCGAGACCTCCAGCAGCAGGTACGGGACCGCGCTGTCCGGATCGTCGCCCTTGGCGACCTCGCGGACCGAGAGGATGAAGCTCTCGATCTGGTCCGCGATCTGTACGGCGAACTCGTCCGGTTCCTGCTCCGTGCCCGCCACGTCCTGTGCCCGACCCCGCATCTGGTCCTGCTTCTGCTTCCGGTCCTGCCTCTGGCCCTGCGCCTGAGCCTGCTTCTGGCCCTGGTCCTGGTCCTGCTTCTTCGTCACGGTCTCAGACATCCAGCAACCGCCTCCCTTCGAAGGCCCGCCCCAGCGTGACCTCGTCCGCGTACTCCAAGTCACCGCCCACAGGGAGGCCGCTGGCCAGTCGCGTGACCCGCAGTCCCATGGGCTTCACCATCCGGGCCAGGTACGTCGCTGTCGCCTCGCCCTCCAGATTCGGGTCCGTCGCGAGGATCAGCTCGGTGACGGTGCCGTCCGCGAGACGGCTCAGCAGCTCCCTTATCCGCAGGTCGTCGGGGCCGACGCCCTCGATCGGGCTGATCGCGCCGCCGAGCACGTGGTACTTCCCGCGGAACTCGCGGGTCCGCTCGACCGCCACCACGTCCTTCGGCTCCTCGACCACACAGATCACCGAGGGGTCGCGGCGCGGGTCACGGCAGACCCGGCACTGCTCGTCCTGCGCGACATTGCCGCACACCCCGCAGAACCGCACCTTCGCCTTCACCTCGGACAGCACGTGCGCGAGGCGCCGTACGTCCGCCGGATCGGCCTGAAGGATGTGGAAGGCGATCCGCTGGGCGCTCTTGGGACCCACGCCGGGCAGCCTGCCCAGTTCGTCGATCAGGTCCTGGACCACGCCTTCGTACACGCCGACGAGCCTTCCTCACGGTTTCCGCGGTTCTCCGGTGGGGTTTCCGGAGGGGTCAGAACGGGAGGCCGGGCATGCCGCCCAGCCCCTGGGCGAGCGGGCCGAGCTTGGCCTGCTGGATCGCCTGCGCCGCCTCGTTCGCGTTGTGCACCGCGGCGACCACCAGATCGGCGAGCGTCTCGGTGTCGTCGGGGTCGACCGCCTTGGGGTCGATGACCAGGCCGCGCAGCTCACCGGCGCCGGTCACCTTCGCGGTGACCAGGCCGCCGCCCGCGGAGCCCTCGACCTCGGTCTCGGCCAGCTCCTGCTGGGCCGTGGCGAGGTCCTGCTGCATCTTCTGGGCCTGCTGGAGCAGCGCCTGCATGTTCGGCTGACCACCGGGAATCACGGTTTCACTCCTGACTGGCGTCTGCGGTGCGGTGCCACCTTTTTCGTGACAGGGCGAGCCTACGTGTTCGTACGGCCCAGCGCCCTACGCCGTACGGAGGATCGGAACCGGACGGAGACCACCCGACGGGAGTACAACGCGTCCACCAGCGGTGGGGTGCCCGAATCCGGTGGTGAACTCGGCCGGGGACGGGTCGGGTCTTGGGCCGAGCCCTGGGCCGAGTCGTGGGCCGAGTCCTGGGCCGCGGACGAGGTCGGGCCCCGCGCCGTGCGTTCAGCCGTGCACCCGCGCCGTGCCCTGTGCGCCGCGCTGAGGGCGCCGCGCCCTGTGCGCCGCGCCCTCAGTCGTGCGCGATCTCCTCTATGACCGTGGCCCCCAGCTCCCGCACGAAGAGGTCGTGGCCGCTGAGCGCGGAGTCGACGAGATCCGGGTCGTCGTCCTCGGGGACGTCGTCCTCCAGCGGAGGCGGCATGTCGTCCATGGGGGGTGGCCCGGACTGGTAGGACGCGGACGGCGCCTGGGACGAGGAGTGGGACTGGTACTGACCTTGGCCCGGCCCCTGGTCGTGCCCGTATCCCTGTCCCTGGCCCTGGGACGAGGGGGGTCCGGCCTGGAAGTCCGGTCTCGGGGCGCCCTGGGGCCGGTCCTGCCCCTGGCGACCGGCCGGCGGCTGCGGCGGGCCCGAGGGGCGGGGGGCGCCACCGCCGCCTCCGTAACCGCCGCCTCCGCCCTGCCCGCCCGCGCTCCCGGCGCCGCCGCCCCCGTTCGGGGCCACGATCGCCTCGATCTTCCACTGCACGCCGAGCGCGTCGCTGATGGCGGCCTTGAGTACGTCCTCGCTGCCGCTGTTCGCGAAGCTGTTGCGGGCGCCGGGGTTGTCGAAGCCGACCTGGAGGGTCTCCCCGTCGAAGCCCGCCACCTGGGCGTTGTTGAACAGCAGCATCCAGGTCAGGCGGCGGCGGTTCTTGACCGCCTCCAGGATGTCCGGCCACATCTGGCGCACCCGGCTGGGGTCGCCGAGCGAGGCGGTCGGGGCGGGGGCCTGCGCCTGGGTCTGGGCCTGGGCCGGTGGGGTCTGCGGCGCGGCGGGCGGGGGCGCCTGAGCCGGGGGCTGCGCCGGGGTCCGGTTCTGCGGCTGGCCGGGCGAGGCGGCGGACGGCCAGGCGCCGGGGCGCTGGGCGGGGGGTGCCTGGGCGGGCGGCACCTGGGCCGGGGGTGTCTGGGCGGGGGGCGGCGGCACGGGCGGTGCGGCGGGCGCGGCGGCCTCGGCGCCGGGTGCCTCGGAGGGTACGTACGCGGGTACGGCGGGGGCCGGGGGCTGGGCCTGCGGTTGGACCTGGTGCGGGGGCGGTGCCTGGGCGGGGGCGTACGCCGTACCGTTCTCGCCCGAGGTACGGCCGCCGCCGAGTGCGGCTCTGGCGGCGGCGGGTCCGACGGCCTGCGGCGCGCCCGCAGCCGGACCCGTACCCGTACCCGTGCCCGTACCCGTGCCGCTGGACGGGCCGCCGCCCTGGGCGAATCCGGCGGAGACCCCGGCGGCGACGCCGCGCTCCAGCCGTTCCAGGCGGGCCTGCAACGAGCGCTCGTCCTCGTAGGCGGCGGGCAGCAGCACGCGGGCGCAGATCAGCTCCAACTGGAGGCGGGGCGAGGTGGCGCCGCGCATCTCCGTCAACCCCGTATTGACCAGGTCGGCGGCGCGGCTCAGCTCTGCGGCGCCCAGCACGGAGGCTTGCGCCTGCATCCGCTCCACCACGTCGCGCGGCGCGTCGATGAGGCCCTTGTCCACGGCGTCCGGGACGGCCGCGATGATCACCAGGTCCCGTAGCCGTTCCAGCAGGTCGGCGACGAAACGGCGCGGGTCGTGCCCGCCCTCGATCACCCGGTCGACGATCTCGAAGACCGCCGCCCCGTCCCCCGCAGCGATCCCGTCCACCACCTCGTCGAGCAGCGCGGCGTCCGTGTAGCCGAGCAGCGCGGTCGCCATGGCGTACGTCACGCCGTCGGCCGCCGCGCCCGCCAGCAACTGGTCCATGACCGACATCGAGTCACGTACCGACCCGGCCCCGGCCCGTACGACCAGCGGATACACCCCGTCCTCCACGGCGATGGCCTCGCGCTCGCACACCTGCGCCAGGTAGTCGCGCAGCGTGCCGGGCGGCACCAGCCGGAACGGATAGTGGTGCGTACGCGACCGGATCGTGCCGATGACCTTCTCCGGCTCGGTGGTCGCGAAGATGAACTTCAGGTGCTCCGGGGGCTCCTCGACCACCTTCAGCAGGGCGTTGAAGCCCTGCGGGCTGACCATGTGGGCCTCGTCGATGATGTAGATCTTGTACCGACTGCTGGCCGGGCTGAAGAACGCCTTCTCCCGCAGATCACGGGCGTCGTCCACACCGCCGTGCGACGCCGCGTCGATCTCGATCACGTCGATCGACCCCGCGCCGCCCCGCGCCAGGTCCACGCACGACTGGCACACCCCGCACGGCGTCGGCGTCGGCCCCTGCTCGCAGTTCAGGCACCGCGCCAGGATCCGCGCGCTCGTCGTCTTCCCGCAGCCTCGCGGCCCGCTGAACAGATACGCGTGATTGACCCGGTTGTTCCGCAGCGCCTGCTGCAACGGGTCAGTGACGTGCTCCTGTCCGATGACCTCGGCGAAGGACTCGGGACGGTAGCGGCGGTACAGAGCAAGGGACACGCCTACGAGGTTATCCGGGCCCACCGACATCCGGCCCCGTCATCCCTGCCGGCCCACGCAAAGACCCCCCACGCACCCGCCAGAGCCCACCTACCCTTGCTGCCTTCCGGCCCTGGGGGAGTTCAGCGAGATAGCGCCACGTGAGGGGCTGCCGCCCACCCTACCCGATCCCCCACCCCCCCATCGAGTTCGCAACCACCCCCCCACGCCCTGTACTGTTCCTCCCGGAGGATTCGCCTAGTGGCCTAGGGCGCACGCTTGGAAAGCGTGTTGGGGGCAACCCCTCACGAGTTCGAATCTCGTATCCTCCGCCAGTGCCTCACCGGGCACGATGTCGAAGGGCCCCCTCGTCCGCGAGGGGGCCCTTCGACGTCGTGGTCTCAGTTCTGGTCTCAGTTCGGGACAGGGCAGCCCATTCAGGCGCGTCTCCGGCATGTCCAACACATGATCACTCAACAACGCGGTGTGCTGAGAAATGACCGGTCTGGACCCAGGCGCCGCGGTCGTCTCACCACCTGCGGCATCCCCGTCCGACCGGCCGCACCAACACGCGGGCACTGGCTAGCTCCGTTCTGGATCGCCGACCAGAACCCCGCCCAGGTGACAGGTCCGTACGGCCTGGACTGCGCTGCAACTGCCGGCATGAGGTAATGCGAAGGCAGGCACGACAAAAAGCACGTCCTGGCTGTCGGTGCGTCGCGTCATACTGGCGGATCAGGTTGTTAGACCGCCTGCTGAACGACCAGGGCAACGTCGCCCAGGGAGGGAGCGCCCATGCTGGTGCTGTCCGTACGGATCGACAAGTTCCGAAACTTCACGAACGAGCAGACCATGATCGTCGACGCCGACGTCACCTGCCTGATCGGGAAGAACGAGTCGGGGAAGACCACCGTCCTCAAAGCCCTCCACCGGCTGAATCCCGCGAACAACCGGGACACGTTCGATCTCACAAAGGACTACCCGCGCCGGCATCTGGCCCGTGACCGCCGAACGAACAGTCTCCCCGAACTCGCACCCGTGACGGCAACATTCGCCCTGGAGGACCGCGACCTCGACGTTATCGAAGACCAGTGGGGCGTGCGCCCCCCGGCCGAAACCCTCATCGAGGCTGCCCGGACTTACGACGACGTGCTTGAAGTCAGGATCGCCTGCGCCCTGCACCACGTTCTCGAGTTGGTCTTCGACGAGGCCGGCATCGATGACCCTGACGACCGCGCTTACCTGACGGAAGGCCACACGAGCGCCACGGAGGTCGTAGCCGCCGCGAAAGCGCGCTCCAAGGAGCTGAAGGACGAAAAGAAGACTGCCCGCGCCAAGGTCATCGACAAGGTCCCCGCCGAGTTCAAAAAGTACGAGCTGTTCCTCGACAGTGAACTGGACGAGGGCCATCACCAAACGCTGGTGAACCTCCTCCCGAAGTTCTTCTACTTCTCCACCTACGAACTCCTGCCCGGCGAATGCGATCTCCACAAGCTCGCCGACCGCGCCGGCAGTGGAAAGTTCCTGCGCGGCGACGCAACCATGCTCGCCCTCCTGCGCACCGCCGGTGAGGACCCTGCGGACTTCCTGGACGAGGACTACGACAGCCGCAAGGCTGAGCTGCAGGCGGCCAGCCTAGAGCTCAGCACGCAGGTCTTCGAGTACTGGAAGCAGAACGACGCGCTCACCGTCGTCTTCGACACCGACCTGGTCCCTATGCCGCTGGACCCCGAAACTGGGGAAGCCCAGCCACACCACCGCATCCTCAAGATCGAGCTGCGCGACGAGCGCCACGGCGTGGAGACTAACTTCTCCACCCGCTCGACCGGCTTCCAGTGGTTCTTCTCCTTCCTCGCCGCGTTCAGCGCCTACCGCGATCGCGCGGAGCGGGTAGTGGTCCTGCTCGATGAGCCCGGTACGAGCCTGCACGGCGAGGCTCAGGGCGACTTCCTGCGCTACATCTACGGCGAGCTCGGCACCAAGCAGCAGGTCCTCTACACCACCCACTCCCAGCACATGATCGACCCGACGCGGTACGAAACCATGCGCGCCATCCACGACCAAGCGACCCGACAAGACCCAACCCTGGGGGTCGTCATCACCCCGGTGAGTCTGTCCGCCGATCCCAAGACGATCCTCCCCGTCGAAGCAGCCCTTGGGTACACCGTCGCCCAGCACCTCTTCCTCGGCTCCGGCCCGCTCCTGGCGGTCGAGGGCAGCAGCGACTTCGTCTTCCTGCTGCGCATCTCGGACTACCTGATCAGCAAGGGCCGTACCGGCCTCGGCCCACGCCTGGCCATCATCCCGGTGGGGGGCGTCGGCAACATGCCGGCCTTCATCGCGGTCATGGGCCGCCGCCTCAGCGTCTGCGCCATCATCGACGGTGCGGAGACCACCAAGGTGACCGCCAAGGTCTACAGCGCTGCCCAGGCCGCAGACGTTGACCCGTCCAACATCATCGTCATCGGCCAACTCGATGGCCTGCCCGACACCGCCGACATTGAGGACCTGTTCACCACCAAGGACTACCTCTGGCTCTACAACAGGGCTACGAGCAGCAACCTCACCGAGACTGACCTGATCACCACGGCAAAGCCCACCCCGATCCTGATGCGCCTCAAGATCGCACGTGAGAAACAGGGCAAGCCCGGCGTCTTCGATCACGTCGGACCCGCTCACGAACTCACCCGTGACCGGGACGAGTTCTTCAAGCAGGTGGATGACCAGACTCTCGACCGGTTTGAAGAAGTGTTCAAGAAGCTGAAGGCCGCCGCCTGATCCCCTTTCAACGCCTGCGGCCCCGTTCGCCCGAACGGGGCCGCAGGCGTTCGTGAATGGCGACAAGCGGGTCGAGCCCCCACTCCGGAGGGAAGATCGCCCCCGACCTCACCCTGCCCAAACTGCGCGCCCGCCTGGAAGCCAGTGCCCCCGAGGAACACCCCACCGCCCGCCGCAACCGGCCGGACACCCCCTGGCAGCACGCCACCGAAGCCCTCGACACCCTCCACCCCGAGTTCACCGGCACCGATTCAGGCGAAGCCGGCGACAGCGCGACCCAGGCCCGCATCGCCGCGCTCGGCGAACTCATCGAAGCCACAGCCCAGGCCGCACCGGCGGAACTACGGGCCGAACTCCGCTCAGCATCCGGGACGTTCGCCCACGCCCAGCGCTCTCGGCTCCGCGCCGAACACAGCGCCGCCGCCGGGTTGCGCACAGCCGCACGCGACCTCGTCAACGCGGGCACCGGCAAGGACGGCAGCGCCCTCGCCGTACTGCTCGCCGCCCTCGTCTGGTCCGCGATCCTCGCCGGTCGCTGGCACACCGCCCGAGGCCACGCCCAGCAGGCCGCCGCCGCCCGTCAGAGCGTCCAGCACCTGCAAGCCGCCTACGCCCAGGCAGTCGACCCCCAACTCGCCGCCCTCGCAAGGCGCCAGCCCAAGCCGGACACCCGCACCACCCTCGCCAACGACCGACGAACCGCCGTCCCCGACCACGCCGCCCGTATCCTCGCCGACCCCGACTGGCCCGCCCTCGCCACCGTCCTCGCCGACGCCGAAGCAGGCGGCCACCAACCAGCCCGCCTCCTCAAAGAAGCCACCGAGCAACGCGAACTCCGCACCGCCCGCATGCCGGTCCGTGTCCTGCTCGGCCGCATCCAGCACACGAGCCGCAACCCCGCGCCCAATCCCCGAGCGGAAGCCGCCCGCCTGCGGTCCCCAACGACCGGAGCCTGGGGTGCAGTTCAGGGGCACACTCCCGAGCCTGCGGCTCCCATCCCGTTGTCTGATGCTGCTGGGTCCGGCCGTCGACGGTGACACCGTCCACCGACACGCAATCCGCGGACAGCGGCAGCGCGCAGCGACGTCGGTTCGCACGCCGCGAGACGGCCCACCACGCCGAGGTCAGCTCGCCAGCGCCTCGCCGAGCCTGGCGTGCGCGGCGCCTGGGAGTGCCTGGTGCAGGGCTTCGGCCCGCGAGCGGACGAGCCCCTCGCGGTACGCCTGCGGCAGCCGCGCCCAGATGCCGACCGCCTTGTCGGCTGCTGCTGCCGAGTCGCCGTCCGCGTTCAGGCAGACGGCGGCGTCCATCTCCAGCAGCGCCCGCGTCATCACGGAGGGCGACGTGGTGAGGGCCAGCGCCGCCTCCTGCTCGGCGTATGCCTCGCGCGTACGCCCCATGAGGGTGAACGCCTGCGATAGGTGGACGTGGTGCTTCTGCAGCGGGTACCCGAACCACGTGTCGGCGGCCTGGCTCCCGTCGATGCGCTCCGCGATCAGGCGAGCGTCGGCCACAGAACGAAGCGCGCCTTGGTGGTCCCCGGCGGACGCAAGCGCCCGAGCGGTGACGGCCGCGGCGAGGGCGGCAGCCGCTGACGGCTTCTGGCCGGCCTCGGCGCGGGCGCGCATGGCAAGGTCGGCCGCGGAACGCGGGGCACCGTAGTTGAGGGGGACCATCGCATGCCGTGCCAGCGCCCAGGCGAGCATCTGCCGATCGCCGGATTCGCGGGCTGCCTGCTCGGCGGTCGCGAACCAGCCGTGCGCGTCGCGCTGGTCACTGCGGTCGTGTTGGATGATCGCCACCAGCCCGGTGATCCCGGCTGCCGTACGGGCCAGGTCCGCCTGGGTCCCGGCCGCATGAGGGCGGCTGAGGACGTCTCTCAGCAGGCCGAGGTCGCCCCGCATCTCCGCGAGAACGACCGCCGGCGGACGACCGCGGTAGCCCCCGCGGTGACGTTCGAACGCCCCGTCCAGGTAGGCGAGATCACCGGCGTCGGAACTGGAAAGAGCCGCGTCGATGCCCTGTCTGGCCTCCGCGAGACCGGGCAGCGCGACCACGCTGGTCGTAGCGACGGCCGCCGCGCCGAGGAAGCGTCGTCGATCCACTTCCGTGCCCTCCTCTCCTTCACTGGAATCAGCCCCGTCGAGACGCTGGAGCCTGCGCCGCTGCCTGCTGAGTCTCACGGCCTTGGCGATCTCCTCGACCGGCGTCCCGTAGACGTCGGCAAGAAGCGCGTGCCAAGCGGGAACCGGTAAGCGGCGCTCGGTCTCCCAGCGCTTCAGGTTCTCCGGATCGAACCACCGCCCGTCCTGCGCGTCTTGCAGGACGAGCGCTTGTTCCTCGCGGGTGCGTCCGGCCGACTCGCGCGCCGCCCGCAGCATGGCGCCGATGCCATCTGGTGCCATCATGCCCGCCTCTCCAGTGTCTCAAAGTCCCGCGCCCGATCCTGGCCCCGCAAAGCGGCCCCCCGCCGGGAAACGCACCCCCTGCCGGCACCCGCCATCATCGACGGCCGCCGGTTGACTGAGGGCTCGAACCCCAACTACAGCACGCGATCGGACGACATCCCATAGTGCCCCTCGCGCGCCCCTCCCACTCCTCCGATACGGCCACATCTCGGTCGAAGGGCCATCCGTCATGCGCGCCTACAACACCTGCTTCTCCATGAACAGCGACCCCGCATCGGTCCCGGCAGCCCGCCGACGCGTCGATGAATTGACCACCGGCTGGGGCCTGAGCCTGGACGAGGACAGCACAATCGCGCTGAGGACGGTCGTATCGGAGATGGTCACCAACGCCCTGCAGCACAGCGGCGGGCGGGAGTTCACCATCCGACTGAGGGCCAGCCCCGCCGCACGACGCATTCTCGTCGAGATCCGCGACTCCTCCGCTGCCCTCCCGCGCATGCTCCCGCCCACGGACGATGCGGAGGACGGGCGGGGCATGTGGCTGATCCAGCAGCTGGCCCTGGCCACCGGAGCCGAGCCCACCCGGCGCGGCAAGCGCGTCTGGGCCACGATCGCGATCCCCAAACAGCCGCTGAGCTGCCGCCAGTTCCTCTTCCGCCCCGGCCGAGTTACGCGAGCCGCCACCGCCCGGCTCACCGGCCTACGACGCCGTCCGATATCCGTCGACGCTCACACCAACTGACCCCCGCAAGCAGCAGGCGCCGATACATCGCCGCATGCACGCGTACCAAGACTCCGCTTCCCACGCGAAGCGTGACCGCCCAGCGCTCCGCGTCCCTCAGCCCGCAGGCCCTCCACCGTCCAGCACCGCACGGGACGGCGAACGAGTCGAACGTGGGCAGGCTTTCGGCCTTCAGCCCGATGCTGCGGGGCCGCACCCACCAGCGCACACCCATCCCCTCAAGGAGACCGCAATCAACGAGGAGCACGCCACCCAGGCTCCACAGCCTGCGGACGCAGTCGAGCAGCCGATGCCGTGGAGTACACCGGGTTCGTGGACGATCACCACGACGTCCGGTTTCGCGACGTCCGGCTACCTGCCCGACTGGGCGGAGGACGACCCCAGCGAGGCCGGCGTGCCGCTCGACCAGCTGCCGCTCCGGCTCGGCGGTATCAACCACAGGAACTTCTTCGAGGGCCCGCTGATGCACCTCACCGCGACGGACAGCAGGGACGACGCGGAGGAGGACGTGATCTTCGCGGGAAGCATCGACTGCAACCCCTTCGACATCGACACCCGCCTGCGCGTACCCGTCGCGAACATCCAAGTCAGTCCCCACCACTGGATCCTCAGCCTCGACCCGGGCGAACTCGCCGACGTCGCATCGAAGCTGCGCGCCCAGGCCGACTTACTCCACAACGAAGTCCTGCCCGCACTCATCGCCGCTCGTGAGGACTGGTCCGCCCACCATCCGGAGCGACCGCCCACCACATCCGCCATGCCACCGGGGCCAACCTAGGCAGAGGCCACCGCACGGCCCTCATTGCCGCCCCACCCTGCCGGTCACACTGACCACCCCGAGGGACGCTGAGATGCCCGCCCGCCGCCGGACCCGGCCAGGCAGGCTCCGTCAAGAACCCGGGGCAGTCACCTGGGCATGCGAGAAGGCTGGCCTGACCGAGCGGGCACTCGCCGACACGATCGGCATCAGCGAGCAGTTGATGGGTGAGATCGAGTCCGGCTGGCGCAGCGCCACCCCAGCCAACCTGATCAAGATCGCCGCCGCGCTGAACTGTCCGCTCGTCGTGCTGGAGCGCAAACGCACGGCGGCCGTTGACTGAGTACGCCTCGGGTTCTGCCACAGTTCCGGGGCCGAACGGGCCTCGGCTCCGCACCCGCGGTAAGAGAAACCTCATAGGGCCAGCGGCTGCAGAGACGTACCGCAGTGGCTCCGCGGGCACCGCACAGGAATGAGAGGCGCTTAGGCCGCGGCTTCGCCGGGGTCTTCTTCTTCCGAGGCCACATCCAGGTACATCCATCGGCGAACCACGGTGTAACCGGGCGGGAGTTCGTTGCCCGTGAGTTCCCTGTACCTCTCCTTGGCCGCCTCGCTGGCCCGATGCCCAGGGGGGAGCCTCCGAAGGAAGGGGTCGCGGTCAGGGTCGAGGGAGGATTGACGGGGCTCCTTGGGCTCGCTGCTGGACTCCGGCTCGGGGGAATCCCCGATCTCCTCGGCGTCGTAACTCTCGCCGTCCTGCCGCAGGTAGAGATGGGCGACCACGACCAGGCCCACGGTCAGGGTCACGCCGAAAGCGACACGAATCTTAGGCTCGTACTTCTTGTACCAGACCTTCGTCTTCTGACCGAAAGAGATCGGTTCGTCGCCTTCGGGCGTAGAGTCCTTCACGCGTACATATGTACCGGAGGCATCCCCCATCTGTCAGGCAATCAGCCCAGATCGCCAGGGCGGCAAGCAGACCCCGAGCGGAAAGGGTGGCGCTCGGGGGAAGATCAGGGAAAGACGAGCTGCACGTCGAGAAGCAGGAGGATCGTGGAGGCAGTGTGGAGGCGGGCGTCGTGGACGCTGGCCTCTGAAGCAGTTCCTTCCAGCGGTGGTAGTCGGTGTTGGGGATCAGCGGTTCGGCCGCCGGTGAGACGAAGACGTGTAGTTCAACGCACCTGAGCGTCGGATTCGTCATCGAAGGAGGGGGGACCGGGGCGGCGGCGGAAAGCGACTACTCGTCCTTCGGACGATTGCTCGGTCAACGAGGTCCGCGAGTCCGGCTGAGGCGCGATCGAGCGAAGCACAGCTGGCTGGATCGCTAGCTCTTCTGCTGCTGGAAGGTACGGCTTGTCGCCGAACTGCGCGGACAGCAATTTCCAGAGCAGCAGAGGCGACTCGTGCCCTACTGTCACAGGCTCGTTCTTACGCCATCCTCGCTGGGTGACCTGAACGTAGAGAGACCGCTTACGACTCTCGTCGATGGTGCCCACCGCAGCACCTCGCATGATCAAAGCCTGGATCGACACTCCCCAAGTGGCCTTCAGCCGGGCGTAGCCTTCAAGCGTCAGTCGATCGGTGATCTCCTGCTCAGCGCGGCCCTCCGGGACTAGGAGGCTGCCGGCGAACCAGTTGGCCTCGGTCTCAGGGTCGGTCGCCTTGGGCCGGAATGAGTGCAGGACCATGTGCCCGAGTTCGTGAGCCAGGGTGAAGCGATCACGGTCGCCCTGCTGACCAGGGAAGTAAGCGATGAGGGCAGTTTCTCCGATGCCTGCCCAGTAGGACACTCCGAAGTGCTTGTTCGTCGTGCTTGACGTCTCCCCGTTGGGGTCCGGGAGAACGATGGGTGCGACAGCTACGCCAGCCCGTTCCAGAGCACGGGTCAGGTGGGGAATCGGCTTGTCCGGGGCCAAGCGCAGAGCAACCCGTGTCTGGGCGGCCAGTTCTTCGACGTCGCTACGGCTGATTTCGGCGCTGGTGGCGAAAGGCAGTGGTGGAGCCGGGTAGCGCGATCGGGTCGTGACCTCTTCCGTGACACGAAAACTTTCGCCGTAGAACGCACTGATGCGACGGGTGAGCGTTCGGCTCGCCGACGCCATCTTCCGGAACCGAAGGGAGTCCAATGGGACTGAAGAGGGCTGAGCGAAGAAGAACGACATCGGGGTGTCCGTGGCGTCAGCGATCAAGCGGAGACGTTCCTCAGAAGGCTCTCGTGCCCCCGTCTCCACTTGGGAGATCCAGCTCTGGCTAACACCGGACATCGCAGTCAGACTGGCGCCTGTCAGTCCGAGGAGGTCTCGAAGGGTACGGAGCCGCTCACCGGGGGAAGCCTCCAGCGCGGTCGGCATCGAGTGTCTCCTCGTTGGGAAGTTGAAGTTCCAGACCTTCGTCCTGCGGCTCGAACCGCAGCTCACGGAGGTCCTCAGCAGTGGCAAGCAGGGGGAAGTCTAGATCGACCTCCGCCATCTTCCCGAAGGCCCACGGCCTTGTCGTCCGAACGACCCGGAAGAGTGGGGCGCCCATCTGGTCAATGCGCCAGAGGATGAGCAGCTTGTCGTGCGTCGGCCCTGACAGGGGTTCCTGCTGTACCGCGGGCAGTCGCGGGTTGTAGTAGTAGGCCCTTCGCTCGTGATTCAGGCCCGGGGCGGGAACGTGGTCGTCCCGGAAGCCGTGGAGAAGGCGCACCCGGTAGTCGCCGCCGGTCAGCCAAAGCTCACCGTTGCGAGCGTGGTTTCCGCTCAGAGTCCAAGCTCCGAGACCGAGCTCGCACAGCCGGCTGTGGGCAAGTCCTCGGATCAGGTGTGTCCTCAACCAGCCGTACTGCGGGCTGAGGAGCTCCGGCAGCTGCTTGCGCTGGCGCTGATGCGCCCAGGCGAAGGCGTCATGAAACGGCTCACAGAGCTCTGCTGTGGCGTCGCGGATGAGTGCGACCTCAGGCTTAATCACGGGTGTAAAAATATCACAGGAAAAATTAAGGGTGCAGAGGTTCCTCCAAGTCGCCCAGTGAGGCCAGCACGGTCGCTGCCTCGCTCCGGACGCGGTCATGAACGTTGAGAACATCGGCGACCTGGCTCCGGGGCTGTCCAGGAACTGGCGAAGGACTGCGTCGTCCCCGGCCAGAAGCGTCAGCGAACTGCAGACCACGCGGAGTCCAGTCGCTGCTTCACCAGGGCTGTCCATGACCAGCGAGCGCGTCAACAGGGGCCTACTGACGCGATCGACCTGGTGCGGGATACTACGGAACGGCTCCAATTTGGGGATCACACAGAGCTGGGGGAAGCGGTGGCGGGGGCGAACGACCCATACGCACGGGAGGTTGCGCGGCAGGCCAGAGAGCAGGAGAGGGCCCGCAAAGCAGCCGAGACCGAGGCCAAGCGGAAGGCACGCGAGGAGAAAGTTGCGTACGAGGCAGCCCGTGCGCAGGAAGCTGTCGACCGGACCAGCGTCACCGAGCACGACGTCGAACAGTTGTCAACGCTGCTGCGCGCGGCGGTGCTGGACGGAGAGCCACTGACGTTCGAGCGACTGCGGCAGGAGTTCGTCCCCGCTCCGTTCGTCCCACCCGTCGGACGTACCAAAGCTGCACCAACACCTCGTTGGGAAGAGTTCGAACCAGAGGCGCCACGCGGGTTGCGGGGGGCACTCGGGTTCGGGCGGCGTGGATACGAGGCAGAGGTCGAAGTGGCTCGCGAGCGCTTCGACAGGGCGCTGCGGGATCACGCACGCGACGAGAAGAAGCGCGGTAAGAAGCTGCAGGAGGCGCGCGCTCGGCACGCTGAACACAATCGGGACGAGGCCGCGCGGATCGGGGCGTGGAATGACGCACTTGAGCAGCGTCGCAACGCCTATCGTGACCGGGATGTCGAAGCGGTCGAGTGGTTCGTCGACCAGGCCCTCGCTGCTTCCGCGTACCCCCACGGCTTCCCGAAGGCGCATAAGGTCTCCTACCAGGCAGACACGGGTGACCTCCTCGTTGAGATCGACCTCCCCCTGGAAGACGTGGTCCCCGCTGCTCGTGCCTACCGCTACGTCAAGACGCGCGATGAGATGACGCCCGTCCCGCGCCCTGAGAAGGAGCGGAAGGAGCTGTACGCGTCGGTCCTGGCCCAGACGGCTCTGCGCACGGTGCACGAACTCTTCGCGGCCGATACCGACGGCGTGGTCCAGTCGATCGCACTGAACGGGCATGTAGCCACGATCGACCGGGCTACAGGACGAAAGGTGCACCCGTGCTTGATCACGCTTCAGGCGGAACGCACCGAGTTTAGCCAACTGGTGCTGACCCAGGTCGACCCACGGGCTTGTCTGAAGCGGCTTCGCTCGCTCATCTCGCCTAACCCGTATGAGCTCGAACCGGTGCGCCCGCTCGTCACGTTTGACTTGTCCAAGTTCCGGCTCATGGACAGTTTGGACGTCGTGGCTGGCCTGGACAGCCGACCCGTGCTGATGGACCTGAAGCCCACGGAGTTCGAACACCTCATCCGGCAGCTGTTCGAAGCTATCGGCCTCGACAGTGTGAATACTCAGCCTTCGAAGGACGAGGGCGTCGACGCAGTCGCGATGAACACCGACCCGGTCATGAAGGGCCTGTGCATCATTCAGGCCAAGCGCACCAAGAACGTAGTGCCCTTCGAGACCGTCTCCGCGCTCGCCGGCGTCGTGGAACACAAGCGAGCAGCCAAGGGCATCCTGGTGACCACCTCCTGGTTCGGCCGGGCCAGCGAGGCGTTCGCCAACGAGCACGGGCGCCTCGAACTCCTCGACGGAGCCAACCTGGTGCACCTGTTCAAGGAGCACATGAATCTCGACGTCATCCCCGGGCCGGTGCCACCGAAACGGCGCCCTCGGTAGCTGCGGAGTCGCACCCGACATCCTCGCGAGGCACGGGGCATGGTCTCGGCTCCGGCCTCATTCGCCCCCATCGGGCCCCGTCCGAACAAACCCGACGCAGACCGGGCGTTACCACCAGCCGTTACGGGAACGCCAGATCGGCGTGTGCTGACCCGCAACCTTTCGATGCACCAGTACCCCAGCGATATAGAGGGGCTTCAAGGCCCACCAGCACAGCCACAGTTCGCCTAGCAGCAGGTATCCAAACAACTTAAAGCCGCCTGCGATACAGCCCGGCCCCCCGCTGTTGCTTGTCCCGCGGCGGCGTGACCTACCGCCGACGTGGCCGCTGATCGAGAACGGACCAGGGAGCGGGACACGCCAGCTTATGCGCACTGAGCCTCCCCCCTCGCGCGGACGGCAGCTAACGCAGACAAGGCGGTGCAACAACGCATGGATCCCCCCAGAGCGGGCCGTAACAGCCGGATATACCCGACCGAGGCGTTGCATTTTGCCATACTGCGCAACCCGGAGTGTGCGGATTCGAGCTGACTCGATGCCGCCGACCCACCTTCCCCCAGACAGATTGCTTTGGGGGGCGCCCGGTCTTCTCCCGCGCTGCGTCGAGGAGACCGAAAAACCACTGCTGTTGTCCGTCTCGTCCCGCCGTACGTTCGACCTCGCACCGCTAGGCGCTGGCCGTCGTGGTGGCACGCGGCCATGCGCCCCCTCTGGCCGGCAAGAACGTATGGTTCGCTGGTCTCAGTTCTGGTCTCATTCAGCCGCGTTCGGGTCCGTCCGCCACCCGCCCATGCGTCGGATCGGCCGCAGGTCAGACCGCCTCCGCTTCCTCCCGCACGGCCTCGTGACCCGTTGGAAAGCGTGTTGGGGGCAACCCCTCACGAGTTCGAATCTCGTATCCTCCGCCATTGCTCTCACCGGGCAATATGCCGATGGCCCCCACCGTTCGCGGTGGGGGCCATCGGTGTCTTCCCAGCCCCCGTTGTCCTGGTTTTTGCCCACAGCGGGCACGGCGGGGCGGCCCCAGACGGCACCGGCGATCTTCCGCGCCACGTCCTTGAGCATGGCGTCCGGCACATGCAGGTACCGCGCCCGCATGCTCGCCGACGTGCCCGGCTCCCACCAAGGGCCGTTTCCAGTCGTGGTAGTCCGTGTTCGGGCTCAGCGGACCGCCCAGCGGTTTGATGAACACGTAAGTTGACCCTCACCCTGGCCAGGGTCAGAGCGTCGGCCCCCGTTGATATCCATGGCGCGTGGACGATGCGACGTCGAGTGCGACCGCCCTCCTGGCCGAGATCTTCCCAGCCCGACGAAGGCGGTCTGCTGCCCCTGGGAGAGAACCCGGACAGCTGGTTCGTCTGGGAGGCGGACTGTTGGATGAGCCCCGAGCCGAGGGACGTTGAGGTCACGCGATACGCCGTGCGGCTCCCGTCGGCCAGATGACGGTGACAGGGATGCCGAGGGCGCGGGCCTCTTCGACGACGTCGGCGGTGCCGCCGCCTTCGGTGCCAGGCGGCATGCCGTTCCAGACGGCGACAAGACGGTCGGCCCGGCGCAGCAATTCGCTGTTGGCGGCTTCGTACGCGTCGCGACCGGCGGTGGCGTGGTCCATCACCACTGCCTCGGTGGCGGCAGCCAAAAGCCGGTCGAATTGGGCGGCGTGCGCATCCTTGACCTTCGTCTCGCGGTAGTCGCGGGAAGGGATCACGGCGACGAGGCTTCCGCCGGCGTCGAGGACGGCTTCGGCGAACAAGGAGTCCGCCCCGGCGGCGATGCAGGAGACGCCGACCAGTTCACCGTCCGCCACGTCACTCATCAACTCGCCGAGGGCTGCGCGAACCAGGGGGACAGAAGCATCGGTGAGGTCCATGTGGCCGGTCACGGCGAGGATGGTCACAGCGTTCCTTGTCAGTCGGCGAGTTGCTCGCGGAGCCTAGCGCGCGCTTCCCGTACGGGTGCCGACGTTCCGTGACCCACCGTGTAGGCGTACAGCTCGGCCATGCCCTCTCGCACGCGTCCGGAGTGGACGCGCTCGGCGACGTCGCAGGCTGCGTGGGTCTCGGCAACGGCTGCAGTGAGGTCGCCGGAGAGGAAATAGACCTCGGCCAGGCCGAGGCGGTCCAACGCGTGTGATCTCCCGGCCTCCGGTCCTCGACGGGTGAGTGCGGTGCGGATCTGTTCCTCGGCATGCCCGGCGTGGAGCCGAGGGTCGCGCCGGGCGAGTTCCAGCAAGCGACCGCCGGTGACACCGGCGAGTTCTGCTTGATCGAAGTAGCCGATCTAGTACGGCTCGTCGAGACCGGCGGCTGCAAGCACGTGCCGAGCTTGCTCCGTAGCGAGGTTGAACGCGGCCGTCCTGCCCAGCGCGGCCAATGCCCATGCCTCTCGCGTGTGGAGCATCGCGCGGAGCCGGGGTCCGGCTTCGTCACGGACACCCTCTGTGCGGAGGGGTGGATCACCACTCCCGAGGTCGAGGCCGTGATGCGCGCCGTCTCCCGGCACGCGTTCACCCCCGAGGTGAGCGTGAGGAAGGCGTACGAGCCGTACGCGGCGGTGCCGACGGCCAGGTCACCCCGGTGGACATCGATCCCGTCGTGACCGACCGGGCCCGCCCGCTGCTGGACGCGCACGGCTCGGCCGGGTCACGTCGTCAGGCCGACGCCGCCCAGCCCATCCCCGACCTGGGGAAGGTCGACGTCCTGATGGTGACCGTCGACGCCTGGGACGTCCCGCCGACGTGGATCGACCAACTCATGCCCGGCGGTCGCCTGGTGGTGCCGTTGCGGATGCGCGGCCTGACCCGGTCCGTCGCCTTCACCCGCGTCGGCGACCACTTGGAGAGCGAGTCCGCGAAGATCTGCGGTTTCGTGCCGATGCAGGGCTCCACCGCGCACAACGAGGAGTTGCCGCTGGTCAACGGCACGCCGGAGATCCGGCTGCTCATCCCCGCGGGCGCGGGGAGCGGTATTTGATCACCGCGCTGTGCAGGGAGGTGGCGGGCCCATCCCCGCGGGCGCGGGAGCAGCGTCGCCGTTGCCTGGCGGAAACTCCAGATCGGGGTCCATCCCCGCTCGCGCGGGGAGCCGTTGTGAACGGTGACGTAGGTGACCATCGCGCCGGGTCCATCCCCGCTCGCGCGGGGAGCCGGCTGCCTGACCTGCAGTCATTGCGTGGACGCAGGCCGCACAGAACCAACTTCAGAGAAAGCCGCAAAACATGTATTTCCGCCCTCGGGCCGACATCGCCCAGCCTACGGCCACCAAGAGGGGCCCGGCTACGCGAACCTGGCCGCCCTGGCCGCACCAACGTCCAGACGGCCGAGCCACGAGCGCAGCCGGCAGAAGCAGCAGGGATGAGACCCACGCTCCCCCAGACCCAGATTGCTGAACCCAGCCCACCACACGACACACCGGCTTGACAGGGCCAGCGCCCGCACCCCCGAAGGTTGCAGGTCGGGGGCGTTCGCCCCCGTCCACGAGCGTCCAGCAAGCCCTGGAGCCACCACCCCGGCCCAGCTCAGACCATCCACGCCCCGGCGCACACCAAAGCAGAACGTCGGAGAGCGTGTTGAAGGCAACCCCTCACCGGTTCGAAACCCATATCCTCCAGAAGGCTCGCCGGCCACGACGCGAATCGACCGGGATCAGGCTGGGGCGGATCTCGTACGGCGGCGGTGACCGTTCCAGCAGTCTCCGCCAGCCCCTCGATGTTGGAACCGCTGAATCCGGCGAGGTGGGTACCGTCGCGATCGGCGGAGGATTCGCAGGTCGGCAAGGCGAGGAGGATGGGGATGGGGATGGATCTGGTGGCTCTTGAAGCCGCTCTTCACGATGCCGAGCAGAGGTTGCAGGCCGCGGTTCGATCAGGTGATGCGCGGGCATTGGACGTGCTCCTGGACGACCGTGTCGTCTACACGGGGCCGGACGGCAGCACCGTGACGAAGGAGGAGGACCTGGGGGCGCACAGGTCCGGGGCCCTGGCTGTCGAGGTCTTCGAGCAGCAGGACCTGGACGTGACCGTGGTGGACTCCACCGGGATCACCCGCGTACTGGCCGGGCTTGAAGGCACCGCCGGCGGACATCCGTTCAAGGCGCGCCTTCGCTACACCCGCACCTGGATCCACGTTGACGGCACCTGGCGCGTCCTGGCCGCCCACGCCAGCGCCGTACCGGATCTCGGGTAGAGGCCTCCACGAGTTCGGATCTCGTGTCCTCCGCCATCGCTCTCACCGGGCAATACGGCGTCGGCCCGTCATGGCGGCGGGGGGCAGCGGAACCGCGCGGCGGGTGGTCAGTCGGTGACGTTCGAGGCGAGGCGGTCGAGGGCCGCGGAGACGGCGGCGAGTTCGGCGGGGGTGAAGCCGAGGTGGAGGCGGCGGTCGAAGTCGACGGCGGCGTCGCGGAGTTGGAGGAAGAGCGCGTGGCCGGTCTCGGTGAGTTCGACGACGTGGACGCGGCGGTTGTCGTCGGCACGTCGACGGGTGAGGAGGCCGTCGCGTTCCATCGCGTTGAGGTGGTGGGTCAGGGTCGCGCCGTGGATGCCGATGGCGGCGGCGAGGCCGCGCTGGTTGCCGAACCGTGTCGTCTCCAGCGACATCAGGATCAGCCACACCGGCAGCGACCCACCGGCAGCGGTGAGCGCCGCGTCGAACTGTCCTGAGACGACCTTCGCCACCCGGGTGAGATGCGTCCCGAACGGCGGCCCCTGCGGCGCTGGCATGGCCGCGAGTCTACAACGGATCCTTGCTGACCTAATCGTTTGACCTCCAACGCTTAGAGATCCTAATCCCGCCCGGCGGCGTCCACGGCTTCCGCAACGACTCCGGCGAGGCCGCCTCGATGCTGCTGCTGTTCTCACCGGGCGCTCCGCGCGAGGAGTACTTCGAGCGGCTGGCCACCCTGGCCGAGGACCCGATGGGCGACGCGGAGCGCGACGAGTTCATGCGCCGTCACGACACGTACTGGCTCTGACGGCGTCCGTCACCGACCCGTCGACGCCGCGCCCGCGCCCACGCCCGTACCCGTACCCGTACCCGTACGAAGGAGAGTGCCATGACGACCGCAACGGGCGACCCCGCCGCGTCGCTCACCGAACTCACCGAACTCACCGACCGCTGAGCCGAAGTCGAACGTACCGGCGACGCCGACGCCCTGGCGGCGCTCGTCACCGACGACCTCACGATGGTCGGCCGTTCGGATTCGTCCTCGACCGCGGGCAGTGGCTCGATCGCTACGGCGGCGGCGACCTCGTGACGTACGCGTTCGGCTGGACGCTCGACTCCATCCGCGTCCACGGGGACACCGTGATCGGAATCGGCCACGCCCGCCACGACTGCGCGCACCGCGGCCAACACGCCGGGGGCGACTTCCGCGTCACCGTCGTCGCCGTGGACGCCGACCGTGACGCCGGCGATAACGGCGGGGACAGCCAACTGCGTCTGGCGGCAGTGCAGTTCAGCCCGATCGCCGACCCGCGCGGCAGCGGTGACGGCAAGCGCACGAACCGCACCACGACACCACGGAGGACGCACCATGAGGGAGCTGCCCCCCCACCGGCACGCGCGGCAACACGATCGGTTCGAACGAGCTGCGCCGCCCGGTCATCGGCATCCGCGACGGCGCCACCTGGCTGGTCCGCCCACCGACGAGCAGCGAGAGCGGATCACTACCGCGACCGACGATGCGCGACCTGGTCGCCGCGTGCAGCAGCACCGCACGGGACCGGATGACCGGTGCAGGGTCACGGCCGTGAGCCGGTGGAGGTCTTCACCGCCCCTTGCGGCCTTACACCTGACGTGCTGTCATCAAAAGCAACGCAGTCACCCGGGCCTCAGGGGGAAGCCATGGTGGGACGCCGCCTCAGAGAAGAAATACGTCAAGCCGAGCGAATGGCCCGCGCCGTCCCGAATGCGCGGCAGAGAGCAGCCGCCCTGACCGACTTGGCCGTTCAGGTGGCCATCGGTCCGGGCGACATCGCCGAGGCCGAACGCATCGCGAACTCCGTCACCTACGAAGACCACATCGTGCAGAACGGTCGGGACTTCTCTGTCCGCGTCCTGGCCGAGCAGTTGGTCGCCGTCAACGCCCGTGAAGCCGAGCGCATTGCGCTGACCATCAGGACGGATCACGAACGGGACGGCGCGTTCGCCAACATGGCGAGGACGCTGGCGACGACGGACAAGCGCACCGCGAAGCGCCTGATCGAGCGCATCGGCCTGGCACCCGTGAAGAAGAGCATGCTGGACGATCTCGCCAAAGGCCGCCTTTGAGCCGCCGCGACGAACGGGACCCGATGGAAGAGCAGGCGGAACAGCAGTACGACGAAGCCGCAGAGGGCGGCGACCCGGACGCGATGATCCAGTTGGGCTGGCTGTTCCAGAAGCGGGAGAACCGCTCAGAAGCCGAGCGGTGGTTTCGGCGAGCAGCCGAAGCCGGGCATGCAGAGGGCATGTTCCGCTTCGGAGGGATCCTCCAGGAGCGCGGGGAGTCCGCGGAAGCGGAGCGTTGGAGCCGTCAGGCCGCTGACGCGGGGAACGTGCCCGCGATGGGCAACGTGGGATCCGCGCTGGAGCAGCGCGGTGAACTCGCGGACGCCCAGGACTGGTACCGCAAGGGGGCGGATCGTGGTGACGTCTTCTCCATGTGGCGCGGTGGACTGCTGCTGGAGCAGAGCGGCCGTCTCGACGACGCGCGAGAGTGGCTGCGCAGAGCGGCGGGTTCTGACGACGCGGGCCAGGTTCTGGCGCGGTGCGACGCGATGAGGGATCTCGCGCGCATCGCGGTACAGAGCGGTGACTCGGCGGAGGCGGAGCGGCTTCTGCGGGAAGGCGCCGGGGCTTTGGCGAAGGCGGACGACCTGCCCGAGAAGCAGGGGCGCACGCTCATGGCCGATCTGCTCACCCTGCTCGCCTCGCTGCTGTGTGAGCGCGGTGAGTTGGCCGAGGCCGAGAAGTTCCTGCGGTGGGCCGCCGGCGAGGGACACGTCCCCGCGATGCTCAGCCTCGGGAACGTGTTCGATCAGCAGGAACGGCTCGTCGAGGCCGAGGAGTGGTACCGGCGAGGGGCTGAGACCGGTCACCTCCGCTCGGCGCTGATGCTGGCGTCGCTGCTGGCGGAGCAGCAGCGGCCGGCCGAGGCGGAACCGTGGTTCCGGCACGCGGCAGAGGAGGGAGTGCCGACGGCGATGCACTTCCTGGGCACCCTGCTGGAACAGCGAGGCGACGTGGCCGAGGCGGAACAGTGGTACAGGGAGGCGAGCGAAGCCAGGATCGACGATTCGATGCCACGGCTGGCCTATCTGCTCGAAAAGCGCGGTGCCACGGCCGACGCGCTTTTCTGGTACCGGAAGTCCGCTGCCACCGGGAACACCTTGGCCATGGTCAAGGCGGGGTCGCTGGCGAGGCAGCAGGGCGACGTGGACGAGGCCGATCGGTGGTACGAGCGAGCCGCCCAGGCCGGTAACGAATTCGGCATGTACCTCGTGGCCAACCTGCGCATGAATCGGGGCGAGTTGGAGGATGCCGAGATGTGGCTCCGCCGGGGATCCGCCGTCGGCAACGGCAGTTGTATGGCGATGCTCGGTATTCTCCTGGCCACGCAGGGGGACGTGGTCGCCGGGGAGCGGTGGTGCAGAAAAGCGGTCGACGCCGGAGTACCCAATGCCGTGACAGATCTCAAGGCCGTACTGGAAGCACAGCACGGGCCCGGGAATTGAACCGCGGAAGTCCTCAACAGGGGACGCCCTGGAGGGGAGAGCGATGCAGGCGTACATACGGCTGACCGGTGAAACGGCCCGGGCGGAACTGACAGGGCTGGCCGACTGGCTGTCGCGCGAGGACGAGCTCCGGGGCTGCTCCGCGATCGAGCCGCCCGAGGCGAGCCCCGGCCACATGGGCGGGATCTCCGAAGTCCTGATCGTGGCCCTCGGCGCTCAGGGAGCCGGGACTGTCCTGGCGGCGTCGGTGTCCGTGTGGATCAGGCATCGCCGGCCCTCGGCGGACATCGAGGTGACCGGCCCCAGCGGGCAGAACGTCAAGATCTCCTTGCGCGACGTGCCGGCGGCGGATCTGGAACCCTTGCTCCGACGCGTCCTGGAGCGGTGAATGCGCCTGCCCGACCCGCTGCGGTCCCGAGCGGTGCTACTGGGTTTCGACACGTTCACCGATCCCGCGCTGACGGACCTGCCCGCCGTGACACACAACATCGACGACCTGGCCGAGGTGCTCACCAGCCCGTGGGGGACAGCCCTCCCGGACGAGCACTGCGCACGGCGCGGCAAAGCGGAGCCGACCGCCGGGCTCGCTGACGCACCATCCATCGGAGCCCGATTGGCCGCCGCCGCCGATGAGGCCGAGGACCTCCTGCTCGTTTACTACGCCGGTCACGGCCTCATCGGCCCGGACGGCGAGCTGTATCTGTCCCTGCCCGGAACCTCCAGCGAACCGGATCTGGTGGCGTGGACGGGAATACCGTTCACTCTGATACGCCGTACGCTGGCGAACGCGCGGGCGAACAACAGAGTCCTCATTCTCGACTGCTGCTTCTCCGGCCTGGCCATTGGCGCGATGGCCACGACCAGCTCCGTAGTGGCGGGCCACCTGGAGGTGGCCGGCACCTGCACCCTGACGTCCTCGCCGGCGAATCGCCCTTCCAACGCTCCTGTCGGCGCACGCCACACCGCATACACCGGCGAGTTGCTGGATCTCATGAGGCACGGGACCACCGACGCCGCAGAATTCCTCACTCTGCAGGCCATTCACGAGCACCTCGCCAGGGTTCTGCCCAGCAAGGGGCATCCGCGGCCCGAGCTGCGCAACACCCATACGGTCGGCCGTCTCGCACTGGCCAGGAACCGGGCACACTCGGGCATCTCCGATCCGGCCGCGATGGTCAAGGAGGCCACCCGACTCGAGCGGCTCGGTGACAGCGACGGCGCCGTTCACTGGTACCGCGAGGCGGCGCGCGCCGGGCGACCCGACGCGATGAGGGAACTTGGGCGGTTGCTCGAACGGGACGGGAATCGCGTAGAGGCGGGAATATGGCGGCGCAAGGCCGCCGAATCCGGGGATCCCGCCACCATGCACGAGCTGGGAGTCAGCTCATGGCACACCGGGGATCTCGCTCAGGCCGAGAGCTGGCTCAGGAAAGCCGCGGACGCCGGGCTGCCCGAAGCGGCGGAAGACCTGGAAAGGCTGCTGCGGCGTCGGAAGTAAGAGCCATCCGGTGGCGGCCCCCGCCCGCCGACCGAGCGCCGTGCCGGTCCGTGCTGGGCGACGTACGCCGTTACCTGTACGCGGTGCTGAGCTGCGCTGTCCGGTGGGGAGTCGAACCCCGCGTCGCTCTTCACGCGGACCACCGCTCAGCGCGACGCGTACGGCTTCGGCCGCCGGCGCCCCGGACGGTTCGCCGCGGCCGGGGGGAGGGATCCCCGTACAGGCCGCGACGGACCGCGGAGAACCGTCGGAGCGGGCGGCTCAGGCGGTCGGGAGGAGGGCGACGACGTCGATTTCCACGAGGATGTTCATGAGGTCGGAGCCGACGGTGGTGCGGACGGGGTAGGGGGCGGTGAAGAAGGGGCGGTAGGCGGCGTCGAAGGCGGCGAAGTCGCGGTGTAGGTGCTGGAGGTGGACCGTGACCTTGACGACGTCGTCGAGGGTGAGGCCGCGCTCGGCGAGGACGGCTGTGAGGTTGCGGAGGACCTGGCGGGTCTGGTCGCCGACGAGTTCGGGGACCTCGCCGGTGAGGGGGTCCTTGGGGCCGAAGCCGGCCGTGTAGAGGAAGCCGCCGGCGACGACGCCCTGGCTGTAGGCGCCGGCGGGCTGGGGCGCGTGGGCGGTGTGTACCGATTCCTTGGTCATCCGGTCAGATCCCCGTCCCGCTCGTTGGCCTCGGCGAAGTGGCGCAGCTTGTCCTCGTCCACGCTGACTCCCAGGCCGGGCCCTGTGGGTACTCGCAGACGGCCGTCCGCGAGGTGCAGCGGCTCGATGATGTCATCGGCGTGCAGGTAGTACATGCTGTCGATCGCGCGGGAGAGCACGGGCGTGCTGGAGACGACCGCGAGATGCGCGGCCGTGGCGATGCCCAGCTCACCGCCGCTGTGCAGGTTCATGCCGAGCCCGAACGTCTCGCAGTGGGCGGCGAGCGCCTTGGTGGCGGCGATACCGCCCCACTTGTAGACGTCGCCGTGGATGACGTCGACCGCGTTGAGCCGCATCGCGGGGGCGAAGTCCTCGAACCGTACGACGCACATGTTGGTGCACAGCGGTATCCGGACCTTCGCCTTCACCTGGCTCATGCCCTCGATGCCGACGCAGGGGTCCTCCAGGTATTCGAGGTCCAGCTCCTCGAGGGCGATCCCGGCGCGTACCGAGTCCGGTACGGACCAGGCCGCGTTCGGGTCCACCCGCAGATTGATGCCGGGCAGGGCGGTGCGCAGCGCCCGCAGGATGGCCACGTCGCCCGCGACATCGGTGGTGCCCTTGAGTTTGACGGCGCTGAAGCCGCCCTCCTCGACCACCCGCGTCGCGTGCTCGGCGAGCTGTCCCGGCAGGGCGGCGGGGCTCGCGCCGGGCGCGTCGGCGCGGGTCACCAGGGCGGTGATCGGCACCTCGTCGCGTACGGGACCGCCCAGCAGGTCGGTGAGCGACTGGCCGGTGGCCTGGCCCATGGCGTCCCAGCAGGCCACGTCGAGGGCGGCGATCGCCGCGTACCCGAGGTAGCCGTGGAAGAAGGGCACCATGTGCTGCTTGCGGTGGAAGCTCTCCAGGGCGAACGGGCTGGTGCCGATCAGATCGTCGGCCATCGCCCGGACGATCGCCGCGACGGGCCGGCCCCACATCGTCTCGCCCCAGCCCTCGACACCGTCGTCGGTGCGGATCCGCACGACCGTCCTGGTCTCCCCGGTCTTGGTCTCGAAGGAGCTGGTGAACGGGTTGAGCAGGGGCAGATTGACCACCCATACGTCGACGTCAGTGATCTTCATTCTTCTCCTCAGCTCGGATGGTGGCCGCGTCGGGGACAGCGGTGGCCGCGTCGGCCCTAGGTACGGTGACCGCGTCAAAAGGCCCCGCGGTCGCCGCGTCAAAAACCCCCGCCGTCGCCTCGTCAAAAGCCCTGATCGCCCGCGCGAGCCCCACCGCCCGGTCGGCCAGCAGCCGGCGCCCGGCCCCCGCGTCCGCGCCGGAGGCGTCGTCGGTCGATCCGCCGACTCGCGCCCACTCGCCGTGGCGCTCCACGGTCAGGCCCGGATACGGCGGGTTGTCGAAGAGCGGCGGCGGATCGACCGGGGCTCGGGCGGCGACCGGGGTACGGACGAGCTCCGGGTGGGCGGCGAGCATCAGGGAGGTCTCGAACCAGCCCGCGTGCCCCGGAGTCACCTCGGGCCTGCCCCCGTCGGGCTCGCCGTCACCGGACGTGACCGTCCAGTACGAGCAGGCCGCGACGGTGACGTCGGCGCGCAGCGCGAAGCGCTTCACGGCCAGCCGCATGATCTCGTCGTTGCCGCCGTGCCCGTTGACGACCATGATCCGCCGGTAACCGCTGGTCACCAGGGAGTCCAGGACGTCGTCGAGTACGGCGCCGAGCGTGGCGGCGGACAGCGAGACGGCGGCGGCGAACAGGTGGTGCGGGCTGTGGCCGAACGGGAGGGCGGGCAGCCGTACGAGCTCCGAGGGCGTCGGCTCCCGGTCGAGCAGCGCGGCGGCGGCGTCGAGGACGGCCTCGGCGAGGAGCGTGTCGGTGCCCATCGGCAGGTGGGCGGCGTGCTGCTCCTGCGATCCGATGGGCAGCAGGGCGATTCCGGTCGCCCCGGCCCCGCGGACTTCGCGCCAGGTCAGCCGGGTCAGATCTCTCACAGCGCTACCTCCCGGAAACCGTGTCGTGGCAGAGTCGGCGCATGGTCCATGAAGGTTCTCCGTTGCGGCTGGTGCCCGAGCCCGCGCCGGGGACGGTCGCGCCCCGGCCGCCGCGGACGCTCGGAGCTGTCGAACTGGTGCCCGGACGGGTCCGGGCGGCGGTGCTGACGATGTCCGGCGCGGTGCTGCGCCGGGCCGAGGCGTCGTACGACGCCGCCACGGCCCTGCCCGCCGACATCGACGCGGCGCTCGCGCTGGCCGCCGAGGTCTTCGCCGGGTACGAACCGGTCGGGGTCGGCGTGGCGGCGGCCGGGATCGTCGATCCCGGCGCCGGTCTGATCACCGAGGTCAACGACGTACCGGCGCTGCACGGCTATCCGGTGACCGCCCGGCTCGCGGCGCTGACCGGCGCCCCGGTACGGGTCGAGCACCGGGCCAGGCTCCAGGTGCTCGGCGACCGGTGGTTCGGCGCCGGGCGTGGCCGCCGTACGTTCGCGTCGGTGTCCACCGGTGAGGTGCTGGGCGTCGGCATCCTGTACGACGGCCAGGTGCTGGCCCCGGCCGGCGGGCGCAGCGGCGCCCATATGACGGTGTCGGCCAGCGGCGAGGCGTGCACCTGCGGCGGGCGCGGCTGCTGGAAGACGGTGGCCACCACTCGCTGGCTGCGCGAGCGCGCGCGGGCGGCCGGGCTCGGCGACGGCGCCACCCTCGCCGCGCTGGTGGAGCGCGACGACGAGGCGGCCCGCCGGACGGTCGAGGAGTACGCGGAGAACGTCGCCCTGGGGCTGATCAACGTCCAGCACTTGTTCGCGCCCGGGCTGTTCGTCCTGCACGGCGAGGCGCGCGAGGGCGGTGAACGGTTCCGGACGCTGATCGAGGAACGGCTGCGCTCCGACGTCGCCTCGGCCGGAGCCTCCGCGGGGGCCGAGCTGCCGCAGGTGCTGGTGAGCGGCGCGGCCGTGGACGATGTGGCGCTGCTGGGCGGCGCGGGGCTGGTGCTCTCCCACCTCTAGGCCCGGCCCCGTCGCCGAACCCGCCTCCGGACGCACCACACGCCGCACCTCAGGTCCCGCTTCGGACCCCACCTCTAGACCGCCTCCGTACGGGGGCGGGACCGCGTACGGCGGGCGCGGCGCGGGTCGGGTACGGGCACGGCGTCCAGCAGCTGCCGGGTGTACGGGTGCTGCGGATCGCCGAAGACATCGGCCGCGGCGCCGACCTCCACCAGCTTGCCGTGCCGCATGACGGCGACCCGGTCGGCCACCTGCCGGACGACGGCGAGGTTGTGCGAGACGAAGACATAGGTGAGGCCGAGGCGCTGTTGCAGCTCCGCCAGGAGGTCGAGCACCTGCGCCTGCACGGAGACGTCGAGCGCGCTGGTGGGTTCGTCGAGCACCACGAGCCTCGGTTCGAGGGCGAGCGCGCGGGCGATCGACACGCGCTGGCGCTGACCGCCGGAGAACTCGTGCGGGTAGCGGTCCTGGATCGTCGCGGGCAGGCCCACCGACTCCAGCAGCTCGCCCACGCGTTCGCGGGTACGTGCCCGGCCGCGTCTGCCGCGGGCGTCCGGATCGTGGGTGATCAGCGGCTCGGCGACGATGTCGGAGATCCGCATGCGCGGGTTCATGCTGGAGTACGGGTCCTGGAGGACGACCTGCATCTGGCGCCGTACGGACCGCAGTTGGGCCGGGGAGAGGGCGGCGAGATCCTGGCCGTCGAACCGGACGCTTCCGGCGGTCGGCTCCATCAGCCGGAGCAGCAGCCGGGTCAGGGTGGTCTTGCCGCAGCCCGACTCGCCCACCAGGGCGAGGGTTTCGCCCTCGGTCACGGTCAAGGAGACGTCGTCGACCGCCACATGGACCGGCCTGCCGCCGAACTCCTTGCGCAGTCCGTCGAGTTCGAGCAGCGTCATGCCGACTCCAATCGTGGGGTGGCGTCCAGCAGCCGCCGTGTGTAGTCCTCGGCGGGGTGGTCGAAGACGTCCATGACGTCCCCGCTCTCCACGACCCGGCCCGCGTTCATGACCACGACCCGGTCGGCCGTCTCCGCGACGACTCCGAGGTCGTGGGTGATCAGCACGACGGCCATGCCGTGCTGTTCCTGGAGTGCGACGAGCAGGTCGAGGATCTGCCGCTGCACGGTCACGTCGAGCGCGGTGGTCGGCTCGTCGGCGATGAGCACGCGCGGCCGTCCGACCAGCGCCGTCGCGATCATCACGCGCTGGCGCAGGCCGCCGGACATCTCGTGCGGATACTGCCGGTAGCGCCGCTCGGGGTCGGGGATGCCGACCTCGTCCAGCGCGGCGACGGCCGCCTCCTTGGCCTCGGCGCGGGAGACGCCCCTGTGGTGCCTGAGCACTTCGGCGACCTGGGCGCCGACCCGCTGGAGCGGGTCGAGGCTGGTCATCGGGTCCTGGAAGATCATGGCGATGTCGTGGCCGCGGACCGCGCGGAGTTCCTTCTCGCTCACGGCGAGCAGGTCGCGTCCCCCGAAGCGGATCTCACCGCCCGCGTACACGCACGGCGGCTCGGGGTTGAGGCGGAGTACCGACAGCGCGGTGGCCGTCTTGCCGCTGCCCGACTCCCCCACCACGGCGAGGGTTTCGCCCGCGCCGACCTGGAGGCTGACGCCCTGGACGGCGTGCACGGTGGAGCTGTCGAGCCTGAAGTCGACGCTCAGATCGGTGATGTCGAGTACGGGTTCGGGGCGGGCGGGTGCGGCCCCGGCCCGTGTCGTACGGTCGCTCGGCCTCGTAGGGTCGCTCGGCCTCGTGCGGTCGCTCGGCCTCGTGCGGTCGGTTGTCATCGGCGGTACGCCTTCGGGTCCGCGACGTCGCGCAGGGCGTCGCCGGTGATGTTGACGGCGAGCGAGGTGACCATCAGGGCGATGCCCGGGAACACCGCGACCCACCAGGAGGTGCCGAGGTAGAGCTGGCCGTCGGCGAGCATCGAGCCCCAGGTGACGGTCTCCTTGGGCACGCCGAGTCCGAGATAGCTCAGCGACGCCTCGGCGACGATGGCCGCCGCGATGTGCAGCGTGCCGATGGTGGCCAGCGGCGCCATCACGTTGGGCAGCAGGTGGCGGCGC
The DNA here is from genome assembly GCF_055559175.1 of Streptomyces sp. NPDC024632. Taxonomy (NCBI): domain Bacteria; kingdom Bacillati; phylum Actinomycetota; class Actinomycetes; order Kitasatosporales; family Streptomycetaceae; genus Streptomyces; species Streptomyces sp. NPDC024632. Next base: position 675,049 of record NZ_JBVHLD010000001.1, read on the forward strand.
ATGATCGCGCCGTCGGTGACACCGATCGCGCGGGCCTCGGTGATGAAGTCGCGCGAGCGCAGCGACATCACCTCGGAGCGCACGACGCGGGCGTACGAGACCCAGCCGGTGAAGCCGAGCACGAGGATCACGTACCAGAGCCCGGAGCCGAGGAAACCGACGACGGCCAGGGCCAGCAGGATGGAGGGGAAGGCCAGTTGGACGTCGGCGAGCCGCATGAGCACCCGGTCGAGCCAGCCGCCGAAGTAGCCGGAGGCGAGTCCGACGGCGGTGCCGATCACTCCGGCGAGCAGCGCCGCGCCCGCGCCGACCAGCAGCGAGATCCGGGTGCCGTAGATGACGCGGGAGAGCATGTCGCGGCCGAGCTGGTCGGTGCCGAGCAGATGGGCGCCGCTGCCCCCGGACTGCCAGGCGGGCGGCTTCAGCCGGAGCAGCAGGTCCTGGGCGTTGGGGTCGTGCGGGGCGATCAGCGGTGCGAAGACCGCGAAGACCAGCATGACCGTGAGTACGGCGAGCGCGACGACGGCGAGCTTGTTGCGCAGCAGGGTCCGCAGGGCGGCGGCGCGCGGGCCGGGCCCCGCCGTCGTCGCCGGTGCGGCGACGGCCGGTGATGTGACGGTCATCGGGACGTCCTCACCCTCGGGTCGAGGAAGCTGTAGGAGAGGTCGACGAGCAGGTTCACCACGACGAAGGTGGCGGCGAAGAACAGCACGGTGGCCTGGACGAGCGGGAAGTCGCGGTGCGAGATGGCCTCGATCGTCAGCTGTCCGACGCCGGGCCAGGAGAAGACCTGTTCGGTGAGGATCGCGCCGCCCAGCAGGCTGCCGACCTCCAGGCCGACCACGGTCACCACCGGCAGCGACGCGTTGCGCAGGCCGTGGGTGAGCACGACCTTGACCGGGCCGAAGCCCTTGGCGCGGGCGGTGCGGATGTGGTCGGAGGACAGGACGTCGATCAGCGAGGAGCGCAGCAGCCGCGCGACGACGGCGACGGAGTACACGGCGAGGGTGACCGCGGGCAGCACGAGGTTGGCGAACGTGCCGTAGCCGGAGGCGGGCAGCGCGTGCAGTCCGACGGCGAAGACCAGGATCAGCAGGATGCCGACCCAGAACGGCGGGGTCGACTGGCCGAGCAGCACGCCGGTCATCACGGTGCGGTCGGAGGCCCGGCCGCGGCGCATCGCCGCGAAGATGCCCGCGGGGACCGCGACGACGAGCGTCACCACCAGTGCGGCGGCGGCCAGTTGGAGCGTGGCGGGCAGCCGGTCGGCGAGCACGGTGCGTACCGGCTCGTTGTAGAAGAGGGAGTTGCCGAAGTCCAGGCGCGGCAGCCCCCACAGGAAGTCGAGGTACTGGGTGAACAGCGGCCGGTCCAGGCCCAACGACCCGCGCAGCACGGCTTCTTGCTGGGCCGTCGCGTCGGGCGGCAGCAGCAGCTTGACGGGGTCGCCGGAGAGCCGGACGAGGAAGAACGAGACGGTCGCCGTGCAGAGCAGGACCAGCAGCGCGGTGCCGAGCCTGAGCAGGACGGTGCGCAGCAGCCGCAGTCCCGCGCGGTCGCGGGTGCGTTCCCGCGGCTCGCCGTCGGCGGCGGACGGCCGCCGCTGGAGGGAGATGTCGGTCATCGGGAGACCTCCGCGCTCGACATGTCGAGGACGCCTGCGGGGCCCGGCTTCCAACGCGGCCGTCGGTTGCGGGCGTAGATGTTGTCGAGCTGGTAGAGGAAGACGAACGGCGCTTCTTGCTGCATCAGCCGTTGCAGGTCGGCGAACGCCTGGGTGCGCTTGGCGGGATCGACGGAGAGTTCCTCGATGTCGACGAGGCGGTCCGCCTCCTTCGAGTGCCAGCGGCTCTGCCTGCGGTCGCTGCGGACGTTCGACTGGATCATGCTCTCGCCGTCCAGCGTCCAGATGGTGCTGGCGGCCAGGTACATCGGGCCGAGCGCCGAGTGGTTGGTGGAGGTGAGCCGGCTGGCGTACGTGCCGGGGTCGAGAAGGCTGACCTTGGCGCGTACACCGGCCTTGGAGAGGAGTCCGGACAGCGCCTCGGCGACGTTGGAGTCGTTGTTGGAGGCGGTGAGCGTGGTGCTGAAGCCGTGCGGGTATCCGGCGTCGGCGAGCAGCGCGCGGGCGGTCTCCACCGAGCGGGTGAACGGCTTGACCGAGGGGTCGAAGCCGAAGGCGCCGTGCGGGATCATCGCGGGCACCTCGCGCGCCTTGCCGCCGAGCACCGCCTTGATCAACAGGGGTACGTCGATGGCGTGGTTGAGGGCCTGGCGCACCCGCCGGTCGCTGAGCGGCCCCTTCTCCAGGGTGTTCAGGGACAGGTACGAGGTGCGGATGCCGGTGTAGGCGTCCAGGGTGACGCCGGGGTAGCCGTCGAGCTGCTGCGCGGCGTCGGGGGTGAGTCCGGCGACGAGGTCGACGCCGCCGCTCTGGAGGGCGGCGAGCGAGGACGAGGCGTTGGGCGCCGGGCGGAAGACCAGTTCGTCCACGTGCGGGCGGCCTGACCAGTGCTTCGGGTAGGCCCGCATGCGCAGTTCGTGGTCGCGCTGCCAACTGACGAACGTGAAGGGCCCGGTGCCGACGGGGTGGGCCGCGAAGCCCCGGTCGCCGACCTCCGCGAGGTAGCGCGGCGGCACGACGACGCCGCCGAACAGGGAGAGTTTGTCGGGCAGGATCGGGTCGTGCAGCGTGGTGTGGACGTCGACGGTGAGCGGGTCGACCACCGAGACGCTCTTCACGTACCGCAGTTCGACGATCGGTGACTTGGTCTTGGGGTCGAGCAGCCGCTCGATGGAGAACTTGACCGCCGCCGCGTCGCACACCTCGCCGTTGTGGAACGTCACGCCGGGGCGGAGCGTGAACCGCCAGGTGCGCTCGTCGCGCGCCGTCCACGTCAGCGCGAGCCGCGGGTGGAGGGTGTTGTCCTGCCCGCGGGTGGTGAGGGTGTCGAACATGTTGATCAGGGCGTTCATCGAGACCATGTCGCCCTGCTTCTGCGGGTCCATGGTCACCGGGTCCCCCGGCTGCGAGACCCGCAGGACGTTGCCCGCGCCGCTCGCCGGGTTGGCGCCGCATCCCGTCAGCAGCCCGGGCGCGGCGATGGCCGGCACGAGCAGGCCGCCGAGGCGCAGGACGTCGCGGCGGCGCGGACGGCTGCGGTCCACGGCCCGCCCTTGACGTATTCGTTCCATTGAACAACACATCCGTTCCGGCAGATGGAATGCGGTTGGGTTAAGCTAAGCGACATGTCGAAAGCGGTCAACACCCGAGCCAGCGAGCAAGAGCCCGCGAAGGGTCCCGTCGACAAGGCGATGGAGGTGCTCGAAGCGCTCGTACAGACCGGTGGCCCGCACCGGTTGGGCGATCTCGCACGACGCACAGGACTGACCAAACCGACCGTCCACCGCCATCTGAGAACGCTGGCCGAGTACGGCTTCGCCCAGCCCGCCGAGGGCGGCAGCTACCGCGCCGGACCCCGGCTGCTCGGGCTCGCCGCCGCCGCGCTGCACGACAGCCGCGACCTCGCGCTCGCCCGCCCGGTCCTGGCCGACCTGCGGCGGCGCACCGGACTGCTCGCGCAGTACGCCGTACGCCACGGCGACGAGGCCGTCCTGCTGGCGGAGTCCGCGCCCGCCAGCGAGTACCGGATGAGCGGGCGGCCGGGCGGCCGGGTCCCGCTGCACAGCAGCGGGGTGGGGCTCGCGATGCTCTCCGCGCTGCCGCCGCACGAGACGGCGGCGCTGCTGGACGCCGGGCCGCTGGCCGCGCGCACCCCGCGCACCCTCACCGAGGCCGCGGAGCTGCGCGCGCTGCTGCGGGACGCGGCGAGCACCGGTTACGCCGTGGACGACGAGTACGACGAGCCGGACGTACGGTCGGTGGCCGCGCCGGTCCTCGACGGTGAGGGGCGGGTGGTGGGCGCGATCGGCGTGCGCGGGCTGACCTTCACGCTGGACGAGCGGAGTGCGGAGATGTTCGGTCCGATGGTGCGGGCGGCGGCGCGGACGGTGTCGGGGGGGCTGGGCGGTGTGGGCGGCTCGGGGCGCGTGGGCGGCCCGGGTCGCGTGGGCGGCTCGGGCGGTGTGTCGGGCAGGGGCCCGGTCGGCGCGGCGGGAGGCATCTTGGGCAGCGTGCCCGCGACGCCGTTTCTTGTGGTGGACACCGAGGCGGGTGAGCTGGCGTGAGCGGGGTCGGGGACGAGTTCGGGGGCGGGGCTGACGCCGGAGTCGGGAGCGGGGCTGGGGTCGGGAGCGCGCTCGGGGCTGGCGTCGGGAGCGCGCTCGGGGAGATCGTCGCCGCCGGGCGTACGCGCCGCGCGTACTCGGGCGCCGCCTGGTCCGTCGGTACGGCGGCGGGTCCGCTGGACCGCGGCTGGACCGGCACCCGCGCCTGGGACGGACCCGCGCTCACCGGCAACGAATTGTGGGACCTGGCGTCGGTGACGAAACCCGTCGTCGGCCTCGCCGTGATGGCCCTGGTCGACCGCGGGGCGCTGGACCTCGCGGGCACCGTCGGACGGTATCTTCCGGCCTACCGGGGCGGCGACAAGGCGGACCTCACCGTACGGCAACTGCTCACGCACACCTCGGGGTTGCCGGGCCAGGTCCAGCTCTACCGCGAACACCCCACGCGCGAGGGCCTGTTGGAGGCGCTGCGCCTCCTGCCGCCGCGCTCGGCGCCCGACACCCGGGTCGAGTACTCCTCCCAGGGCTTCATCCTGCTCGGCCTCATCGCCGAGAGCGCGGCGGGCGAACCGCTGGACGCACTCGTGGACCAACTGGTCTGCGCGCCGCTCGGGTTGAAGGACACCGGCTTCAACCCGGACGAGGCGGGCCGCGCGCGGGCCGTCGCCACCGAGGACTGCCCCTGGCGCGGACGCGTGGTGGCGGGCGAGGTGCACGACGAGAACGCCGTGGTCATGGGCGGAGTCGGCGGCCACGCCGGGCTGTTCGCCCCTCTCGCGGACGTGGAACGGCTCGGCCGGTCGCTCGCGGGCGGCGCGCGCGAACTGCTGCGCCCCGAGACCTTCGCCGAGATGACGGCCCCCCACACCGACCACCTCGCCCTGCGCCGCGGCCTCGCCTGGCAGGGCCAGGACCCGGTCGGCTCCCCCGTAGGCCCCTCCCCCGGCCCCGACTCCTTCGGCCACACCGGCTTCACCGGCACCAGCCTCTGGATCGACCCCGCCACCGCCCGCTACGCCGTCCTCCTCACCAACCGCGTCCACCCCTCCCGCACCGCCGACGGCATCACCGCTGTCCGCCACGCCTTCCACACGGCGGCGGCCGCAATGGGGTGACGGGCCGTCAACTCCCTGCACGGCAGGCGCGATACGGACGGGCGGCGGGAAACCGACGGCCAACGGGTCCGGTCCCGGCGTCCCCTGGCGCCGCCGTCACGCGATGGCCCAAGGTGGCCCGCATGGACTGGTTGCCACTGCTCTCCACCCTGGCCGGCGCCGCGATCGGCATCGTCGCCACCCTCATAGCCGACCGGAACCGCTGGAAGCGCGAGGACGACAGAGAAGCCCTCCGGCTGCGGCTGGACATCTACACGCAGTACACCAGCACCGTGAAAGTGCTCGGCGAGACCCTGCGGGCCCTGGCCGGACGGGACCACCCCTCCGACGACGCACGGGCGTTCGCGCTGCGCGAAGCCTTCCGGGAATCAGGCATCGCCACCGCCTCGGAACGCATGTGGCTCATCGCACCCGAACCCGTCGTCAAAGCCTCCAACAACGTCTTCCACTGCCTGCGCCGCATCTGCGACGGCTACGCCGCCGGCACCGCCCTCGGCAGCACCGAAGACCGCGCCCGCTGGGAAGCACGCGGCAAAGCCGCCGCCGACATGCGCAAACTCATGCGCGAGGACCTCCGCGTCGGCCCCCTCACCGAACGCCACACCAACACCCTCGACGCCGACACCCCCGCCGCGTAGGACCCACACGTCTGTGGTCCAGGTCACACCGGGGCCGTGCAGCAGACGGGGCCGCTTCCACGTCAAGGAGGGGTGACAGGAAGGGAGGAGCGTGTGGATCTGGAACTGGCAACCGAGCGGATACCGCGTACGGAACTGAGCGGACCCGAGCCGGTGGAGAACGACTTCCACGCCTTCGTCGTCGCCCGGTCGGCCGTACTGTTCCACGGCGCGCTCGTCTTGACGGGAGACCGGCAGACGGCGGAGGACCTGGTCCAGGAGACTCTGGAACGGGCGTGCCGCAAGTGGCGCACCATCGCCGCCAAGGACTCCCCGGACGCGTACGTACGGCGGATCATGGTGAATCTGGCCAACGACAGATGGCGCAGATTCCGCCGTACGGTCCCGTATCAGGACGGCGTCGACAGGGCCGCTCCGGGGGACCAGTACGGACAGGTGGACACCCGGGACCAGTTGGTCCGCGCTCTTCAGGGTCTGCCGATGCGCATGCGGACGGTCGTGGTGCTGCGGTATTTCCACGACCTGTCGGACGCCCAGATCGCAGCCGATCTGGGGATCTCGCTGAGCACCGTACGGTCCCAGCTCACTCGCGGAATCGACAAGCTCAGAGGCCGGTTCCCCGCGCCCTCCGCCCCTTCGCCGCCGCAGCCCACGGAAGGAACACGATGACGTCATACGGTTCGCGGCCTTCCGGCTGCACGGGTTACACACCCTTCGAGCAGGAACTGGTGAACTCCATGAACGACTTCGTCAACGGCGCCGAGGCGCCGCACTTCGACACCGCGGCCATCGCGCGCGGGGCCCGTCGCAAGCGGGCCACGGCCATCGCCGGTATCGCCACCGCCCTCGTCGTGGCCGGCACCGGCACCGCCCTGGCCATCGGCACCACCGGCGGCTCGCACGACTCGCGGCCCGCCGCCCACACGTCCGCCACGACCGACAAGAACCGCACCACCGTGCAGTACGGCGAGATCCCCATCCAACTGGCGGGCTTCACGCTCGACTTGGCCAGGCCCGTCCTGGTGGACAAGGCCCAGCTCAAGATCGGCCGGGTCATCAAGACGGCCTCCCCCGGCTGCAAGCCGGGCACCGTCATCGCCGTCTCCCCGCACGCCCCGACCGTCGTCCACAAGGGCGACACCGTCAATCTGACCCTCTGCGCGGGGTGACCTGACGGATCGTCACAGGGGTGGGGGGGGGGGGGGGGGGGGGGGGGGGGGGACACGGCCCCGGTGCACAGGTGGAAGCGATCGCACGCGGGATGGGAGAAAGAGGAGGGTAAGCTGGTATGGGACAGAGGGAGGGGGGAGGTC